>JANQNF010000058.1 GCA_028279705.1 archaeon
TTCATTTTTAATCCTTCATAAACGGCCTTAAAAAAGAATGTTTAAACATCTCTATTAACAAAAGCTAATTGCCAATTTTTGACATTCGGAACTACTGTAGACCCACACCGTGGTTTCCTATGGACATTTTATTTTTTTGTTGAAAAATAAAAATCACTTATATTATTATATAACAATGTTATAAGGTTTGTTGTTGTTGTTTTTCTTGTTTTCTTTGTCTCCACATGAAACGTTGGGGTGGGCGTCTCTACATGAAACCTGGAGTTCCTTTAACTAAAAAAAGTTCCAGTGGAAACAAACCTTTTTAAACTCCCGTGGGATATAATAATTCCCAACCGGTGTTTTCATGTCACAGGTATCACTTAATAACATTTTCAATACATACACAAACGGTGTTAGCGTTTTTCGTAATAAATCCTCCCTTTCTTGTGATTTCACACCAGACAACATTCCCCACAGGGGCAGCCAGATAGAAAACATCGCCCATATGCTTGCACCGGTCCTTCGCGGTGAAAAACCGTCAAACGTTTTCATCTACGGAAAAACCGGTACAGGGAAAAGCCTGTGTATAAAGAAAGTTACGGACTCGCTTGAGGAGAGCGCGGAGGAAAATGGAAGGAAGGTCAAGGTAATATATCTCAACTGTAAGATGGGAAAAGTCGCAGACACAGAGTACAGGCTGCTTGCACAGATACTCTCGTTCTTCGGTGAGGACGTTCCATTCACCGGACTTCCAACCAACACGCTTTACAAGAAACTGTACGACAGGCTAGGAAAAACAGGAGGAAACGTCATACTGGTACTCGATGAAATAGACGCCCTTCTCGAGAAAATAGGAGACGAGATACTTTACAATATAACGAGGATAAACCAGGACGTACCAAACATACAGATAACCATTGTAGGGATATCCAACAAACCCACGTTCATAGATACACTGGACCCTCGCATAAAATCCTCACTTTCCGAGGAAGAGATGGTGTTTCCCCCATATAACGCGACCGAGATAAAGGACATTTTGGAGGAACGAGTAAAAACAGCCTTTAACGAAGGTACAGTCGATTACGGTGCAATAACAAAGTGTTCGGCTCTTGCTGCGCAGGAAAACGGCGATGCACGCAAGGCCCTTGATCTACTGAGGGTCGCTGCAGAGCTTTGTGAAAGGGCTTCGTGCAAGCAGGTCAATGAAACTTTTGTCAACAAGGCACAGGAAAAACTGGACAAGGACAGGATAATGGAACTCATAAGGGCACAGCCAAAGCATTCAAAGCTTGTACTTCTTTCTATGTTGAGGCTTTACAGGGACGGTAGTGGAGGCGTGCAGACTGGCGACGTTTATACCATGTATGAGAAGATGGCTGCCGAGAACGGGTTAAAGACGCTTACGCAGAGAAGGATTTCTGATCTCATTTCCGAACTTGACATGATGGGCGTAATCAACGCATCAGTCGTGTCAAAGGGCAGATATGGCAGGACGCGCACGATAAACATACAGCTTAACGAGAACATAGTTTCCCTAATGTCAAAAACGTTAGGAAGAGAGTTCCCTGAAGCATTTATTAATTTTTGAGACATTTCTTGTTCATGGAAAAACACACACTTGTCAAAGAGTTGCTAAGTAAGGGCATAATGGTCAGCCCCCAGGAACTTGAAAGCATGAAGGACGGCAATATCGTCCCACCGCTTGACAGAAATGTGCAAAAATCAACACGCGAGAGCAAGGTTCTATGCAAGCTGGACACAACTTTGCAACCGAAGAAGATTACCATAGACGACGCTGTGCGTGAAAACTGCCAGATGTACGAAAAATTAAAAAAAGTCCTCCTAAGGAAGGTAGAAGCGGTTTCTATCAATAACATCGGAAGAAGCAGCACAAAAAACTGCATACTGGGACTCGTACGCGAGATCACCCAGAACGGCTTTGTGCTTGAGGACACCACGGGTAACATCCACGTCAAGACCACAGAAAAGCCAGAACAGGGCGATGTGGTAGCTGTCAGGGGATGGCTGAGGGAAAGTGTTTTCTTTGCAGAAGAGGTAGTTTATCCAGACATTCCAATGGCAAGGGAAGTCAGTACCATAGACTGCCTGATAACCCTGTCAGACCGTTCAGACCATCTGCAAAAATCGGACATTTCAATATCACCGGATACGCTCATGGTCGATGGCGACGAGAAAAGACTTCCAAACCCGGCCTGGATATCTCTTGAACGTGACGGGAAAAGCGCAGTAATAGTTGTGTACAGCTGCAAGGGCAAGATAGAAAAAGAAACGGCCCTTCACTGGCTGAAAAGAAGATACGTCGGACCGAGCAACGGTCCGGTACCTGACAACGCCCGCGTTCTTGAGAAAGTCCCAGATATTCTATGGATAGTGAGCGAAAACGAGCAGTGGACGTTCAATTACAAAGGAGTTACTGTAATTTCCTTTGGCAGGGGCAAAAGCGCACTTGTTGACATGAAAACGAGAAAAGTTGAGATAATGTAGATGTTCATAGAAATACTTCTATTTTTTGCACTTGGTGTACTTTCCGGCATAGCCACGGGAATTGTGCCAGGACTCCACCCAAACAGCGTAATGGTGATTGCATCTGCGACTTCCATGCTTGGCGGGTATCATCCACTTTGCGCACTTTCATTCATAGTGTCAATGGCAATCACAAATACCATAGTAAACTTCATACCAAGCATATTCGTAGGTGCACCTGAAGCTGGCACGTGCCTCTCTGTTCTTCCTGGCCACAGGTTCCTTTCAAGGGGTGAAGGTTACGATGCCTTGTTCATGACAGTCACGGGAGGTGTCGTCGTCATGTCACTTACCATTCTTGCACTCCCGTTTCTCGTGTGGTTCATACCATTCATTTACGGAGTCGTTCACGGCTACATTCACTGGCTTTTGCTTGCTTCTGTTATCGTTTTGCTTCTTCAGGAGAGTGGTTATGTGAAGGTTCACGCACTACTGTTTTTCTTCATTTCAGGATGTGCGGGGTTCATGTTAATGTCGTCACTTCCTTCACAACAAGTACTTTTCCCTTCACTCACGGGCCTTTTTGGAATGTCAGTTCTGGTGACGGGCATGGCCCATAGTAGCACCTTTCCTGAGCAGAAGATGCTGAAGAAGAAAAAACACTCTTTTATGAAAGGGAGCATCACGGGCTGGATAGCCGGTCTTTTCGTTGGTATACTCCCGGGCATAGGATCTGCCCAGGCGGGCGTACTTGCAAATACTTTACTCAAGGGAAGCGACAGGGATTTCCTTACAGCACTTGGTGGTATAAACACGGCAAATGTCATGTTCACGTTCATTGCACTTCACACGATTTCAAAGGCACGGTCCGGTGCCTCTGTTTTCATATCGGACATCCTGGGGACCGTCGGCGCGGTAGAGCTATATTTCATAGCATCAGTTGCCATATTTTCGTGCTTTGTGGCAGCCATTTCTACTCTTTGGATTGGGAGAAGAATCATGCACGTGTTTGCCGGGCTCAATTACCAGAGAGTCAATATGTCAGTTATTATTATCATGGCTATACTCGTTTTTGCATTTTCCGGCATCGTTGGTATTGTGATAATGTCTATATGTTCACTGATAGGCATATCATGCGCCTACATGGGTGTCAAAAGGATGTATCTCATGGGATTTCTCATGCTACCGACGATGTTATATTTTTCCGGTACGTCATCGTTCACGCTCATTATGCTTGGCTTGTAAGCGTTTTCTGCATGTTAACGTTTACTTTTACGAAAGTAACATGACGATGTTACCCCTTCATTTCCACTGGAAACTTCTCTTATATGTCAAAAAACGGTATCATGGGGCATTATGTGAATAAATGGTGAATATATACCAATCAATCACCAGTGGACCCCCTTATTTCATGTGGAAATTCACGCGGAAGCGTGCAGGAAGTATGAACATTCACACGGCTCGTGTAAAACCGACACGAACCGGCCACGTGAAATAATCAGTGCGTTATTACGGTTTCTGCGGGCCCCTTTTCTGATGAAAAAAGGACAGAACCCCCGCAATCGCACTTCCCGATAAGTGGTGCCATCTTATACGACTTATTACATTTACTGCAAAGAATACCGTTAACTTCGTTCAAGTTGACGGTCATTTTGGCCTCGTTTTGTTTCCGGTGGTGATTGTTTATTGCTTCTGCAAGGCCTATCTGCTTTCCAAGGCCGAGAAGCTCCTCCTTGGTAACCCCGATTGCATTGAATATACGTTCCAGCGGAGGAAGGAGCTGGTTATCTATGTAATACCTTGAATCAAGCTGCAGACCCTTTTCCTGGACATAACCCGGGTCCTCGGCCCTTTTTGAGAGCAGGTCCATACCCTTGACTATGACATAGCCTATCCTGTCACCAGTACCGGGAATTTCCATTTCTCCCCGCTGTTTCATTTTCTTTATTACCTCGACATGTGGCTGTACCCCGGCATATGCCTCGGGCTTCTTTGTTATGGTCTTTGTTATCGTGAGCTTATCGATTCCAATCTTTCCTTCAAGCAGATCTTTTACGACTTCCTTGAAATGGGTCACTGCCTCTTTTACGTTGTTCTTCTTCAGAATTATCTCTATTATGTCCTTCATGGTATCCCCTGTGAGTTCACACCAGTCACGCCTGACCGTTTCTATGCCTTTCATCACCATGCCTTCTTTCCATTCACCTTCCTTTCCACGTTCCATCGACCATCCCATGTACCTTTTTTTCGTCAGGGGGAGGAACCGCTTGAAAATCTTCTCGAATTCAAGTTCCATGACGCCTGGGAGCTTTTCGGTCATCTTCCTTGAAACTTCCTTTCCTATCTTTTCTGCATCCTCGAGCTTGTCCGAAGGTATCTTTATCATGACAGAATCTGTATCACCATAGACCACCTCGTAGCCGAATTCCTTTTCCATAGCGTTTACCGTGTCGTGAATGGTCTGCCTTCCGAGAGCAGTGACAGAACTTGCTATGTCTATGCTGTGTATCTTTGCCCGGTGATAGCCGAAATATCCATAAAACGCATTAGCCATTACCTTGATTGCGAGCTGTTTCATGTCAAGCGCCTTTTTCAGCTTCTCATCCCCGCTTTTCATCTGCTTTTTGACTTTCGTCCTCTCTTTCATGAGGTTTTCGAGTATCCTCGGTATTATGCCATGCCTTACCTCTTTTTTCACGAATCGTGAACCGTTTGGAGTGGTAACCGAGTCAACGTTCCCGTCACCAAGAACAAGCGTCGTCGGGCAAATATTGAACGTTCTTATGAGTGACGGATACATTGACTTGAAGTCCATCACCAGTACCATTTCATGCAGACCTTTCTTCGGCTCTATCACAAAACCTCCCTTGAGATCCTTGCTTTCATCATCGTTTCCATTTTCGGACACATTGCCATTGCTGCCCTTGCTTGGAATTACGTATCCTTCCTTGTTGAATTCCCTCAGGAAGTAGTTTTCTATCCTCTGTGTTTCGCCCCCTTCCAGAATGTCGTTTACAAGCGATCCTGATATCTTTGCAAGAGCCACATACTTATCAAGCAGATTCAGCTTCAGAAGAAGCTTCATTGCAAGCCTGCTGTCCTGAAGACAGTAATCTGCGAGCGTCTTGTACTGCTCCTGGCTGCCGTTCCAGAACTTTCCGATCTCGGACTTCTTAACGTCCTTTTTCTCCTCACCGATGAGCTCCTTTGCCACGAAGTCCAGGCCGTACCTTTTCAGGTTCCACCCTTTTTTTATCATGCTGAAAGAGTCCGCGATCAATCTACCGGTTATGCTGATCCTGTGCCTTCCTGCGAATAGATCGTCCCTTACACGTTTATCCTTGCATCTTCCAAAAGCCGGGCGCACCTTCGTTTTCTCCATCCTCTTCAGGATGTATGGGAGATCGTATCCCACTATGTTAAACCCGGACAATACATCCGAGTCGTGTTCCTTTATTACCTCCACGAACTTTTCAAGCATTTCCTTCTCGCTTGAAAACGAATCTATTCCGTCGCCCGGCCTTGTTGACAGTAACATGGATTTCATGCCCCTGTATTCCGGTTCAAAGACAAGTGAAATCATGGCAACCGGATCACTTTCAGGATCAGGCATCATACCTTCTGTGGCACCAACCGTTTCTATGTCGAATGCAAGATACCTCAGGGGGGCATCCTCGTACTTTTCGATGACATCGAATTTCTTTATCTGTATCATCTTCTGGGCAGATACGCTGTCAGTTGAGATGTTGCTTCCATCTTTTGCGCTGACCCATTTCATCCCCCCGACATTGGAATCGTTCATCCACCTGTACTTGAAGAGCACGTCAGCTTCGTACGTGTCGACACCCATGGATTTTAGCGCTTCCCTGGTTTCCACGGTCTTTCCGGGATCTCTTAGGGTTATCTTGTACACTTCTATTGGCTCCTGGTAGCCTACGGGAAGCGTTCTTTTTGTTTTTTCTATCTTTACAACGAACGGGTTGCCTTCAAGCTTTCCTTCGATGTCTTCTCCCACAGCGTAGAAGTATGGAAGAAAACCTTCATAGAAACCGCATACGCTCTTGCCTTCGGCGTCCTTTCCAAACAGCCTCAGTACGGGCTTGTCATTGACCATCTTGTAGTCGACGTCTAGTACCTGAAATTCCATTGAAACCCACTGGATAAGAAATTGGATGGAACAAATAAATACATAGATGTCCTCTGTCGCATATAATGCAGAATAGATGTTATACGAAACCTGTTTCTGCCAATAAATTTAAACTGCAAGGACAAATGAATGGTATGAAGATAAATCAGCGGCAGCTTGAAAAGGCCATGAAGAAAATGGGCATGCAGGCAACTCAGATAGAAGCCGAAGAGGTAGTCATAAAGACTCCTGAAAAGGACATAATCGTAAGCAACCCAAACGTTACACTCATGAATGCAATGGGCCAGCAATCATTCCAGGTAGTCGGCGACGTTGAAGAGAAGAGCAAGGAAAAATTCATAAGCGACGACGTGAAAATGGTCATGGAAAAAGCGGGCGTTGGCGAAGACGAGGCAAGAAGCGCGCTGGAAGCCGAGGGCGACATAGCTTCTGCCATCCTGAAGCTGAAGAAGATATGATTTTCTAATTTAATAGAAGTTTCTCAATAATATTCATGCACGAAGAGTGGGAAAAAAGAAAGATTCCGGCTGCCTACAAGAAGCTTTCGTCAGGAAAGGACGGCATTTCGGACGATGATGCATACAAGCGGCTTCTAAAGCACGGTAAGAACGAGATAAGGAAGACCCACAAAGTGTCGCCGGTGAAGATATTTCTTTCGCAGTTCACTTCACCACTCATAATAATACTCATAGCCGCTGCCATGTTATCCTTTGGGGCGGGCTTTCTTCCCGGTTCAGAACCTGAGATCGTGGATTCTGTCCTGATAATGATCATAGTAGTTGCAGTTGGTGTCTCGGGATTCTTCCAGGACTGGAGAGCAGAAATGGCAATCGAGGCGCTCAAGAAGATGTCCACACCAACGGCTGTCGTTATCAGGAACGGCAAGGAAATTGAAATATCAACAAGCGACATAGTTCCCGGTGACGTGGTTGTAGTTGGTGCTGGTGATATCATACCCGCAGACGGGAAAATAATACAGTCTTTTGACATGGTCCTCGATGAATCGATACTCACGGGTGAATCAAAATCCATACGCAAAGGCAGCGGAAACATCGCATTCATGAACACGAGCCTCATCACTGGAAGGGGGAAGATACTGGTCTTTGCGACCGGGATGAAGACAATGGTGGGTACCCTTGCCGAGAAGATGGAGAAGATATCTGACACGAAGACACCATTTCAGAAGGAACTGGACAAGTTCAGCAAGAAGATATTCTGGATGATCGCTTCGATAGCCCTTCTCATGCTCGTGGTAGGCTATTTCAAGTACGGCCTTTACAGCGCCTTTTTGACTTCGATCTCCCTTGCAGTCGCCGCAATACCCGAGGGACTTCCTGCTGTGGTGACCCTGGCACTTGCGCTCGGTGCAAAGTCCATGGCAGGAAGCAACGCCCTTGTGAGAAAGCTTCCTGTAGTCGAATCTGTTGGGTCCGTAAACGTTATATGCACTGACAAGACGGGAACGCTTACCAAGAACAAGATGTCCGTTACCAGGGTATTCTTCAATGACGCTGTATACGACAGGATGGAGATGAACCCCGACGATGTCAGGAAGATGGACAAGCTCATGCTTTGCGGATCGTTATGTAACGATTCCAAGGCCATGTTCAACGACAAGGGCGAGAAGGTGATGACGGGCGACCAGACAGAGGTATCCATAGCGGAATTTGCAATAAGCAAGAGATTCGAGTACGAAAATGCACGGGAGACCTACAAGAGGATAGGGGAAATACCTTTCACTTCCAAGAGAAAGATGATGAGCGTGCTTTGCAGCCATGGCGGAAAGAACTACGTTTTCTCAAAGGGTGCGCCTGAGGTACTCCTGAAGCGATGCACAAAAGTGCTATATGGCGGCAAGGTGAAGAAGCTGGACAACGAGGAGCGGGAGAAAATAATGAGGCAGAACAGCGAATTCGCAACACATGCACTCCGCGTCCTGGCTTTCGCCTACAAGGAGACCCGGTCATCCGCTGCGGACGAAAAAATGGAAAAGGACCTCGTGTTCATAGGACTTGAGGGAATGCTCGATCCTCCAAGGGACGATGTCCGTGAAGCCCTTGATGAATGCAAGACAGCTGGAATACGCGTCGTCATGGTGACCGGAGACAACATCGAGACGGCCAAGGCCATAGCCAACGAGATAGGACTCGAGAGCAAGACCGCAGTTTCCGGAGACTCCCTTGAGCACATGACAGACGAGAGGCTTTCTTCGATGCTTGACGACGGCGTGAACATCTTTGCCAGGGTAAGCCCCTTTGACAAACTTCGCATACTGAAGGTACTGCAGATGCACAACAGGGTCATAATGACAGGTGACGGTGTCAATGATGCGCTCGCGCTCAAGAAATCCGATGTCGGCATAGCCATGGGCGGGCGCGGGACAGAGGTCGCAAAGGAGGCCAGTGACATGATACTCATGGACGACAACTTCGCGACAATAAGAAATTCCGTACGCGAAGGCAGGCGCATATTCGATAATATACGTAAATTCGTCAACTACCAGCTGACATGCCATCTGGCAGAAGTCGTTGTCATATTCATGGCGACTCTTTTCTTTGCGCTTGACGAGCCGATACTAATTCCCATCCAGATACTCTGGATAAACCTGCTCACTGACGGCATGCCCGCGATAGCGCTGGGTCTTGATCCTGCCCTTCCTGGAATAATGCGCAGGCAGCCTAGGAGCATGAAAGAGGGTATATTCAATCGCAACACCATGTACAGCATAGTACTCATGGGCGGCATCCTGTCAGCACTCCTTTTCACTGCCTATATATTAATTTCACCGCTTGGAGTCGAGACTGCCAGAAGCGCCCTTTTCATGGGTTTCGTGCTGTACGAGTTCATCAAGATGGCGGAGATAAGGCACAGCGAGGAGCTGAGTTTCTTTGACAACAAATTCCTTCTAGTAGCACTCGTATCATCCATAGCCCTCCAGATGGCAGTAGTGTACACTCCCCTCAATGTGTACTTCTCGGTCGTTCCGCTGGGTGTATATGAATGGCTAGTTCTCATTTCGCTTGCAGTAGTTGGATGGTTCTCCTCGATAGGCATGTCCAGGCTTCTCAACAAATATGTGAAATAAAAGCAGCGCGTTCAAAGAATAAATATGATTGTCACGGACGTGCTTTTCTTTGCAGTAGGCCTTGTAGTCCTCCTAAAGGGAGCTTCACTGTTTACAGAAAATGCGTCCAAGATCGCAAAGAGCCTCGGGGTCTCGGAGATAGTCATAGGGCTTACCCTCGTCGCGTTTACGACTTCACTTCCCGAACTCGCAGTAAGCGTGCTTTCTGTGTTCAGGGAAGTCCCTGGGATAGCGATTGGAAACGTCATAGGATCAAATATAGCCAACGTTGGGTTAGTGCTTGGGCTTGCTGCGATAATCACAAAAGGTATACCTGTGCAGAAGTCAGAACTCAAGCAGGGTTATATCATGCTGCTCGTCACGGCTGTTGCGATCATTTTCATTGCAGACGGGCTGAGCCCGCTAAAGGGCTTCATACTCATCGCAGGCCTGATAGGGTATGTGTATTACCTCTCGAAGGAAAAGTCATTCAGGGAAGGCGTTGTAGAAAAGATAATAGAGAGGGAAAATTTCACAAAGGGGACAATACTTTGCCTTATAGGTGGTGCCGGGGTCCTTGTCGGCGCTGAGCTGATAGTAAATGCCAGCATGAACATAGCGACACTTTTCAGCATCCCTGAAACTGTCATAGGACTCACGCTGGTTGCAGTGGGGACGTCCCTACCTGAACTTGCAACTTCATTGACTGCTGCTATCAAAAAGCTTGAGGGAATAGCCCTTGGAAACATAATAGGGAGCAATATATTCAACCTCATGATGGTCATGGGAGCATCTGCTGCCATAGAGGCCATAAAGATAGAGCAGAGCCTTCTCATCTACAGTGTGCCCATGATGGCACTTCTTTCACTCATGCTCGTGCTGTTCATGAAAGTCGAGAACAGGATAGGGAAGATAGACGGGATAGCACTTCTTTCATTATACGTGTTTTTCATTTACATGAAGTTTTTCCTTGTATGAGTGGCAGACTGGCAAAGATTTAAAACAGGCTTTCAGAATTAGATAGTATGAAAATCGATAAGATTCTTGAGACGATCGGGCTCAAGGAGATGTCAAGGGCGCAGGTAATAGTCAAATTTACGCTCAAGTACTGGTGGCTATGGTGCCTTATTGCAATAACCATCTTTTCGTTCTGGTCGAGAATGATACCGGCAAAGTACGGTGAACTTCAGGCACTTGACCCATTTTATGCCTACAGGATGAATTTGCACATGCTTGAAAACGACCTCCAGCTACCACTGCATGACAGCATGAGGTACTGGCCTGATGGTATAGGGATAGAAAAGTACGGTCCTCTCGTCTATTTCTACGTACCGGTCATGTTGTACATATCTCTCAGTTTCATTGGCGTATCGATGACGTATTTACAGTTTGCGATCATGTATCCTGCACTGATGGGCGCGGTTTCTGTCTTCTTCATATTCTGGCTCGCACGAGAAATTTTCAAGGATGAGAAGGCAGCACTATTTGCGTCACTGTTCCTTGCAACTGTGCCTGGGTATATTGCACGTACGTCTGCAGGTTTTTTCGACAAGGAAGCGACCGGAGGGGCGTTCTTTCTCATAGCACTCTTCCTTTTTATGCGGTCATACAATCGGGGATCTTTTAAGATCAGTGCACTGTCTGGTATTTTCATCTTCCTTGCAATGGGATCGTGGGGCGGTGGACAGTTTTTAATCTATACAATAGCAGTCTTTATGATAGTAAAACTCCTGATAAACAAGTACGAAGATAAGATGGTCTATTCGGCCATCGTACCATTAATTGTGGCAGTTCTCACCCAAAGGTTCTTCCTTGGCATATCCTCGACATTTGAGCAGGTGATTGCGATACTCACAATTATCCTCATAGTTGCCAGATACGCTGCAGAGAAGTATAAAATCTTAAAGGAGGAACAATTACCATACCTTGTCCCAGCTATCATGATAATAGTCATACTTTCGATACTCATTGGCTCAATGTTCTTTGATTTCATGTGGCATTTGGTAAATCGCGGTTTGGGAATGCTATTCATTCAAGACAAGGGTTATATAGGAAGCACGGTCGCTGAGCAGATGCAAGGTACGTGGGCAGATGTCACATCACGGACAAGTGTGAACTATTCAAAATCAGTGATACCGCTAGTAGCGCCGTTTGACACATTTTTCAGCATATGGTTCCTTTTCATAATGGGTTCGCTTGCTGCCCTATATAACATATATACTGAAAGAAACTGGGCACTTCTCTTCCCACTATTGTGGCTTTTCATGTCGATACAGACAGTCTTTTACATGGTCAGGCTTGTATTCTTCCTAGGACCGCCCGCGTCCATAATGGCAGGATACTTCCTTGCGGACATTATCAACCGGCTATCGAGATCAAATTACATGAAAAAGACGGAAGGGCTGAAGAAGATGAATATATTATCCATACCTTTGATTATAGCAATTGCAATGATCATAACTTCCAATATCGCAACTGGTTACGTGTTCTGCAATTCGCTTGGACCATCATTCAACCAGTACTGGAAGGAGTCGATGGACTATCTTGCTAAAGAGACACCGGTCAATTCTTCCATACTTTCATGGTGGGATTTCGGTTACTGGTTCCAGACTAGAGGCGAAAGGCCGAGTATCGCAGACGGCGGAAATAACAATGGTACAGTCAACTCACAGATAGCAGACTGGTATGTTTCGAACACTGTCAATTGGACTGATTTCAGGTCATGGTTCAAAGGCAAGGATGTCAGCTACATACTCATGGACTATACACTGCCTGGTAAGTATGGTGCCATATCAAAAATAGCATCCAGGGGCAGGCAGGTTACTGGCATGCTGCAATTCCAGCAGACCAATGTTTACCCGCAGCAGAACAAGACGATAATAGAATATAAAGCCGATCAGTACACGATATGGATGCCCGTTGGCAGCAACGGAAACATAGCAGGCAATCCCATATTCATGGTGTCACAGGGTGATCAGTATCTCGGAAGGAATTTCATAGAAGACATATGCACGACTAATGGTATAGTGAAGATAGTTGCTGCAGAAGGCGCGGATGTCATGCCTGGATGCGTGACAATAACGTCTTATGGACTTTTCTATATACCACCCGAAACAGAGTTTTCAATATTCACAAACCTCATGTTCATGGACGGATACGGCATACCAGACATCGAAAAAGTATTTGATAATCAGCTGATAAAGATTTACAAGCTTGATATAAACGAGACGCCAGTTAACTTATAGACCCAAATTCCACAACCATAACACGATCATGGATAAGCAGAGCTGGAAAGCGAATGTGGTGTATACAACATCTTTCTCGTAAACGTTTTCTTTGACCTTCTTCAGTCCCACGATAATGAGATGAGTAAAATCATATATCTTTTCATGCGGCATTTCAAGGCACCCGTTTTTACCGACCTTTGCGAACGCTTCCACATCCTTCACTTTGTCGATGAACCTGAAACGTATGAACATAAATGCGTCGAAAAAGTATGGTATGAAGAGAAGTATGGCATATTTTTCCATGTTTCCCAATATAGCTATGCATGCTATGATAGCACCTACCGAATATGTCAGGCTGTCGCCTGGGAAAATTTTCGACGGGAATTTGTTGAACCAGAAGAATGCTGCAAGCGAAGACATCATTATCAGTGATATCATACTTACCCATCCCGCTCCCGAAATCCATGCAATGAGACCAAGCGTTCCCAGGATAATAATTCCCATCCCGGCTTCCAGGCCGTTGTATCCTGCAAGCATGTTGTAACCGTTTATCGCACCGATTATTCCTAGCGGCACTATGAGAAGTGGAAACATGAAACCGAAGTCAAAGAAGCCTACGAATGGTATGTTCATAATAGCATCACCAGCGTTCACTACCACGAGAGGTATCGCTATTGGGACAGTTGAGAGTATCTTCGTTGAATGTCTCATACCAACTTTCCATCCCAGGATGTCGTCGATGAAACCGACGAAGCCTGCCATCAGGATGGTCGCAAGCACCGCAAGTATCTCAACCAGACCGAAGTCGCTGTTGAAGTAGAATGTATACATGAATATGTAAACTAACAATCCGGTCACTGTGCCTGCAATAACCGTCACACCACCGGCTTCCGGAACCTCAGGCCTGTCTTGCTTGTTCATGTCTCTGCCGACAAGCTTCATGTTCATGACCTTCTTGGCCCATTTCGGTACCATCAGGAATGTGATGAGAAAGGCGGCCGCTGCGCAGATGAGTATTACAGGATCTATCATTTAATCACCCAGCTTTTTGTAAATTTCTTCCGAAACAGTCAGTTCTTTCTTGCAATCCTTACATTTCAGTAAAACATCACTTCCTTTGTTTATGGCAAGTTCTACATCAGCTCCACAGGAACAGACGAAACCCTTCAATTTTGCCGGATTTCCATAGACCAGTCCATGGCCAGGAACGTCTTTTGTTACGACTGAACCCGCACCTACCATGGAGTTTTCACCTATGGTTATCCCGCACAATACCGTAGAGTTTGCACCGACTGACGCACCGTCCTTCACATTACACTTGGTGATTTCCCAGTTACCGACGGACCTCGGTCTAATATCATTGGTAAATGTCACGTGTGGGCCTATGAATACGTTCTTCCCTATTCTGACACCCTGGAATATAGAGGCCTTGTTTCCAATTTTGGCATTATCACCGATTTTTACGTCCTTTCCGACGTAAGCGCAATGCCCGACATTGCAGTTCTTGCCGAGCGTGGCACCTTCCCTTACATGTGCATAATGCCATATCTTGCACCCTTCTCCGATTATGGAACCTTTTTCCACCGTTGCGGTTTCGTGCACGAGAACTGCCATTCAAACACTTCCGATAGATTTCATTATACTTTCAGTTATTTTAAGTACTTCGAGCCCGTCGTTCCCGGACACAAGCGGATCCTTGCCTTTCTTTACAGCATCTATAAAATTCTGCAATTCTAGTCTGAGAGGTTCGCTTTTTTTAACTTTTATTGGCACTTCTCTCGGTTCACCAAACTGCAGAACGAAATCCCCAAACTTGTCATAGTTCCTTTCATAGACGCTTTCATGAAGTGTCAGGTCTTGGGTTATGTAGTTGAGCTTCGCGTAACCCTTTGTCCCGGTCACGTTCAGTACCCTTATCTTCACAGGTGTTATCCAGTTTACTTCTATGAGACCATTCGTTCCATTGTACTTTAGGAAAATGTCAGCATAATCTTCCCTGTCATTGACGATTGCCTTACCTCCTGCAGCGTGTATCTTTTCGGGGTCCTTGCCAAGAAGGTACCTGAAGATGTCTATATCGTGGACAGCCATGTCGACGATCACATTAGCATCCTTTATCCTCGGCGGGAAAATACCGACGCGCCTTGCAAGTATGGATGTTATATTACCCAGGCTGCCCTTAACTATCAGTTTTTTCAGTTCCTGCACAGCCGGGTTGAACCTTTCTATGTGACCGACAGCGAGTTTTACACCCTTCTCTTCTGCAAGTTTCACAAGCTCTTTAGCCTTTTTCACGTTTTCAGCGAGCGGTTTTTCTATGAGCAGATGTTTACCACTTTCAATCACTTTTTTCCCCACATCATAATGGAGGAAAGTCGGCACGCAAACCGAGACTGCTTCCAGACCTTCTACACGGAGAAGGTCCTCATAATTCTTGAAATACTCACACTTGTTCTTCTTTGCAACGTCCTTTCCTGCCTTTTCGTTGATGTCAGAAACGCCTACGAGGTCAACACCATCAATTTCATTGTATACCCTTGCGTGGTTTTTCCCCATCTTTCCAGTTCCTATCACACATACCTTCATGACATTACCTGTATTTCTTGATCACTTCCACGATCTTCTCGAGATCGGACCTTGACACGTTCTGATGCACCGGAAGCGACAATACCTGCTTTGCGACAGATTCTGCGATCGGGCATACGCCCTCCTTGTATCCTAAATCCTGATAAGCCGGTTGCACGTATGATAGTTTAGGGTAGTACACCCTCGCCCCTACGCCATTTGAGTTAAGATAACCGACAAAATCGTCCCTGAACGTTCCATTCACCTTCACGGTGTACTGGTGCCATGCATGCTTGACGTTACCGTCAACGTACGGTGTTTCAAGCCAGCTTATGTTTTCCAGCTCTTCTGTCAAAAACTTCGAGTTTTTTGACCTTCTGGTATTCATTTTACCCAGCTTTTTCAGTTGCTCGACTCCGATTGCTGCCTGTATATCCGTCATCCTGTTGTTATAACCCACCATTACATGGTCATAGCTTCCAAGTTGCCCCTGATTTATTGAGACCCTGAACTTTTCTGCAACTGCATCATTGTCAGTAAGCATCATTCCGCCCTCACCTGTAACCATATTCTTTGATGCGTAGAAAGAGAATGTCGAGATGTCACCAAAAGTTCCAGCTTTCTTGCCATCATATTCGGCACCGTGCGCCTGTGCGGCATCCTCTATGAGCATAACGTCATGGTCGCTGCATATTTTCTTTATTTCCTTCATATTGCATGGCTGGCCGTAAAGATGGACAATGACTACGGCCTTCGTTTTTTCAGTAATCTTTGATTCAATATTGACCGGGTCAATATTGAATGTTTTCTCACCAATATCAGCAAAAACCGGTTTTGCCCTGTTGAATAATATGGAGTTTGAGGTTGCTATGAACGTGAACGGCGTTGTTATGACTTCATCATCCTTTTTTATCCCGATTGACTCTAGTCCAAATTGAAGCGCTGATGTGCCGGACGAGCACGCAACACCATGGCTCGTGCCGATGTATGACGAGAACTTTTCCTCGAACTCAGCAACCTTCTTTCCCTGTACGACCCTTCCTGATTTGAGCACTTCCACGACTGCGCCTATTTCTTCCTGCCCGATGTCGGGGCTAGCTATTGGAATCATACGAATCTTTCCACTTTATCAATTAAAAGAGTTGGGGAGTGTTTAAAAATACATTCTCCCAAATTCGACCCATTTCATGGGATGACTATCGTCGAACTTCCTTGTTAACATTTAAAAAGCATTGCAGCACGATTAATTAAAATCGTACTTGTGGGGATTATATGAAAGCAGGCATAGTCGGTTATGGCGCGTATCTGCCCATGCTCAGGATAAAGGCCGGCAGCATAGCAAACATATGGAGCCCCGATCCTGAAATTGAGAAAAAGCTCAGTTCAGAGAAGACCGTACCGAACATGGACGAGGATTGCGCGACAATGGCAGTTGAGGCAAGCAGGCGCGCCCTAAAGAGGGCTTGCATTAATCCCGCAGACATCGGCGCTGTCTATGTCGGCTCCGAATCACATCCTTATGTAGTGAAGAGTACATCATCGATCGTCGGGGAGGCAGTGGGTGCAACTCCCAACATGATGGCAGCTGACCTCGAATTCGCATGTAAGGCAGGCACTTCTGCACTCCAGATAGTCATAAGCCATGTCTTATCCGGGAGGATAGAATACGGCCTTGCTGGAGGATCGGACACTGCGCAGGGTAGGCCTGGCGATGCGCTTGAATACACTGCTGCAGCAGGTTCTGCGATGTTTGTTGTTGGAAAAAAGAATGTGATCGCGAACGTTGACGAGACATTTTCATACGTTACCGACACTCCCGATTTCTGGAGAAGGGAGGCAGAAGAGTTTCCAAGGCACGGTGGCAGGTTCACAGGAGAGCCGGCATACTTCAAGCACATACTGGGTGCCACAAAAGGTATACTGGAAAAGACAGGCACGACTGTCAAGGATTATGATTACTTTGTCTTCCACCAGCCCAATGCAAAATTCCCGCTGACAGCAGCAAAGATGCTTGGCATTCCGGAAGAGAAGGTTTCAACTGGTTTGCTCTTCCCGAAAATAGGCAATACTTATTCGGCAGCTTCGATACTTGGTTTATGCGCGGTTCTTGACACCGCAACCCCCGGAAGCAGGGTACTAGTCACTTCCTTTGGATCAGGTGCTGGGTCAGACTCGATTACTTTCACGGTCACTGACAACATAGATGAAGTGAGGCAGAAGGCAGCCACTGTGAGCAAAATACTTGAAAACAAGGAATATGTCGAATATGCACAGTATGCCAGGTACAAGGAGAAAATAAAGGGTGTTTGATCATGAACAGGGATGTTGCAATAGTCGGCGTCGGGATGACTAAATTCGGCGAGCACTGGAAGAAAGGACTAAAGGAACTCATAACAGAGGCCGGCGTGAAGGCGGTTGAGGATGCAGGCATTTCAGGAAAGGACATACAGCTCATAGTCGGTGGTAGCATGTCTTCTGGCATGTTCGTAGGCCAGGAGCACACCGGAGCACTGTTTACTGATTATCTGGGACTCAGTCCCGTGCCAGCGATAAGGACAGAAGCCGCGTGCGCTTCGTCTTCTGTCGCACTGACTACGGGAACGATGGCCGTTCAGTCCGGCAGGTACGATTGTGTAGTTGTCGGCGGGGTTGAGAAGATGACTGATGTTTACGGAAACCTTGCAACGACTGCGCTTGCTGGTGCAATGGACAGGGACAACGAGGCACACTTCGGGCTTACATTCCCGGGAGTCTATGCGCTCATGGCACAGAGGCACATGCACCAGTATGGTACCACGAGAGAGCAGATAGCCATGGTTGCTGTCAAGAACCACGAGAATGCGATGCACAATCCCAATGCCCAGTTCCACCGGAAGATATGTGTCGAATCTGTTTTGAAGTCTGCACTTGTTTCGGATCCGCTCAGGCTGCTTGACTGCTCACCGATAGCAGACGGCGCTGCGGCACTTATACTGGTTCCTGCAGAGCATGCCAAGAAGTACACGGACACACCAATATACATAAGGGCATCTTCTCAGGCTTCTGATACACTGAGTCTTTACATGAGGCCTGACATAACTACGGTTGGCGCCACGATAAGCGCCGTTCAGAATGCTTACAAGCAGTCGGGACTGAAGCCTGAAGACATTCATTTTGCCGAGGTGCATGACTGTTTCACCATAAACGAGATAATAGCAAGCGAGGACCTTGGTTTCTGCAAGAAGGGTGAAGGCGGAAGGCTTGTGCAGAGCGGCGAAACCGCAATCGGTGGAAAAATCCCGATCAATCCGTCCGGTGGACTCAAGGCCAAAGGTCACCCTGTCGGTGCCACGGGCGCTGCACAGGCTGTAGAGATAGTAGAACAACTTAGAGGAGAAGCTGGTGGAAGGCAGGTGAAGGGCGCAGAAAACGGTCTTGCCCACAACGTAGGCGGCTCCGGCTCAACCGTGGTTGTCCACATGCTGTCGAGGAACAGGAAGTGATTATCATGACGACTGAAAAAGCCGTTGCACATCATTGGAGGAAGTTTAAGGAACGGTACGGTCTGGTAGGTTCCAAGTGTGATAGCTGCAATTCGTATTTCTTTCCAACAAGTACGATATGCCCAAAGTGCAGGAGAAAGGGGAATGTCAAGGAGCATTCATTTTCAGGAAAGGGCAAAGTATTCTCCCACACGACCATAAGGGTTGCACCCGAAGGGTTCGAAGCGTATGCACCCTACGTGATAGCGATAATAGAACTTGACGAGGGCGCAAAGGTGGTTTCCCAGGTAGTCGACTGCAAACCCGAAGACGTGAAGATAGGCATGCCCGTTGAGGTGTGCTTCAGAAAGATCAGGGAGGAGGGCAAGTCCGGTCTCGTTCTTTACGGTTTCAAGTTCAAGCCAGTTCTGTAGAGAAGCGAAGTTTTATTAAGAACAGGCCTCTTTCTTATACATGGATAACTTATCCATATTTTCACTGCAAGAAGATTTCTCAATATATTTCCAGCCTGAGCTGCTTAACGTAGTGGAAGAGTCTTCATTGGATGATAGGGAGGAGGAAGACGAGACTTCAAGGAAAGTGTACGACGAAGCAGACGTGGACTTGAGGGAATCCTACAACGTCAGGTTCAACCAGGAACTCAACGGCTTCTACACTGACGACGAAGGAAACATCAGGGACGAGAATAGCATTAAATATGACGATCTCCAGCCGGATGCTTTTGAAAATGCCGAAAAGACGATGCTGCTTGCAGATAATATCATCATCGACCCGCTTGAGCACAGCAACGTAAATTACACAGATGCTGACATCAACACTTACCTGGAACAGATGGGCATCCACGATGCCACTGCCAAATACAAAGACAGCGTTCTTACAATGGATTATGGCGGTGGAGGCTCGATAGGGGGGCAGGCTACATACCAGAGGATAGTATTTGAGGCCGATGCCGATGGTGAAAGTGTATACGAACTGACAATGAGAAAACTCGGTGAAGCAGGGATTGAATTTTCCACAGTTTACGATTCTGGCCTGGGCACAATGCTTTTCGATTCCATAAACGGGAAGGGTGAGGATGTCGAAAAAGACGATGCTGGTTATCTTCACCATTCCATTTCATCCGGGGACGGGGGGAATTTCAACGAGTTCTACGTGGATGGTGCAATAGGATCTGATGCGGTGGACAAGCAACTTCTTGACAAGGGCGCTGTTATAGAATGGAGATATGCAGAAGAGACAGACGGGTCTTGTGGTGGCTGCCCGGATTTCGACACAGTAAGGACGCTGGTCGAATACGGTTCTGCCCTTCAGGGGGCACCGACTATGAATTCACCACCAGGTTTCCAGGTAACACCATTCCAGCAGGACAGTTTCATGTACATGTGAATGAACGGGTTCATTCAAATAGCGTCAGCGCGGCTGCTACAGCGCCTTTTTCAGCGCCTGCCTTGCTCTCTGCGCTTGACAGAATTATGACATCACCGTCGCCTGGTTCCATGCGATCTTTCACTTTACCCAGATATCCAAGCGAATGGTCCTCAAGACCCGGAACCACGATCTCACCCTTCCTTATTATCGTCGTCATGATACTTGAGTCGAATTTCACACCAGCATCCCTTTGCTTTATACCATTTTTTACGTGCCCTGCAGCTTTCTTTATTCTTAGCACGGTCGTGGGTTTCTTTGAAAATTCTGGCATTTCCATTTCACTCATTTCCATTTCAAACGAAAACACATCATTGCACTTCTTTGTGGGCATGACACCCAGGGTATCCTGGACGATGAGACCTTTTGCTTTCAGGAAGCTCATCATGGTCTTCACGGTTGCTTCGCCGAGGTGAAGCTTTTTCATAAGTGCCGTTCGGCCTGCCGGCTTCCCCCGCGTCAAGAGTATGAGCCTCACGACATCGGTAATGTCATAACCTGACCTGCGGTCAATCTTAAGGTCTTTCCAGCATGAAGAAGTCATAGTAAAAAACCACCCATTTTCATGATACTTGAAACAGGGAAATCGAAGTCTATATCATCACCCTTATGCTTCATGCTTTCTATCCTGTCCATGATCGAACCGAGTGCTTTCAGTTCAAGGTCCTTGTAAAACTCCCTCATCATAATACCTGCCCTTATATCCTCGTAGAGCTTCTCTTTCCACAGTGATTCGTATTCATAAAACCCATCAAATTTACCCTTTTCACTGGCTTTGCAGATCGTTTCTGCCGCGCATTTTGCAGCAATCATGCCATAAGTTATGCCACCGCCTGACCATGGCTTTGTCTGGCATGCGGCATCACCGACGAGAATCGTTCTGTCAGCATACGTCTTTGCAATCCCTACAGGTACAGGACTTGCACTTCTTCCTGAAATAACTTTGTCGTCCAGGCTGAAGAATTTTTTCAGTACCGGAAAGCTCAGTGCATGTCCTATGCAACCGAATTCCGTCTGGTCACCTCTTGGAATCTTCCAGAAGAAACCGTCTTTTACAAGACTCTTGTCAAACCACATTTCAACATTATCCGAATTATCCGAAACGTCGGTATATGCTATGATACCGTTTAAAACTTCATTTGGTTTTGATCCAAGCGACCTTGAGACCACTGATCGCGCACCGTCACAGCCTGCAAGCATTTTTGATTCAAAGACGTGCCTTGCGGTCTTTACAGATGCACAGTCGCGGGAAAACGAGACTGACAGAGCCTTTTCACCATATCTAATTTCAGCACCTTTTGACAGCGCATAGTCAGCCAATCTTTTGTCTAGTGCGTCCCGGTCGAGCACGTAAGCTGCGGTCCCACTTTTCCTGAATTCGAATTCCTTTCCCATGAAGTGTATTATGGCCCCCTTCACCATATGTTCAACCAGGCCACTTTTTTTCACAGCTTGTGGGAGCATTTCCATAAGCCTTGGCGACACGAGGCCCGAGCAGGACTTTTTTCCAGCTTCGCTGTCCTCTTCGAGGACGGTCACGCCAATCTTTTTGGCACATAGTGACGCAAGGTACGAACCTACTGGTCCTGCGCCGACAATCGTGAGATCGTGCATACACTTAATAAAAACAGTAGCATTAAAATATACAAAACTAAAACTCATGATTGGTGATTACGACGTCAAATGATTACAAGATCAATGTGAAGGGGATAGAATTCGACTACAGGGTACTCATGGTAGTACCCCTATTGATGCTGCTGATCTCGGTCGGGTTCATGGTAAACAAATACTCGCAGACCGGGGAGTGGTTCGAGCGGAGCATAGAACTGAGAGGCGGCACGCTTCTTAACATACAGACAGACGGTGAGGTCTCGGTCCCTTTGATAGAGGACATACTGTCAGACGAGTTCGGTTCGATATCCGTTAGGAGTTTCAGGGGATTTGGTACCCACGGCGCATCCATACAGATGGACGCAAGCGTCGATTATGAAGAAGTCATAGAAAGGCTGGAAGATGGAGGAGTCGGCGTGCAGGACTTTTCGCTGGAGAACGTTGGTTCTTCGCTGAGTTCGGTTTTCTGGTCACAGGCTCAGACTGGCATAATAATAGCATTCATCATGATGGGCATAATAGCATTCATCGTCTTTAGGACTTTCATACCGTCCATTGCTATAATAATGTCTGCTGCCTCTGACATAATAATAACGCTTGCAGTCATGCAGGTCTTTGGTATAGAGTTTTCGCTTGCATCACTTGGTGCGCTTCTCATGCTCATAGGTTATTCCGTGGACACGGACATAATGCTTACAAGCAGGCTCCTGAGGGATACAGAACACGGCATAAGCATGAAGGACAAGATAATGCGTGCTCTTAAAACAGGACTTACCATGTCATTTACAAGCATTGGTGCCATGGCGGCCTTGCTTATCATACCGCTTCCTGCAGTCCTGGTCGAGATAGCGTCTGTGATAATGATAGGACTCTCAATAGACATCATAAACACGTGGTTCTTCAACTCTGTCATACTCAGGTGGTATTGTGAATCGAGGGGTGTTTCCTGATGCTTAAGTACTGGAGGATATGGCTGCTTCTCATCGTGGTAATGGGATCCTTATTTGCCATAGGGTTCAGTGACAGGAGGTACGGCGTCGAGGTCGTTTACGTCACAAAGGATTCGCCGGCTTTTGGTAAGCTTGAGCAGGGCATGATAATATCGAGCATAAACGGCGTTCAGGTGCGCGACATTGACGGCTGGAATGAAATGGCAGGTAGTGTGACAGGGGACGTCATAGTGATTGCAGACAATAGCGAGTATGATTTTTTCGTCAATGAGACGCTTGGAATAGAAGCCCAGCCAGTCGAGCGGCTTAATCTGGATTTCGGCCTCGATTTGCGCGGCGGTACAAGGATAATACTAAAGCCCACCGTAAATGCGACGAGGCAGATGATAGACCAGGTCATAGGCACTCTTCAGACAAGGATAAACATCTACGGCCTAAAGGAGATAAAGTTCTTCCCTGTGGAGTCCCCGGATGGATGGTATGTGCAGATAGAGGCAACAGGCCTTAGTTCGGACGTCGTGGATGACCTTCTCGCTTCCAAGGGGTTGTTTGTTGCCAAGATATCAAAGCCTGTTGAACTCCGGGAAGGCAGCGGGACCATAAAGCTTCTTGAAAACAGCTACGGGATAGAAGTACTCAACAATACCGTGATTGTAGACGGCAAGACAGTCCCCGATAACGGATCGTTTATCCTTGAAGGTATAAAATTCGATCTTGGGAACAGGACGAGCGGCCAGATAGTTCTCATGGGCACTGTCTATGAAGGCCCTGACATAGAACTCATATACACTGACCCGCAGCATTCAGGGCTCGTACCGCTTGGAAACTTCTACAGGTTCTACTTCACGGTCCTTGTCTCAGCAGACGGTGCCGAGAGGTTTGCCAAAGTAACATCGGGAATTCCAAGCCAGCTTGATCTGGACAGCGGTGATTATTACCTCAAGGACTGCAGCATTTATCTTTATCTCGACGACGACCTTCAGTCGACCCTTCGCATAGCCTCTTCTCTTGGCGGGCAGGCATATTCGACCCCTCAAATTGAAGGCGGCAGGGAAAAAAGAGAAGATGCGCTGGAGGAAAAACTGAGGCTTCAGACAATACTTCGTTCAGGATCGCTTCCCGTGAGCATGGAAACATCATCAATATCCATAATATCACCAACACTTGGTGCAAATTTCATAGAGTCTGCACTTCTTGCAGGACTTGCCGCTGGCGCGGCGGTCATTTTGATAATATTCATACGTTACAGGAGTCTCAGGGTAGGCATACCACTCGTCCTTACGGGACTTTCAGAAGCCGTGATAATACTTGGAATATCCGCATCAGGGACATATGACAGCGGCGTCTGGGGAGGCGTGCTCCTTGCAAATCTCTTCATAATAAGCCTTGCCTGGTGGAAACTCAGGGAATCAGACGCCTCGGCATGGGCAGGCGCCATACTCATACCAATGCTTGGTCTAATGAGCTGGAACATAGACCTTCCTGCAATAGGTGGCATCATAGCTGCAATAGGCGTCGGCGTGGACCAGATGGTGGTCATAGCAGACGAGACGCTTGGCGGTAAACGTGTAATGAGGAAGATATATACGCTCAAGGAAAAGATAGGAAAGGCATTCTTCATAATTTTCACTGCAGCAGCAACCACGACCGCTGCACTGCTTCCGCTGCTCTTCGTTGCGGCAGGAGTGTTCATCAGGGGATTTGTGATAACGACGATAGTAGGTATACTGGTAGGCATACTCGTATCAAGGCCAGCTTACGCAAAGATAGTAGAATTCAGTGCAGACAAGATACGAAGAGAAGACTGATCAACCGATCGTCCATGCACCGCTTTTTACGCGGCTGACGTTACCCGACAGCTCTACGACATCGCTTATCCTGATGTCACCGTAGAAATCGTATATTTCAAGCTTGTCGTTCGTTGCGGAAATGTTTGTCTTGTCACTGCTCACGACGAAGTTCATGTCATCGAGAACGAGGCTTGTTATTCTGACGTCGGTTATCAGGACGTCCCTGAGATTCAGGTCAAGCTCGAAATCAGATTCAGCGTATGATAGACTTGTAGTGTTTCTTGCCAGATTTACCCCAAGCATGCCCTTGAAATTCTTTATGGATGAGCTGTTTGCAGTGATGTTTACGGGACTTGACATTTCAAGTTCGATACTTCTTGCCTGCAGTTTTATCACAACTTCGGTCGTGGTCTTTTCGGGTGTTGTGAAAAGAGAACCAAATGGTGCACCGTCCATCCAGTCACCGAGGCTTCCAGTAGAATTTAAGAACATGTCCTTTACGCCACTGTTGCTCACCAGTGCAGAAGACGTGACTATCAATATGGCAAACAGTGCGGCAAGAATTTTCCACTCGAACAGCCCTTTCATACGGAGACCCCAATTAACTTTTGCATGTTGACATTTAAGCTTTTATTGATCTTTTATATAATCTGGTACAATAATAATCCCATGGAGTGATTCCTATGTATCTGAACCAGCTTATAGGTCAAGGCGGCGACATGGTATCATGGTTAGTGTGGATAATATTCTTCATGGTATTCTTCATGTTCTACCCAAGGATAATGCTGTCGCAGATAATGTGGAAACTCGAGGGTAGTGCAAAGAAGCTCGAGCAGCTTTCCCTGCAGTCAAAAAGAATGATTTACAAGGAGATAAGCAAGAAACCGAGCAAGCATGTCAAGGACAGCGTCGACAGGTTCTTTGAATTCTTCATGATACAGCCCGTGAACCTGGACCCCTACGGCGTTGTCAAGAAGTTCGACCACCTCATAAAGAACGAGAGGGAGCGCTTTGAGTATTTCACAGACGAGGTCGCTCCCAACGCCAATGCAGAGAAGAAGGCCAACATACAGATGGGAATGGCAGGCGGCATAGAACTTCACATGCTTTCCAAGATAGTGAGGCATTACATAGAGATGATAAAGAAGACAAAGTCCTACCAGATAGCCATGATAATACAGATGCAGCTCCCGCTGATAGAGAAGATAGCAAAGGCCCTGTACTCGGGAACGCGCACACTTTCCAGGGGGGAGCCCATAGGTGACGGCATTGGTCCATGGGTTGTTGCAAAGCTCAATGACGGCAAGATGAAGGAGATAGAGGAAGGCGTCATCATGTCTGAAAAGAAAATGGACGGAAAGCACGTGATACTCATGAAGGCCAAAGGTCCTGGTGGGAGGATAGGCTATCCGGGCAAGGCTGTCGACAAGGTTGTGAAGAAGAACAAGATAGCGCGCGTGATAACAATAGACGCTGCTGCGAAGCTTGAAGGAGAGAAGACGGGCTCGGTCGCCGAGGGCGTCGGCATCGCCATGGGAGGCCCGGGCGTTGAAAGAAGCTACATTGAGGACTCTGTCGTCAAAAACAAGATACATATGGACAGCATAGTTGTCAAGATGTCTGCCGAGGAGGCCATCCAGCCTCTTAGGATGTCCATGATAAAGTCTTACCACAACGTGCTTGGTGCCATCGACAGGAGCCTTTCAAGAACAAAGAAAGGCGCGAAAGTCATAATAGTAGGCGTGGGCAACACTTCAGGCGTTGGAAACGACAAAAAGGCTGCGGAAGACACTGTCAAGTTCGTCCAGAAATACGAAAGAAAGCTTAAACTCAAGAAAAAGAAGAAGGACTGAAATCGAACGGCTGGAAAGGCTCATTTTGCTCATTCTCAACGGTGTTTTCAGTTGTTTGTGTCTCAGGTTGCTCAGGTGGCATATCTGCACTGTTTTCAGACTGCCTGACAGCATTTCTGACCATCTCAACCGACTCGGGCTCCACGCAGATCACGTCGAATCCATTGCTTACGAAAATGTTAATATTTTCCTCTGTCGCGTATTCCGGACTGACAGATGCAGATACTGGTATGCCACGTTCCCTGCACTTTTCCCCGACGTCTGCAATCAGTTTCAATACCGATGGATGCACGTTACTGCCAGGCTCCTTTAGTCCCATGGTCAGCTGTGAAAGTGATGCAATGTCCAGGCAGACTGCACTGAGGTCATCTCTTAGCAGAGATTCGAAGGAAAGCGCCATTGCCGGGGTCTTTATGTTAACGCCGAGCCTTGAACCAAACGGTGCGCGGCGCATTGCATTTTCTATGTCTTCTGGACCCCTTACTGCGGGAACCATGAGTATAGTTTCCACTTCACCACCTACCGAAATCCTGTTAAGCATTTCAAGAGTCTGCTGGAAATCCTGTTCACCGGTGTATGCGCCCCAGACGATGCCAGGCTTCGACTGGGGACCATCCAACATCGACGGATCAGACTGTATCTGGTAGACAACATAACCTTCAGCGCCTTCTACCCTTCCTATCATGTCAGGACCTACTTTTGCAAATATCCTAGTGGCACTATTGTCATGTTGCATGCCTCCTGTATTTTCGTCTGGCAGCGGCTGCTGTGACAACTGGTCCTCTTTTGGATGCAGCGGGAACGGCATTTCATGTTCCGCGGGCTGCAATTGCGGTGTACCACCGTTATATGCATTTTCTGCCTGCGGCAACGATTCGCTACCGTGAGGCCTCTCCTGTACGGATATGACTTTACCATGCTGTGCTGACATCACCACTTTTTCACCTTCACCGAGCACTGACGTGGCATTCTGCGTCCCTGACATTACAGGAACCTGAAGCTCCCTTGCAAGTATACCGAAATTGCAAAGCCTCCCGCCCTCGTCCGTCAGGAAGCCCCCTGCCCCTGAAGCCATGATGAGATCCCTGCAGTCGGATGACGCAGACAGCGCTACGTCTTCGATGCCGAACTGGGAACTCGATGAGCCGATGATTTTGACAGTTCCGGTTACATTCCCCTTTGATACAAACCTTCCAGTGACCACGACTTCACCGGTCGTGCTCATTTCATCTGCTTGGGATATCTCGTAATTGCCGGGCTTGACATCCAGCACCGATATCTTGTTCCTGCCTATACACCAGTCGATTATTTGCTGACCGTTTCCTGCAGCAGATATTCTTTCAGATATCTCGGAAATCTTTTTCAGATCGGTTTCAGAGAGCACCTGCACGTCCATTTTGCTTCCGGGAACATGGTCCCTTTCTGTCAATCCTGTCATTTCGTTTCTTGAGTACATCCACAGCTTCTTTGATATGTTTTTTTCCATGAGCGCACCGTTTGCATCCAGCAGGTACTCGTCAGGCGTCACTATACCGGAACTGACCGCATTGCCAATTCCCCACGAACCTTCAACGAGGGTCTTGTTTCCCCCAAAATTCGTAAGAACGATACCACTTTTTTCAGATTCTGCCATTTTCTGGACCAGAATGGACAGGTTCGTGTTTTCAATACCCTTCTTTTCCCCGTAAATCAGTGCGTGTGGGTAAAAAAGCGATGCCCAGCACAGCTTTATGCACCTGAATAATTCGTCCTTCCCGCTGACGTTCATGAAACTATCAATCAGGCCAGCAAAGCTGTCTGAAGCACCCCTGCCAACAGAACCCCGTATTGCAACTAGTTCGTGGTCCCTTCCTGCCTTTATGAGACTGAATGCCTCACCGGCCATTTTCACGTCTTCAGAGACTGAAAGATTCCCGTAAGCAGACATTATCTCGTTTCTCAGGTCTGCTGGCAGTACGGAATTGACGAAAATATCCCTTACATTCTCTTCAATTTCCCTCAAGCCGGACGGGCTCCTGTCAGCAATTTCGTCCAGTTTTGGCAGTCTGCTTCTTATCTGGTTACTGCTCATGAAAAGTTCCAGCGCCCTTGTGTTTATCACAAAACCATCCGGTACTGGCAACTTGTCCTTTCTGAGCCTGCACAGGCCAGATGCCTTGGAGCCAAATTCACCGTCATTCTCGGCGTTATCTAACTTAATGATGTACAAACAAACACCTGTTGATTATTGACAGAAATGTTTTATAATCTTTAGAATGCCGGGTGCATTCTGAGATTCAATTGAAGACAATCGTGCAGGGTATGGGGATCTTCGAAGAGGCAATTTTCAGCGCCTTCTTGGCTACATCTTCCTTGCCCGGAGAAACGTGAACTTCTATTATTTTCTGACCCTTCTTTACTCGTGCTGCCGATGAAGTCGGCCTGCCGAAAGAAAGCCTCATGCCGGTCTGGTACCTGTCTGCGCCTGCACCTGTCGCTATCGGGTTGTCCCTCAATACGTGGTGTGGGAAGACGAGTATCTTCATGAAATACATGCCTGCTCCCAGTGTACCCTCAAGTACCTTGTTTGTCGATATTCTTGCAGACTCAAGCGCATTATGCCTTATCTGGACCGCATCCTTTGTGACAAGATGAGCCTTCACGCTGTACTCAGCTTTGGCCTTTCCTGACTCAAATGACCTTATCTTCGGGTAAGGAACGCCTTTCACGTAGGATTTCCTTGGCTTGTGCTTGGAAACCCTAGTATTGGGTCTTTTCAGCCGGCTGTAACACTTTCCTGGTCTCAATGCCATCTTAACACCATCGCCTCTGTATAAACGTAACTATTTATAGCAGGCTTTTAAATACTTTAACCATTAATCAAGTAAAATGGACAAATTTGTCACCAAAGAATAGGAAATGTGATTAGAATGAAGGCAATTGTGCTTGCAGGGGGGTTTGCAAAGAGGCTGTGGCCGCTTACAATGGACACACCCAAGC
Source organism: archaeon (assembly GCA_028279705.1). GTDB lineage: Archaea > Aenigmatarchaeota > Aenigmatarchaeia > QMZP01 > JAFGSV01 > JAFGFG01. The sequence continues at coordinate 29,560 of JANQNF010000058.1, forward strand.
CACTGCTTCCGGTAGCAGGAAAGCCCATGATAGAGTACATACTGGAAAAGATCTCCTGCATAGACGAAATCGAGAAAATATTCATTTCCACAAACAGCAAATTCGAAAGCCACTTCAACGAATGGGCAAGCAACTTCAGCAACGGTAAGAAAATAGAGGTATTCGCTGACAAGAGCACTGAAGAGGAAAACAAGCTTGGCGCAATAGGCGCGCTTTCCCATCTCCTGGCGGAAAATGACATAGATGATGATCTGCTCGTAGTGGCCGGAGACAACCTTTTCGAATTCGACATGAAAGACTTCCTTTCTGAGCATGATGGCAGCCCCATCGTAGCGCTTTATGATATGGTGCACGAGGATGCAGTCAGGCACAAGTACGGCGTGGTAATGCTTGATGACAGCGGTTCCATAAAACACTTCCAGGAAAAACCAGAAAATCCCATGTCCACTCTAATAAGCACGGGCTGTTATTTCTTCCCAAAGCGTGTCGTGAACATGGTACATGACTACATCGGGCAGGGAAACAACCCGGATGCTCCCGGTTTCTTCATTTCATGGCTTTCGCAGCAGGTCGGTGTCAAGGGATTTGTTTTCGGACAGGACAAAAGATGGTTCGACATAGGATCGATAGAAAGCTACAACAGGGCAAACGAGATATATTCAAGTAAAGACTAATTCCGGTCTCCGTACTTTTCGAAGACGCATACAAATTTGAGATCAGACTTTCCTGTGTTGAAAACCTTGTGGAATACACCGCCCTTTATTATGACGATGTCACCCTTTTTCACAGGGAACTCGTTTTCGTCCAGCTTCATTTTTCCCTCCCCTTCTGCGAAATTGTACACCTCTTCTGCTCCTTCATGGGTGTGTCCGCTTGTCTCCTTTCCGGGATGAAGGATTGTCAGCGATACGTTCAGGTGCCCGAGTTCCGATACGTCTATTACCGTGTAGACATCGTTTTGTTTTACTACCTTTCCCGCTTTCCCGAATTCGCTGATGTGAAATTTCATGTGCCTCAAATATTTATTTCGCCGTGTGGTTATTAAGCTTATGACAATTGAAGGAAAGAAAATCCTGGTCACAGGAGGCGCAGGTTTCATAGGTTCCTGGATAGCGGAGACGCTTGCTTCAAAGAACAGTGTGAAGGTGGCAGACAGCCTGAAGACCGGCAATAAGGATAACCTTAAAAAAATATTACCTAAAGTCGAATTCACTGAAACCGACATCAGGAAGCGAGAAAAGCTTTCCGGTCTTATACAGGGAGCAGAAATAGTGTTCCACCAGGGTGCAAACGTCCAGATACAGGCTTCGGTCGATGATCCGCAGATGGACGCGGACATAAACATAGGAGGCACCCTCAACGTTCTTGATGCGTGCAGGAAGCATGATGTAGAAAGGGTGGTTTTTGCCTCATCTTCTGCGATTTATGGCAACCCTTCGAATATCCCGGTCACAGAAAGTGCGAAACCATCCCCGCTTTCACCTTACGCTCTATCAAAGCTTGCAGGCGAAAGTTACATGAAACTCTACAGTGATCTTTACGGGCTGAAGACGATTTCTCTTAGGTATTTCAACGTTTATGGCCCAAGACAGAACGCCGATAGTCCATATTCGGGCGTCATTTCCATTTTCACAAAGAACGTGAGGGAGGGAAAACCCCTTACGGTGTTTGGCGATGGCGAGCAGACGAGGGATTTTGTGAACGTAAAGGACGTCGTGAAGGCAAACATGCTCGCAGCAGAATCCAAACCAGCCGTAGGCAAGGCTTTCAACATAGGGACGGGAAAATCGATCTCACTAAACGACATGATTTCCATTCTCGAAAAGAAGACCGGGAAGAAACTTGTGGTCAAATACAAAGAGAAGCGAAAGGGCGACGTCATGCACTCCTGTCCAGACATATCACTTGCAAGGAAGATACTCGGTTTCGTGCCAAGTGTAGCGTTTGAAGACGGACTGTCAGAACTACTGTAGTAGCGGCATCAAGACTTTTCAATGTACATTGCAATATCGACAGATTCTACAGAATGGGTGAGCGAACCCATTGATATGAAATCAACGCCAAGTGATGATATCCATTCTATATCCTTTTTCTGGATACCCCCGGAAACCTCTATTATTGCTTTTCCCTTTATGATTTCCACCGCCTTTTTCATATCTTCATGGGACATGTTGTCAAGCATTATCACGTCAGCGCCGCATTCGACTGCTTCATTTACTTCATCCAGTGTTCGCGCTTCAACTTCCACTTTCTTACCGGATGCCTTCGCGCTCGTTACGGAATTTTTCAGGCCAGCGAGTTTTATGTGGTTGTCTTTTATCAGTATCTCGTCGAAGAGTCCTCTTCGGTGATTATGGCCCCCTCCGCACTTTACAGCATACTTCTCGATCACCCTGAGACCTGGCGTGGTCTTCCTCGTGTCGAGTATCCTAGTCTTCTCTCCAATCACCTTTTTTGTGCAGCTTTTGGTTTTTGTTGCAATCCCGCACATCCTTTGCAGGAAGTTAAGTGCGACCCTTTCTCCTGTCAGTATAGCTCTCGCATCACCACATATTTCCACGAGAACGTCTCCTTCCTTTGCACTTTCACCATCATTCAACTTTTTCGCATACTCGACCCTGTCGTCCAGAATAGAAAAAACAGTCCCTGCGATGTCAAGACCGCATACTACACAGTCTTCCTTGGCGATTATGGTCGCTTTGACTTCTACACCTTCAGGTATAGTCAGTTCCGTTGTTATGTCCCCGGTTCCTATATCCTCGATAAGTGCATTCTCAATGATTTCCTTAATTTCCTCTTCCATAATCAGGGATTGAATATTTCCGGCAGGTTTCTTTTGTGTTCGGTGCTTTCTATCATTTCCCGGACCTTCCTGACCTTTTCCGGATCAATTCCTTGCGTTTGGTCATTCTCTAATGCGTGAAGTATCTCGTCGAGCTCATCGTACGTTATGCCCATCTCTTCTTCATCTGTCTGGCCTGACCATAGACCTGCAGAAGGCGCCTTGTTAATTATTTCATCCGGTACTCCCAGGACCCTTCCAAGCTCCCTTACTTCACCCTTGTAAAGGGATGCTATCGGTAGCAGGTCAACACCGCCATCACCGTATTTTGTGAAGTATCCTACCATCAGCTCGTCCTTGTTGTCGGTTCCAAGGACGATGTAATTGTGAAGGTTGGCGAAGTAGTACAGCGCTGTCATCCTCAACCTGGGCTTGATGTTTGCCGGTGCAAGCCCTTCTGCCTTCGGAAGACCCCTTTTCAGCGCATCGAACGTGTCACCGATGTCTACGTATTCAGTCCTTATCGAAAATTTTTCTGCAAGTATCTTTGCATGATCCTCGTCTTCAGGCTTTGAATGGCACGGCATTATCACTCCAAGCACGTTGTCGCCGAGTGCCTCCTTTGCCAGCGCAGCGACGACTGATGAATCTATGCCACCGCTAAGGCCTATTATGGCACCTTTGGCGCCTGCTTCCTCGATTTTCTTCTTTATCCACGCTGCTATCTGATCCTTGACAGCATTCATATCTTTATCCATCCTGCATCGCCTGCTATGTGGTATTTTATGCTCTTCCTCGAGAAGTCTATATCCTTCCATATCGACGTGTTATCTATTATGAGCTTGCATTTTTTCAGAGAATCTATTATGGAGTCGTGCGTAGTGAACTTGTAGTGCTGGTGATCAGCAACTATCAGGATCGTGTCGAATTCACCGAGGCCGCTTGGGAATTCAAAAGAATCTGCACCAGTTGCCCTTTTGATCTCCTCTTCTATGTAGTAGGGGTCATTGACTTTCACGTTTATTCCAAGCTCAGTGAGCTTCTTTGCAATCTTTATTGTCGGTGACAGTATGTCAACTTTTATGTCACCCTTGTATGCAAGTCCCAGTATACCAACGTTTCTTGCACCTCTTTTCTTCAGGCTCTCAGCCACGAGTTCCGGCTGCTTCCTGTCAGAGTCGATGGTTTCTTTTAATATTGTTGCCTTTTCCGGATGCTTTGCGCCGAGAAGCACGTACTGGCTTGATAGCGGTATGCAGTAGCCCCCCGTTCCAAAGCTTGGATGATAAGTACCGATATTCCATTTAGTCCCAACGAGCCTGAGCACTTCAGTCATGTTCACATCTGGGTATGCAAGCGACAGTTGGTTTGCAAGCGTTATCTGCATGTGCCTGTAAGCGTTTTCGATGCTTTTTACCATCTCGGCGTGCTTGTGGTCAGGTGCCGGAACAAGATTATCACATACGACTGAAAGAGCTTCTTTCATGAGCTTCGTAGTTTCGGGTGTCGTGCCTCCATAAACCCTTGGGAGCTTCTTGAGGCTCTTCTCAGGTGACACGAACCAGTCCCTTCTTGGGGCAACGCCGTAAAGCAGGTCTTTTCCCACCTCAATTCCGGCTTCCTTGAGCAGCGGGAGAACGACATCGTCGCTCCTGCCGGGTGTGAGTGTCGATTCGACTATGACTATTGGCGGGTGAGAGTGTTTGACACCTTTTAGTTTCGTTATTTTCTTTATTACATCCACGAGTATGTCATCGTAAGGTTCACCGCCCTTTTCTGTCGGTATGCAGACGAAGTGAACTGCTATTTCGGGGTCCAGCATGTCTTCCCAATTCGAGGTTGCGCGAAGCATCCCCCTTTCGACAAGAAACCTTATTTCAAAACCGAGCCAGTATTCAAGATTTTCTATCGGTATTTCACCACGATTGATCGCGTCTACTTTCTCCTGGACGACGTCAAGCCCGATCGTTTTTATGCCATTGAATGCCATGTTTGCTATCGTTGTGAAACCTATAAATCCGGTTCCCCAGACGCCGACTTTTTTCTTGCCGCTCAGAAGCTGGCTCCTAAGATCCATATAAAACACCTTAGAAAGCATATGACACCGTCAATTTAAATAACTATTTATTACTCAGTAATACTTTAGTATTACTTATTCCTTCTAAGGAAATTCTTAGTTGCCCTGACGTCTTTCATGTTGTCCACGTTCATATAGAAACCTGGTACTATGCATCCATACAACTTATTCTCCGATACAAGCTTTGGGAAAACGTCTGTCTGGAGTACCCATTTCGTATTACCTTTTGGTATATATTCAAAAATGCAGGGATCATACATTCCGATGAATGCGGCTGTCAGGAAAGTTTTCGGGTTTTTCGGCCTTTCTTCATAGCCTATTATCTGATTACCTATCATTTCAACCATACCCAGGTTCATCTTGCTACCCCTGTTTGATTGTACCGCCAGTGTCGTTACATTCCTTCCGTTAACGTGGGACCTCGCCAGATAATCCAGATCGAAGTCGAAAAAATTATCTACCGGGAGCACAAGGAAGGAAGATTTCAGTGACGACTCGGCCAGCTGTAGGGTTTTTGCATTTCCCATGGTTTTCCCCTCTTCCGTGTAATCTATCTTGACACCGTTTTTCGCACCGTTTCCAAGAAGCTTGAAACATTCCCCAATAAGTTCACTTTTCCCTATTATATGGATATTTCGAAACCCTGATTTTTTCAGGTTACCTATATTGTGCTCTATGAGGGATTTCCCCCTTATCTCTATCAATGGTTTGAGCTGGCCATCTATAATTAGCCTATCCACATCGCCCCCGCCAAGAAAAACAGCGGTCTTGTTGGTTTCGAGGTATTGCGACATGATGGACTCTATTGCCTCGGACCTGGATCTTACATTGTTCCCGTCAATCATGGAATCTATCCTGCCGAGAACGTCTGGTGATATCGTCATGGAGATGCGCTTCTTGTTCATGGGATAATATTGAATTCGTGCCTAAAAAGCATGCATTAGTAGGGGCAGATTACGGAGAAACTATATAAATTAATACCCGGAACATAATGCTATGAAAATCTCAATAATAGGATCAGGATACGTTGGCCTTGTTACGGGAACTTGTTTTGCCGAATTGGGTAACAGCGTAACACTTGTCGATGTAGTCAAGGACAAAATAGACAAGATAAACAGCGGCATAGCTCACATTTACGAGGAAAAAATTGACAGTATGCTTAAGAATAATGTTGGCCACGGAAGACTCAAGGCTACGACACACCTTGAAAAAGCGGTACTTGACACGCACATTACCTTCATAGCGGTAGGAACACCGTCCAGAAAAGACGGCTCAATAGACCTCGTTTACATAAAGAGCGTGTCAGAGGAGATAGGAAAGGCTCTCAGAAAGAAGGACGAATACCACACGGTCGTCGTCAAGTCAACAGTAGTTCCCGGCACCACTGAAGACGTAGTGCTTCCATTACTTGAGAAACATTCCGGTAAGAAGGCCGGGAAGGATTTTGGCGTTGCAATGAACCCGGAATTTCTGAGGGAAGGGAAGGCAGTCAATGATTTCATGAACCCTGACAGAATCGTGATAGGATCGATAGACGAAAAATCTCATGGAAGGGTGGAAGCACTTTACAGGGAATTCAAATGCAATGTGCTTAAAACCAACCCCAGGACGGCAGAGATGATAAAGTACGCGAGCAATGCTTTCCTCGCAACAAAAATATCTTTCATAAATGAGATTGGAAATCTCTGCAAGAAGCTTGACATAAATTCCTACGAAGTTGCCGACGGCATGGGCTTCGATGACAGGATCGAGAGGAAATTCCTAAACTCCGGTACCGGATACGGGGGCAGCTGCTTTCCAAAGGATGTCAAGGCGATAATAGCCAAGGGAAAGGAGAAGGGACTGAAGATGGAACTTCTTGACGCTGCCGAGAATGTAAACAGGGACCAGCCACTTAGAATCACAGACATGCTCAGGGAAAAAATGCCTGTAATTAGAGGAAAGACGGTGGCTGTTCTTGGACTGGCTTTCAAGCCGGGTACGGATGATATAAGGGAGTCCCCATCTCTTGTCGTGGTTTCGGAGCTACTCGAGTCCGGCGCTAATGTCCGTGCATATGACCCACAGGCATCGGAAAACTTCAGCAAAGAGTTTCCTGACGCTGAATACATGTCAAGCGCCGAAGCTGCAATAGAAGGCGCGGATGCGTGTCTCCTGCTTACGGAATGGGACGAATTCCGGAACCTTACAGACGACGATTTCAAGAAAATGAGCAGACCTATTGTCATCGAAGGAAGAACTATTTTAAACCCAAAAAATGTCAGTAAAATTGTAGGAGTGTGTTGGTAGATTATGGCGCGCAAAGATAGAATAGTGGGACTAATACCAGCAGCTGGTGGCGGAACGAGGCTTTACCCTTTCTCAAGAGCTGTACCGAAAGAGATGTACCCTATACTCGGAAAGGCTGTGATAGAACACTCTGTCGAGAACCTAAAAGCCGGCAATATAAACAAGATTTTCATGGTAGTCGGTTACCAGAAGGGTGCCCTTATGGATTACATAGGTGACGGCTCATTCTTCGGCGTTAACGTATCATATGTGTACCAGATGAAGAGGAAAGGCCTCGGTCATGCAATTTACCAAGGAAAGAACTGGATAGATACCACATTCGTCACATTACTTGGAGATTCGTTCATAGAGCCTAAAAATGAGATAAAGGAACTCATAAACGTTCACAAGAAACACAAGCCACTTGCAACGTTGCTCCTATTCGATGTTAAAGACCCCAGAGGCTACGGTATTGCTAAGTTGAAGAATAATTCAAAAGTAGGTGAGATAGAGAAGATCAAAGAAAAGCCAACTATCAAAGAAGCAGTGGAATATAAAATCAATGGCGGGTATTATGCTGCCTGCGGCGCATACGTTTTCGAACCAAAAATATTCGAGTACCTGAAAAAGACCAGACCGGGCATAAGGGGAGAAATACAGATAACTGATGCATTAGACCTTGCCATCCAGAACGGGGAAAAGATATTCGGTGTTGTTCTTAAGGGAAAATATCTTGATATCGGAAAATGGAACACGATACTTAATACCGAGAAGGAACTGATGAAATTTCTCGACATGGAGCTTCATGTAAAAGAAAGAGAGAAGATGATGAAAAGAATAAAGAGCCATGAAGAAGGAGAATGATTTTATGAAAACATGCCTCATAACGGGCGGTGCAGGCTTCATTGGATCACACCTCTGTGACAGACTTCTTTCTGACGGGTTCAAAGTAATATGCATGGACAATCTCATCACAGGCAAAGCGGAAAATATAAGTCACCTCATCGATAATAAGAACTTCAGCTACATTGAGCACGATGTCACGAATCATATTGATTTGAACGAAAAACTCGATTATATCCTCCATTTCGCATCCATAGCGAGTCCCAAGGATTACGTGGAATATCCGATAAAAACACTAAAAGTCGGGACACTTGGTACGCATAATGTGCTTGGTCTTGCCAAAGCCGAGGGAGTGAAATTCATGTTTGCGTCCACTTCAGAAGTTTATGGTGACCCCGAGATTAATCCACAGAAAGAGAACTACTGGGGAAACGTCAATCCAGTGGGAACACGGTCTTGTTACGATGAATCCAAGAGGTGCGGTGAAGCGCTGACTATGGCATATAATAGGCAGCATGGTATCGATACAAAGATTGTGAGGATATTCAATACATATGGTCCCAGAATGAGGTCAAGGGATGGTAGAGCTGTACCAGAATTCATAACACAGGCGCTTGCAAACAAGCCTATCACGATTTTTGGGGACGGCAGGCAGACCAGAAGTTTCTGTTACATAACGGACCTTGTAGAAGGCGTACTGAAGCTCATGAAAAGGGAATATCATATGCCCATTAACATAGGCAATCCCACGGAAATGTCCATACTTGAACTCGCGAATGTGATTTTAGACATTACTGACTCAAAATCCAAGATAGTGTACAAGGACCTACCTGAAGATGATCCGAAAGTAAGACGCCCGGACATTAAACTTGCAAAGAAAGAACTTGACTGGGAACCTACTGTCGATCTTCGTGATGGTCTGACGGAAACTATAAAATATTTCAGTCGAAAAGAAGTGCAGTGAGGTGTTTATGCAGGATTTGGTACTTATTTTCCCTTCTCTGACTCTTGACGAAAAATATGCGTCGGGTAAATTCAAGGGAGAAAAAAACGAGGAACTACCGCCACTTGGCCTTGCAGGTCTTGCGGCATACGTTAGAGAAAGAGGGTTTTCTGTAGGGCTCATTGAACCAATATCCATGGATATGAACCTTGATGATATCATAGAATATGTAGAAAAGAATGACCCTAAGGTTTTAGGATTTTCTGTACTGACTGCAGTTTTCCACAAGGCCGTGGAGATTGCCAAAGTTCTCAAAAAGAGGTTTCCTGAAAAGATATTCATAATAGGTGGGCATCATGCAACTATACAACCCGATAAGATAGCGAAAAATCACAAGGTTTTTGACGTTCTGGTGTACGGTGAAGCGGAGATAACACTCTCGGAGCTATTAGAGCACTTCAGAAGATACGATTTCAGAAGAGAGTCACTGAATGACTTTACGAAACTGAGAAGGATTGATGGTATATTGTTTAGGGAGAGAAACCGTATAGTAAAGACGTCACCAAGAGACCTTATAGAAAACATGGACGATTTGCCTCTACCTGCAAGAGACCTTCTGCCAGTGAAGAGGTATTTACCTCCACCGCTTCAGTACAAAAAGCTTCCCGTGGTTCAGATGATGGTGAGCAGAGGATGTCCATTCCATTGCACATATTGCTCCACTCACGAGGTTTTTGGTTACAAACCCAGATTCAGAAGTCCGGCGAAGGTCATAGAAGAGATAAAGGAAGTGATAGAGAAATACGGCGCGAAGGAAATCACTTTTTGGGACGATAATTTCACACTCAACAAGGAATGGGTCATGGACGTATGCAGTAGAATGATAAAGGAGAATTTCAACATAGGTTGGACATGTTTTGGAAGAGTGAACACAGTTGACCGTGAAATGCTACAGATAATGAAAGAATCTGGGTGCTGGGAAATTTTCTATGGAATCGAATCCGGAAATCAGGACATACTGAACATAATAAAGAAAGGGATAACCCTTGAACAGGTGAAGAAGGTAGTCAAGCTGACCCAGGATGTTGGGATAGAGGTGCGGGGACTGTTCATGCTAGGGCTTCCTGGCGAGACACCAGAAAAGGCTAAAAAAACCATACGTTTTGCGATTGATCTGGACCTCGATTACGCACAGTTCTCCATTACCACCCCGCATGAGGGTACCGAACTGGCGTCTCAGGCCAAGATTTACGGTGACCTAAATCGCGATCTGACCAAATATACACAGATGAACGCGGTTTTTCTCCCGAAAGGGTACAGTAGCCGAAAAGAACTCCTTAACATGCAGAAAAAAGCTGTCAGGAAGTTCTATTTCAGGCCCAGGTATGTTCTCAAGATGCTCATGAAGCTGAAAACTATGGAGGATGTACGGAGATACATTTACGGTCTCAGACTCGCGATTGCTTTTTCCAGATAACAGGTGAATACATGAAACTGACGAAATTATTACCATTCATTGGATTTATCATATTTTTCTACTTGATTTTCAACCTCGATGTGGAAGTTGTCTTCAGCTTACTCTCCACGATAAGAGTGGAGTATGTGATATTGTCACTTGCAATTACAATCCCCTCGATTTTTTTGAAGGGATTGAAATGGAAAACTGTGATAAGGTCTTACGAGACTGACTATAACTTATTCAGTGCGTCCAAAGCCTGGATAATAGGATTCTTCATGGGGACAATAACTCCTGGTAGAGTGGGGGACCTGACAAGAGCATTCTATCTCAAGAGAGATGTGGGCATAACCGCTGGGAAATCACTTACTACAGTATTCATAGACAGAATAGTTGACATATTCGTCATATTCTCGGTGGGTTTACTGTCAGCCTTTATCGTGGCCTCAACCCTTTTCGGTTCTTTCAACCCACTTTTCGTGATAATAACATTTTTTGCAATCTTCGTTGTCATGGTCATAATTATGACGAACAAGAAAATGATGAGATTCCTTTTAAAACCACTTTCAAAAAAGCTGATACCTGAAAAATACAAGAAAAACACAAAGGTGATATTTAATGATTTCTATCGCGGGATAAGCGAGATGGATAAGCGCAAGATTCTGACATCTTTCACACTCGCGTTAATTTTATGGATGGTGACGACGTTTCAGTACTACCTTCTTTCACTCGCGCTTGGTATTGACATTTCTTTCGTATTCTTCCTTACCATAGTTCCAATAGTGACAATTTTTGATATGTTACCGGTCTCATTCTCAGGAATCGGGACACGTGACGCTGCGCTCATTTTCTTCTTCTCTTTCATACTATTACCTGCAGAACCTGCCATATCTTTATCACTACTTGTATTCACTTTCAATTATTTGATACCTGCGATAACTGGTTTTGTCTTTTGGGTATCGGACCCGATAAAAGTGTATTAAGAGCTTTCCTTTACCTTGAATATTCCTGAGAAAACGCCTTCACTCGAATAAATTGACGAAAGATTCAGATCTTCGACAAACTCATACCCTTTGTCCTCGAAAGCCTTTATCCACCAATCCCGTGTGTGACACTGTATGTGAGTCTTGTCATTTCTGCTTACGTCGAGGACATAAGGTTCCCCTTCATTCTTACAAACAGGTACACGGATCACGATGCTCTTCCTCAGATTCTTCTTTGCCAGATCGAGAATGAATCCTATTTCGTATTCTGGCATGTGTTCCAAGACATCGAAAAGGAAGACGAAATCCTTTTCCTGTGAAAGAAGATTCCTATTGTAGTATTCTATCTCTTTTTCAAGTGAGAACATTTTTTTGCCCTCTTCTATTGCCCAATGGCTGATGTCAGTGCCCTTCACTTTATTAAAACCGCGTTCCTTGAACTCGAAAACAAGGCCACCGCAGCCACAGCCGAAATCTAATATGACATCGTCTTTGTTTATCTTAAGAAACTTGATGAGGTCCTTTGCGAGGTTATCAAACTTCTTGGTCAGATAGTTCTGATAATTGCTGATTTTACTGTCCACGAAATAATCCTTTTCGAATGAAGCCATTAAACCACCACACAAAATATACCAAAATACTACGTATAAGGTAAAATTACTTTTTATAACTTATCCTTTAATACTTGAATATTTTTTGGGTGACTGTAAGATGAGAGTTGTTCTGATAAGTGCACCGTATATGGATATTTACGGTCCAATAAAGACAGCTGCCGGTATTTATTTTCCCCTCGGCCTCGGTTACATAGCATCTGTTCTAAGGGATGGTGGTCACGATGTCACGTTTGTTGACCCCGAAGCGCACGGGCAAACTTACAGTGACCTTGAGAGGATACTCACGGAAATAGAACCTGGATTGGTAGGAATCGGGTGCTCTACGCCAAACTTTGCCGTAGCCTTGAAAATAGCCGGGATTGCAAGGAAGTGTACAAAAGCGAAGATATGTGTAGGGGGAGTTCATGTTTCTGCGCTTCCGAAAGAAACACTTCGAGATAATGATATTTTAGATTTTGTAGTAATGGGTGAGGGTGAATATACACTACTGGAACTGGCAGGCGGCGTTTCTCCCTCAAAGATTAAAGGAATTGCACGAAGAGTTGGGAAAAAAGTAGTTATCAATCCTCCAAGGCCCTTCATTGAAGATGTTGATAGTATACCTTTTCCTGCCAGGGACCTCGCAGACATGGACAAGTACAGGCCTGCAGCATATGTTGGAATGGGAAAAAAAAGTGCAACTATGATCACAAGTAGGGGATGTCCGTCAAGATGCACTTTTTGTGCATCTCATCTTACACTGGGAAATAGATTCAGACCACGGTCACCTGAAAACGTAGTTGATGAAATTGAGCATCTTGTTAACGATTACGGAATCGAGCACATAATATTTGAGGACGACACTTTTACTGTTGATGTTGAGAGGGCTAAAAAGATATGCAATTTGATGATTGAACGGAAAATCGATATAAACTGGTATTGCTTCTCAAGGGTGAATGTAATCTCACGTGACCTACTAAGCGTTATGAAAAGGTCGGGATGTTATTCAATTGGCTATGGTGTAGAATCTGGAAACCCTGAAATACTGAAGACCATAAAGAAGGGCATCACTCTGAATCAGGTAAGGAAGGCATTTGATCTCACAAAGAAGTTCAACATAAGGGTACTTGGGTTTTTCATGTTCGGGCTCCCTGGTGACACTCCAGAAACGATAAGGCAGACACTGGATTTTGCCAAGGAAGTAAATCCTCACATGGCATTTTTCAATCTCATGGTTCCATACCCCGGTACTGAAGTGTTCATAAATAGGGAAAAATATGGATTTGAGATATGCAGGGATTATGGATCTTTTGTCTCCATTGGTACACACGCGGTCGTAACAAGGCCAGGACTTTCCAATACAGACCTCCAAAGACATGTATACAAAGCTAACATTGAATATTATCTCAGACTGTCTGCACTGCTGCGTCTTCTGAAAACCATTAGAGGGTTTTCCCAGATAGAGGTGTACGTGAAGGGCGGAATTGGTCTCCTGAAGCAATCTTTTGCGTGGAGAAGAAACAGTGGATAAAACTAGATGAAATCGCGATGTTCCACATTTTTCATCACTTCCTCAAGGAGTTCGTTATGCTCCCTGAAGAAACACTCTCCGCAATGATCTGTGGTGAAAGGTTTAGGATTTTTCCATATCTTCTTTATCTCAGAAATCTTGCCCATTATGAACTTCTTGTTGAATTTGAGATTTATCAGGGGATTGGCTGAGCAGTGGTAAATGTACCCATCAGAATTTACAAATGGCTTGATGTAACCCATCCAGCATCTCTTAGGTGGTGCATAATCCTTTTCCTGGAAGAAGAAACCTGGAAACTTCTTTATCAGTGGCCGTATCTTCTCTCTATACTCCTTTATGTATTTAACTTTTCTGCAATCTGGTACGATTCTAACATAAGTTGCTTTGTACTCTTCCTTGTATCTTTTTATCTTCTCCAGAACACTCACGCTACTTTTCTCATTCCACACATAACTGAAACCAAGTACGACATTTTCAGGGACGTCCAAACCTATATCTTCAAGATAATCAAGAGAATTGAGGCTGATTCTGAGCCACGTGAGACATTTAAGTGACTTCTGTGTTACTTTCTTGTTTAATACTGCACCGTTACTTATCATACCGACTTTAAGTCCCTTTTCTTTGCAGTGCTGGATGAGCTCGTTTATATAACCGCACATAGTTGGGTCACCACCGCCGGTTATCTCCACTGTTTTTGCTCCCAGATCCACGAAATCATCCACCACCTTAAATGACTGCTCCTTTGTCAGTTCCCTCATTGGCCTTTTTTTTACACTACAAAAAACGCAGTCCAAATTACACCTGTCTGTGGGTGCGAGCTGTATGGAGACCGGTCTCCATTTTCCATCTTGGATCTCCTTTAACCTGTCAAGATTGTGTAGAAGTTTGGTTGTTGTACTGGTAAACTTTTTTTCCAAATCAGAACGTTCAACACTCATATTGTGCACTCACCTAAAATCCGAATAATCTCCATCTTATCATACTCATACCGATTTTAAAGCCATCGGTAACGTCAATTACACTGGTTCCGTGCCCGGCGCCATATATAGTTTTGACAGTGACTTCCTTATATTTGAGCTTTTTGGACGCTATCCTCATGGCCATTTCTGAGCATACCGAATACCTATCCGTGTCCCATTTCATCTTTCTGTAAGCTTCTGGTGTAAATGCCTTGAAGCCCGACTGTGTGTCTACAATATATGATCCAAAAAATAGCTTTGACATCATTGCCAATCCCCAGTTACCGATTTTTTTTATCTTTGGCATGTTTTCGTCATGGGGCCTTGAACCTATTGCCACATCAAGATCATATTTTACAAGGGAGTCCGTAAGATTTTTTATGTCTGCAGGGTTGTGCTGACCATCAGAATCAATCGTGACTATAATGTCAGCACCACGCTTTATGGCTTCTTCTGAGCCCCTTCTGAGCGTGAAACCGAGACCTTTGTTCACCTTGTTGTCAATTATTAGGGCACCAGATTTTTTGGCCACTTCAAGGCTGTTGTCAACGCAGCCGTCAATAACTGCTACAACCTCATCCACATATTTTGCCACTTCCTTCACGACTCTTCCAACGTTCTTCTCTTCGTTATACGTTGGTATGACAGCGATAATTTTCTTTTTCATGTAAAATCACGGATAAATGTATTATTCTTCTAATAAAGACATTTATATCATGCAAGAGTAAAAAGATTTACTTGGTAATAGGGAAGTGGAAAAATGAAGATACTTGTGACTGGGGGTGCAGGACTTGTAGGTTCAGAATGTTGCAGATTATTTTCTTCGGAAGGCTACGAAGTCATATCCGTAGACAACTACATGCGGGGTAAGATATTTGGAACGGACGGGAATACTTCTTCTACCATGAAAGCTCTCACAGACGAACTTGACATAGAACATCACGACATTGATATAAGAGACGAGAAGATGGGGGAACTTGTAAAGAATGTGGACGCGATAATCCATACTGCTGCTCAACCATCCCATCCAAGATCCATAGAGATACCTGTTGAGGATTTCCAGATAAATGCGCATGGAACTCTGATGCTTCTTGAGAATGTGAGGAAGTATAACAAGGACGCCACGTTTGTATTCTGCTCCACCAACAAGGTATACGGTGAGATGCCAAACAGGTTCTCTTACAAGAAGGTCGGGAAGCGCTTTGAACCAGAGGATAGAAAACTCCATGACGGGTTTGATGAAAGCCTCAGTATAGATCAGAACATGCACACACCTTTTGGAGTTTCCAAGACTGCTGCCGATCTCTACACCCAGGAATATGCATACCTTTACGGTCTGAAGACCGGCGTATTTAGGATGGGCTGTATAACTGGGGGTGCGGCAAAGGCCGTTGAGATGCATAACTGGGAACCGTTTTTCGTGAAGAAAGCACTCACCGGGGATCTGCTCACGATTTTTGGTTACGGTGGTTGTCAGGTAAGGGACGTCATACATGCAGCTGACCTGGCAAAACTTTTTCTAGAATTCATTAAAAATCCGAGGCCTGGTGAGGTTTACAATATAGGTGGTGCCAGGCAGAATTCAATTTCGCTTCTGGAATCGTTTGACCTCATAGAGAAGATAACCGGAAAGAAGATGAACTATAAGATGGGCCCGGAAAGAGAGGCAGACCACCAGTGGTGGATAAGTAACATAGGTAAAGCGAGAAAGCATTACAAGAACTGGGACATACGTATAAATCTTGAAGATATATTCAGGGAAATACACAAAGCTCTGATCAAAGAGTCAGTTTGATTTTTGCTTCCTCTTTCTGAAAATCGAAGTATCGTGATATGTCTTCATCGACTTTATATACCTTTATAGGTCTTATGTGATCGGTTCTCATGCCAGCTATTCTTGCATCTGTTTCTCTCATATGATCAACATTTTCAAAGACTGCTACAGGCGAGAAATCGTTCTCAAACCTTTCGAAATCAAAGAAAGAAAGTCTTTCACTATCCTTTCCAAGGGAGTCCACTATCACGTATGTGACCTCAGACGTCCTGTCTGTTTCATCATGTTCCCACCAGTTGCCAGTGTCGAGTTCGTGGTAAAAAAGAAGCTGAGACCACCCAGTATAGAATATGAGATCATCCCCAACAACGTTCTGGCTTATGTATCTTCCTACATTCTTGTACCCGTCATGGTATGACGTGATAGAGTCCAATGATATTAACATGCAACTTACTACAGTTAACGCGAGTACTAACAATATAAGATCCCGTCTTTTCAAAGACTGAACACCTTTTGATGCAATGATGATGAATGGGGGCATCGCAGCGAGTATGAACCTTGAACCCTTGATGACCATTATCAACGACAGGAACACAAAAAAGAATATGAACCAGAAATAAAGAAAAGAATCTTCCTTGCACGGATTTTTGACGTAATTGTAAGTATACAAAAGGAACAGCAAGACCAATAAAGGCGAAGTCCAGACCAAAATAACGTCTATGTAATAAATGGGGTTTGCTGTATTGTGAGCATTTCCGACCACATCGGAAAGAAACATGAAATAGCTATAGTATTCAATTAATCCGAGTTGTATAACTTCAGCAGAATTTGAAATCATCCATTCGATGTTTACATCTTTCAGCGAGAAGTAACTATTCCCCCCCGAACTTGCATAAACTCCAATACCTATTCCGTATATCCATGGAATATGCATCAATGCCATGATTACTGCAACTATAATGATTCCCTTTAAGTCGAAAAGGAAATCTTTCCACTTGAACCTATTTTTTATTGACATTGAGATGTAGTAGAGTATACCGAAGGTTGCGGGTACGAAAAAAACGAACACGCCGATATATTTGGTCAGGAAGGTGATCCCTGCCAGAAATCCGTAGATTACGTAATAGAGCATTTTCCTTTCTCTGAATGCAATGAAGAACGAAAATAAGCTGACAGTCATGAAGAATGTTAGAACACCGTCAACGACAAGATGCCTCGAATTGATTATGAAAAAAGCACTTACTGCAGTGAAGAAAGATGCAATAGTGCCGGTCTTTTCATCGTATAGATACCTGCCAAAAAGGAACATAGAAATTACAAGCAACACCCCGTACATCGCGGTCGCCCCGATTGCTACGTAGTCGAGAACACCGAACAGCATGAAGGCTATTGCAATCGATATTGGATAAACCGGCGGTTCCCAGTACATCGGCCTTCCAAATTCACCTATCATCCATGTTGACATTCGAATGAAATTGCCTGCATCGCCATGCGACAATCCGAGCGATTCTATTGACCAGAATCTAGTACAGACCGAAAGAAATACTATAAGCAAAAACGAAATCAGTGCCCAGTTCCTTTTCATTTTCTTACTGAGGCACTTCTTATTCATATTTTTCACATACTATAACATCTCTACCTATCTTTTTATAGTTTATAATATTAACTTTAATTGGAAATTCATTCGGGTTTTCATTATGAAGCTTGTAATAACAATTCCTGCGTACAACGAGGCAGATACGATCGGAAAAGTCGTAGACGACGTAAAGAAGGTTTTCAGTAAAAGACGCGAGAAGTTTAGTATACTAGTCGTTGATGACGGCTCGACTGATAAAACCTCGGAAATTGCCAGGGCAGCTGGTGCGAAGGTGATAAAACATCCCCACAATTATGGACTTGCCGAAACATTTCGCACGGAGATGAAAGAGGCTCTCAAGATCAAGCCCGATGTCATAGTTCATACGGATGCTGATGGTCAGTATTTGGCTGAAGAGATACCAAAGCTACTTGGACCTATAGAGAAAAAGGAAGCAGATTTGGTTTTGGGATCAAGGTTCATGGGAAAAATAGAGGAGATGCCTTTCATCAAAAGGTGGGGAAATGTGGCATTCTCCAAGGTCATATCAAGGGTCACTAACGTGAAAATAACGGACGGGCAGACAGGTTTCAGGGCATTTACCTCTGAAGTTGCAGATAAAGTGAATGTCATATCGACCCACACGTACACACAGGAGATGATAATCAAAGCAGTGAAAGAGAAATTCCGTGTAAAGGAAGTGCCAATAACTTTTGCAAAAAGGAGGTCTGGAAAAAGTAAACTGATATCGAATCCCCTTGGTTATGCCATTCGTGCATGGATAAACATATTCAGGTTATACAGAGATTTCGAACCTTTGAAATTCTTTGGAAAGTTGGCTGCAGCATTCATCGTTCCTGGTGTACTGATAGGACTTTACCTGGTGTACCTCTTTTTGATACAGGGCTATATCGGGCATATACCCAGCACGATACTTTCAATGCTTCTGATCGTCACGGGCTTGCAGATACTGATATTGGGCTTCATTGCTGATATGGAGAAATGAATCAACCGACTGCTTTTTTTACACCGTCGATTATATGATCAAGCTCGCTTTTCCGGAGCTGAGGATACATGGGAAGGGTAACTATACTCTCTGAAACCTTCTCCGTAACGGGTAAGTCACCCTTCTTCCACCCAAGTGACTGATAGAATGGCTGGATATGCACCGGTGGATCGAAATGCACGTTGGCACCTATCCCGTCTTTCCTCAATTTCGATATGAAATTGGTCCTGCTGATTTTTCTGGTGTCCAACTTTATCGTGTACATCTGATAGACATGCTTGGCTTTGTCTATCTCAACTGGCGTTTCTATTGCTTCGATATCTCCTAGATATTTATTGAGATAGCTGGCATGCTCCCTTCTCAGATCGTTCATCTTGTCGAGCTTCTTAAGTTGAACGATTCCTATCGCTGACAGTACGTCGCACATCCTGAAATTATATCCTGCTTCAATCGATGCCCTGAGCCATGGTCGCTCCTTCTTCTCCCTTTCATATGTGCTGCTTGACATGCCATGGGCCTTAAGCACATTGATCTTTCCGGCAATTTCGTCATCATCTGTTGTTATCATCCCACCTTCGCCTGTGGTCATGTTCTTTGTGGGGAAGAATGAGTAGCATCCGATGCCGAATGTGCCCACCTTCTTTCCGCCGTATTCGCCGCCTATTGTCTCTGCTGAGTCTTCGATGACAGCCAAGTCATGCCTTCTGGCTATCTCCATGATCTCATCCATATTACATGACTGGCCTGCAAAATGGACAGGCATTATCCCGACGGTTTTGTCTGTGATCAACTCTTCTATTTTACCGGGGTCGATGTTACATGTTTCATAGTCTATCTCACCGAAGACCACTTTGCACCCAGCGTTTATTATTGAATTCGCAGAAGCAGAGAAAGTGAAGCTTGGAACTATTATTTCACCCTCCAAACCGAGCGCCTCTATAGTCAGCTGAAGAGCGGAAGTGCAGGAGTTCATACTGCTCGCATACTTCACTCCCATGTATTTGGCGAACTCACTTTCAAACTCCTTGGTTTTTGGCCCGTGAGCCAGCCATCCAGACTCGAGAACATCCGTGACTAATGAGATCTCCTCTTCGTCAATATTGGGGATGCATAAAGGTATGTTCATCATCCATCACTCAGTCCATTCTTTATTTTCAGATTGAATGCAGGAGCGTAAACATCCAGCACCCACCTAATGTACTCATTGATTCCGGTTTCTATGTTGTACTTAGGTTTGTATCCGAGCTTCTTTTTGGCCTTGCTAATATCCAGGTCACCTCTTTTCGTATCAATCGACCTGGCACCGACTTCTTTTATCACAGTCCCTGGTACGAATTTCTTCACGACCTCTGCAAGTTCCTTTATACTGTAAACACCCTCGCCGCAGATGTTGAAGACCTCGCCGTCGGATTCCTTGAGCTTGGAAGCGAGGACTATACCTTCAGCAACATCCTTGACGTAAGAGAAGTTCCTCCTCTGGACACCGCCACCATGAAGCTCGAGTGGTACGCCTTGGATGGCATTCTCAATGAAGTTCTTGGCAACCCTCTTCTCGAGGTCACCCGGACCGTATACTGACGATGTTCTAAGAATCGAGACGGGCAAGTCATACGTTCTGTAGTAGCTTATTGTTATCCTGTCGGCAGCCAACTTTGTTGCACCGTATATGTCTTTCGGTTCCAGCGGATGTTTCTCATCCGCTGGCGTGTACTGGAAGTTCCCGTAGCTGGATGATGTCGAGACGTATATGAACTTGCTAAGGTCGAACTGCCTTGCGGCTTCAAGCAGATTGAATGTGCCGACAGTGTTGACCTTGAATGTAAGTGAAGGATTCTTCACTGCAGTGGGAATGAACGTAATTGCCGCGGTGTGGATTATCTTTTCGTTCTTGTACTTCTTCAAGGTTTTTACAATGGAGTCGAAATCGGTTATGTCGCCGTTGACCAGTGCAACTTTATCCTGTATGTCGGAAAGTCTTAGCTTTTTCAGAATATCCATTTTACCCTGACTGAAGTTGTCAAACACTACTACATTTTCGCCATTCTCTACAAGCTTTCTACAGACATGTGAACCGATAAAACCGGCACCGCCAGTTACTAGTACCATCCATTTCACCGAGTATATAATAAACAACCGGTTTAATTTAAAAGCGTATGCCAAGTTTATTTCCCATTGAGTCCTTAATTGGAATAATATGTGGGATGAAGTTGGGATAATATATTAAAACAGATACATGTTTCTTTAAAACACCTTTCGGTCTTAGTGGTTAATATGAGAATCTGCATAATAACACACGAATTCCCACCTAACGTGAGCACGGGATCAGGCAGGTATGCCACTAATCTTGTGAAAGAGCTCATCAAGAGAGGTCATGATGTGGTAGTCGTCTGCCCAAAATTCGGTAACGAGAAAGGATACGAGAAGAGAGAGAGGCTTAAGATTTACAGACTCAGACTTCAGAGTTCAAAAACGCTATCGAGGATAACTCCTAACATACTGGATCAGAGAGTGCTTTTTAATGTAAAGTTGAAGGGATTTTTTAGCATCTTTCCAATAGGTGATTATGACATACTTCACATGGTCGATGAACACGTCAGTTTCTTTCTCGATGATGAAATCAAAAAGAAGGTATCTACCATCATATCCGTAAATCAGTATTATGCGCTTGAGTCTTCGTGGAACATATTGAAATTCCCATATTTCTGCAGTGACTTGTTGTTGAGATATCTGGCATGGAACATAATCAAGATATTCGACAAGAAATCGTTGAAAAAGGCCGATGCCATAATTCCGGATACCAGATATGCGGGCGAATCCGTTCACAAGTATGCGGGCGTTTCTAAGGAAAGAATTTTCCCGATTTACAAAGGGGTCGATGTTGATAAATTCATCAGACCCGTCAGTGATAAGAAGTACGGCACTCACAAACTCCTCTACATCGGAAGCAACATGGAAAGGAAGGGCGTCGATTACATCATAAGGGCGATGCCGCATATAGTCGATGAATATCCTGACGCAGAGCTGACTATAATAGGAAAGGCATCATCACTCTTCAGACGAAAAATTCACAAGCTGATAAAAGAGCACAATCTTCAAGGACATGTCAAGTGCATACCTCATTGCCCTGCTGACAAGATACCCGACCATTTCGCAGAAGCGAACGTCTTCGTTCTCGCCCCGATAATCGAGGATCTGGCTCAGGTCCTTCTTGAGGCTATGTCCACGAGGACCCCAGTCGTGTGCACGGATGTCGGCGCAAATCCCGAAGGAATCGTTGACGGTGTCACCGGCTTCCTCGTGCCTCCGAAGGATTCTCACGCGATAGCCGATGCCGTGAAGAGAGTATTCTCTGATCCAAACCTTGCCAGAAGACTCGGAAACAACGGCCTGGAGAGGGTCCGGACAGTTTTCAATGCACCCAGGATGTTCAGAGAGACAATGGGCGTCTATGATGATATTGTGAAGGGGAGGAAATAGTCATGGCCAATAAAAACCCGAGGATATTGTATATAGGGAAGAACCACGTCGTGAAGAGCATCAAGGTTTTCAAAAGACTTGCAGAGGAATTCGAAGTGGTGGGTGTGGTCACGATACCCGCAAAGATGTCAGCCAAGGCCAGGAACAAGGTTTTAGGATGGGGCTCTGTAGAAGACATCGCAAAAAGGAACAACATACCTGTCATCAAAACAAGAAAGATAGATGACGGGACGAAAGATTTCGTACGGTCTAAGAAGCCCGACATTATCATTTCAAATTCGAACCCTCTTTTCGTTCCGGACGATGTGATAAAGATGTCGAATATCGCTGCAATCGGCTGTCATCCGTCATTATTGCCGAGAAATAGAGGAAAGCACGGTGTAATGGGTCATCTAAAAGCAGGGGATGATAAAGCCGGTTGTACAGTATTTCATCTAACGAAAGAGGTGGACGAGGGGGATATTGTTAGACAGATAGACGTTCCGATCTATTGGTGGGATAATACACTTACAGTTACTAGAAGGATGAATAGAAAAATTCCATCCATGGTCGTAAATGCGGTTAAGGACCTTAGCTCGGGCAAGAAATCCGCCAGACAGGACCATTCAAAGGCTACCTACAGCAACGAAAGAGTCGGGATAATCAAACTTTATATTTTCAGGCTTAAAAATTTCATAAGGAGAAACCGACATGAGAAGCATGCCTCGTAGGATGACAGACCGTGTAATCAGACCATTCATCAGAGACAGTGACCTCGGGGATGTTCTTGAGGTGGGAGTGCAAAACGAGCCTTACAAATATTCATTTAACACCAGGAAAACTATAGATATCGATCCGAAGTTCTCTCCTGATGTAGTAGGTGACATCCAGAACACCAAGCTGAGAAAGGAACAGTTTGACACTATAATAGCAATCGAGCTTCTCGAGCATGTGCGCAGTCCGAAATCCGCTGCGGATGAGATGCATCGGTTGCTAAAGCGTAAAGGCAGAGCGATCCTATCGACAAGATTCACGAATAGGTATCATCCTATTCCCAAAGACTACTACAGATTCACAAGAGACAGTATCAGGGATATCTTCTCATCATTCGATGACGTTAGGATCATCCCGACAGGAACGGCGTTCCATTCCGCTGTGCAGGCTCTGTTGTCCACGAAAATGAAGTACATCGTTTATCCACTTTCTGTTTTGCTGAGTTACTGGATGAAGAAGGACTTCAATTTTCCCTTGGGCTACGTCATAATCGCAAAGAAGAGGTAATCGATATTATCGATACTAAGGTGTAATAATGGATAGTAAAATGAGATTCAAGTTCAGACTGATTCCCAACAACAGACCGCAGATGACTCCCGGCACTATTCTGAATATTGCCAAGCATGCCGTGAAGGCAGACTCAGAAGAAGAGATTGAAGGTTTCGAGGAGGAGTTCGCGAAGTATATCGGTACCAAGCACGCGATCACATTCTCATCCGGGAGGTTTGCACTTTATCTGCTGTACAAGTATTTCGGATGCAGAGGAAGGAAGATCGTAATGCCAGCATATACGTGCATACCTGTACCTGATTCCGTCAGGTGGGCGGGTTCGGAACCTTCCTTTCTTGACATAGACTTAAACACATACAACCCCATTTTCTCTGATAAAATCCGGAAGCAGAAGAACATCGGAGCTGTTCTGTTAAGTTATCTCTATGGGCTTGTAGGAGACTTGGACGAATTTCTGGAATATGCCGAGAAACATGACGTCCCTGTCATAGAAGATGCTGCAATAGCCGTCGGAGCGAAATACAAGAAAAGGAAGGTCGGCTCTCTCGGAGATGCCGCAATGTTCTCCCTGCAGAGCTCCAAGATAATGACTGGATGGAATGGAGGAGTTATCACCACGAATGACGATAAGCTGGCGGAATATCTAACCGGAATCAGATCCAAACAGAAAATAATTTCTAGAGGCAGGGTTCTTTTCAACCTTTCATTTACTTATCTTAAATATCTGCTTTTTTCACCTCACACATACGGATTTACGTTCTTTCCGTTCCGAAGCTACCTTTTCAAAAAGGGAATCATTGGAGAGGCAGTCACCGGTGAGAGTCCAAAGGACATATCTCAATGGCTCAATTCGAGGTTCAGCAGCATGCAGGCGTCTGTCGCGAGATCACAGCTCAGGAACATTGAGACGATCCTCGAAAAGAGGAGAGGAAACGCGAGGAAGCTAAACAGTAAATTGAAATCTGTCGAGGGAGTATCATGCCCTCAGGATACGAAGAATTCTGTTCACTCCTACGGAAGATACCCTGTGAGGATAGCGGGCGTAAGAAAGTTCGATCTTGCATCACTTTTTTTGAAAAATGGAATAGAGATAGCAGAAAACTACCCATATGTCTGCAGCTCGACAAAGCACATGAAGCGTTACGGATTCAAGGACTCTTCTTACCCCAATTCCGTCAAGGCCGCAAAGGAAACCTTTCTGCTACCTTTCTATTCCAGCATGAATAAATCCGATATTTTGAAAATCGTAGATGCTGTCAGAGATATCACTGAGGATAAGAAATCATTTAGTTGATCCCCTTCTTTTTCCCATGTAAATGAATGACAGCGAACCGAATACTATCACTGGAGTCATTGTCATAAACCTGTATATGAGTGTGATTTGCGTACCCAGAATTGCGTTCACTCCGAATATGCCCAGTACACCTATCATAGTGAGATCTCTGGAAACAAACCCACCGGGAAGTCCGGACAACCTGCCAATTATCAGTGATGTCCAGTAAACCAGGAACGCCACTCTGAAATCCAAATGAACAGAGAAGAAGAGGCCGGAGAACTGTATTATGAGCGGTGATATGAGCAGCAGGAGCAGGGTCGGTAAGGTGATGTGAAGCAGAATCTTCCAATCTTTTACGTATTCCGCGGATTTATCCATTGCTCGCTTGAGTTCTTTTTTACCCAGCTTACGCGTCT
This sequence comes from archaeon, assembly GCA_028279705.1. Lineage (GTDB taxonomy): Archaea > Aenigmatarchaeota > Aenigmatarchaeia > QMZP01 > JAFGSV01 > JAFGFG01. Next base: position 54,783 of record JANQNF010000058.1, read on the forward strand.
TGAGACGCTTTAGTAATCTTTTTGGGATTACGCGTCTCATTTTCCAGATGACAGTAAAAACATTATTCGGGGATCTTAGCAGTATGAACAGAAGTGCACAGAAAGATGTAATCAGCAGGATCTCGACTTGTAAGCTGTTGATCGTCATCGCCTCACCAATCAGAATAAGCAGCAATGGCAGTGACATGATCTGCCACCCGAATTCGTATATATTCTCGATGGTTGTTGCAAGGACGGATTTCTTCAGTGGAACCTTCTCGATTATTTTCGTGGTCACGGTTCTGGTGGCAATGGCCCCGACCCGGAAGGGTGCTATATATGATGCAAGCTGAGCAACGAATATGATGAATACTGAACTTCTTATGGGCAATTTTTCATCGACCTTGCTTAGGATTATTGAGTATCTGATTGCCATCAGGATCACACTAAGAATTGATGCCGTCATGCCAGCCAAAACAAACAACAACGGCCCTGATGCAAGCACGTTAGATTCAATGATGCCCTGAAGCTCGTTAATCATATTTATTATTAACTTACTGTGATTTATTGTTATGGAAATTATTCTGATTAACCCCCCGTGGCCTGGAAAGGGTATAGGAACACGTTCGCAGAATAGGATAATAAAGCAGCGAGCAGACATGTTCATACAGTATCCTATAATGATGGGCTACACATGTTCCGTTCTGAAGAGAAGCGGTCACAATGTTATTTACATCGATTCTGTCGTAGACCAACTCACCTACGAAGAAACGGACGAAAGGATACGAATCTTCGGACCAGACGTAATAATTATGGAAAGTGTCACACCATCCTTCACTTATGATATGAAGTACATCGACAAAATGAAGAAGATGACAGGAGCGCAGATAATAATAACTGGCCCGCACGTGTCCTTCTTCGGCGTGCATTCCCTCAAGGAATGCAGAAGCATTGACGTCTCGATAAAGGGGGAGTACGACACGAAGATTGATGACGTTGTGAAAGCTCTCGGAAAGCCGTCAAAGTTGAGGAAGATAAATGGTATAACATTTAGGAACGGTAATAGGATAGAGGACACGGGACCGATCTCATTCTCAGATGACTTGGACGCATTGCCCTTTCCAGACAGGGAGTCCATACCTTTCCACAAGTACGGAGAGTCGTGGTATAACAAGAAACCATTCATAAACGTTTTAACGAGTCGGGGCTGCCCTTATGGTTGCTCGTTCTGTATTTCCGCCAACATAATGGAGGGTCTTAAATGGAGGACGAGGAGCATGAAGAATGTTATAGACGAACTGAAGTACGTGGTCGAGAAGTACGGCGTCAAGGAGATTAACATTGACGATCCGACATTCACAGTTGACAGGAAACGCGTACTTGAATTCTGCAGACAACTGAGAAAGAACAACATCAATATACTCTGGACGTGCAACGGACGGGTGGACAACATCGATGACGAAATACTCAGAGAGATGAAGAATACAGGCTGTAAGATGATCAGGTATGGCGTGGAATCCGGTGTTCAAAGCGTGCTCGACAAGATGGGCAAGAAGCTCACCCTTGAGCAGATAAAGAAAGGATTCAGGATGACCAAGAAACACGGCATACTTGCTCTCGGTGGTTTCATGTTCGGTTTCCCTTATGACAGCAAAGAGACAGTTGAGAGGACAATAGAGTTTGCAAAGGAGATAAAGCCTGATCTGATTCAGGCATCGATAGTTATGCCATATCCAGGAACAAGACTCTACAGCGAGTCAAAGAAAGAGGGAAAGCTTTTGGCCAATAACTGGAAGGAGTTCGACATGACGTGCGGTACAGTGGTCAAGACAATTGACATGCAGAGGGAGGATCTTGACGGTATACTTAACAGGATGTACAAGGAGTTCTATTTCAGACCGGGTTTCGTCCTTCAGACGCTGTTCAACATACAGAGATTCTCGGATATTACCAGGCTTCTCAGGACATTCAAGACGCTCGTCAGGACACAGAAATTCTACAAGTGATTCTCATGGAAAAAACCAATAAACCAGAGATGTTTCAGGAGATGCAGGAATACTCACCGCGTTTCCACTGCAGGTTCAGGAACATGATGAAACTGGCCAGAAAGGAACTTGATAAAGGGAAAGATGTGGATATCCTTGACGCGGGTTGCGGCACTGGAACACTCATGCTTCATCTTCAGAGAATGGGATATGAAATTGACGGGTTCGACATTGACAAAGAAAATGTGGCTGTCGCTAGGAAGCGTGTCAATGGAAGGGTTGAAGTCGGAAACGTTCTGGATTACACGACACGGAAGAAGTATGATCTGATCTTCTGTGGTGAGGTTCTGGAGCATGTCGAAAACGATCTCAGAGCAATGAAAAACATAAAGAAGATGCTAAATAACAGAGGGATGTTTGTGATCAGCGTTCCCAATGATCCTAACCAATGGGGAACGGACGATGAGAGGGGAGGACACGTCAGAAGATACACCGTCAGAGAGCTTGAGAAGAAACTAAAATCTGCCGGCTTCACGGACTTCAAAACGAGATACATAGGATGGCCTTTGGTTAAAAGATTTCTTTACGGGAAATCTTACAGGAGAAGGAAGTATCAAATCCAGAAAAATCCCACTGCGCTGAAGAAATTTATGCTGAGATTATTCTGTTATGTCGAGCACATTGACGACATCTTTAACACAGAGAAGGCGGATAAGTTGGTCATGAGCTGCAGGGTCAAATGAAACCCACTTTTAAAAGTGAATGTTGATAGATTTCTCATGAAACCGAAAATCTCTGTAATCATACCAGCATACAACTCTGAGAAAACGATTGAAAAAACACTATCCTCCGTTAGATCGCAGAATTTCCCTGGGATTGAGATTCTCGTTGTTGATGACAGATCAACTGACATGACGGTCAATATAGCAAAGAAACATGCAGACAGGGTGTTAGTGAACAGGCAGAACCGTGGCCCTGCATTCACGCGCAATCGGGGGATAAGGGAAGCCAAGTCGGAATTGATTGTATTCATAGACTCGGACGCTTATGCAGACAAAGGATGGCTAAAGGCCATGTACACTGAACTCATGAACGGGAACGCGGACATCATAATGGGCAACGTCAGGATATCGAAATCCAATATGATCGGAGATTCCATATCAGCGCTGGGTTTTCCAGGAGGGGGGTCCATAGGGTTCGAAAAGATGTGGAGAGTTGATAAGGATGGGTTCACGGATCACATAACCTCCTGCAACATGGGTGCACGGAAGAGTGTTTTCCAGAAACATGGCTTCTTCGATGAGTCATTTCCTCTTGCGGGAGGGGAGGACAGTGAGTTCTCTTTCAGACTTACCAGAAGCGGTGCAAAGATCAGGTTCTGCGGGGACGCTGTGGTTTATCATGAACCCCGGGCAAGCATCGGTTCATTCGTCAAGTGGCAGATAAAGAGGGGCGAAAGTAACATCCATTTCAAGAGAAAGGTAGGAAATGTGAACAACTTTATTGGACTCAGAATATGGTCAAGCATGAACATAATAAAGACATTCTGGAAGGACCCCAAGTTCCCGCTCATAATGTCATTCCTGATGCTGAGTTTCCTGCTACAGGGGCTGGGAGGCGCATCTGAAACATTAAGAAGAATCAACTTCAGAAGCAAAGACATAATTCTCGTTTCCACCATGATAACTTTCATAATGTACCTCATACTGTTTCCTTACAACAGTATGTTCCCAGATGAATCATCGAACCTGCTGCTTGGAAGAAGCATGCTGGACGGTATTTACAGGCACGATTTTCTCTCAAGGACACCTTTCCTACCGTCACTCGCAACGGTCATGTACGCTTCCGGATTCGATAGCGCCCATATAAGGTTCATTTTACCGCTATTATTCACAATTCTGTCGGTGATATCGGTCTATCTATTGGCGGAACTGGTCTCTGGTAGGAAGGTTGCTTTACTGTCCGTAGTACTTCTACTCTCGCTTCCTGTATTCTGGAGATGGGCAGTAAGGTTCCTTACAGACATACCGCTTCTGTCATTCACAGCGTTCTCATTCTATGCATACTACCTCATACTGAAGGACGGATCATCCCCCAGAAGATGGATGATTCTGGGAACCATCTGCGCTCTCGGAACAGTAACGAAGATTTCATTCCTTATACTTCCAGTGGTGATAGTTCTTCACCTACTGTCAAGGAATCGTGGCCTCATTCCCACCAAGGAATTCGTATCTGGTGTCTTGACATTCCTGGTATTGGTATCCATATTTATGATTCCTCCCATCTTGATGGGGTCTCAGAGTGGGCTTCTCGGGACTCTTGAGGGAAGGGTCACCGGGGAGGAAGAGTTCACACTTCTGAGGGTCATCAACAACAGGAGCATATTCTTCCTGGACAAGTACGCACTGTTCCCGGTCGGACTTTTCGCACTTTTCGCAATACCAAGATTCTGGAAAAATGACAAGCTGCTGATAATTTTCTCATTGCTTGTTGTAGCTGCTTACTTCCTTTTATGGGGAATACGTCCAAGATACTTCTCACCTGTATTTCCTCTGCTTACAATGCTAGCAGCTGGAGGATTCTACTGGCTCAGGGACAGACTGCCGAGGATCGCGTTGCTATTGTTTGCAGTGCTTCTGTTCTTATCATTCACCAATTCGATCCAGTTCACAGCCATGGATCACAGAGCTCTTTACGGGGTTGACGATCTAGGGAGTTCCCTGAACGGCATTAACGGAATTGTCGCCAGTGACTATCTTCCGTTCTATGTTAACATAACTAATCCGGTGATCAGTGAAACGCTTCCAGGAGAAACCGTTGCCGATATGAATATGATGTTCTACTCGGATGATTCATTAACAAGAATCAAAGACGCCGATGCCGATGTGGTTATACTATCACTTTATGGTGACTATGTGCGTTCCGGCAGGACAGAGACTTTTCCGATATTCTACGGGCCGTTCACAATACCCATCGATAGGGTATATTCAAACGGAAGGATACCACCGGAGTACAGTTTCGAATCGGATCTCTTCAAACAGTTTGAAGAAGACAATTTCGAACTTGAGCAGGAGGTCATGGTCGACGGAAGAGTTACATTTTTAATTTATAGAAGGATATGAAATTCATACAAAGGTCTGATGTTTTATGGATGTTGAAAAACTGTTAAGCGGGAATAAAAGTGGTCCGGCGTTTGTACTGGCAGAGATAGCTTGTGCTCATGAGGGCTCGGTCGCCATAATGAAAAAAATGATAGAGGCCGCAAAAAATGCTGATGTGGACGCTGTCAAGATCCAGATATTCATGGCCGATCAGCTTGTGACTCATGATCACCCACAGTCAGGACTTTACAGGAAGCTCGAACTTACAAGAGAAGAATGGTCTGAGGTATTCGGTTTTGCAAAGAGTATGAAGATGCAGGTCCTGGCCGACGTTTTCGATAATGAGAGCCTGAACATCGCAGAAGAGAACGGCGTCATCTCATACAAGGTTCATTCCACCATTATCTCGGATGCAGGTCTACTGAGGGACATTTCAAGGACAAGCAAGCCGATACTTCTTTCGACAGGAGGCTCGACTCAAGAGGAGGTCGAGGACGCTCTTGCGATCATCAGAAAAGAGGGAAACGATAATGTTATCATGATCTGCGGCTATCAGGGATTCCCCACGAAGATAGAGGAGTCGCACCTTAACATGATACCCGCACTTCATGAGAAATTCGGCCTGCCGGTTGGCTATGCAGATCATTGCGATGCAGAGGATTCGATGGCAGTGATACTTCCCATGGTCGCGGTGTCAATGGGTGCCTGCCTTATCGAAAAGCACATCACGCTTGACAGGTCGCAGAAGGGAATCGATTATTACTCTTCTCTGAATCCTGATGAGTTGAAGACTTTCACAGCCAAAGTAAGAGAGGTCGAGATGGCCTTCGGTAAAGGAGAGTTTCAGAAGTTCTCGAAAGAAGAGGAAGAATACAGGAAAGGAATGAAAAAGTACATCGTGGCTGGCAGGTCCATAAGCAAAGGAAAGACTATTGAAGAGAATGACATCGCCTTCAAGAGGACAACCTCGCCGGGACTACAATCCAACTTAACTGCTAGAGTTATCGGTAAAAAGGCAACGGAGGATATCGAAAAAGACGTTGTCATTAAAGAGTCTATGGTGAATTGAATGAGAGTCGCTGGTCTGATCGGTGTAAGGATGAAGTCTACAAGGCTTCACGAGAAGGCTCTCGCAGACATTGAGGGGAAGACACTCATATCACATCTTCTTGAGCGCGTCAGGACGGCAAAGCAGCTGGATTCCGTCATTATCTGCACCTCCACAAACAAGGACGATTCCATTCTGGAGGAGATCGCCAGGAAGGAAGGCGTCAAATGCTTCAAGGGCGACGAGGAAGATGTGATCGGCAGACTCATAGGAGCCGCCGAAGAGGACGGCGCAGATATGATAGTCAGAATGACCGGAGACAATCCATTGACAGACCCGGAATACATAGACAGGACGGTCGAACATGCTAAAGAGACAGGGGCCGAGTACACCTACGTCGAGGGTCTTCCTATAGGCACCTACGTCGAGGCCATAACACTTGAAGCCATGAAAAAAGCCCACGACCTCATAACCAACATGGAGGGAAGTGAATATCTCACCATATACTTCAGATCAACGGACCTGTTCAATACTGAGAAGATCATCGCAGGAAACGATGTGAACCGTCCTGGTTACAGACTAACCGTCGACACCCCTGATGATCTCGAGCTTGTCAGGAAGATTTACCGGAGATTCTACAGGGGTAGGGGAGTGTTCACTCTCAAAGAAGCCGTCAAGTTCCTTGACGACAATCCGGAACTGGCCAAGGGGAACTCCGGCATTAAACAGATATGGCCGGAAGTGAAGATTCGTGAAGTCGATGGAAAGAAGAAGGTGGATATAATATTCCAAAAGGGCTAGCCGACGAATTTTTCTATGTCACTGAATTCCCTGGCATTGAAATCCGATCCGATTCCCTCTTCATCTGCATTGAATAAGACGGTTTTCAATCCGGCGGCTTTCGCGCCTTCTATCTCTTCCCTGTCATGCCCTACGAACAGGGCATCTTGTGCTTCGACACCTGCATTATTAAGAACACGATCGTACGCTTCCTTATCGGGCTTGACTACGCCAATGTCTCTCGACGTCACTATCAGGTCGAAGATTCCGCCGAGACCCAAGGGTTTCATGATCCGGTCCTCTAGCTCGTTTTCGTGTAATTCGGAATCGGAGAGTATAGCCGTCTTGATACCCATTTCCTTCAGATGTATGAGAGTCTCTTTTACTCCCGGGAATGCTTGCCTATTCTTTTCGACGATCTTCCTGTACTCATCACTCTTCCCTTTTATCTTCCTGTACTCATCCTTTGTGAAACCGAGTGAGAGCATGAATTTCCTGAAGGCGTCATCATAACCCGTCTTCCCCCTATAGACGTCGATAAGGAATCTTTCCCAGAGATAACTCATTGTCTTCAGGTCGCCCCTGTAGCCGAGCTCAGAGATGTACCTATGGATGTTTCTTCTCCAGAGGGTGACGTCGTAGATCACACCTCCCATGTCAAAAATAACGATTTTTACCGCCATAATAGCTTATTCCATTCGAATTTCGATACAGCATCCGAGATTTCCCCGTCTGTCGGAAATTTGAAATCAATGTCCCCTTCCCTTAATATCTTGTCTGTTTGTATATCTTCTTTCGGAACCCCTTTTACAATGAATGGTGCAAGCCTTGGCGAAAGTCCGCCACCCATGGTTTTTACGCATAACATCTCGGGCTTGATCTCCTCGCCCTTGTTCAGGGGAACTTTTGTGCAGAGGCTTTTTCCTATCCTTTGCTTGACAGATGACTCGCTCTTCAGGATATTCTTTTCCATGTTGGCTACATTGAGGGTGCACCTTCTCCCTTTAACGGATTTTTCCGTGTTTCTTATATCCCTTGCAACTCTCATGAGCCCGAGAGGTTCGAGCGAACCGGGATGATCCGTACCTTTCATTATTCTGGAAAGCGTGATGTGCTTTTCGATTGCGCATGCACCGAAAGCCACGGCGATTGTAGGCATAAGAATGCCGATTGTATGACCTGAATATCCGATGAGTGTCTTGTAACGGTTCCTAAAGAAAGGAATATAACCGAAGTCTATATCATCATAGTTTGAAGGGTATGCAGAAACACAGTAGTTGATTATGAGTTTGTCGTTGTACTTCTTTACTAGTTTCACAGCGTCGTCTATCTCACGGAGGGTACTCATTCCTGTTGAAATTATGACAGGTTTTCCCTTCTTGGCTACATATTCGAGAAGGGGCATGTTTATGAGATCCCTAGACGCTATCTTGAAAAGCGGCGCACCTAGATCATCGAGAAGGTCTGCACTGTCCTCATCACATACACTGGCATGGAATATCAGACCCTTCTTCTTGCAGTACTTGGAGAGTTCCTCATAATCCTCTTCACTGAGCTCAAGGTTTCGCCTGTGTTCCCCATAAGTATTTCCGAAAGAGTTCGGTCCGATGTATGGAGCGTCGTTAAGCTCTTTTGGAAGTGTCAGATTCAGACTCCTTTTACAGAACTTAACTGCATCCACTTTATGCTCATGTGCAAGGTTGATCAGCTTCTTGGCTATATCCATGTCACCATTGTGGTTCTGACCTATCTCGGCCGTCACCAGCGCCGGATGACCGTCACCAATCAACCTGTTACCGATTTTTATTTCCATGGGAACACTTGAAGAGTATTTGAATGATACCTTTTTATAATTTTTCCTAAATCTTACCCAGTCTAAACCCATTGTGTGCTTAAAAAAACCATCTTTTATGTTAATTCTGTGTCAGAATGTGACATTTCTGGCTGTCATCAGAATGTGGCATACACTGGAGATTCACAACATTTTTTGGGTAAAAAAGACAATTATGATATTCATTTGATTCATTGAATACTGTCCATGGAAATCTTGAAATGAATGACACCGCGCCATACAGTCACCTTGCCAGCTTTCTGATAAGTGGTATTCTGAATCCGAGCTTCTTCTCCAGCAGTCGTATTACTTCGACATCCTCCTCGTCAAAAGACCTTAGCATGACGAGTATTATTCCATATAGAACGAGGTAGGAAAAAATTATAATCGCGAGCGTGATTATTTCTGACTTGTCATTGAAGATACCTGTTGCAGTGTATAAAATAAACATTGCCGATGCACCTGCTAAAAATATCTTGACCAGCCTGCGTGTCAGTGGAACGAACTTCATGAGCCTGTATGATATAGAGACGAATAATATGTTCACGAGTATCATCGTTGAAGCCGTAGCGATTGCTGCCCCGGTGAATCCCATTTGTTGTATAAGAAAGTAGTTGAGAACCACATTCACAGCTAGCGATATAGTGTTTACGTACATGATCTTCTTCGTATGGTTCATCATGCTAATCACATTAGCTGCCGGTACAGAGAACCTCAAGAAGAAACCTATGCTCAGTATTACCATTGCCATTAATCCTGTAGTATACTGACTTCCGAATATTGCGGTTAAAACTTCCCCTGAGAAGAAAAGGAATATCAACAGTATCGGCACGTTGAAGTAAAAAATCCATTTCGTGAGAGAGCTGTAGACCCTTTTAACTTCCTTCCAGTTCTTCTTGGCATAAAGACCCGTTATGATAGCGAAGAATACTTGGGATAGTGATAATGGGAATACTGACAGAATTTGAGCTGTTGGGAGTGCTGCATTGTATATACCCACGTCAGTAGACCGGGCGAATATACCGAGCATTATCGTATCTGTCCACAACATGATATATGCGAGAAATGTGGAAAAGAGAAGAGGTATTGAAAATAACAGAAGCTCTCTGCTCATATTGTGCGCTTTCACTTCCCTTCCGAATTTGGAAAGGAAGTGTTTCTTGACGAAGTAGACGCTAACGAAGAATGAGAAGATTACCGCTAACAGCCAAGCCCATGTTATTCCGATAAGTCCCAGTCCAATAAGACCGAAAGCGAGTGTCAATATGAGTTTGGGAAAATTCTGTGCTATCTGATCAGAGTATACGGTATTTGAAAATCTTTTCAGTCCTGTGAGAACTGATATATTCAGCCGGAATGCGACCATGAAAGGTGGGGCAAATGACATTATTCTTATGATGTCTGACAGTTCAGGTTTTCCAAAAACATGTGTAGCGATAATTGGAGACAAAAAGAAGACGGTTATTGACAGTATCACCGAAACCGGAATGGCCATTTTATACCCGGAAAGGAAGGTACCTTTTAGTTTTTCCTCGTTCTTCTTGGCATTATAGTAAGAAATGTACCTTACTATGCCTATCGTCAGGCCGAGCATGGCTATGACCTCTATAATGCTTATGAGTGCAAGTGCCAGGGAAAAAAGACCATAGTCCCCGGGGCCGAAGTAGCGTGCTATGAATATCCTGTAAAAGAAAATTATAGCCTTGGAGATGATGCTACCGAAGATTATGATACCACCACCTCTCGCAAGATCCTTTAAACCTTCCATCTGGTCAGTCATATTATCGCTTCAGTTTTTTCAGTTTATCTATGAACGAGATTGTGACTTTGCTGTAGTTTTCTTCGGTGTCTATGTACATGCGTCCCGGCCAGGTTGCCTTATATGCTGCATGGATGAATGCCTTGATCTTGTTCTTGTCAGGTTCGTATGAGAGAGACTTCTCTATCGAGGATTTCAGATCAGATGTACTTTTCACATCTATGGTTATTCCGCTACCTCCGTAGAATGGCTTTCCAAGGGCAATCACAGGCTTGAAATAGAACAATGCCTCGAAACCCACTGACGAGTTTATGGTTATTACTGATTTCGATTTTCTTATAAGGTCATGTGCATTAACGTTCGATCTTATTACCCTCACGTTTCCGTTCTTGATTATATTCCTCAGCTTTTTGAAGCTGTACAGGTAGCATCCGGGATGCGGTTTCACATAAAGCATGTAGTCTTCTGGCATGTTCTTGCTGATCTCTTCTATGAGATTTTCCTGCGAAAGGAACTGTGGAGCCCTCATGGTTATCTGGGAGTCGTTGGTGACATGCAGAGGGAAGAAAATGAATTTTTCCCTATCGTCAGGATCAGTGAACAGGAAGTTCTTGAAGAGAAAACCCCTTACGAGCTTTATTATCTTCCTCTTGTATGTTGTTATGCCTTCATCACTCAGTGAAGGATCATCGGAAGTTATCTTCTCAATTTCTGTCTTTATGTGCTTTATGGGCTTGTGTATAGATTTTATCAAATTCTTCTTCTCATGTTTCATGAAGTATACTTCCTTCTTTTCCTTGAATTGACTGAGTATTTTTTCTGTATATTCCTTTTCAGTTTTTGAAAGTGAATCGTATTTCTGAAGTTTCATGTCGTCCCATTTGAACATTATATCAGTGAAAAGTACCGACCTCAAACCAGGGACAGTCGCTGAAGCAACAAAGAAATTATGCATACCACTTTTTTTGGCGACATCGTTAACAACCCTTCTCAGTATCTCCCCTCCCACATTATGCACAAAGCATTCTATGTCATTTTCTTCAAGGAGCTTTTCGATGGCCGGGAAAAACAGCAAAGCCTTTCTCACCAGCTTTTCTGTGTTGCCTTCCCAATACATCTTTTCAGGGAGGATATAAGCTTCCAAATCATCAATACCGTATTCTTTGAGGTCATTCTTAGAACGTATATCGTACTCATTGATTACTTCATGTATGTTCCAGCATTTGTACCCGGTTCCTTCGACCACACTTTTCACTTTTTCGGATTCTGTCAGAAAAGCTGTATTGTAACCGCTCTTGCCGATGTATTCAGCTATATGAGTGTAGTACTTTGCTTCTTGTGGGCCCGTAGGAACAACTATAACGAAATTGATCATGATGACACCATAAATAAGCTTTCTACTCTCCTTTAAGTAATTTTCCCCCAATTAGTCCCATTTGAACTCGAAAACATATTATTTCATTTATATAATTGAAAACGAGGAAGGTAATCATGAAAATACTCGAGGTAGCTTCTGATATTTACCCGTTCGTGACTTATGGGGGTATTGAGAAGGTGGCATATTTCATATCTAGGGAATTCTCAAAAAATGGACATGAAGTTACCGTATTGACATGTACCAATGACATGGTGAAGGTTGACATGGATATCAGAAGAGTTCCTGACCTTCGTGTGGGTGGTGCCAGAGGTGCACTTTTCATAGCATCATCAATTCTTTACTTCCTTTGGAAGAGGATTAGGAAGCAGGTTGACATAGTACACATGCATGGCGCGAGCGGTACGAATCGTCTCAATTCACTTTGCAGGAAATTCGGGATTCCTGTAGTGCTCACGGTCCACGGGAAGGTAGTCGATGACAAGAAACTTGGTGGATGGATGGATAATTTTGACGCCGTCACTTGCGTGAGCAAGCAGACAAAAAAAGAGGCGGAAAAAATAATGAAGAAAAAATGCAAGGTGATTCATAATGGAATAGATCCTAAGCAGTTCAGTTACAGTGAACCCGAGAAGAAGAGTGCGAAAGAGTGGGTGAATAAAAAGTTCGGAAAAAAACTGAATGTCCTTTTCGTGGGAAGGTTCATGGAAAGGAAAGGTGTACTTGATTTGTGTAACATATCCGGAAAGACTGACGCTAATATCATCATGGCTGGTCACGGGCCACTCGACAGTGAGTTGAGAAGAAAGTCCAGGTCGATAAAAAATCTTCATGTACTTGGCCTAGTTTCCGACAACGAACTGAGAAGGCTATACCTCGGGTGTGATGTGTGCATATTCCCATCTCACTTTGAGCCGTTTGGTGTCGTCATCCTTGAGGCCATGGCGTTTGGTAAGCCAGTAATAGCAAGCAATGTCGGTGGAATAAGTGAGATAATAAGAAGCGGTGAAGGAATTCTTGTGGAGCCTAAAGATGTATCGGGGTTTGCAAGAGCAATCAAAAGCTTAGAAAGCGAGGAGAGGAGAAATCAACTGAGCAGGAATGGCTTCAAACGGGTAAAGGACTTCTATTGGGCGGATATTGCTGAAGAATATCTAAAGGTTTTTGAAAATGCGAGGACATGATTCGTATTTTATAAGTCTAATATCCAGACTAATACATTGAAGGGTGTGACACTATGGTCGATATTACGCTAATCAACCCCAAGATGAATGAACCGATGGAACCTTCAATTTTCATGTCGCTACTTTATCTTGCAACTTCTCTTGAGAAGAACGGCTTCAGTGTGAAAGTTGTCGATTCACAGATAGAGAACGTCGACATTGAGAAGATAGTGAAGACGTCAGAATCAGTTGGCCTATCCGTTATGACAGCCCAGATAAGGGACGCTCTTAGGATATCGGATGCCGTAAAATCAAAAGACCCCAACATGCCGATAATATGGGGAGGTATACATCCCACTCTTTTCCCCTCACAGACTGTAAGCGACAAGTCTGTTGATTACGTTATTGTTGAAGAAGCTGAAAACGGCATAGTTGACATAGTTAAATACATCAAAGGTGAAAAGAAGCTGAAGGATGTATCAGGTCTGGCTTACAAGTATAAGGGCAAGTTCAGGATAAATAGATCAAAACCCGTTATGGTCCTAGACAATCTTTCACCTCCGAGTTGGCACCTCTTCAAGATGGAAAAATATGTAACCAACTATTTAATGGGTGGCAAAAATTACGGACCTCACCTTCAGATACATTCGGGGAGAGGTTGCCCTTACAATTGCACATTCTGCATAAACACGTATTTGAGTGTCAGAAAATGGAGACCACTGTCTGCAAGGAAGATTGTCAATGAGGTAAAGATTCTGAAGAAAAAATTCGGTATAAAGTTCGTGACATTCGTTGATGAGAATTTCTTTCTGGACAAGAAGAGACTGGAGGAGTTTTGCAAACTTATGATAAAGGAGAATGTTGGCATAGAGTGGAGGGGCAACAGCAGAGCCAACTATTTCAATGAGAATCATCTAAATAGAAACCTCCTAGAGCTTGTCAGAAAATCCGGCTGCAGGGTTATATCCATGGGATTTGAGTCGGGCTCTGGCAGGGTACTCAAGGATGTGATAAAGAAAGAAATAACAGTTGAACAGATAATAAATTCCGTCAAGGCTTGCAAAGAATTTGGAATAATACCTATAGGCTCATTCATGGCAGCCATACCCGGTGAAAGAAAGGGTGAATGGGAAGAAACACTTTCACTCATAAGGAAACTGAAAAAGACCAATCCCCAAACAATCATAATAGGACCACAGATATTCAGACCTTATCCTGGTGCCCCCCTTTACGACAGCATAAAGCATATGATCCGTGAACCCAATAGTCTGAGAGCTTGGGCGAAAATGGATACTACTGTTGGCGGTTATATGGATGATGCAAGCATCCCCTGGATAGAAGATCCCAAAAAACTAGTTAACGCCCTATACTACATGACTCTTACAGAATCTACCACTAGTGGAATAGCAATGTTACTAAAGCTTCCTTTCAAACTACTTGCCGAAATGCGAGTGAGTAACAGGTTCTATTCATTTCCAATCGAAAAGCAGATGTACACCGAAGGCAAGAATCTTTTCTATCATATAAAGAATATAATGAGAAGAAATAATGGTGACTGATTGGGTGTTTGAATGAAAAAATCACTTTTGAGAATACTTTCTTGTCCATGCGGGGGGGAACTCTCACTTGACGTTCTTGATAAAAATGGAATAGAAATAAATGATGGCATCATGAATTGTGTTTCATGTAAACAGAGTTATCCGATAATAAATGGAATACCGAGAATGCTTCCGGCATCCATGATCAACAATTCTGTTCTGAGACAGTTTACCGAAAAGTACAAGGAATCGTTGCCTAATCACGCTGAGATAAATGATAAAAAAGCGGAGAAAATAAAAGTTGAAACATCGAAGTCATTTGGTTTCCAGTGGAACGTTTTCTCTGAGATGCACAAAGAGTATGAGAAGAACTTTCTGAACTATATCGAACCACTGAGACCCTCATTTTTCAAAAACAAGATAGTCTTGGATGCTGGTTGTGGCTTTGGAAGGCATACATACTACGCTGCCAGATATGGTGCAGAAGTTATCGGTTTTGATTTGAGTGATGCTGTCGATGCTGCCTATCAGAACTGCAGGAAATTTCCGAATGTGCATATAGTGCAGGGAGACATATACAACCTCCCATTTAGGAAGAAATTCGATTTCATAATGTCCATAGGTGTCCTTCACCATCTCCCTTATCCGAAAAAAGGATATGCGGAACTTGTTAAACTTGCAAAGTCAGGTACGCTCATATTAGCGTGGCTTTATGGAAGTGAGGGGAGAACATTTAAGACAGTTTTCCTTGAGGGAACCATAAGAAAGATTACGGTGGGAATGCCCCAGAGGATGCTATACTATTTCTGCTATATCCCTGCAATACTCTATCATACATTGAACAAACTTTACAGATTACTTGGATGGTTTGGTGCAAGTGGTCTTGCCGAGAGGATACCATTTAAGAATTATGCCAAATTCCCTTTCAGGGTCAAACTTGCGGATGCGTATGATTTTCTAGGTACACCGATAAACAATTATTATTCACGCGAGGAATGTGAACAGTGGATAAAGGATGAAAATCTCAGGAAAAGCTCTGTCACGTCGCTAGGTGGCAGGAGCTGGAGACTTTTTGGCACTAAATAGGTGGTATGAAAATGGAAGTTTGTCTCAGAAGAGGAGGGCACCCTGCATACGATGAGATAATAGACTACCCTCCAAAAGGTGTAAGATTCAGTGAAACGAAGATTGCCAAGGGAATCGAGGGAAAGATTACAGCCCCCAAGAAACATAGAATCAAAAGAAGAATATTCGACATTTACAGGGACTATGTAACGAACGTCAATGCAGTTCCCATGTCATGTAAAGAAGATGTCATATATTCATGCGGAATGATGGTTAGGAGCCGAACTCCTTGGGTATGCGATTTTGAACATACCATCAATATACTTGGCGGCTTACGATACAGAAACAGTAAATCAAGGATAAACGCTACTATGAAACACATAGAAAAGTCTAGATGCACTTTGCTTCCATGGAGCAGGGCTGCGCTGAAAAACGCCGAGCACGTTTTCGGAGAAGGTTTCAGTAAGATCAGTGACAAGTTCAGGGTAATCTACCCTGCCATGCATATTGACAAAAGCGTATCGCCAAGAAAGAATGATACTGGGAAAGTCAGATTTCTTTTCATAAGCAGGCACTTCTGGATGAAGTCTGGCAGAGAGACCTTAATGGCATTTGACAGGATATCTAAAAAATGCGATGCTGAAATGACTTTTCTGTCCAATACTGAAGATGCAGTGAAAAATAAATTCAGCTCAAACAGTGACATAAAATTCATAAGAACTCCCATATCCAGGGAAGATGTCTTCGATCTATACAGAAAGTCTGACATATTCGTGCTTCCTACACTATCTGACACATATGGTTTTGTTTACCCAGAAACAATGTCTTTTGGCCTCCCAGTCATAGCGACGAACGTATTCGCAGTGCCGGAAATTGTGGAGAATGGTAAGAATGGAATAATCGTTGAACCTGAATTGCAGATGTATGACAAGAATTATGACTATAAGTTCAGGACAGTTGGAGACCTTGTCCAGAAAGCGACAAAGGCTGTCCAGAGAAAACTTGTAGACAGGCTGGAATCTGCGATGCTTGAACTCGCTGAAGATGATAAAATACGCAGAAAATACGGCAGACATAGCCGCCATTTAGTGGAAAAAGGAAAATTCTCGATTGAACATAGAAATCGTGAACTGAAGGCTGTGGTCGAGGAACTGTCGTACAAATAGATTATAAAGATGTATGTTTTCTTAATATTATGAAAGATTTGGTTGTAGTCTCATATGCATTTGCGCCGATGATACATGCCGCTTCGCAGAGAGCTTTTAAGTTCGTGCGCTATCTTCCAAAGAGCGGTTACAGGCCGATTGTGGTTACTGTGAAGAAGGCACCGTTCTCTCTTGGGAGGATTGACGATTCGATGATCGCCAAGCTTCCCCCATCAGTAATGGTAGAGCGGACAAGGGTTCCCGAGTCCCTTGCTTTTAGGGCAATGCCAAACAAGTGGCTTTTCCTTCCCGATTATTCCATCGGATGGCACTTACCGGCTGTCCGACGCGGAAATGAGATGATAGAAAAGTATGATGTAGGCGGAATATTTGCAGTTGCACCTCCTTATACATCGATACTTGCGGGCGCGACTCTCAAGAAGAAGCACAAAGATCTCCCTTATATCGCGGACCTTTCTGACCCGTGGGTTGAAAACCCTCATGTCAAGTATCCCACGAGACTTCACAGATCCATTGACCAAAGACTGGAAAAGTACGTCGTTAGAAACGCCGACAGGGTACTTGTCGTTTCTGAACAAATACAGAAAATGATGCAGAAGAAGTACGGTGACAGGGAAAAGTTCGTGGTTTCACCACTGTCCTTTGACCCTGAAAACTATGTCAATGCAAAGCGAAAGCCAGGACCGATGCGTATAAGTTACATAGGCTCCCTTTACGGCGATCTTTTCACCCCCAAGCATTTTCTTTCGGCACTAACAGAGCTTATCGACAGCGGTGAACTCAAACGAGATGACATTGAAGTGACGTTCGTGGGCAAGTATTTCAGGGAACCCAAAAGGCTACTTGAAGAATTTTCAGAAAAGCATGGCGTAGTGAAGACAACCGGTACCCTCCCGTCAGAAGAACTCATGGAAATCATGTGCTCATCTGACGTACTGCTTCTGATCATAAATGACATCCCTGGATCCAAGGGCTACGTAACGACGAAGCTCATGGAGTACCTACCAACTGGAAACCGCATACTGGCTCTTGTTCCAGGTGACGGTGACGCATCGAAAATAATACGAAAGACAGGGACAGGAACAATAGCGCATCCGAGAAACAAGGAATCGATAAAGAAAGCCATACTTTCCCTTCACGAGGACTTCCAGCAGGGAAAACTCAGAAGGCGTGACATTTCCAGCCGCGTTAAAGAGTACAGCGCGGCCAACCAGGCAGGTGTGCTCGCGAAATTATTCACAGAGCTGGGGAAGAATTAGGCATAATTTTAAATATCAAGTTCAGGAAACTAATCTCATGAAAATACCACTGCTCATGCCGATGATGAACGAATCCGTGAAGAACGCCGTATGCGAATCCGTCATGAACGAGTTTTTTGTCGGCGGCGGGAGCGTCAAGAAATTCGAGGAGGCATTTTCTTCGTACATCGGGACGTCAAGGGCAGTCGGTGTCAGTTCCGGCACGAACGCGCTTTCGCTCACAATGGAAGCGCTTGGCGTCAGGGGAAAAGAGGTCATAACCACGCCGACTTCTTTCATAGCGACTGCAAACGCCATCGTCCACGCTGGCGGCAGGCCGGTTTTCGTGGACATAGATTACGAGACCAACAACATAGACCACGGGAAAATAGAAGATGCCATAACCGAAAAGACGGCAGGGATACTTCCCGTTCATCTTTATGGAAGGCCTTGTGAAATGGATGCGATAAACAGGATAGCCAAGGAGCATGGAATTTTCGTTGTCGAAGACGCATGCCAGGCACACGGATCAGAGTACAAGGGAAAGAGGACCGGTTCACTGTCACGCGCTGGCTGCTTTTCCTTCTATTCGACTAAGAACATGACAGTTTGCGGTGATGGCGGTGCCGTCACGACAGATGATAATCAGCTTGCAGACCTTGTTTCCAAGATGAGAAACTGTGGAAGAAAGGACCAAAACGTCCACGATGTCATAGGATATACGTCAAGGCTCAATACGATAAATGCAGCTGCGGGAATAGAACAGCTGAAGCTTCTGGACAAGTCGAATTCCAACAAGTCTGAAATTGTCAAGATTTACATGGAAGGACTTGAGGGTGTTGGTGACCTGGTCCTCCCGAAGGAATCATCTGATGCCAAAATCGCATACCATCTTTTTGTCATAAAGAGCAAGTCAAGGGAAGGCCTGATGTCTCATTTGAAGGAGAACGGTATAGGGTGCGAAGCGTACTATCCCCACCCGATACACCTGCAGCCTGCTTACGTGAAGCTTTTCGGTTACAGAGAGGGCGATTATCCAAATGCCGAAATGCACGCAAAGACGAATCTCGCCATACCGATCTTTGGTGACATGAAAGCAGAAGAGGCCGAATATGTGGTAAAACACGTAAAGAACTTCTTTGGAGGTAAAGCATGAAAAAGGCAAACATCGCCGTGATAGGTGCTGGTTACTGGGGAAGAAAGCACGTTGAAGAGTACACCAACATAAGCGAGGTGAATCTCGTAAACGTTTCAGACCTGTCTGAAGAGAACCTGAAATTCTGCAGGGACAACTACGGGGTCAAGAAGACCACACTGAACTACAAGGAAATACTTTCATCTGATGATGTGGAAGCAGTGAGCATATGCACACCCAATGAAACACACTATGCTTTGTGCAAGGAAGCGTTTGCCGCGGGAAAGCATGTGCTTGTCGAAAAGCCCGTGACACTCAAGTCAAGCGAGGCCCACGAGCTTGTAAATATTGCAAAGAAGAAAAAGCTCGCATTCTGCGTTGGTCACATATTCAGGTTCAACAACGCGCTCAAAATCATAAAGGAGAAGATAAACTGCGGCTTCTTCGGAGAACCCGGAGTGATAAAACTGCAGTGGACAGAGTCTAGGGAACCAATGAAGGGCAGGGACATCATAACAGACCTTGCTCCGCACTCATTCGACATACTCAACTATCTCATCGGCGAGTGGCCAAAAAAGATAACATGCAAGGCTGGAATGTACAGGCGAAAGGAACCGGAAGAATGGGCGTACATAATTGCGGAGTTTGGAAAGACGGTTGGCCACATGGAACTCAACTGGTCACTGCCGGGAAAGACAAGGGAAGTGACCATATGCGGCACCGTGAGGACAGCCAAGATAAACTGCACGGGCCAGAAAATAAAGGTCTATGAAAGCGGTTATGAATACGACATTGAGGTTGACCGAAACAATACGATCAAGGACGAGCTCGAGCACTTTGTCGCGTGCATACATAGTGGTGAAAGGCCGGACAACGACAGTGTCATAGGCGCAAAGACAGTCGAGCTTATAGAGAAGTGCTTTGAATCCCTCAAAAAGAACGGAACGGTAGCGGTATGAGCAAGTATTCAGTCATAGTGGACGTTCAGATGGGCGAAGGGACGCGCATATTCGATCACGTGAACCTTTACAAGTGCAAAATCGGAAAGAACTGCAAGATAGACTCTTTCGTTTACATAGAGGAAGGCGTCACGATAGGTGACAACTGCAAGATAAGGCCTCAGGTTTTCATACCAACCGGTGTTACGATCGGAAACAACGTTTTCGTTAGCACTGGCGTCAAGTTCGCAAATGACAAGTTCCCGCGTGCCGTCGGTGACTGGAAGCTTCTGAAGACCAAGGTCGAGGATGACGTTTCCATAGGCGCCAATTCGACCATACTTCCCGGAATCACCATAGGAAAAGGCGCCATGGTTGGCGCAGGTTCTGTTGTAACAAAGGACGTTCCTGCAGGTTCTGTTGTTTATGGCAACCCGGCCAAAGCACACTCTTAACTACAATTTGGCCTTGAGTATGCTGACAAGTTTTGCTACGTTTCTTTCTATGTCATGGTCCTTTAGCATGCGCTTTCTCGCATTCTTTCCCATATCCTTGGCCTTTTTGGGATTTTTGAAGAGGTATACAATCTTTTCTGACAGCAGATCAGGATCTCCGGGCTCTATTATTATACCACTTTTTTCATCTATGTAATCAGGTACACCACCAACCCTGGTCACTATCGACGGCAGTTCCATTGCCATGGCTTCCATAAGTGACCTTGGTGACGCATCGTAGACCGAAGGTAGCACAAAAGCATACGAACCCTTCAATAGGGACGGTATGTTCTTGACAAAACCCGTGAAATGGACATCATTGTCTGCAAGCTTTTCACATTCTTTTCTCAGCGGACCGTCACCTGCCAATACCATGTGCATGTCGGGCACCTCCTTTTTGGCTTTCCTGTAAGCTTTCATGAGCGTCAGTGGATCCTTTACGGGATGCAGCCTTCCAGTGAATATGATCACCCTTCCATTGATTTTTCCAAACAAAGCGTCTTTTTTCACTTTTCCGGGATCGAACGAATCCAGTACTATTCCCTTCTTTATCGGGAGTATGCCTTCCCTGTCGCCGACGAACTTCTTTATTTCCGTGCTTGCGATGACAAAATAATTGACGAAACTGAGCAGGAATTTTTCATATGTGCTTATGACCTTCCTTTTCAGTCCCGTTGCACTTACATACCAAGTGTTATCATAGTTTAGGACAGTCTTTGCCCCGCTCATCTTATTCACCATGAAAAGTGGCGGGAGAGCAGGACCACATTCGGCATATACCACTTTCATGTTTTTTCTAACCGCGTGCCACCAAACCGATACCCATCCAAGTGCTGCATATAGCTTGTTGTTCCTGATTTTCACCTGAATGAAATTTTTTGGAAGCACCTCACTGAAATCTTCCTTGTCGTGGGAGAAAAGGTAAACCTTGTCAAAATTTTTCGAAAAATGCCTGAAAAGCACGAATTCAGAAACCCTTTTCATGTCACCTTTATTCTTTTCCAGCATGTCCTTTAGTGACCCGTGGAGGCTGAGTACTATACCTGCATTCATCTTCCCACCAACTTACTGAATATGTCCATATGCTTTCTTGCAGCCATCTTTTGTGTACAGTTTTCGGAAACAAATTTTACTGCATTTTCACCAAGCTTCTTTCTCAGGGCGGGGTCATCTACAAGCGACTGGATATCATTTCTCAATGCCTGCATGTTTCTTGGCATGACCACGAGCCCAGTCTTCATGTGATCTACGGGTAAACCTATGTCAGTGACTACGCACGCGTTTCCAGCAGCCATTGCTTCGAGAAGCGATGTCGGGAGGCCTTCGGAAAAGGACGATATCACGTAAATGTCAGTCATCCCCAGGATATCCGGTATGTCGTGCCTGAATCCGGTGAAAATGACATCCTTTTCCATTCCCATGCCCCTGACGAGTTTTACAAGCATTTCCTCCTCAGGACCGGAACCCACCATGAGTATCTTGAACTTTCCTTTCAATCTGGAGCACGCCTTTAGCATGTAGTCGAGGCCCTTTACCGGAACGAACCTGGCGATAGTCGTTATCACAGTTTCATTACCAATACCCATTGATTTCTTCAACCCGCTACCCTTCCTTGAAAACTTGTCGACGGGAAACCCGGTGAGTATCGCGTGCCCGTGGCGAAGTTTTAGACCAAAATGGTTCTGTGCATTCTTCTTTTCTCCCTCGGAGTGGAAGATGACGACAGATGACCTCTTCAGCACAAAACGCTCAAGCGCGAAGAGCGCCTGTTTCAATGGAAACCTGTACTGCAAAAATCCGATTCCTGCGGGCCTGTAGACAGTCTTTTTCCCAAACAGCTTGCCGAGCTTGAGCGCCACCAGGCCAGAAATTATGCCATTTGAGTATATTATGTCCACGTCTTTCATGAAACCGATCGATGAAACAAATGAAGCGAAGTTAAAGGAGGGGTTACGCAGCCACTTTCCTTTCAGCCATGGTACCCTGCAGACCGTTATGTTGCCCTTCTTTTCCAGCTTCTTCGTACCGCGAAACTTCCTTGTCATTATCACGAGTTCGCACAGTTTCGATAGTTCCGGTGCTAGATCATCTACGTAAGTTTCCATCCCGCCGCTAGGTATAGGATCGTCTCCCTTGTTGGTTCCGAAAGGATATTCCTTTGATCCTAATACCAATACTTTTACCATAAGAAGAAGAATGGTAACAAAAATAAAAAAGGAACTAGCCGTATTCTCTCCAGCTGTGCTTGCATTTGGTGCACCTGTAGAAGACTGTCGGCGCCTCGTCAGCGCTTCTCGTCTGCTGGACCCACCATACGGCTTCGTTGTGATTGCATGACGGGCATAGGACCTTGGTCTTTGGCAGCGTCTCCTGGTCGTTTTCGACTACCACTACACTGTCAAGCGGGCTCTTCTCCACTTTCTCTGATATCCTGAGAGGTTTGTATTTGTCTGTCTTGTGACCACATTTCCTGCACACGAGCACCCTTTTACCGTCAACTTCCTGCGCTGTCAGTACCAGTTTACACTTTGGACAAAATTCCATTAAATCAACCTCCTCCCGTAATATACCGCGGCTATAATTATACAGACCATTGATAAATATAAAACATTCGGTATTACATACTCGGTCACACCAATCTTCACCCACCCAAGAAACGGTACTATGAGCACAACTTTTCCATGTACATTGTCATACGGCACGTGGTATTCGAAGCTGAGCTGGCCATTGTTGGCGTCTCCTTTGGTCTGGTACGTCCCGTCAGGGTTCATTTTCACTATCCTGTGGACTATTGGGATAGACCTTCCCTGTACAGAATATACCACTATGTCGTCTACCTCGAGTTCGCCCGGGCCGACACCCTTCAGCGCAAGTATGTCACCTTTCTGGAAAACCGGTACCATGGAGTTTGATTCCACAGCGACTACGGGCATGTCTGTCGAAAGTGCCAGTCCCATCCCCTGGTTTATGCCCCATGCGAGGGCTATTCCTATGATGATGTAGACAATAGTTTCCGTGTTACCTTCCATTTTGTCACCGCACGTTACACATCGTGTTAACATTGAAGCCATGCATTAAAAAAGAAGTATATTCACTTCCTGACCGCGCGGTCGAAAGCAGACTTGAAATCCTTGGACCTGTCTATGATCATCTGTGCAGCGTCGCTTAGCGTCTTTTTCGGGTTCTTTGATTTCACGATCAGTTCCGGTGTCGAGAGATAAGGATGATCTATGACGTATGATGCCTGCGAAGCCTTGGCTTCCCATGCATATTCTGTTAGTACGTTAAGAAGGGTGTGCGTTTCTCCGTGCACTTCCACACTTAACTTGTCTGGTGCAGAATCCAGTACCTTTAATTCCATAGACTAATTATACATCCAGTTGTTTTTATAAAAGTTACAGTCTGACAGTTCACGTTTAAACCGTTAGGCATGAACCAATTTAAGACGGAAAAACAAAAAAGAACCATAATTGGGCTCGCGGTTTTAATGACACAGAAAAAAGCTATACAAAAGGCAGATATCAGTATTATTTTCTCAGCATTACTTGTCATTTTCCCACTTTTCTATATAATATCGGTCTTCGGTGCGGGAATAGATGGAGTGTATCTTTCGTCTCCGGGTGACGGTAGCTGGGTTAACGGAACTAACGATACGATACAGTTCACTTTCAATTATACCGGGGAGAATGCCACTGCTTCATGTGAACTGTTCATAGATGGCACGGGTTATTATTTGAACGGGTCGGTGCCAAACGAAACAGAGACTGGAATGTACGCAAACGATACTCTCACCGAAGGCAGCCACACTTGGTACGTTAACTGTACCAACGCCACAACGATCAATTCCACCACATGGACGCTCAACATAGACAGGACATCCCCGGCGGTCACACTCATCGCGCCACAGAATAACTTCAATACGAGCCAGTCTTCTGCGGATTTTCAGTTCAATGTGACAGATAGTGTTGCAAGCAGCCTCAACTGCTCGCTTTTCATCGATTCTGCGCTTGAAACTTACAACCAATCAACTGACAACGCCACAGGCACGAACCTCACAGGAACGCTAACACAGGGTACAGGAAAGACGTGGACTATCAACTGCACCGATTCTTCCGGATTTTCCCACCAGCCGTCCACAAGAACGTTTAACGTTGATAGTACACCTCCACTACTCTCGATAACTTCCCCGCAGGTCACAAACTACAGTACGAACGAGACCCTCCAGTTGAATTATTCTGTTTCAGACAACTATCAGACAGATTCATGCTGGTATAATACGGGCGGTTCCAACACGACCTTATCTTCATGTGCAAATACCACGTTTAACGTGTCCGGCGAGGGACCCTTCATGGTTTACGTCTATGCCAACGATTCACTAGGAAACATCAATAATACAGAGTCGGTAGCTTTCGACGTTGACCTGACGGATCCGAATGCATCGTTTGGTGCAAATCCCACTGAAAACTCCAACGAGAGCTCGGCCACCGTGACCTTTGAACTGAGCTGCCATGACAATACTGGTGTTGGCAGCGTACAGTTATGGTCCAATTGGTCGGGTTCCTGGACTGCCAACCGGACCAATTCGTCATATTTTAATGACACTACGTGGTCTGTCCAGGTTTCCGGTATAGCTCAGGGTTCGTGGTCATGGGGGGTTTACTGTAATGACACTTCCGGAAGAACAGACTGGTCGGACAGCAACAGAACGGTAAACATAGACACGTCATCGCCTTCAGTTTCCATAACCTACCCGGCAAACACAACCTACTACAACACCACCCACTTCAACTTCTCTTCATCCGACACTAACCAGGACTCCTGCTGGTA
>JANQNF010000088.1 GCA_028279705.1 archaeon
CATAACTTACCTTGAAGTGAAGGGTGAGCTAGCCCGGATGTTTAGAGCAAAGAAGAATCCACGTTCTGCAGCCCATGAGTTGGCAGAACTGAGTAGAGAACAAGGAGAGCCATTGGCGAAGTTTGCCACTAGGATCCAGAAAGCCTTTACTTTGGCGTATCCAGCTTTGGATTGGGCTATGAAGGATGAGCTAGCGGCAGATTGTTTTTTACGATCAATGTCTGACTATTGGAGGCAGGAGATGGTGAAGAATGCAACAGAGCACTCATTGTCGGCTTATTTGTCTTATGGGAGATTTTTAGAAAGTTTAGACACGTATAAGAAACAGACTACGACTCGAAAGTTTGCAGTGAACGTAAGGGATGCTTCGGGTAGATTTAAGTCCTCAGGGCGTGAAGTAACGCAACTGGATGTCAGTGAGGACTCCAGTGGAGAGGAGGATGAAAAGGCTACCGTAGCACCCTTGGTGAGTGCCCCAACTCGGGAGGAGCAGTTTCGGGAGAGAGCCCGAAGAGAAGCTGAAAGAGGGTCCGGTTCAGCATTCCAAAAGTTTGTTCACAAGCAAGGTGTCAAACAGGAGAAGAAGCTGACCGAACAGACTAAGGAAGATAGAGCTGCGGAGAAAGTATTTACAGAGGAGGACAGGCGATGGAAGCGCCAAAATGTCATCTGTAATTACTGTCGAAAGCAAGGACACTACAAGTCTAGTTGTCCTGAGATTGAAGCGGCATTAAAACGCCTGGAGAAACTGGAAGCTGAAAAACTAGAACAGCTGGAGAAACAAGCTGCGACTGATAAGGAGGGAGCTAACAGAGTGGCTAGCAACCCCCACAATAGCCGTGTGGAAGCCGTGATGGCACCAGTTCCGGTACATAGTGAGTTTGTACCATTAGCCAGGGAGCCGAAGTTGGCATGGCGGGAAGGGGACTGGGGTTCACCAAAGCACATGGGCTTAGTAAAGCCGCAGCAAGATGGAGAAACTGTTATCGAATGTATGGATTTGGGAGCTCCAATGAGTGACGAAGAAGAAATGCGTATACATGAAGGACTGTTTGGAAAATCAACAAGAGTGACTGTGGAGATAGCGGGACGACGATATCCAGCCACACTGTCGGACACA
>JANQNF010000006.1 GCA_028279705.1 archaeon
CTCAGCTACTTAACTCATTTCGCTCCAATACTTTATCAAAGTTAAGTAGTACTCTTTCATTGAGCAAAGCCTAATTGTCTAAAGCGCTTCCACAGCCACAAAAAATCTCCATGGACATTTTTCTGGTAGCAGAGCTGGTTTCACAAAATGACCAAACCCTGCAGACAATTAGGAAGAGAAAGGCGAACCCAGAGGGTCACTGCTCATAAGCCCTACTTCGCAGCAACGAGGATGACGGGTCGCGACGACTCGAGGTGTGCTTCTCCTAGCCTGATGGTTGACCACTACCAGATCACAGAAACTGTGATGAAACACAAGGAAAACCTCAGGGAGCCAATCTGGAGGGGGATTGGTAAGAAGCGACACCGGCCAGCTAAGGATACCGATGAGATGGTGAGCGTAAGACTTCTTCAGGTCGAAACACAGGGCCTTTCCAGGTCGAAACACAGGACCCCAGAAGCAGCCCCATCAGCTAGTATACAAACTAAAGCCACTGACTCCGGCAGTGAGCAAAAACAAACTGGCAGTATACTAGTTCAAAATAAAGCCAGAGTGGAAGCGTGCTTGGTGAGCGCAGGTGTACAATCCGCCCCAAGTCCAGCACAAAATCCTGGTCACAGCTCATCAGAACACGCTACGGTGAAAAACCCTGCTGTCGAACAAACCGGACAAGGCGACGCAGATACGACGGACAGTGAACTTACTATTGAAAATTTATTATGTCCACACTGTCAGGAAGTGTTGGGAACGAAAGTGGTCACCGAATGTGACAGCTGCGGTTGGATTCATAACCTCTGTCTGGAAGAAAATTTCTTGGAAGGTGAAAAAATACCGATACCAACAGTCATGGTGGAGAAATGTACGGGAAAGCAATTCGCTTTTGTATGCCACAAATGTAAACCTGGTGTATTGCCATGGTGTTTGCAGCTGTACAAGCAGAATGTGCTTGGCTTGCAAGACTTTGTCGGTGTGCACTTTACAAAAGCCCAGTCAAATCTCCTAATGGCATATGTTGAAAAAATTATGGCTGAAAGAATTGCCCATTTACAAATGGAAGACAAAGAAGAAAGTTTTGAATCTCAACCAGATGACGAAATGAACAATCCGTTTCATTTCTTCGACGAAGAGGAAATTGAACAGTCAAATGAAATTCCCATTCCTGACATTCTGCCTGAATCTGACGCAGCAACTAACCTGCACATTGAACAGAGACCTACTGTGTCTCCGGGGGATCAGAGCCAATCTCCATTGCCAGTCAAGCAGAATGAAATAAATA
>JANQNF010000054.1 GCA_028279705.1 archaeon
CTCAGTTCCGGGCCGTTGCGAGGACGAGCCGTTCACTAGGAGCCGCTCCGAGTGACGACCCTCATATAGAACTACGCAGTAACAGGTCGGTCCGGGAAGCAATACAAACCCCTTTGTGTTCCTGCACCGTAGGCGTCGCTACGGCTCGAAATACTTCCGAGGTGTCGGCAACGAGCCAGGCCAACGAAATATCTCGTAGCCGGCAAGGCAAAGCTAGTAGCAAGGCCGACGCCACGGGCACGGTAACAAGTATGCATTCTTACACTACTAGAGAAATATTTTTCAAATGGATGAGAAACGCGCTCGGAAACTGAGAGTTGCCAAGTTGGAAGAAAAGCGCAAACTGACAGATGATGAAGTGCGCGAATTCCTCGAACTGCTCGATGAGGAGTCAGCTAATGCATCCTCAGGATCTGAAGGGGATCTCAGTGATGAAGAGGTTGCCGAGTTGGAAATCGAAGACGATGAATCAGAGGATGAAATTGCTCACCTCAATTATCCTAGCCATGATAGAGCCGATTTCCTAGATCTATCTATACCAGATTTCAGTTGTAGCACATCGACACCAGTATGCCGTTCACGCCCTACTGCTCCCCTACAGTGGCTTCGGACGTCTTCGCTCAGCCCCATTCACCCGGAGGTTTACTTGTCTCAGATGCGCAACGATTCCCCGAACAATGTGCAGCGAATGCAGATGAATATGTTGAAAATGCTAACCAAATCTATGAATGCATTGCGGGCTGCTTTTTATATACTATTTATATTCACATATACACCCTATTTTATCCTACTGGTGTATCTAAAATTAGAGATGGCAAACGGGTCCACATTCCAGGCCCGACCCTTAAATTTTTTTTCTCCCCGGACCTTTATTACACAAGCATGTAAACTCGAGGCCCAGCCCCATATCAATGAAAAAACATGCGCTATTCGGTATATAAGGTGGCAAGATCGTAAACAAGATTTTTCGAGAGGTGGTTTTGTAGCAAACTAATTGCACTTACGTAGACAAGATTTAAGTTATAAAGGATTTTGGGAAAAGGGGTTAACTAAATGAGCGGACCGAGTACTATTCAAGGCATTAAGCTTCAAGGGT
>JANQNF010000039.1 GCA_028279705.1 archaeon
TTTGAATGGACTTTCCACTGCAGGCTGAACCAACTTGTGCTTCATAGGAACCTTGCCAACTGAAACAACAAGAATGATAAGTAAGTAATCAAACTTTTCTTTCTGTGAAAGAATAAAGGAATCATAAGTTACACCAGAAATAGTAACTACCTGTTTCATCTTTTTTCATTTCCTTATCCCCATCTGTTTGCATCAACTTATCAACCATTTCTTGGTCCCCATCTGTCTGCATTGACTTGTCAACCATGACATTTTCTTTCTTACTAACTGAAACAAGACAAAGAAGTTAGAACTTTCTTCATGTGAAACAAACAAGACTAATAAAGCATATGTAAAGTAGTATACTTACCTATTTTTTCTGTTTCCATTTCCTTCTCCATCTTGGTCTTTTCCTCTGCCTTCTTCTTTTTGGTTTTTTCCACCATGGCTTTTGCCATGTCACCATCGGCTGCATTCTTTGAGACATCTCCTCGTCCTTTAGATTCAGACACTGCGGGCAATACTGGTTTTGAATGGAGTGGTGGTCTTCCCCTTTTCCTTGGAACTGGTGCTGGAACTTCTTCTGGTGCTTTTGGAACTGGTGCTGGAACTTCTTCTGGCAGCTTTGGAAGAGGTGCTGATTCTTCTGTAGGCTTCTGAACTGGTCGATGGCCGAGGCCTATGGACCTATACGCGCCGGGCCGCGGCGCTCATGGCCACACGTACTCACGTGCCCATCCCGCGGCCGGCTAGGCTTCAGGGAATGACACTTCACCACCAGCTGATGATCGCAGAGGCCTATACGGTGTTCATGGCCAGAGGCACGCCCTACGAGCGGCGTATGCGCATGCGGAACACCGTCTGGCAGGATGGTTCGACCGGTACGCTACAGTTTGCTGTCTCCAGCCGACGCCGGACCCTTCGGCCCGATGTTCTTCTTGTAGACGGCGAGTCTGGCCGTCACGTGGCCTATCTCCAAATGGACCGTGCCACCAAGAAGGTCAAACGTATCGTCCAGGATATGGAGGACTATGGCCTCTACTACCTCAGCCTGCGGGCCAGACCGAACTTGGCTTGGTTGGTCTACCTCTGTGAGTCAGCCGTTCGGATAAATGCCATCCGCCGGGCCTGGCAAAGCGTCCGGGCTTCTCGGCGCTTAGCC
>JANQNF010000008.1 GCA_028279705.1 archaeon
TACGAGAACGTGGACTCCGGCGGCATCTGATGAGAGCGGTGCCTGGTCGCTGGCTCTGCTCCCTGTACTGTATAGTGACGAAAACACCTCGTGGACGACATACGAAAATGTTGATTCGGCCAGGGAGATGGTGCATAACATAACCGTTACGGTCGAGGTCGACTCATACAATCCGGGAGCTTCGGCGGACCAGTCGACGAATGACCCGGACCTGCAACTGGAGATATGGAACAGCACCGACTGGATACAGCTAGGCAATTTCAGCCTGAACGAGACCTATACAGGGAGCGGGCTTCAGACGACCAACTACAATTTCACCTTCTACACGACAGAGCCGACGATACTTACGGCGTGGGAAACAAACGCCAATCAGGACCTCAGGATACGCGGGATCTACATGGATTACAACGGCACCGTCCATGACGAGATAAACTACACCGAAGTCTGGATTCGGGTGGATTATGAACAGGAGTTCATGAACTATACTTGGGATAGTCTGACCGGACAGGACGCGTGGGCTGAAAATAGCGTATTCGTCAACACTACAATAGGAGCCACGATAAAGTGGCGTTCATATGCAAACGACACCAATGACAACTGGAATTCCACACCAGTATTCACATATCTGACAACGGACGATGGAGATGCACCTTTCTATTCCGATGTAAGCGACAATTCATCAGGGGCGGTCGATGACGGTGAGAATGTACTGGTTTCGTCATTCTGGCACGATCACGGTTCGGATCTTTCTACAGCCATATTCAGAACGAATGAGAGCGGAAGCTGGGATAATGCGTCCTACTTTGAATTTGCATCAAAACCTTCTTATTCCAACTTCACAATAGATACGACGGGACATCCTGCTGAGACAATATGCTGGATGATATGGGCAAATGATACCAAGGGTAATCTAAATGCCAGCATGCCACAGCAGTGCTTCTATGTAAATGACGTGGAAATGCCTCAGTTCATTTCTGATCAGGACAATTCATCCGGAAGCGTGAACGAAAGAGACGAAGTCTACGCAAGCGTCTACTGGTCTGACAATGTCGAAGTAGATACTGCAATATTCAGAACCAATGAGAGCGGAAGCTGGGACAACGAAAGCACAACCCCAGTCAGCGGAAGCGGTGACTGGAGCAACTTCACGATAGACACGACCGGTCACCCGGAAGAGACAATATGCTGGGTCGTCTGGGCTAACGACACTTCTGGAAACCTTAACGCAAGCATGAGCAC
>JANQNF010000023.1 GCA_028279705.1 archaeon
AATACAAGGAATTTCTGAAGCCACAACCGATCTTACTGGGGGACGGACGAAGCTGTAATGCACTTGGATCCGGCTCGGTCAAACTCATTCCACACCAAGAAAAGTTACCCAGTGACAACAAAATCCCAGGAAGCCACCACACTGGAGAGAAGAAATGTTTCGCCAGACAAGAAATACAGCTGCTACACATTCCAAAGCCAAGCAAGCGACAAATGCAGGCATCATAGAGACCGTAACCCTCCAAACCATGCTTTATGCCCCCGCTTTGGCTTGCAACTTTATCTCAGTTGAGAGCTGCATCAATCATGGTGCTTCACTTAACTTCACCTCAAATGGAGTGTTGATCCGTGACTACAAAGGCTCTGCCCTTGTCACAGCACGCCGTGAACGGAAGAACTTCATCCTCGATGCTGACATTGTGTATCCAAATAAAGAATCAAGCCAGTGTCAGTCTGCTCAAACATCTTCCAGGACTTTGTCAGGCAATTATGAACTTTGGCATAAACGGATGGGCCACTGTGGATCCAAAAAGCTCGACCTCATGGTGAAGAAAGTGAAAGTAACTGGCATAAAACCGATCGGATGGAACCAAGACAGGGATCAGTTTTGTGAATCCTGCGCAGTCGGAAAAGCGAAGCGAAAACCGCACCGACCAATTCCAGAGATTCGCTCTCAACGACCCCTCGAACTCATCCATTCCGATGTCTGCGGACCAATGTCAGAAGCAAGTCTGGGTGGGAGCTGGTACTTTGTAACCTTCATCGATGACTTTTCACGATACACAGAGACGCATTTCATTCGATCGAAAGATGAAGTGCTTGAAAAATTCAAGATTTTTGATGTTGCAACAGAAACACAGTTTGGTCGACGAATTCAAACCCTTCGGAGTGACAATGGAGGTGAGTATACAGG
This sequence comes from archaeon, assembly GCA_028279705.1. GTDB lineage: Archaea > Aenigmatarchaeota > Aenigmatarchaeia > QMZP01 > JAFGSV01 > JAFGFG01. Next base: position 913 of record JANQNF010000023.1, read on the forward strand.
AAACCGAATGGCCGAATATCTCCGATCAAGAGGAATACGACACGAGCTCACGGCACCATACTCACCCCAATCAAATGGAGTCGCGGAAC
>JANQNF010000057.1 GCA_028279705.1 archaeon
CTCTTCTGTTGGAACCTTATCACTTAAGCGAAGGCCCAATGCTGCTCTGGCCGCATTGTTCATTTTTGTCTGCAGTTTTCCTATTATCTGTCCTCTGCCCCTTCCGTATTCCTGCCATCTTGTTAGGTCCGTGTATATGTCGAGGCCATACCGAACTCTTCCCATAATTAATGGCCCGACCAGACCCCTACAGGCATCTCTTGGTAGATGGTAGGAGAGGCGCTTAATCACTCCAACTATCTTGTCCAACTCAGGTAAGAGTTCCTGCACATGTCCCTGCCATTTCCATTTGTTGTCGACTGTAATGCCAAGTAGCTTCTCTGCTTCCGATTCCCTGATTGTGTGGCCACTGCATGAGATCTCCATTGACCCATCGCCTCCCAACACCACAAGCTTTGTTTTGTCTGGGTTGAGAGATAACCTATTGCACTCCATATACTGTTGCACCTCCTTGGCTGTTTGCTGTAGTTGTTCACGTAACTCTTCTATTGTTTCTGCTTCCACCAGTGCTGTGGTATCATCTGCATACATCACCAGTTGAGCCATGGTGGCCTTTGGCATATCACTTGTATATATTGAAAATAGTAGTGGTGAGAGGCCTGATCCTTGTGGGATTCCTCCTCCTGTGCCTCTTTGGGGTGATTGATGGCTTCCCACCTCGACAATGTGCTCCCGTCCCTCGAGGTAGGTACGCATCCACTGGCAGCTTTTCTGGTCCACTCCATACACCTGTAGTTTCTTCACCAGCAGGTCAATGTCTACCATGTCAAATGCACTGCTAAGGTCAAACAGCAGCACTCCCATCTTCGTATTCTTCTGCCGCGCTGCTTGCCCTTGTTGGGCTACCACATCCACTGCTGTTGTAGTGGACCGGTTCTGTCTGAATCCATGTTGCTCCGGTGGCAGGATGCCCATGGCCTCCACATAGCACCCCAGCTGCATTCGCATGATTTCTTCCATAACCTTGGCCGGGGCCTTGGTTAGGCTTATCGGCCGATAGTTAGTCACCTCCGTCCTCGAGCCTTTCTTATAGATGGGCACTACTCTGGATAGCCTCCACTCCTTGGGGAACTCTCCCTCCTGTATGGACATGTTTATCAGTTCTGTTAGTGGCTGGACTATGGCCTCTCCACACAAG
>JANQNF010000083.1 GCA_028279705.1 archaeon
TGGCGACCGATAGCGTTGATGAGGTGATCGTGAAGAGACAGCAGAACTGTCTCAGTGGAGTGAAGCTTCCGGTATGCGGACTGAACTGGATTAAGAAGACGATTACGAGTAAGATGATCGGTAAGGCGAGACTGGACGACGCGCTCGATGATCTTCGAAAGAGTAGAGAGATTGGAAATAGGCCTGTAGTTGGAGAGGTTTTCCTTATCAAGAGAGGGTTTCTTGATGAGGGGAGTAACAATAGACTGCTTGAGCTGAGGGGAGAAGTCTCCAGAAGCAAGGCTGAGGTTGACAATGCGTGTGATAACAGGTGCGAGGATACCAGAACAGTATTTGAGAAGAGAAGTTGGAATCGCATCAAGCCCGCACTGCTTGTTAGGGCAGTCACGAATAAGCCTGAGTATCTCGTCCTCTGTTGCAGCAGGAAAGGTGCTAAAATCCGGAGGTGATGCAGTAGGTGATGGAAAGTGAGGAGACTGAACAGGATTGTGGGAGAGGTTCAGCCGGAGCTGTGAAACCTTCTCCATGAAAAAGGCAGAAAATCGGTTGGCAAGAGCAGAAAGAGATACGGATGAAGGCAATGCACAAGCCGACTTGCGATGAAGGATACGATTAATGGTGCTCCATTGAAGCCGAGGATTATCCGATGAAGACTTGACCAAGAAAGCATAGTAGGCTTTCTTGGCTGCAAGAACCACTTTATGGTATTGATTGCGAAGACTCTTGAAGACTGAGTAATCAGAAGAGGAATGAGAAGATTTGAACACCGACTCAGCATGACGGCAGGCATGACGGGCAGTACGAACAGAATCAGTGAACCACGGCTGAGAGGGACTGGAACGAGAAGACAGTCTGGAAACAACAGGTGCGTGTTTGTCTAGAAGACTGCGAAGTGTGCTGTCGTAGGCATTGAGGAGAGAAGGAAGAGACTCCGGAGGATCAGTTATGAGGCTGGTTTGGCTGAGGTCATCGAGAAAGAGAGCCTGGTCAATACGATGAAGTCGACGAAAGGTATGAGGCTGAGGAGCCGGTGGGGGATGAGGAGATATGTTTAAACGAGAAAAGACAGGATGATGATCAGCCGGCCGTGTTTCGCCTGGAGTGACTTCAGGATCAAGACTAGAGTCGGCAGATGTGATCACTAGATCAAGAAAGTGGTTACCAGGAACCTGCGTAGGAAAGTTGACATGTTGAAGGAGATTAGCATCAGATAGAACAGAAAGAAATAATGTAGCTTGAGCATCAGACGGATCATCGACATGAATGTTAAAGTCACCAGTGATGAGAAACTCGTGTGGTGTAGTGGCAGCAGAGCACAGAAAGTAGTGAAATTCTTCGATAAAGGTAGCAAAAGGCTTGGCGTAGCTGGATGAAGCTGGCGGCCGGTAGATATTGTAGACAGTGAGAGGTGCAGAGCGGAGTTTAAGAGTTATGGCAGATGCTTCGAAAGATGTGTAGACCGATGTGGAAGATGGAAGCTGGATGAAAGGTTCCTTAACAAGAAAAGCAGTGCCGCCGCCAATATTCTGGCAAGTTTTCAGAGAATGAGGAGTACGCGGATGGCTTATCAGTGTGTAGTCAGGAGGAGTAGACTCCATGAGTTCAGCAGAGGTGGTAGACGGCTTTACCCAAGTTTCAGTGAGACAGAACAGGTCCGGATGATGAGAATCAATGATGCCAGATAAGTCGATGGAATGTGCCGGGTTCAGGAATGACCGGATATTAAGAGTGCAGACGCTGAAGGCAGTAGAAGGTCCCGGGTTAACCTCGACATCACCAGACAGCAACAGGAAATATACGAACAGATAGGAACCAGTACGACGTAAGCAACGATGAAGTTGACCACGATGAGCCAGAAGGTGGAGAGGGGTGATGATGAGTGATGAGAACTGCTGGCATGCTGTTTGGAAAGGCTGAGACACCTCAGATGTAGAAACAGAGTGTGTGGTGGCAGGATCAAAAGAGGAGAGACGGACGAGGAGTAAGACCGGAAACAGAACGTAGACAAACATGGCGGACGAAGCCAGTGAACGTGTAAGATGAGTGTAAGGTATACTAAAAGCGTAGAA
>JANQNF010000018.1 GCA_028279705.1 archaeon
GCATACCACCGCGTACCAAGAATGTAAAAATTATTGTCAGGACGGCAGATAAATCATATGGTAAGGATATATTTAAAGTGATCTGCAATCAAACTTTACGTGATCACTTTCCCTTATTGCAAACCATTACATAATATGGAATGTCAAATGAGAAATCATCACCTGCATCCACATTCAGTTCATTTATGACACTTGGGTATTTTTCCAGTGCACTTATGATAACATCAAAGCACTTATTGCGGCCATCGTCAGAACTATCTATTCCGAACCTTTCAGTAACATATTTGAAATCAGCGGGCAGTTTATATGATTTTGAGAGCTCCGTTTTTTCAAAACACTCTGAACTTACTTTCTCTATTTTATGAACGGTACTGATTTCCCTTTTCTCTATATCCTTGCTTCCCATGGCAGACAATTCCATAGTTATCTCATCATAGAATGCTTTGCTTTCTTCACTTGGGAGGCAGAAACATGCATGGACGAAATATCCGTCAGATGAAAGGCTATCATTAATCTTACCAAGGACTATTCTTGGGTCTTCCTCGATAAAATGGAGGGCAGACCTCATCAGAGCGAGACCGTGCTCATTTTTTGAATACTTGAGATAGTACATCAAATCCGTCACAATACAATTTACGGTTTCCGGGACATCATGAAGTCCCATCTCATAGCAATTGCTGCCAAGCGTCGTGTCATGCGCGCGTCTTTTCTTTATTGTTTTATCAAACCAAGCCGGGTCAATGTCTATGAGTCTCAGTGCGGGCTCATTGGCCGTATTCTTCCTGTAGAAATCCCACGCAGCAAGGCCAGCCTTCCCGCTGCCACTGCACAAATCAACTATCCTGTAATCATGCAATTCTTCAGGAAGCGCATCAATAATTTCAGTGAGGCCACTATCAATCAAATAGGACGGGAATGATCCTATCCTTCCAGTCATATATAACATTTTGAGTTACAAATAAATACATTTTTAATGGAATCGCGATGCCAGTTTCAGAGTACACACTTACAGTAACATTCCAGTCGTGTGTTCAGCATTACCTATTGCATTTCCCATTTTCGTCCTCTTACCAGTCTTCTTGTCGAGAATGACGAGGCCTGAAACGGTTGCCGGATACTCGTTGTAGACGAGCTTGTTTGGGATTATACCCAGGAATTTCTTCCTAAACGTCCAGGACGAATGTTCATAGGAGTTCACGGTGAAGCTTATCCTTTCCTTCTCATTCTCCCCGCTGACTTCAAAATCCGGGGCATCGCCGCCTTTTCTTTTCACGCGGATGTTCTTTATCTCGTGCATCTTCCTGCCGTCAAAAAGGCTTATATCCTGCTTTATGGACTTTCCAAAAGCGTTCGGGTTGAAATACGACAGGACACCACCATTGTCGAAATGGAATATACCCCAGTACCACGGAGGCGACGGCGCGTTTACAAACACCCTCTGGAAGTAGGACGTGCCTTTTATTTTCTTTCCGTCCACTATACCTGAGAGTTTCAGCTTGTTGACCCGTAGGATGTTATAGCCCATGTCACCGAGTATCTTGTTTTCATGGTATTCGGGCTTTGTGAAATCGCTATCTTCAATCATCTCTGAGACGAATTCCATGCCCTTTCCTATCCTGACGATGCTCTTCTTTTTCTTCACAGAAAAAGTCGAAGGTGACTTCGTTTCCGCAGTCACGCTGTCAGATGTTACCCTGAGCTTGCAGGGATCGAGAAGGAAGTTATGGTTCATCTTCTTTCCGTCAAAGTACCACGCGGCCACGGCGCCGTCCATGTGGCTCCTGTCGTCCTGCGGACCAATAATCATCTGGGTGCCGTTGCAGTCTATGACCTTCTCGTTTTTTGTCGACCAGAGTATCATGAGCTGTCTTGGTTTTTTCGGGTTCTTCGGATTGTCGAAGAAGAACAGCCAGAACCACCACCACCATGATCCTTTTGGCATCGGCTCGTCCTTTATGTCAAAGACCTTCTTTTCGAAATCGATGTTTCTTGTTCTCATAACTATTGTTCACTTGCTATATTTAAGTTACGGTTCTGAATGCATTTTTATTCCAACGAGGAGCAAATGGTTGTTATGAAAAGCCTGACAGTCGGAGTATTCAACGACAGCGATATTGGTAAGCTGCTTGGAAAGAAAGATACGGAAAGCGACATCGTCCTTTACAACAGGAAAGACGGTGATTCCATATACACGTTCATGGAACCAGTCGACGACAAGCTTTCGCCAAAAAGCCAGATAATGGGAACGATAGATGCAGCAGTAGTGTCGTTTGAGAATCCGTCCAAAGGACTTGGTGAGACCATACTCATGCTTGATGCCATGAAGGTAAAGCATGGCGTTGTGGTCGTGACACCTGGTGCGGACCTAAAGCAGGTCCTGTCAATGACCAAGGATACATCACTTGAATCCTTCACCGTAAGGGACAGGGACCAGCATCACATACTCAATACATTATCCAGGATAGAGCCTGAAAGTGGTGAAGAAACGGTAACATCCGTTGCTGTTGACCATTCATTCAGCGTCAAGGGTGTTGGAGAAGTGGTTCTCGGATTCGTCAAGACAGGTACGGTAAGAAAGCACCAGAAGCTTAAGATTCTTCCAGGCGGAAAGGAGATACTTATCCGTTCCATCCAGATGCACGACAAGGATTACGACGAGGCCGCAACCGGATCAAGGGTTGGACTCTGCATAAAGGGTGCAGCAGCAGAAGAGATGAAAAGGGGAACTGTGCTCTGCGAACCAGGCCTGTTTTCGGAATCCCTCAAAGTTGACCTGAATTTCAAGGCTAACGAATTCTACGATGGCGGACCGAGGGAAGGCAGCTTCCACTCCACAGTTGGTATGCAGACGTTTCCCGTGACACTGTCATCCGTATCCGACAGAAAGATTACGATAGAGGCTGACAGGCCGTTTGTTTACAAGAAAGATGACACGTTCATGCTACTTGACCTCAATGCAGAAAAAGTCCGCATAATAGGAAGCGGAAAGGTTTTACAGTAGGCCTTCGAGTTCCGGCATGCTCTTCAGGTCAGCGGGAGGCCTTGCGCCGATCTGTTCCACTATCTTGCCTGCTATGATGGAACCTATCTTCCCGCAGGTCGCGATGTCCTTTCCCCGGGAAAGTCCGTAAAGGAAGCCTGCCGCATAGAAGTCTCCCGCACCTGTCGTATCAACCGGGCTTGCCTTTACGGCATTGATCCTTACGACTTCGCCGCCCTTTGACTTCACAAGCGACCCGCTTGAACCAAGCTTTACAATGACGGTCTCGCAAATCTTCGATATCTCATTTACTGCAGCATCCGGGTCGAGTCCTGTAAAGACTTTCGCCTCTTCCTCGTTTAGAAATACTATGTCAGCGTATTCTTCAACCAGCTGCCTGATATATTCAAGATTCCTCTCTATGACACCCGGATCGGAAAGGTCAACTGATATCTTCACACCGTTCTCCTTTGCGGCCCTGGCAAGATACATCACGGATTCTCTGAGGACGGGCTCTTCGATGACGTAGCATTCCATGTGGAATATACCGGATTCTTTCACGTCCTCTAGCACGTCATGAAGCTCTTCTTTTTCCAACGTTACCGATGCTCCCAGGTTGACGACAAACGTCCTTTCACTGTCCGGCGTGATGAGGTTTATTACCCTTCCCGTTCCCACATCATGGGATTTCTTTATCCTAGAATTAATACCGTCCTTTAACACTATCTCCTCATATAGTTTTCCGTGCGGGTCGTTTCCTATCTTTCCACAGAGCGCGACATCTGCGCCAAGGGAAGACAGTGCAAAGATAGTGTTTGCGCAGGAACCGGCCGGGACGATCTTATTTTCCGGTGACTCAAATTTCCTCAACAGTTCTTCTATCTTGCTATTATCAACAAGATGGAATAGACCCTTCTTCAGATCGAGTTCCGCTATGTGATCGTCGTCTATCTGTACGAGTATGTCAACAAGCGCGTTCCCGAAACCGAATACGTCTAATGCCATTAAAAGAATAATATCAAACGACTGTATAAAAAGATTTTACGGTCCCTCGCACGTCAAATCGCACTGATAAAAGTGGTTTTTGGTGCAATATCATGAAACGTTTATAAAAGTTTCGGTTCATTGGTAATATAAGGAGTGATAAAATGTGCAATAGAATGAAACCGGAGGACAATTACCCGTTCATGGTGACATTCGACAGAGTTAGTCGTACCATCAGTAATCAAATAAGTACAGCAGAGGGTAATCTCGGCGTTGATTTAGATTTACAGTCTACCTTGACCTACGCAGTTGAGCATGTAGGCAACGAAGGTACAGTAGCGTTCGTTCCGATCCCCAAAAGCAGAATATACCGTGTAGTCTAATCAAAGGTTTTGACGCCATCACTTTTGACTTTTTTGAGTTTATATTCAAGCAGGTTTAGTTATATTCCACTTCTGGGAAAGCTGATGAAATCTTTATAAAGGAAATGCGGCAATAACCTCTATGCTAAAAGCTTGCAGTGACTGCGGGAGAAGGATGCGCATGAAGGTCACGTGCGTTGAGAGGGGAAAACCGATATGCAAGAAATGCTGCGAATTAAGGCACGAAGGGTGCCAGTACCATCTGTTCTGCTGGAACAACACCTTGTGACCTCAGGAAAGGTCCAGCATCCTTTCTATGGATTTCTTTGCCTTTGACCGTATGTCTTTTGGAACGTCCACCTCGTGCTTCATTTCCTTTAGTGATTCAAGGACGTCGTGGACGCGGGTCTCTTTCATGTTCGGGCAGACTGCAAGCTCCGTTGCGGGATAGAACTTCTTTGAAGGGTTCTGCTTCCTGAGAGTGTAGAGAAGGCCCGTCTCGGTTGCTATTATGAACTCTTTTGCAGGCGATGACTTTGCGTACTTCAGCATGCCACCGGTGCTTGTGACCTCGTCTGCAAGCTCAAGGACGTCAAGCCTGCATTCAGGATGCGCAAGTACCTTGGCATCAGGATGCATGCTTTTCTGCTCCCTGACGTGTTCTGGAAGTATCTTGACATGGGTAGGACAGTATCCTTCCCACGATATGATTTCCTTGTCTATCTTTGTCCTCAGGTAGTTTGCAAGGTGCTTGTCTGGAGTGAATATGATCTTGTCAGATTCAAGCGACCCGGCAACCTTTACTATGTTTGAAGATGTGCAGCAGATATCGGTTTCTGCTTTCACGGAAGCAGAAGTGTTAACGTATGACACCACAGGAACACCCGGGTTCTCGCTTTTCATTTTTCGCAGGGCTTCTGGTGTGATCATTTCCGCAAGCGGGCATGCCGCATGCGGTACCGGTATTAGAACCTTCTTTTCAGGAGAGAGTATCTTTGCGGTCTCTGCCATGAAGCGGACGCCGCAGAAAACTATGACGTCTTCCTTCACGGAAGCTGCCTTCTGGCTGAGCCCGAGGGAATCTCCAAGGTAGTCTGCTATGTCCTGGACTTCAGGAGACTGGTAGTTGTGTGCAAGTATGACTGCATTCTTCTCCTTCTTAAGCCTTGCTATTTCTTCTGCAATGTTATTTGCCATGAACATTATTCTTGGCATACCTTTAAAGTTTTTAGCCATATGGAATCCCCGGGGTTTGAACCCCCAAAATAAAAACATCCGTCACGATAGATACTGTATGATAGTGGCGATAACCGGGACTCCTGCAACAGGCAAGACGTCTGCGTCAAGGGTCCTTTCTGAGATGATTGGGTGGGAGCTTGTAAGCCTCAACGATCTTGCAGAGAAGAAGGGCATGCACTCGGGTTACGACGAAGAGAGGTGCTGCAAGATAGCGGACATGAAAGCCATAAAGGCCGAAGTGGAGAAACTCAAGAAGACCGGAAACCCGCTGATCGTTGAGTCCCATTATGCCCACGACATGCATTCGGATCTTGTCATAGTACTTCGGACCAACCCCTCCGAGATGCGAAAGCGCGGAAAGGAAAAGGGGTGGGATTTCAACAAGACAGAAGAAAACGTCCTTGCAGAAATAATGGAAGAATGCAAGATCGAATCGATCGAAAGCGGCAAGGCTGTAAGGGAAATCGACACGACAGGAAAAACAGCCGAACAGTCTGCAAAGGAGATGGCAAAAGTCATGGAAATGGAAGGGCTGTTCATCACAGGCGAGCTGAAGATACCAGACAACATGAGGGAAGAACTGAGGGAACCGTACGGAAAGCTGTTTGATGACCACAAGAAGGCTGCAAAAGAGATGAAAGGTACGAAAATCGTTTCAGTCGGGGATGAGACCGCGTACAAGCTGGACTCGCATGGTGTCAGGCCAGACATAATTGTTGTTGACGGAAAAGTGAAACGAAAGCCTGCTGAAAACACTGTGAAATTCGATGGCGAGGTCATAACTGCAAAAAACCCGACAGGCTACCTGACAAACGACATGTGGATGGCTGTCAGAAAGTCAATGGCAGCCAAAAAACCAGTCGAAGTGCGGATTGACGGGGAAGAGGACATGGCGGTGCTTCCTGCAGCAATCCTTGGTGAAAACGGGATATCTGTGACATACGGGCTGTTTGACAAGGGCGTGTGCGTTGTGAAAATCGATGACAGTACAAGAAAGACTGCAAGGAATGTCCTGAAGAGGATAGCGGCATCCCAATAAATTAAAAGCCTTTGCTATATTATTAACTATGTTCAGGACATTCTTCCTGCTGCTCGCACTGACGCTGATTTTGCTAGGTGCTGGTCTAGTCATCGGCGGGGTCATGGGGATGACAGTCGCGCTGATTTTCATGTTCTGCATAAACTTCTTTTCATACTGGTACTCGGATACGCTCATATTGAGGCTTTACAGGGCGCACAGGACAGAAGACGAGGGCCTAAACGAGATAGTAAAAAAGCTCGCAAAAGAAGCCGGCATACCAGTCCCGAAGATATACGTGGTGCCAAGCGACATACCGAATGCTTTTGCAACCGGCAGGAATCCAGAGCACGGCGCGGTTGCGGTCACGCAGGGACTGACAAGCCTTAGCAGAAAGGAGATGGAAGCAGTCATTGCACACGAAATATCCCACATAAAAAACAGGGACACTCTCATACAGACAGTAGCCGCCACGATCGCAGGTGCCATCTCTTACCTTGCGATGATAGGATACTGGAGCTTATTTGCAGGAAACAGAAGGGATGGAAACAATCTTCTACTTGGTGTCGTACTGATTGCCATATTCGCGCCGCTTGCAGCGACCATAGTCAAGCTTGCGATATCGAGAAGAAGGGAATACGCAGCAGACCATGACGCAGCTATCATAACAAGGGATCCGAAATCACTGGCTTCAGCACTCAGAAAGATAACGGACGTTGCCAAGCACAAGCCTGTACAAGGCTCTTCTGCGACTTCGCACCTCTGGATAGTGAACCCGTTCAAACAGGACTGGTTCACAGGACTTTTCTCCACTCACCCGCCAATCAGTAAGAGGGTAATGAAACTCGAGAGGCTTTCAGGAAAGACTGGTGGTGAATAATGAACGACCGCAGGAAGAACAAGGGTATACACATAGGACTCATACCAGACGGGAACCGAAGGTATGCAACCGAAAACGGAAAGCCTGTCATAGACGGCCACGTCGAGGGCGCAAAGAGGATAGAAGAATTCCTTGAGTGGTGCAACGATTATCCCGAGATAAGGATGGTCTCTGTTTTTGCACTATCTACAGAGAACCTGAACAGGCCCAAGGCAGAGGTCGAGGCCCTCTGGAGGGTGTACAGGGACGAACTGAAGAAGCTTCTTAACCATCCACCTGTCAAGAAAAACAAGATAAGGGTGCGCGTGCTCGGGGACAGGGGCATATGGAGACCTGATGTCAAGGACATCGTAAAGGAGCTTTACTATTCGACGAAGAACTATTCGAGGATGTTTCTAAACATAATGCTTGCATACGGCTCGAAATTCGAGATAAACGAAGCAATAAAGGAAAGTATCAGGAAGCCTGCAGAGAAGCTTGACAAGGCTCTTTATGTAAAAGAGCCGCTGGACCTGGTCATAAGGACTGGAAGGCAGCACAGGCTCAGTAATTTCATGCTCTACCAGGCAAGCTATGCGGAAATATACTTTTCTGACAAGCTGTGGCCTGAATTCACAAGGAAGGACTTCAAGAATGTCATGGATTGGTATTTTGAGCAGCAGAGGAAGTTCGGTAAGTAGGACTGTAAACAATTGACTTCATAAATCAGTATCTATTCTCTTTGAGTGTATCGAGCTGCCTTTGGAAAACACCGGCAAATTCCGACATGCCATTAATCTTATAGAAATCAACCATTCTCGATAACCGGCAATTATATCGTTAACATTACCTGTACCATCGATAGTCTTCTTACCGTCTGCTACAATTGGTAATTTCATAACTTTCATTAAGATATTAAAAGGAAATAATTAAAAAATAATTGTAAAATAAAGGATCGGGGCTTAGCCGCCCCCGGTGTATCCTACGACTTCCTTTAAGTGCTCCACGCACTCAGGGTTCAGAAGCGTTGTGGTGTTACCAAGATTTGGTTCGTTCTTGATGAGCCCTCTCAGTATCCTTCGCATTATCTTTCCTGAACGAGTCTTCGGGACGTCCTCGACAAAGTATATCTCAGCCGGCCTTGCGGTCGGTCCGATCATCTTGTCGACATGCTTTACGATCTCGGTCTTGAGATCGTCAGACGCTTTTGATGCATCCCTTAGAAGAGCGAACACTATCGGGACCTCGCCCTTGATCTTGTCGGGCCTTGGAACAACTGCCGATTCCCTGACAAGTTCGTGCTCGTTAATCGCGTTCTCAAGCTCTCCTGTGGAAAGCCTGTGACCCGCAACCTTCATGACATCGTCGACCCTTCCGGTCACCCTGATCAGGTCGTAGTCTGTGAACCTTGCACCGTCGCTTGTGTCATAGACACCCTTGAACCTTGACCAGTAGGTATCTATGAACTTCTGCTCGTTCTTGTAGATGCCCCTGAGCATGCCAGGCGAAAATGGCGGCTTCATGGCAAGGAATCCAGGAACACCGGGCTCTGCCTCGTTTCCTGCCTCCTCGTAAAGAGAGAAGTTTATGCCAAGGAAGCCTCTGCCGGCAACAGTCGGTACGAACGGTCCGACACCAGGAAGCGTGTTTATGACGTGCGCTCCGGTCTCGGTCTGCCAGTAAGTGTCTATCACCGGACACCTGCTTCCGCCGATTGTCCTGAAGTACCAAAGCCATGCCTCCTCGTCGATAGGCTCACCCACGGACCCGAGTATCCTAAGGCTACTCATGTCGTATTTTTTCGGCCATTCATCGCCTGCCTTGATGAACATCCTTATTGCGGTCGGTGCTGTGTACAGGACGGTAACCTTGTGGTCCTGGACGACCTGCCACCACCTACCCATGTCCGGGTAGTTTGGGGCGCCCTCGAACACTAGCTGCGTTGCACCGACTGAAAGCGGTCCATAGCACCCGTAGGTGTGGCCCGTGATCCAGCCGACGTCAGCTGTGCACCAGAACATGTCGTCATCATGCAGGTTGAAGTTGTTCTTTGCGGTTATGTAAGCCTGTGTGAGGTATCCCCCAGTGTCGTGGACGATGCCCTTTGGCTTTCCTGTGGTACCGCTTGTGTAGAGCATGAAGAGCATGTCGTTACTTTCAACGAATTCTGACTCACACTCTCCACTCTCGTTTTCAATGATCTCATGGTACCAGTGGTCCTTTCCTTCGTTCCAGTTGACTTCGATTTCCTTTGTCCTCTCAACGACGATGACGTTTTCTATCGGAGTTCCCTCGACGCCGACATCTGCGTTCTTCTTCAGGTCAAGAGGCTTTCCCCTCCTGAAGTAACCATTCGCGGTTATCAGAAGCTTTGCCTCTGCGTCTTCCATCCTGTCCTTTACGGACTCGCCGCTGAATGCGGAGAATACGACGTTGTGGACAGCTCCTATCCTTGCACATGCAAGAAGTGAAGCTACCATCTCAGGTATCATTGGAAGGTATATACCAACCCTGTCGCCCTTCTTGATGCCAAGCTTCTTCATTGCGTTTGCAAGCTTGTTTACTTCCTTGTTGAGCTCTGCGTAGGTGACCTCAACGGGCTTCTCGTCAACGGGTTCTGGAACCCAAACGAAAGCGACCTTGTCTCCCTTACCGGCTTCTATGTGCCTGTCAAGGCAGTTATAAGCTGCATTTATCTTTCCGCCCAGGAACCACTTGAATTCCCATGGCTTGTCGGGATTCTGTTCATAGACTTTGTCCCATTTCTTGTCCCAGTGGAGTTCCCCGGCAACCTTTGCCCAGTAACCCTCCTGGTCCTTCATGGCTTCTTCGTATACGTTTGGATCTGAAACCCATGCCTTCTTCTTCATTTCCTCCGAAGGCCAAAAAACATTCTTCTTTTCAGGGTCCTCGGTGACCCACTTTACTCCATTTGACATACTAACTCTCACCTCTAATAGTTTAATTAATGTAGCAATTATTGAGACTGCGGACATTTAAATGTTTCGCATTTGGGCAGTTTCCATTTTTAAAATTCCACATACCAGTATGATCATGAGGGGAAAAGGGGCGAAGATATACAGGCACCAATTCGGTTACGGGATAGTATCAAGCGGTGGGTATAATTCAAGAAATTATAATAACAATAACAGAGATGTGTTATATGACGGTGACCTTAAACCCGTTATTAAAATCAGAAAAGGGAAAGCTAGAAAAGTTGGTTACAAAAAGGCGAATAAATGGTGGGTGAAAAAACCCGACAAAGACGGTAAAACAGGGTCAAGAAATAATTACGGCAGGACAGGCACGAGTAGCCGATTTTCCGCCGAACGTGAAAACTTATACGGTATCCAAAAGAAACGCACTAGCATTTATTATTCAACGTATGATGACTGGTGAACAGGTTATTCACTCACTTTGCCGGTTTTACCTTTTTCTTTCCACATCTTAAGAAGGTCCAGAAAGTCGTCGAATCTTACCACAACGAAAGGAGGGGTCCTGCTGAAGTTGAAGACGAGGAAGTCCTGTTCTTTTTTTGCAAGTTCCATTATCTCTCCTTCCGGGAAGGAGACGTATTTTTTGGCCTTGGTGGTCTTTGCTTTACAGAAGAACTTGTTTTCCACTATTATGTCTGTATTTGGGATGTCGTGTTCTCCCTCAGGTCTTTGTCTTCCCGAAAGCGGGACTCTCCTTGCATCAAAACCGGCAGCTACGAGCTTGTCTTTTACGAGATGCTCGAATATCAGGAACTTATAGGACGGGTCCTATGAGTCTCTCCTGCCGCGAGCATAACTCATAACAATAGTTGTCAGCCATCGTTTAAATTTCAGCCGCGACAAAAAGAGATTATGGCCAACCTGACGAAAGCGCTCATAATTGCAAACGTCATCGTATTCCTCGTAATCTTCAGCATGCCTGACGAACTGCTCCAGCAGACAAGCGACACGCTGGCATTCTCAAGCGGAAGCGTGCTGGAAGTGTGGCGATTGTTCACGTCGCTTTTCGTCCACGCAAACGCGTCACATCTCTTCTTCAACATGCTTGCGCTTTTCTTCTTTGGAAGGGTAGTTGAGGAAGAACTTGGGAAAAAGAAGTTCATTATCATATACTTCCTTTCAGGCCTTGTCGGAAACCTAGCATACGGGCTTACGAGTTCCATTCCTGCTGTCGGAGCGTCAGGGTGCATATTCGGTATCATGGGAGCTTCCATGCTCATCAAGCCAAAGGAGATGATAAAGCTTTACCTGATACCGCTTCCACTAGGACTCATTGCCATACTCTACATAATATCACAGGCTGCACTTGCCGTAGTACCCATGAGCGAAACCGGAATAGCGTACATGGCGCATATCGGGGGACTCGTGACGGGAGCGCTGATTGTGCTTTATTATGAGACCAGGAATTCAATGAAGGGTATAGGATTCATGATACTTCTGCTTGTGCTGCTTATTGCACTGTGGCCGATAATAGGATTTGTGGTAGGCATAGGGGAAAGTGTGCTTTCGGTGATAGACTTTATCGTGGGTATAGTACTTTATGGCGCATCCAAGCTGCTCCTTTCCTGGATATGGTAAAAAAGAAAAGAATTTAATGCATGATTTGATAGGAATAATCGTGATTTCATGGGTGAGAAAAAGCTCATAGGAAAGGTGACGCACTACTTCAGTGAGATAGGCGTTGCGGTGGTGGAGCTGTCAGCTGACTTAAAGAACGGAGACAGTATCAGCATAGAAGGCCCTGGAACAAACGTCAAGCAGGCTGTCGAGAGCATGCAGATTGACCACAAGCCTGTGGAGAAGGCAGGAAGCGGGCAGGCAATCGGCATGAAGACTGCCGAAAAGGTCCGGGAAAATGAGGGTTATATACGTATCGAAGGATGGTAAGATATATCCGGGAAGAAAGCAAGGCATGAAATAGGAGACCTCGACTCCAATGTCAACACGTTATACACGAATAGTATCTGGAGAGGGAGATTCTCAGACGTTGTCTGAATTACATCCACTCGGTTTAGACGCCACCTGTTCCCCATCTTCAAAGTATTCACTTACATTCAGGAGAAATATTTTTCCTGTATCCGTCTATGTCCTTTTCTGAAAGTCCATAAACAAGCTGGTCAAAAAATGAGACGAACATCTTGGCTTCCTTGAGCATGGATTCTATTTCGCTTGCCCGATCGACTTTCATGTAGTACTGCGCATCGATCCTCTTGGCCTTATGATCGTTGATTGTCGCTACTTTTTCTTTTCCCAAAAGAGAACCTACGGCAAGTATAGAACATGTGTGATTTTCGCATTTTACACCAATTCTCTGAAGGAATGAATACAGCGCATAGTACTCGGCGTAATAAATTGCCACAGTTGCCCACAAAAGATCATCGTCTTTTAGGTCCTTTACAGCTTTCAAAAGGGAAGATTTTGCCTGTTCAAGATAAGACTTGGAAAGTCTCCTGTTTGGATCCACTATTCGCAGGCCATCTTTCAGCCTGAAGCACCATTTCAGTCTACTATTTCCCATAATGATCCCACATCTTATTCACAAAGAATGAATGATCGTTAAGTATCACGTGGTTCTCCTCCACCTCTTTTACCAGTGGTTCCATTTTCTCAAGTGACTTGACAAAAGTCGTCTCTGTCATGACAATCTGATGTATTTCATGGGAAAGTAAATGTGCTGGAAGCTCCTGCTCCTTTTCCGAGATCACCAGCACATCCAGATCAGAATCCTTACCTGCCTTTAATTTGGCGAAACTTCCAAAAACTATGATTGGCGTATCAGTGGAAACGGATTTCATGAAAGTCTTGAATTGTGGATAGGTTTCCATGAACAGGTCGGTTTTGTGTATTTCTGCCTGCAGCAGATAAGACTTTGTTCCGACGTTATCCATGTTCAGGCTGAAATACTTGTTCTTACCTTCTACCATACTTCTGAGAATATCATGTTCCTCTAACTTAAGGAGGGTATTCTGCACTGTCCTCAATGGCAGGCCCGAGAGTTTACATATTTGCCTCAGGTAGAGTCTGCTTTCATAGCTTCTCGTATAAAGATTCATTAATTCGAGTTCATTGTTTCTTTTTTTATACATATGTATCTTTATTGATACAGTACTTAATAAATGTTTCGGCAATACACTTCAAATCCAAACAACGTCAACATCGTCAGTTCTCCACCTCGGAAGAACCTCGACTTTTTCCAGATCCAGAGGGGCATGACCGGCTTTGTGCTGGACAATACCCGTCCATGCAATCATTGCGGCGTTATCCATGCAGTATTCCCATGGAACCGCAGCAGACTTTGCACCACGCTCCCTGCACATTATATCCACCATCCCTGTAAGCCTTTTGTTCGCAGCGACCCCGCCTGTCAGAAGCACCTCATTTTTTCCCGTGTGCGCAAGCGCTCTTTCGATAACTTCAGTTACCATTGCAAACGTTGTTTCCTGAAGTGAAAAGCATACATCTCTCAGGCTCTCACCCTGCTTTAGCTTCCTTGTTGCATCTGTCACTATTCCAGAAAACGAAAGATCCATCCCCTTGACAACATACGGGAGCCCTATCCACTTACCGCCTTTTGCATGCACTTCTATTTTTGGGCCATGGGGAAATTCAAGTCCGGCTTCCCTTCCGAACTTGTCAAGTGCATTCCCTATTCCAATGTCCTGCGTTTCCCCAAATACCCTGTATTTCCCAGAGACGTGTGCAATTATCTGGGTATTTGCACCGGAAACGTAAAGAGTCACTGGGTCTTTTAGCTTTGTCGTGAGTCTTCCTATCTCTATATGGGCAATGCAGTGGTTGACTCCAATGAGTGGCTTTCCAAGTCTTTTTGCAAGTTCCACAGAGAAGTTCATGCCAGCATAAAGGCATGGCGGGAGCCCTGGCCCCTGCGAGAATGATATGATGTCGATATCCTCTTCCCCCTTTCCTGCCTTTTCAAGCGCATTTTTCAAAAGACTGTCTGCGATTTCCTCATGATGCTTTCGCGCATCCATTGGAATTATACCCCAGCCGGCCTTTGGCTTGTACGTGTCCTTCACGTTTGAAAGGACGTTTCCCTTGTCATCCACAACACTCATGCCAAACGTATGGGCCGTTGATTCAATACCCAGGCAAATCATAGAAATCACTTGAAACGATGATTTATAACTACAAGCTACTCCCACTCCATCGTTGCAGGCGGCTTGTTGGTAACGTCATAGACGACGCGGTTGACTGCCTTTATCTCGTTTGTTATCCTCGTTGACATCTTTTCAAGAAGGTCGTATGGGATCTTTGTGAAGTTTGCAGTCATTGCGTCTTCTGATTCTATTATTCTTATTACTACCGGATACTTGTAGCTTCTCTCGTCTCCCTGGACGCCGACGCTCTTGACGGGAAGAAGGACTGCAAAACCCATCCAGACCTTTTCGTGCAGGCCCGCCTTGTGGAGCTCGTCTTCCACGATGTGGCTTGCTATCCTCGTGATTTCAGCGCGCTCCGGGGTAACTTCACCGAGTATCCTGACGCCAAGGCCCGGCCCGGGGAAGACGTGCCTTTTTATGATATCTTCTGCGAGCTTGATCTCACGAGCGACCTTCCTGACCTCGTCCTTGTAGATGTTTCGAAGCGGCTCGTAGACTTTCATCTTCATGTCCTCTGGGAGCCCGCCGACGTTGTGGTGGGACTTTATTGTGGAAGAATGCTTGGAGTGGCCGCTTTCTATCCTGTCCGAATAGATCGTTCCCTGAACGAGGTAGTCTGCACCGACTTCCTCTGCAACATCATCGAAGACGTCTATGAACGTCTTTCCTATGACTTTTCTCTTCTTCTCAGGATCCGTCACGCCTTTCAGTGCGCTGAAGAACCTGTCCTGCGCCCTGACTATCCTTAAGTCGAGGTCGTACTTTGAGAAAATCTTTTCTATGAACTCGGTCTCCTTGTAGCGCATGAGACCGGTATCGACATACACTGCAGTGAGGTTCTTTCCTATCGCACTACTCATGAGAACCGCGGCCACTGAAGAATCGACGCCTCCGGAAAGTCCTATCACGGCCTTCTTGTCACCTATGGTTTCCTTTGCCTCTTTTACAGCGTTATCAACAAAGAGACCCGCAGTCCAGTGTTTTCTTGCACCGCATATGTCATAGACGAAATTCTCAAGTATCTTCATTCCGTTTTCAGTGTGAGTAACTTCTGGGTGGAACTGGACCCCGTAGATGTCCTTTCCCGTGTTTTCGAAAACTGCTATCGGGGAGTTTTTTGTTGAAGCTATTGTACTGTAACCATCAGGAAGTTGCTGAACTATGTCCCTATGATTCATCCACACATTCATCTGCCCGGAAAGTCCTTTCATGATTGAACTACCTGAAGATATGATCATGTCCGTTATGCCATATTCACCCTTGTCACCAGAAGCCACTTTACCTTCTTCCAAAAGAGTTATCAGCTGGTGGCCGTAGCATATTCCCAGTATGGGAACACCTATGTCAAGCATCTGCTTTTCACACTTGGGTGAATCTTCATCGTAAACGGATGCTGCACCCCCGGAGAATATGACGCCCTTCAGGCCCTGAATGGATTTTATCTTTTCTGCAGAGGTTTCGGCAGGGAGCACTTCAGAGAAGACGTTAAGGTCCCGTATCCTGCGTGAAATGAGGTGGGTGTACTGCCCACCGAAGTCGAGAACTATGATACTGTCCATAAAATAATGTATTTATCTGGTTTAAAAAAAAGTATCGAACAGGAAGTGGTGTCTGTACAACCGGAACTGGTCGGAATTCTTATTTTTTCGAGGATATGCTTGATACCAGCTCGTACTCGAAACCCTGATCTTTCAGGTCTTTTACAAATTGTTTTTTCGATTTAGCGATATCGTCCCCACTAGCCCCCATGAGTGTTACTTCACCGTCAGAATAGCTGCCAAATATCACATAAGGGCTCCCGTTTCCCTTCAAGTCATAGGAAATGTTCATGTTCGTTTCGGTCCATACAGGATTCTGAGAATACGTGGATGTATGATATAGAAGTGGTGCACTGGGCAATGAAATTCCGTATTTTCCGCTGTCAAGTAAATATTTTCTTAACCTGGCGCTATCGTTAACCTTTACGGTTATCATACCTTGTTTTGTATGTTAGTTTTTTATTTTTATTGTTCAATTCAGAAGTCGCTTTTCCCACAGCTTACATACGGTTTCTGTTTTTTTGGAAGCTATACCGGTGTATTTTTCGGGCGCGCTGAGTATGTCTTTCTGTGACTTCGTCAGCTTGTTGAGGTACGGCCTGACGCTTTCATCCTCGAACAGCAGATCCTTTAGGAGCCTTCCCGTCTGCTGGGATTTCAGCGTGAGCTGCTTGACGTATTCGTGTGCGTCTGGGTGGTTGTGCGCTGCAAGTATTATGTAGATTGGTTCTGCTATGACCATTTCCTTGTTCTGGTCGAAGTTTTTCAGGATGTTTTTCTGGTCGACTGAAAGCTTCTTAAGCGTCCTTGTCATGCGGCTGACAGAGACGAAGAAGCCTGCCAGTAGCTCGGGTATGAATCTTGCTGATGCGGAATTTGTAAGGTCGCGCTGGTGCTCTGATATCTGGTCCATGTACACTGTATTCATCATTGGCATGAACACCTTCCACATGCTCTTTACGTTCTCGAAGTTTATGGGGTTTCTTTTGTGTGGCATCGTTGACGAGCCGACCTGCTTTGAATCGAAAGACTCTCCTATCTCTGCAATCTCGCTTCTCTGCAGGTTCCTCATGTCATCTGCAAGGTTTGCAAGGACACCGAATGCGGAGACGACCGAATGGATGTAGTCGGTAATGTACTCCGGCTCGCTTACCTGGGTCGAATGTGCTGCAGGACTGAGGCCGACTTCTGCGAGGACTTCTTCCTCGAACTTCTCTGGGTCGCTGAAGAACACTGAACTTGCGTTGTATGCACCGACGGCGCCGGAAAACTTCCCTCTCAGGTTTGCGCCGGATTCTCTTATTTTCTCTATGCAGCTTCCGAGCCTGCTGACGTATTCAGCCATTGCAAAGCCGAAGGTTATTGGTTCTGCGTGCTGGCCATGTGTCCTTCCTATCTGGAGGGTGTCCTTTTCCTTTCTTGCAAGTGCTATGAGCGTCTTTTCAAGCTCAAGTACTTCTGGTAGCAGCACCTGCTCGGTGAAGTCCTTGAATCTTGCAGCAATTGAAGTGTTCACTATGTCATAAGAGGTTGAGGTGAAATGAACGAAGGGCTTTGCCTTGTCTGATACTTTGTCCCTTATTGCGTTTGCAAGGGCGCGGACATCGTGGCGTATCTTCTCCTCACCTTTGTATACTTCTTCTGAAGTGACCTTATTTACGGCTTTCTCGACTTCAGCTGCAACATCCTTTGAGCAGATTCCCCTCTTTGCAAGGACTTTAACAAGAGCCAGCTCGACTTTGAGCATGTAACTTATCCTTGCGTTTTCAGAAAGGAACGGTGAAAGCTTTTCAAATATTTTCTTGTCCCTTGCATAATATCGATAGTCAAACGGTGATATGTTATCGAAAATATCCATTACAAAAACCCCTGGACTTTCTTTATGGAATCCTCAAGCGAGACGCCCCATATTTTGCTTCCTGTCCAGACTTCGCAGACGGCCTTGTACATGTCTGCTGCAGCGTTAATAACTTCAGGGGGAAGGTTCTCTGGAGCAGGCCACTGCTCCTTTGGGAGTGATTTCTTTGCTTCTTCTATCCTCTCGTACCAAGGCGTCTTCTTGTAGTAATCGCGAAGGACCTGCTTGCTTATGTGGAAACCGTCCAGAAGGAACCTGTTCTCATCAGGTGTGCCGCAGGCGTCAACGAGTATTATTTCCCTGTTCGGGTCGAATGCAAGTTCTACCTTACCGTCTGCATGCTCTATTCCCACTTCTGCTGCTCTCTTTGTTATGAAATCGTTGACCTTCAACGCTATTTCCTTTATCTTCTCGACTTCTTCGTCAGTCAGTGCAGAGAATTTCTGGGCTTCGTCCCACGTAACGCGCCTGTCAGTAGTTTCGAGCTTCGTAGTTATGTCTACTATTGGCTTTTCGAGTTTTTCACCAGGTTCCGGCATGTGGTCAAGACCGAAGTCTTCTATGGTCTTTTCACCCGAACTCAAAGCCTTGAACACAGAAGAACCCGCCGGAAGTGAGTTTCTGAATATGACCTCAAGTGGTATGAGGTAGTTTCTCGTATCGGTTGTTATCGTGTCCTTGCCGGGATAGAGCACCCTTACGAGGTTGACCGCGAGCTTGTTTGATTCTGCCAGCTTGGTGAAGTGGGATTTTATGCCAAGCTTTGCCAGCTCCTCGAAATTGAAGGCGGTCATCCTACAGAGTGCTTCTCCTTTTTGCGGTATCTTGTCAGGCATTGAGCCGTAATCGAAAACTGAATAATCGTCCCTGAATTCGAAGAATCCCTGACCGAATTCGCTTTCGGTTGGCTTCTTCTCCACAATCAAGTCTTTTACAGAACCCATAATAATTCACTTAATTCTTGTTTCTACCTTTTATATTTTACGTATATTAAAATGTTCATGAAACGTAACACTGAAAATTTTAAGGCTATGCAATTGGATCTTCTCCACAGTAGCATGATTTACAATCCCCAACTTAATGGAAACCCATATCATGTAATGGGTTTCCTGCAACACTGTTACAATGAACGTAATAGTGAAATCACTGGCAATGAGTTGCTCGACAAGAACAATCCATATATCAATTTCATGGACCAAATTATACCATTCTGGGAAACAGTAGCACTCCGCAACGGTATCAGACTGTCTTTCCCCATTGAAAATGAAGAGAAAATAAATTTGACAGTATGCTATGGGCAAAATCAGCTAAATTATGATATAATCTAAAGGTCAAGTATTCTCTTTGCAAGATAAGCCGCGTTCTGCCCATTATCTATTCCCACCGTTGCCACGGGAACTCCTTTTGGCATCTGGACGATTGATAGAAGAGCGTCAAGTCCACCGAGTTTCGATTCAACAGGAACACCGATGACCGGCTTTTTGGTCAGGCTTGCGACAACGCCTGGAAGGGCTGCGGAAAGTCCTGCTATTGCGATGAACACTTTTGCACCGCATTCCTTGACTATCTTTGCAACTTTCTCCGGTTCCCTGTGGGCGCTTGCGTATTCAGCCGAGAAGCTTACATTCTCCTGCTTGAGAACGTCTGTGACCTTATTTACTATCTTCTCGTCGGATTTTGATCCGGCTATTACCATTACATCAGTCATGAGTATCGTTGTTGTGCAGGGTTTAAATTAATTTGACAGAAGGCTGTCCGCTGACGACCTTGCCTATTATCCCCGCTTCCTCCCCAAGTTCTTTAAGCCTTCCCAGTATTTTCTCGGATTCGTTTTCAGGTACCACTATTACTATCCCCACTCCCATGTTGAACGTCCTGTACATGTCGTCTTCGGGCACGTTACCTTTTTCTCCTATGAGCCGGAATATCTCCGGTGGGTTTAGAGAAGATTTCTGTATCTCGACTGCAAGTCCTTTTGGAAGTATCCTTGGTATGTTGTCCAGCAGCCCACCGCCCGTTATGTGCGCTATCCCGTGCACGCTGAACTTTGTCATTATGTCCATGGCCACTTTGACGTATGACTTGTGCGGTCTCAGCATCTCTTCACCTAGCGAAACGTCAAAATCACCGACCTTGTCGTCAACTGAAAAGCCCGCAACGTCAAAGAGCACCTTCCTTGCAAGGGAATACCCATTTGTGTGCAGCCCGTTTGATTCGAGTCCTATCAAGACGTCGCCTTCCTTTAAGGCAGTGCCGTTTAGTACCCTGTCTTTTTCTGCAACACCGACTATGCAGCCGACTATGTCATGCTCGCCTTCCATGTAGACACCCGGCATCTCTGCAGTTTCCCCTGCGATGAGAGGCATTCCATTCTCAAGGCACGCTTCTGACATACCCTTTACTATCTGCTCCATGGTTTTTGGTTCAAGCTTTCCCGATGCAACGTAATCGAGGAAGAAGAGGGGTTCGCCGCCGACGGCAAGTATGTCATTTGCGCAGTGGTTGACTATGTCCTTTCCGACAGTGTCCCACTTCTTCATCATCGATGCGACCGCAAGCTTGGTACCGACGCCGTCTATACTTGAAACAAGAACCGGGTTATTGTACTTCTTCAGCTTCTCAAGGTTGACAACACCAGCGAAAGCGCCCATGTCAGTAACAACGCTTGAATCGAACGTCTTCTTAACGTGACCTTTTATCAGGCTGTTGGATTTATGCGCAGCGTCTATGTCGACGCCGGAATCCTTGTAAGTTACAGGCTTTGGCATCATCACTCACCCGACAATCCTATATTGCTGGCAGTGTTTATTAGAGAGCAGGTTCTCGGCAACTTCTTTTGCAACATTTTCAGCTTCATCACCCGAAGCGTCTATCCCAAGTGTCCAAAGGACTCCCTTTTCGACCGATGAAACGTTTGTGAAGCCGAGCCTTTCTTTAAGCATGGACAGCAAGCCACCATCCTTGTCATCGATGTCCTGGACCAACACCCTTACATTGGACATTCCTTCAAAATCCCCTGAAAAGGGTTCCCCAGGTTTCTTGGCAAAATACTTATGCTTATTTGCATTGACTATGACGTCAACCTTACCCAGGTCTTCTGAGACCTTCTTGAAATCGCCGTCACAGCCGAACTTGTAATAATCATCGCGTTTGAGTTTTCTGACGCTTCCAATCCCCATCTTCTCTATGGCATGGAAGGTCGTGATTGCCGTAGTGTCCGGTATGAGAAGCCTTACCGTCATCTCTATCTCCATTTCTTCCCCTCCTTTTCGATGTAATCTGCCATTGAAGAAAACATCGGACTTCCGGGACCCGGTGCTGACATCTCCTTGAAAGGCTTTGCCTCAAGTCCCGGGACCTGCCTGTTCCACGCCGCCCTTTCCGGATGCGGCATCATGGCAAGGACGTTTCCTTCTGGGTTGCATATGCCGGCAATTGCATTGACGGAGCCATTCGGATTCGTCGGGAACTCGTCTGAAATCTTTCCATCGGAACTGCAGTATTTGAGAACGACCTGACCGCTTTCTTCAAGCTTCTTCACAAGACCATCTTCTTTTGTCGTGAACCTTCCTTCGCCGTGGGCTATTGGGACCTTCATGACGTCACCGTCTTTCATGCCTGACGTGAATGCGCATTTAGTTGAACAGACGCTGAGACTGGTCCACGTGCAATAGTAGCCCGAGATGAACGGGTTTATGTTTGCTGCAAGCGCCATCTGAAGCTCATCCTTTACACCAGGTATCATGCCTGTTTCTATCAGCACCTGTGCGCCGTTACAGGTCCCTAGAACCGGCTTTCCCTTAATCGATTCTTCCTTCACAGTCTTCATTATGCTGTCCTTTGAGGCGATGACGCCTGCCCGTATCCTGTCCTCGTAGCTCCAGCCACCGGGAAGGACAAAGCCGTCGTAAGAGCTTAAGTCTTCCCTTGTGTTCCACCTCAGAATGTCAGCGGAGAGTCCTGCAGCCCTGCAGGCTCTTGCAGTCTCTTCCTCACAGTTACTTCCAGGAAACATTATGACAGCGACCTTTCCTTTCATTTCATCGCCTCCGTTAGCCCCGTCGTCCATGACTTCCTTAGATCGTCTATCGGAACGTCTGCGACTGTCTTGCCAGACTTTGTTATCTTCAGTGCACTTCCACCGGTCTTTCCAATCTTTACCAGTTCCACGCCGTTATTTTTGCATATTTTGATAGCTTCCGTTTCATTTTCTTTTGGTATCTCAAGGACGAATCCCGTGCTCTCGCTGAAAAGCGCCTTGTCGTCCCTCAGCCCGTTACCGAAAGCGTCCATTGATATTTCAGCTCCGGTCTTTCCATCAGCTTCACCACCAAGGATCATTTCCGAAACACACGAAGCGATGCCGCCGTCTGATATGTCGTGACAGCTTAGTGCGTGACCATTTCCTATCATGTCGATTACAGAGTATATCATACCGCGTTCTTTTACGAAATCCACTTTCGGAACGTTTGCACCGAGCTGTCCGTTTATCTCGTAAAAGACGGATCCTCCAAGCTCGTCCTTCCTCTCCCCAAGAAGGTAAAGGCCAGACCCGCTCTTCTTTATTTTCATGGTTATTGCCTTTCCGTAATCATCAAGTATTCCCACACATGCGATGCCCGCGGACGGGTCAACGGACTTTCCTGTAGCTGAATAGTTGTAGAAGCTCACGTTTCCTGAGACAAACGGAACCGGCGTGTCCTTGTGACCCTTCAGCCACAAATTGCTGGCAGAATCAACGAGGCCTTTTATACCCTGCCTGAAAGTCCAAAACGATTCTGGATCTTCGGGATTGCTGTAGTTTAAGCAGTCTGTCATGCCATAAGGCGTCGCACCAACGGCCGCTACGTTTCGCATGGCTTCTGCAACTGCCGTTACAGCTCCCCAGTAAGGGTCTATCCTCGCATATCTTGGGTTGGAGTCTGTCGATAACGCCACGCCTGCGGGGTGGCCGTCAATGGGCGCCATGACGCCGGCATCCGCCTCGCCGGGCCTTATGACAGCATTGCCCTGGACTTCCGTATCGTAGTGTTTGAACACTTTCATCCTGGACGCGACGTCCGGGTGTGAAAGTACTTTTAGTATTGCTACCCTGTAATCAGAAGTTTTGGGAATGTCCGGTTCCGTGAACTTTTTTTGGGGTTCCTTGTATTCCCTGTCGTATATTATGCCTGACGTTATCTCGTTTACCGGCGCGTTACAGACGACCTTGCCGCCATGCCTCATGACATAGCTTTTGTCCTTTGTGACTTTCCCTATGACTGAGGCCTTTGCACCTTCGGCTACGTTTGGAAGCTCGAATTCGTCATTGTAGATCTCAAGAACTCTCTTTGTAAATTCAGGTGGAACTATCCATGTGAACCTCTCCTGCGTCTCTGAGCATGCTATGACATAGGGGGGAATGTTCATTGAAGTATGAACCTTGTCAAGGTCTATGTCAGCCCCGTAACCGCCAGAATCGCAAAGCTCCGAGCTGGAACACATTATTCCACCGGCTCCCATGTCCTTGAAGCCGACGTTTATCTTATTCTTGCGCACCTCATCGAATACTGCCTGAGTGGCCCTTATGAGGACGTTTTTCAGGAAGGGGTCTGGTACCTGGACGGCCCCCTTGTTTTGTTCACTATCTTCTTCGTCCAGTATGAGGGATGCGAATGCCGCGCCACCAAAACCGGAATTGTCCGTTGCCTTTCCTACGATCACTATGTCGTATCCTTCCGCGCCCTTTGGTGCCTCCGAATGTATGATTTCGCTTTCTTTGACTATCCCAAGTGAAACGACATTCACCAGGCAGTTGTCGTCAAAAGAAGAGTTGAAGTATATCTCCCCGGCAAGGTTTGGTATGCCAACAGGATTGCCATAACCCGCTATACCGTCAACGACTGCGTTTGATATGTACCTGCACCTGTTCTTGAACTTACCAAATGGGTCCCCGAATCTCAGCGAGTCAGCAATCGCAACGACTTTTGCGCCCATGCAAAGTACGTCCCTTATTATCCCTCCGACTCCCGTTGCGGCACCCTCGTAGGGAACCACCTGGCTTGGGTGGTTGTGGCTTTCGTGTGCCATGACCACGCCGTACCTTTCACCGTTGACGCTAGCAAGATGAATTATTCCTGCGTCTTCCTTTGGGCCCTGTATAACCGTGGGTCCTGTTGTCGGGAGAAGCTTTAACAGGTTCCTGCTTGACTTGTAAGAACAGTGCTCACTCCATTCGGTGTTGAAGATGTGAAGTTCTGTCAGAGTCGGGTCCCTTCCTATCTTCTTTGGAACCAGCTTTATCTCATCAAGTGACAGAGAAATGCCATTCTTTTTCATGTATTCTTTCAGTTCATCGTCAGACATCTGGGATATACCAACAATAAGTTCCTTGTTGACTTGATTGTTCATATTATCTTACTGCAAACGTTATTTATAATGGTTTGCGAATCGCGAAAATATCACTCGTAAGCCCGCTTGCACACGCGCTTCTTTGAGTTCTCTGCAGCCTTCTTGCACGTCGTCTTGCCGCACATGGTCGGATAGTCGCCGTTAAGGCAGGCCATGCAGAGTTTCTTTTCCGGAAGGTTTATGGCGCTGACAAGGTTTGGAATAGTCTGGTATATGAGAGAATCCGCGCCGACCTCATTTGCAATCTTTTCACACTCTTTTTCAGTCGGCCCTGACAAAGGATCACTGACGTTTCTTGCAGCTATAAGCTCGTCGAAGGTCGACATGTCTATTCCGTAGAAGCAGGGACTGACTATCGGCGGGCACGATATCCTCAGGTGCACTTCCTTTGCACCACCCCTTTCCCGCAGGAACTTGACCAGTTTCTTGCTGGTGTTACCCCTGACTATGCTGTCATCAACGACTATCAGCTTCTTTCCGTTTGTGACTTCCCTCAATATGGTGAATTTCATCTCTACTTTGTTTTCTCTTGTATCCTTTCCGTCTATGAACGTCCTTCCGACGTGCCTGTTCCTGACGAGCCCTTCCTTTAGGGGCATGCCGAGCGCTTCTGCGTAACCAGATGCGGCGGGAGCTGACGAGGAAGGGACGTATATTATCACGTACTCGTCGTCATTGGCTTTCAGGTTCTCCATCTTTGCAAGGGACTTGCCGAGATTTCTCCTCGCCTTGTATACAGCACTGTTCTCTATCACGGACCCGACGCTTGAGAAGTATACCCACTCGAACATGCAATGCGCAATCCTTTCCTGCTTTTCTGCAAAACGGCGTATTTCAACGTCGCCGTTATTTATGGTCATCATGGTTCCCGGCTCAAGGTCCTTGAAATTGACATGGCCGGAATTGACAAGGGCGTTACTTTCGGATGCGGCAAGGACGCTTTCGCCTTCTATTGTGTAAGACAATGGCCTGAAACCAAGCGGGTCCCTGACCACGACCACTTCACCGTCAGCGTTCATGAACACTATGTTGTATGCACCGTCGAACTTTTTTGTGACTCTACCGAAGACTTCCGTGAGGTCCGGTTTTGCCTTGCCCCACAATGCCTTCATTATCTCATACATTATGACCTCGGTATCAGTATTGTGGACCATGTAATATTGCGACTTCTTGAGGGCATTCCTCAGCTCGGCGTAGTTTGAAAGGTTTCCGTTGAAAGCAAGGGAAAACCACTTCCATGTTTTTCCATGATGCCGCTCAAACGGCTGGGCAAGCGCTTTTCCTTCAGTGCCGCAAGTTGCATACCTTACATGGCCTATGCCCTTGTTGCCGGAATATCTTTCAAAGAGCTTTTCTGTCAAGTCACTATGCCTTGTCCTAAATACTTCGTTGACTGTGCCAAGGTCCTTGTGAGTGTCTATCCTCTGCGGCCTATTAGAATTGAAAGTCGTTATCCCGGCGCTCAGCTGACCACGATTCTGCATGTCAAGCAGAAGCCTGTAAAGCTTGTATGGAGCGTTGTCTGTCTCAAGGGAAACTGCGGCTACGCCGCACTCATCCCTCACTTCTGCGGCCATACTATCTTATCACGATTATACTATTTAAACGTTGTGAACATCTGCTACAAAATATTTATAAGAATTGCCGGGACATTATTCACTGATTGAAATGAAGAAGGTTCTTGTAGTCGGAAATGGTGCCCGGGAGCACGCAATAGCGCACGCACTTTCAAGGAGCCCACAGGGACCTGAGCTTTATCTTTTCATGAAAGCCAAGAACCCGGGACTTGCAGCGATGGCGAAGTCTTTCAGGATAGCAAAGCTTGATGATTTTAACGCGCTTTCTGAGTTCGTCAAAGAAGTGAATCCTGATTTTGCAGTGATCGGTCCGGAAGACCCGCTCAGTGCAGGCGTCGTGGATTTCCTTTCGACGCTTGGTGTATCGTCAATGGGACCGGTAAAGGAGCTTGCAAAGCTTGAGACAAGCAAGACCTTTACCCGTGAACTTCTCGAAAACAACAGCATACCAGCAAACATCATGTTCAGGAAATTCGCTTCAACCGATGGTGTCAAGGAGTACATAGAGAATGACCTGAATAACGAATTCGTGGTCAAGCCCGACGGGCTTACGGGCGGAAAGGGTGTCATGGTTTCCGGCGAGCACCTGCAGAACGCTGACGAAGCGGTTGAATACTGCAGAGAAGTCCTCAAAACTCATCCTTCCGCGATAGTCGAGGAGAAGATTGAAGGTGAGGAATTCTCGCTCATGTGCTTTTCTGACGGAAAGACTGTTAAGGCCATGCCACCTGTACAGGACCACAAGAGGCTCCTTCCAGGCGACCAGGGACCAAATACAGGCGGAATGGGATCCTACTCATATGCAGACCATCTTCTTCAGTTCCTTACAAAGGAAGAAGTAGAAGAATCTGAGAAAATCGTGCAGATGACTTGCGATGCCATAAGGAAGGATACCGGAAAGGAATACAAGGGAATAATGTATGCAGGTTTCATGCTGACAAAAAACGGTCTTAAGCTGCTCGAGTACAATGCAAGATTCGGTGACCCCGAAGCAATGAACGTGCTTCCCATAATGAAGTCTGACTTCGTCGAAGTGTGCGAGGCGGTGATAAACGGGACGCTTGATCAGATGACGCTTTCTTTTGACAACAAGGCTACCGTATGCAAGTACGTGGTTCCCGATGGCTACCCAAAGAACCCGGCAGCCGGGCAGAAGATAGAACTGGACGAAGAAAACAGCGAAGCGCTCGTCTTCCATGCAGCAGTCGACCAGAAAGACGACGGTCTCTACATGACGACGTCACGCGCAATAGGCTTTGTAGGCATAGCAGACGACATCGGCGAAGCTGAGAGGATTGCCGAGGACGCAATAAAGGCCGTCAAGGGCCCTGTCTTTCACAGGGAAGATATCGGAACAAAGGAACTTCTACAAAAGCGTGTCAGTCATATGGAAGCTGTAAGGAACGGGAAAACATTATAAATATCCCGGCCAAGAATAGTTGGGTAAGCGTGACGGGAAAAGAATGCTGTTCTGATGACAACAATTGCAAATGCGCCTGCTGCGATTCCGGCAACCTCGTCGTGGTCGGGTGCCAGTGGGGAGACGAGGGTAAGGGAAAGATCGTTGATTTTTTGGCAAGCGACTACGACATAGTCGTGCGCTATAACGGCGGCAACAATGCAGGCCACACCGTCGTGATAGGCGATGAGAAGTACAAGTTCCACCTCATTCCGTCGGGGTCCATACAGAAGAAGAAGGTCGTCATGGGAAACGGCATGGCCGTCGACCCGAAAGTCCTGATATCAGAGATAAAGACACTGAAAGAGAAGAACCTTGATCCGAAGCTTTTTTTAAGCGACAGGGCACACGTCATCATGCCATATCACAGGATGCTCGATGCATCCCGTGAGAAGAAGAGATGTGGCGGCAAGCTTGGGACGACCGGCAGGGGAATAGGTCCCGCATACGTTGACAAGGTAGGACGGACAGAATCCATACGGATGTGCGACCTCGTCAACGGAAGTCTAAAAGATAGGATAAAGGGCATAATAGAATTGAAAAAAGACTACCTCGTCTGCATTGGTGCAATAAAGCCGGAGGAAATCGAAAGCTATGTAAATGACATAGTCAAGGAATATGAAGGGTATGCGAAAATTCTCAGGCCTTACATCTGCGACACATCAATCATGATAAATGAAGAGATAAAGAAGGGTTCCAGTATACTGTTTGAAGGGGCACAGGGAATGATGCTTGACGTGGACCACGGGACATATCCTTTTGTCACAAGTTCCAGCGTGACATCGGGCGGCGTATGCGCCGGTGCCGGCGTTGGCCCCAAGGTTATCGGAAAGGTGGTCGGCATTGCAAAAGCGTACACGACGAGAGTCGGGGGCGGCCCGTTCCCGACCGAGCTGCATGACAAGAAGGGCGATGAACTGAGGGAGCGCGGTGCTGAGTTTGGTACAACCACGGGAAGGCCAAGGAGGTGCGGCTGGCTCGATCTGGTCGTACTGAGACACGCTGCAACGATAAACGGCTTGGACGGCATCGTACTCACCAAGATGGACGTATTGTCAGGAACTGGAAAAGTCAAAGTGTGCACTGCATACAAGATAGACGGAAAGACTGTGAATAACATGCCGGCATCAATCAAGGACATGGAAAATGCAGAACCGGTTTACGAAGAACTTCCCGGATGGGACGAGTTCGATGGAACTGAAAAGAAGTGCATTCCAGAAAACGCGATCAAGTTCATTGAACGCATAGAAAAGGAGACCGGTGTACCGGTGATCATAGTGTCAAATGGGCAGAGAAGGGACCAGACAATTGTTTTCTGACTATTGGTGTTTCCAATGAAGGAAAAGCTCAGAAAAGAGATATCGGCGATGAGGGATAATCTTTCTGAAAAGGAGCACATCGAAAGAAGCGAAATCGTCAAAGAAAGGCTGTTTGAAACGGAAGAGTTCAAGAAAGCCAAAACTATCATGTTCTACGTTTCCAAGGGAAGCGAAGTGAGAACTGAGCACATGATAACAGAGTCCATAAAAATGGGCAAAACTGTCGTCGTGCCACTTTCAGATTCCAAGACGCATACGCTGTGTGCATATGAGATAGAGGGTGTCAAAGATCTCTGCCCGGGCTGTTACGGTATACCTGAGCCGGATTCGGAAAAGTGCCGGAAAGTGGAACCTGAAGAAATAGACCTCGTTATAGTTCCCGGAACTGCATTCGACAAGAAGGGTGACAGGATAGGTTATGGTATGGGCTTTTATGATAAGTTCCTTTCGCAGGTGAAGATAAAGACCATAGGGCTCGCATACGATTTCCAGGTCGTCGTTCACATACCAGGAGAAGAGCACGACGTGAAGGTTGACATGGTAGTTATGGATAATGGTGCACTTAGATTCTAAATCGGGGAAGTATTAGTTTTTATTTCTTTCTGCCATTAAAAAAATATGAAAAATCAAGAAAAGCGAACATATTACCAGAAATTCTATCTGAATGGGCAGATTAAGGAAGATGGAGGATGGCCCAAAAGTTGGGGAATAGTATCAACCACCGCAGAAAACCCTCAGAAAGCCGCGATTAAAATTGTCGACAACGTTTCAAAAATAAAAAAAGATATTCCAGAACCATATGGTACTCAAATTAGCGATGGTACTCTCTTAATCCAGCCTTATGGCGATGCGATAACAGATCTTAATATCACAGAAGTGCGTTCCATACCGAGAGTTGGAGAGATTTATTCTGTGTAGCCGCAAAAAACTTAAAAATAAGCAAACCATAAAAAAACAATGCATTATTTACGAGACGTTGACCCGGAAATCGAGGCGTCTGTCAAAAACGAGGCGAATAGGGCAAGAGGCGGCCTTGAATTGATACCATCTGAAAATTTCACCAGCCTTGCAGTGATGCAGGTCATGGGATCAGTATTCACGAACAAGTATTCTGAGGGATATCCAGGAAAAAGGTACTACGGCGGTAACGAATTTGTCGACGTGGCCGAAACCCTTGCAATAGAAAGGGCAAAAAAGCTTTTCAATGCAGAACACGTAAACGTCCAGCCGCTGTCGGGAAGTCCTGCAAACCAGGCCGTGTTCTTTGCACTTCTCAACCTTGGCGATACGTACATGGGAATGGACCTTGCATGCGGCGGACACCTGACCCACGGCTGTCCTGTGAACTTCTCCGGCAAGCACTACAAGTGCATCCCCTACGGGGTCGACAAGGAAACTGAACTGCTTGATTACGACGCGATAAAGAAGCAGGCGATCAAAAGCAAGCCCAAGCTCATACTTTCCGGGTTGACTGCTTACCCCAGGGAACTTGATTTCGATGCTTTCCAGGAGATTGCAGAAGAAGTGGGAGCGTACCACTTCGCAGACATAGCGCACATTGCAGGAATTGTTGCTGCAGGACTCCACCCAAATCCCGTTGAAGTGTGCGACGTGGTTTCCACAACTACCCACAAGACTCTCAGGGGACCAAGGGGTGCTATGATAATGTGCAAGGAAGAGGACAGGCTCCGTGACATCCACCACCCGGACAGCAAGAAGAATCTTGCACAACTGATAGACAGCGCGGTGTTCCCGGGACTCCAGGGTGGACCACATGATCATGTCAATGCAGCAAAGGCTGTCGCGTTCCATGAAGCGCTTCAGCCGGAATACAAGGTTTATGCTTCACAGATACTGAAGAACGCAAAAGCGCTCGCAGACGAACTGATGTCACAGGGACTGAGACTTGTGACAGACGGAACGGAAAACCACCTCATGGTAGTGGATGTCTGGGAGAAGGGGATAACGGGAAAGGATGCGCAGAATCTCCTTGACGAAGTGGGAATATTCCTCAACAAGAACACCATACCGTTTGACGAGAGGTCACCTTTCAACCCAAGCGGTGTAAGACTCGGAACACCTGCACTGACAACAAGGGGAATGAAAGAGTCCGAGATGAAGGAAGTCGGTTCGCTAATGGCGAGGGCTCTCCTCAAAAAGGATGACAAAACAGCGCTTGCAAAGGTCAAGGAAGGCGTCTCTGAACTCTGCAGCCAGTTCCCACTGTACCCGGAACTCCCGGACGGGTACTTCAAGCAGTGATGCTCATCGCAGTGGTATAATGGCAGGGAAAATAATAGACGGGAAGTTTATTGCTAAGAAGATAAGAGAAGAATTAGCATCCGGTGTATCATCATTCAAGGAAAAGACCGGCAGGGCACCGAGGATAGACGTTATCCTCGTAGGCGACAATCCTGCATCACATGTTTATGTTGGCATGAAAGAG
Source organism: archaeon (assembly GCA_028279705.1). Classification (GTDB taxonomy): domain Archaea; phylum Aenigmatarchaeota; class Aenigmatarchaeia; order QMZP01; family JAFGSV01; genus JAFGFG01. Next base: position 31,147 of record JANQNF010000018.1, read on the forward strand.
AAGGCCGCGGCTGAGATCGGGATAAAATCCGTCAAGCACGAGTTCCCTTCGATAACTGAAAAGGACCTGATAGAACTTGTAAAGAAGCTCAAAAATGACAGGGAAGTCAACGGGATACTCGTTCAGCTTCCCCTTCCAAAGGACATAAACGAGGAGAACGTGCTATCTGCCATAACGGCTGAAAAAGACGTTGACGGTTTCCTTGCAGAGAACCTCGGATGGCTGTGCCGCGGAAAGGAGAGGCTTCAGTCATGCACGCCTCTTGGCGTGATGAAGATGCTTGAGCACGAGAGCGTGGAGATAGAAGGAAAGCATGCGGTGGTCATAGGCAGAAGTAACATTGTCGGAAAGCCCATGATGCTGATGCTGCTGAACAAGAACGCGACCGTGACTGTCTGCCATTCGAGGACAAAGGACCTTGCAAGCCACACGAAGACGGCGGACATACTGGTGGCTGCTGCGGGAGTTCCCGAGATGGTGAAGGCCAATATGGTAAAGGACGGTGCCGTTGTGATAGATGTTGGGACGACGAAAGTTGACGGCAAGCTGAAAGGGGACGTGGATTTCGAGGGAGTAAAGGAGAGGACGTCCCTCATAACCCCAGTGCCAGGCGGCGTTGGGCCAATGACGATTGCAATGCTGATGTACAATACACTTCAGGCTGCAAAAAAACAGGAGGGGATATGATGTTAAAGAGAGCTTTGATAAGCGTTTCAGACAAGACTGGAATAGTGGAGTTTGCAAAAGAACTGGAATCAATGGGTATTGACCTTATATCTACGGGAGGTACCAAGAAGAAAATCGAGGAAGCCGGTATAAAGGTCAGGGACATTTCCGAGTTCACGGGATTTCCGGAGATGATGGACGGGAGGGTGAAGACCCTTCACCCAAAAGTCCACGGCGGCATACTCAACGTAAGGAGCAATCTCCAGCACCAGAAGTCAATGGAGGAGAACGGTATAGAGCCGATAGACATTGTGGTTGTGAATCTCTACCCGTTCGAAGAGGCAGTAAAGACCAATCCCGAAGACCTTACGAATGCAATAGAGAATATCGATATCGGCGGTCCTACAATGATAAGGAGTGCTGCCAAGAACTACAAGGACGTCACCGTGATAGTCGACCCTGCGGATTATGGGAAAGTGATTACAGAACTGAAAGAAAGGGGTGATGTTTCCCTGAAGACGAAAGAGGAACTTGCACTGAAGGTGTTTAGAAGGACTGCGGAGTACAACTCCGGCATAGACACGTACCTAAGCAGGAAATTCCTTGGAGAGGAAGTACTGAGGCTGTCGATGACCGACGGCAAGAAGCTGAGGTACGGCGAGAATCCCCACCAGGAAGCGACGTGGTACAGCGACCCCACGTCCAGCTTCAAGATGAACCAGCTGCAGGGAAAGGAGCTTTCTTTCAACAATCTCATCGACATAAACGCGGCCGTGATGATATCATCTGAATTCAAAGATCCGTGCTGTATCATAATAAAGCACACGAACCCGTGCGGTGCAGCAACTGGAAGCGGGCCGCTGGATGCATTCAACAAGGCCAAGGCAACAGATCCTGTCTCTGCATTCGGAAGTATCATATCCTTCAACGACGAAGTGGACCTTGAGACCGCACAGGAATTAAACAACATGTTCGTCGAGGTGATAGTAGCACCTTCGTTTGCAGACGATGCCAAACAAGAGTTCATGAAAAAGAAGAACCTCAGGCTGATAAAGATTGAAAACTTCCCTGACATGAAAAAAGAGAAGGATTTCAAGAAGATAGTAGGAGGTCTCATAGTGCAGGACACGGACACGAGGGTGCCGTCAAAGGAAGAACTTAAAGTGGTCACAGAAAAAAAGCCCACAGAAGACCAGTTGGCTGCAATGGAATTCGGCTGGAAGGTGTTAAAACACGTCAAGAGCAATGCCATACTGTTTGCTGCAAAGGATCGGACGCTTGCAGTCGGCGCAGGACAGATGTCCAGGGTGGACTCGGTGAAACTTGCAGTCATGAAGGCCAGAAACGTCGGGATATCTCTTGACGATTCCGTCATGACGTCGGATGCATTCTTCCCGTTCAGAGACGGCCTCGACGAGGGAGTAAACGCCGGCGCAAAGGCTGTCATACAGCCAGGCGGATCACTCAAGGACGACGAAGTGATCGCTGCTGCAAACGAGCACGGGATACCGATGGTATTCACGGGCTTTAGGTGCTTTAAGCATTAGGTGCGTTATGGGAAAGATGAAGATCGGAGTCCTTGGCAGCACATCAGGAACAGACCTTCAGGCGGTCATAGACGAAATAGAGTCAGGAAAGCTTGACGCCGAGATTTCTGTTGTCATATCAAACAAGGAAAATGCGTTCATACTGGAGAGGGCAGCAAAGCATGGCCTAAAGGCTTTGTGTATACCATCAAAAGGCAGGGAAAGGGAAGAGTATGACCGAGACATAGCTGCAATAATGCACGAAAACGGTGTGCAGCTGATACTCCTCATAGGCTACATGAAGTTCCTATCGGAATGGTTCGTCGACAAGTTCAGGAACAAGATCATGAACATCCACCCTTCGCTTCTCCCGGCGTTTGCCGGCGGCATGGACCTCGACGTGCACCAGGAGATACTGGACCACGGAGTCAAGGTGACAGGCGCAACGCTTCACTTTGTGGACGAGGGCGCCGATACGGGCCCGATAATAGCGCAGAAATGTGTGCAGATCGCAGAGGATGAAACCAAGGGTACCCTCAAAGAAAAGGTCCAGAAAGCCGAGCAGGAGATAATACTACGCGCGATAAGGCTGTTTGCTGAAGGCAAGCTGAAGGTTGATGGAAGGAAAGTGAAGGTCACAGATTAAAATGGCTGAAGTGAAAGTGCTTCTAGAAGGTTACGCTTCCACAGACACGGGCGGGCACAGCTGCTCGACAATAACCCTCGTCAAAGATAAAGGCATGAACATTCTTGTCGATCCGGGAACGTTAAAAAGCCAAGATATCATCAAGGAGAAGCTCGGGGAACATGACATGACGACGGGTGATATCGATATAGTCTTCATAACGCATTCCCACATGGACCATTACAGGAACATCGGGATGTTCCCCCGCTCCAGGGTGCTCGACTACTGGGGATGGTGGGAAAGTGATGTATGGAGAGAATGCGACGGCAAGGTCACGGACGACATAACAGTAATCAAGACTCCCGGACACAGCTATGACAGTGTAACACTCGTCGTGAAAACTGAAAACGGAACCGTAGCGATATGCGGTGACGTTTTCTGGAAGAAAGATTATCCCGAAAAGGACAATTTCGCAAGCGAACATGAACAGTTGACTGAGAGTCGAAGGAAAGTTCTGGAAATTTCCGACTACGTAATACCTGGCCATGGCGGAATGTACGCTGCCACAGATTAAGCAGATTTAAATCAAGTTTCACTTGTTTTATCATGATCACGGAAAAGGCCACATTTGATCTTTACAAGAAAGTCTCTACCGAACTTCCTACAGATGTCATGTCTGAGTTGGTTAGAGCGCACGATAACGAAGAAGATGGTTCTCTCGGGAAGGAATCGCTCGGTCATATGATAGACAATGCAAAAAAGGCGGCGGAGCTTTCAAGGCCAATGTGCCAGGACACTGGAACGCCGTTTTTCTATGTCAATTGTCCAAAAGAATGTTCACAGAAAGAGATAAAGGAAGCTATAGAGAAAGCGACGGCAAAAGCCACTGAAGAAGTGCCACTGAGACCCAATGCCGTGGATACGCTCACTGACAAAAACGTCGGTAACATGCCCGTGATACACTTCACTGAAGGCAACGAACTCAAAGTCGGGCTCCTGATGAAAGGCGGGGGTTCAGAAAACGTGTCCACAGTCTACAAACTGCCCGATGCATCGATAGGTGCCGGAAGGGACCTGGAAGGTGTCCGCAGATGCGTACTCGATGCAGTATTCAAGGCTCAGGGAAAGGGTTGTCCGCCGTATTCCATAGGCGTTGCTACAGGCGGAAGCATCGAGGAAGCTGCACATCTTTCAAAGATGCAGCTACTGAGGAAAGTGGATGATATAAACGAAGAAAAAGCGCTCAGTGAATTTGAGGAGAAGACTCTCCGCGACGTCAACAATCTAGGGATAGGGCCCATGGGACTCGGTGGAAAAAGTACTGCTATTTCGCTCAAGGCTGCTGCAGGAAACAGGCACCCTGCAACGTATTTTGTCGGCATATCATTTGGATGCTGGTGCATGAGGAGGGGTCAACTGTGATAGAACTGAAAACCCCTCTCAAAAAAGAGGACGTGCTTAAACTAAAGGCCGGGGACAAGGTAGTGATTTCGGGAACGGTGATAAGTGCAAGGGACAAGGCGCACGCGTTCATGCTTAGCGAGGACTTCCCAAAGGCAAAAGATGCCGTCATATACCACTGCGGACCCGTCATCAAAGACGGTAGTGTGATATCAGCGGGACCGACGACGAGTGCGAGGATGAGCCAGTACACTCCAGAACTCATTGGCAGATACGGGGTGAAGGCGATAATAGGCAAAGGTGGGATGGATGATAGCGTTCTTTGTGCGCTGAAAGGCAGGGCAGTTTATCTTTCAGCGACGGGCGGGGCTGCCGTAACCTATGCACAAGCCATGAAAGTCAAGAGCGTTTCCAAGGAAGAGTTCGGGATGCCAGAAGCCATGTGGGAATTCGAAATCAGGAATTTTCCGGCAATAGTGACAATGGATGCACACGGAAAAAGCCTTCACAAGAAGGTTCTTGAGGATTCGGGAAAATCTTTCAGGGGTATGATTTAATAATAGCGGTGTATTATTGTTATGAACTACGAAGAATCCATGTTGTGGCTAGATTCCCGTGATTTCATCGGGATGAAATTCGGCCTTGAGAGGATAAACCATCTCATGAAAGAGCTTGGTGATCCCCACAAGAAACTGAAGATAATACATGTTGCTGGGACCAACGGGAAGGGGTCCACCGCAAACATGATTGGCTCCATATTGAAAAATGCGGGGTACAGCGTAGGAGTTTATACATCACCTCATCTTGTTGATTTCCGGGAAAGGATATCGATAAACGGTTCGATCATACCAGAGGAGGCTATTGCACAGGCTTTGACGCGCGTAAGGCCTATCGCAGAAGGAATGGAAAACAACAGGGAGACCGGAAAGCCTACGTATTTTGAGATAAGTACCGCAGCTGCACTGAATCATTTTTACGACAAGGGTGTCGATTTTGCCGTCGTAGAAGTCGGCCTCGGCGGGCGGCTTGACGCGACCAACATAGTAGAACCGATAGCCTGCATAATAACGAACATATCACTTGAACATAAGGATTATCTGGGGGAAGACATATCATCTATAGCAAAGGAGAAGGCAGCAATAATAAAAAATGGCTGTTCGGTCGTCACCGCTGCGGAAGGTGACGCACTCGACGTAATAAGGAACCGGTGCGAACGTTTCGGCTGCGGGCTTTCTGTCATAGGTGAAGATGTCATAACAGAAAGGATCAAATCTGACATAGACGGTTCTATCTTCAAATTAAATGACGGCGGATCATACGAAATGGATCTGAAAGTTGCAGGAGAGCACCAAATCAGAAACGCGGCATGCGCTGTGGCGTGCGCAGAAGCGCTTACGAGAAGTTGTGTCGATATACCCGAAAATGCAATAATTGAAGGTATAAGAAATACCATGCTCGAAGGGAGGTTCGAGGTTGTACACAAATCCCCGTGGGTCATACTTGACGGCGCGCACAACCCAGCAGGCATGAAAAGTCTCAGGGAGGCACTGAGTGTAGTATTTCCCGGCAGGAAGGTTACGCTCGTCACTGCAATATGCTCGGACAAGGACATACCGGCAATGCTAAAGGAAATCGCGCCAGTGGCCGGCAGGATAATAGTAACCAAGCACAGCATGAAGTCGAGAACGGCGGACCACAGGATGCTTTCAAGGGAAGCGAGGAAATATTCGGCGAACGTGATAAGCAAGATGTCAGTAAAGGAAGCACTCAATTATGCAATGTCGTCTTCAGAAAAGGATGACATAATCGTCGTTTCTGGCTCGCTTTATCTTGTCGGTGACGCCAAAAAACTGCTCTGAATCACTTCTTCTTCTTTCCTTCAAGCCACCATACGCCAAGATAGACAAACGGGGTGTCCAGGAATGCAACTCCAATCTTTAGCAGCCAGTAAGGTATTATCAGCCTGAACATGAACTCGACTGTATACTGGGGACTTGCCATGTAGAAGGCTATGAACATGAACACTGTCGTGTCTATGAACTGTGAAACTACTGTGGAAGCGTTGTTCCTAAACCAAAGGAATCGTCCCCTGGTCTTCTTCTTCCAAAATTCCAGTGCGAATATGTCGTGAAGCTGCGCCATCAGGAATGCTACGAGGCTTGCTGTGATTATCCTCATGGATGGGTTGAAAACCGTCAGGAACTGGTCATTGTTTGGATACCTTCCGGCAGGTGGCAGCCAAACTGAAAGCGCGACCATTATGAATATCATCACATTGGCAACGAAACCTGCGAGGATGAAACCCTTTATCTTCTCACGGCCGAAAACGTCAACGATTATGTCCGTTATAAGAAACGTTATTGGGTACATGAATATTCCGACAGAGGCTATGAAAATACCGAAATCCGCTATTTTGGTGCCCAGGAGGTTTGCAAGAACTATGGCTGTGACAAACATCCCCAAGAGAATCTGGGTTTTCTGCTCCTTCTCGATTTTCATCTTTCTAATTCACGTCCTGGTTAAAAAATGTTTTCTATCTACCGGATCAGTGATAATTCACCAATCAGTCCGCGCCTCCCCTAGCGACACAGACCATGCCACTGCTCCTGCCGCGGCCTTTGCTCTTAACTGTACAATCATTTGGAAACCACCTCTCGTTGTCCATCCAGTCGGCAAACACGCATCTCAGAATGCCCCTGAACGCATTCCACCCGCTCCTTGGAATTTCTACATTGCCGCAGAACTGTCCGGCAGAGCATCCATCGTCATCAACCATATCACCAATTGCCGTATACGGGCAAATATCGTCACCGTCCAGAATGCCGTCTCCGTCAGCATCGGCACCGCAAGCATCCTCGTCGATTTCGCCGTCGCAGTCGTTGTCAAGGCTGTCGCACAACTCGGTCGCTCCCGGGTAGACCACAACATTGCTGTCGTCACAGTCGCCGTCGCACTCGGTATCGTGACCGTCGCCGTCAGTGTCCGTGACTATTTCCGAATAGACCATGCAGGCACTGGTTTCACATGAGCATTCCACGAGGCAGGCATTTCCGACATCATCGTAGTCCCTGTACGTCCCGTCATGGCAGTCGTCCATGTAGTCACATTCGGTATGTTCACAATCGCTGTCGCTTTCGCATTCCGCTCCGCAGATTCCATTGACACAGTAGCTGTTCGTCTCCGGTGGCGAGCAGTCCACGAGGCAGTCAGTGCACGTGCAGTTTCCCGTACATTCGTTTTGGCATGAGTCAATGACCGAAATGGAATCCTTTATGCGGTCATTGTCATATTCAACGAGCCTCATGCCATCACAGTAGTCATTGTAGGTCTCGCTGCACTCGCTGTCATCGCACGTGTAGGTGGCGTCACACTGTGCACCGCATGACTCGAAGCTGCATGCGTGCGAAAGTTCGATCATACCTGAAGTGCAGATGTCGTTTTCCTCGTCGCAGACGGAAATGAAACCGGCGAAATAATCCCATGTATAATCGTTGCCGTCCGGAACGTTGAAGCACGCCGCTACCGGACTGATGTCGTTTGCAGAACAATTCGGCGGAGCTTCATGTACGCAGCCGGCAGAAGAATCGCACGTCTCATCACCATTGCACCACAACCCGTCATCGCAGACGACCACTGCCCACTGGCAGCCGCCGAACGGATCACAGATATCATCAGTGCAGGCATCACCGTCGCTGCAGTTCAGGGATATTCCCGCAGTGCACCCGCTGAACCCCCCGCATGTCTCATTCCCGTTGCACACGTCACTGTCATCACATAACATGTCTCCTCCTTCGTCAGCCACGCCGTCGAGATCGTTGTCTATCCCGTCGCAGACCTCAGTCGCATTCGGGTGTGTCTCGTAGAGATGGCCGTAATCAAAGTCGTAATAATTGTATGCTGCTGTAAGATAGTCGAAAGTCTGACTCTTTACAAGAGAGCCATTGTTCCGGGTCTCGACGATGGCGAGCATGTAGGGACCACCTGTCTCGGCGTTCCTGATAATTTCACCGTCGAACTCAAGGACTGCATCATGCACACCTTCTTCAGAGACATGAACAGCAGAGCTCGTCGCAATATAGCTGCCTTCGTCATCGTAAAGGTGCCCGCTAACAGAATAGTTCCCATCTTCAATAACCTCGGCTTCAAGTCCGATGCTAAGGTAGTCGTATTTGCCGTCGCCGTCAGCATCCGTCCCGAAATCCCCGACCACCTGCCTGACGAATGTTTTCGGGTTTTCAAGCTCGTCGATAGAATAATAGCGGGTGGTGTGTGCCTCAACGAGTGAACTTACTTCAAACCCGCCAATGTCTTCATTGACGAGTCTCATGTTTCTGATTTCATAGTTGCCTGAATTCTCAATCTTGCCAGACTCGAAAAGCAGCTCAATCTCATGGAATCCCGAATCAAGCTCCACTGAAACGGAGCCGCCGTCGGTGATTTGGCCTTCTTCGTAAAGGTGCCCTGTCAAAGTGTAGTTCCCGCTCCCGTCCACCAGCACGCCTGCGGTGACGACTATATAATCGTACAGGCCGTTACCGTCGATGTCCACGCCCTCGTCCCGCATGCCAAGGGACAGCCTGGTCATGTGCGCTTCAAACAGCGAAGGATCGTAAGTTCCCGTCTCATGGGAATCGTGCCATGAAACATCTTTTCCGTTCACATCGATGACACTTATATCCGAAACCCTTCCCGATTCAAACCCCTTCTCAAGCAGCGTATCGCTTGTTAATGCAAGGACAACGACCACCTCACCAGATGAAAGATATGTCGAATTGACCAAATGTCCAATGGTGGCGTTGCCTGCAACGAGAGTACCCACGAGCGAATACTCGCCTTCCACTGTCGCGTTAACTGTGAACTCTACCACAAGCAAGTCAAAGAGACCGTTTCCATCAGTGTCCACTGCATGTTCATCAATGCCCTCGATGACGACTTCAGGCACGATGAAGTCAGAACTTGAGTAGGCAGACGTCGTGAACAGTTCTCCCGACTCTGAGTAGACAGGATAGGTGATGGCCGCTTCCACGACTGAGACGGAAATACCCGAAAGGATGTAGGGACCGTCAGCCCCGCCGGAAAAGACGTGGCTTCCATCAAACACTAGGTCAACGTCACTCACGCCTTCGGGAAGGAAGGCATCCCCGCTGGACGCCGCAGAAACAGGATACCCACT
>JANQNF010000065.1 GCA_028279705.1 archaeon
ATGGGCTGATCAGGACATTTTTAAGGAATTTAGGCAAAGATGACCTGATCACTCCAAGATATTCTGGGAATGTCTCGAGTATGCAATATTGCGGCTAAACCGCAGGCGAATCAGTGAATTCGTCGAGGAATTCGCAACGCAGATATCGGACAAAAGAGCCAGCCGCAGCCGATCTGACTTTTTCAACGGGCTGTTAAGGTTAATTGTTCGTGCTCTTCTGGAAGCGTAAGCTTCCCCGTTATGAAGGCTATGTTAGACCTGGGCCTTGAGCGTCACGCTAATGTAGCAAGGGCATTGGAAATTATGCGGACTTGGCAGGGCATAGATGGAGGTTGGGTCTGTCGAGAGGGGCCCTGTGTGGACGAGAGCAGCTGCGTAATACCTGGAACACCGTGGGTTTTTGCTTGTCTAGCTCAGATTCGCATGGTTAATTTAGAAGATAGCATCAGTAGAAAAACTGTGGAACTATTCTCAAAAATCAAACGGAAGATAGTCCGTCACGGATATCAGATGGATAGATGTTACCGCTGTGACGAAACTGAGGATTTGTATTCTCTAGAGAAACTTGGCTTATCAAAAAGACAGCCTTGTTCCGAGATCTCCGAATGTCACTACTTGATAAATAAAAATCTGATGGTTCATGGCTTTTTCGAGGAAAGCGTTCTGGGAGGTACACTCTTGAGGCAGTAGCTACTTTGAGGACTGTTGATAAATTGTAGACACCTGGATGGCCGAATTTCCTTGATGCTGAAGTGGATGTTTGGCAGTAGAAGTATTTCGACTATGGTATAACATGTTTTGAAATGTGGTAGGGGGTGAATGGACTAATGCAACTCATAGAGCTACGAACCTAAAACTAGGTATGTCATGCCCCTAACCTGCTGATAGAGAGAAGCTGCCACCCCACAACAGATCCGACCAATCAAAAAGAATCTAAAAAAAGTCTAAAAACATTGTCCTAAAAATCAATACGCTGGGAGCTGATCAATAAATGGGGTTTCGAACATGAAAACAAGATCCATGAAGAATGGAGC
>JANQNF010000082.1 GCA_028279705.1 archaeon
ACAGCGTTTGAGCTGGGTGAGGCTGGTGGAGAGGGAAGGGTGGGACTGTCTCCCTTGGGGCGCGCTTCCTGTGCGCAAACCGCACTGGGTGAGGTGGAGAGCTGGTGCGTGGCGGTCGGTTTTGTCTCAATTGGCTGCGTCGAGAGAGGTGTGGAGGGGTGTCGTGAGTGTCGTCTCGGGTCGTGTACGCATGGGCGCACGCGATGGCCGAGTAGGCTGAAGCGTTCAACAACAACATGTTCAAGCAGTGTTGAAAAAGTCACTAAATTAATATGTCACTTAGAGCAAAAACTAACTCGATCACAGAGCTGAGAATCAATCGAGTGAGAAATGGAAGAAAGAAACGAAACCAACAATGGAAAAATAAGATGCTTTCAGCTTGGAAATTATATGGAAAATACATGTAAATACATGAGGGTTGGGGAAAGGTGATCAAAATGGCAACACTGGAAGCAACTGTATTGTGTTACATCTAATTGCCTAGAACGAAGGGAATGAATATTCATTTTGATCACCCTCCCTTAAATCTTTGCCTGGTACTTAAATGTAGTGCTAGTTGTTCGATAGTAGATGTTCAAATGTGTTTTCACATGAATTGTTCCTATTCACCTACCTGGTCATGGATTACTTGGGGGCCAATTTCCGCTTCCTTCCATTTCTTTTCCCCAAGTTGAAGTTGCCCTATCGGCACTAAGTTTTTCTTCTCAGTCTTCTGTTTCTTCTGCATCTCGTTTGGACGAACAGTGATTGCTCCGAATTCTTCAGCGATTACGGGGTTCACTGATTCAGGGATCTGAGAAGTAAATTCATGACATGCTTTCACATTGTTTTCATCTTTTTCGAATGCTTCATTACCATAACTTTCCAAGGTAACCGCATGAAGGCGTTTCTGAGTGGCCTTGCTAACTGCCCGTTTGCCTTTCGATGGGTCCAGTGCGCAGCACATGGTGCACAACGAGGCCCAAAAACGTGCCAACATATCGAAGGCTTTTTCAAGCTGGTCGATTGCAGAAGGAGTTAACCCAACTTCCTTCTGCAATC
>JANQNF010000064.1 GCA_028279705.1 archaeon
TATTTCACTCTTCTGTTCGAAGTGCTTTTCACCTTTCCCTCACGGTACTAGTTCACTATCGGTCTCTCAGGAGTATTTAGCCTTACCAGATGGTCCTGGTAGTTTCACACAAGGTTTCACGTGCCCCGTGCTACTCAGGATACTACTAGATTAATAAATACTTACGTGTACGGGATTATCACCCTCTTTGATTAAACTTTCCAGAATATTCCACTTCATATTTATAAATCATATTGTAGTCCTACAACCCCACACATGCCGAAACAAGTGTGGTTTGGGCTTTTCCCCGTTCGCTCGCCACTACTTAGGGAATCACTATTGTTTTCTTTTCCTCCGGTTACTTAGATGTTTCAGTTCTCCGGGTTAGCTTCCTTTCGGATGGTATTTCTTCAAAATACCGGGTTGCCCCATTCGGAAATTCTCGGATTAACGGTTATTTGCACCTACCCGAGACTTTTCGCAGCTTGTCACGTCCTTCATCGCCTCTGAGAGCCTAGGCATCCACCATACGCTCTTAGTTACTTTCTTTAGTAACGATATATTAACTTAATTTTGATTCAAATATCTTTCAATATGTCAAAGAACTTTGTCCGACTATGTCGGTCTTGTGGAGAATATCGGAGTCGAACCGATGACCTCCTGCGTGCAAGGCAGGCGCTCTAGCCAACTGAGCTAATTCCCCTAACGATTTTGTAGTCCCTCGCAGATTTGAACTGCGGACCTCTACATTATCAGTGTAGCGCTCTAACCAACTGAGCTAAGGGACTGTATCCGTATCCTCCCTAGCTAATCGGCTACAATCTCGTTATGGGATACAAAGTATATAATTAATGAGAAAATGGCTAGATTGATGTTATAAATCTTCTCTAGAAAGGAGGTGTTCCAGCCACACCTTCCGGTACGGCTACCTTGTTACGACTTAGCCCCAGTCACTTGTTTTACCCTAGGCCGCTCCTTGCGGTTACAGACTTCAGGTACCCCAAGCTTCCATGGCTTGACGGGCGGTGTGTACAAGGCCCGGGAACGTATTCACCGCGCCGTTGCTGATGCGCGATTACTAGCGAATCCAACTTCACGAAGTCGAGTTGCAGACTTCGATCCGAACTGAGACTAGTTTTGGAGATTAGCATTCTGTCACCAGATAGCTGCCCTTTGTACTAGCCATTGTAACACGTGTGTAGCCCTGGACATAAGGGCCGTGCTGATTTGACGTCATCCCCACCTTCCTCTCGGTTTACACCGGCAGTTTTGTTAGAGTCCCCGGCATTACCCGCTGGCAACTAACAATGAGGGTTGCGCTCGTTATGGGACTTAACCCGACACCTCACGGCACGAGCTGACGACAACCATGCAGCACCTTGCAAATCGCCCCGAAGGGAAGACATCTTTCGACGTCCGTCGTTCTGCATTTAAGCCCAGGTAAGGTTCCTCGCGTATCATCGAATTAAACCACATGTTCCTCCGCTTGTGCGGGCCCCCGTCAATTCCTTTGAGTTTCATTCTTG
>JANQNF010000067.1 GCA_028279705.1 archaeon
TGATTAATCGATTAGAAACATCAAGAAAACCTCTTCAGCAACCTACAGAATGCAATGGTAACCCATTCCCTTGATTCTATTCCTCGCTTAGTATCCACGTTTTTCGCGTTTCTCTTGTAGTTATCATTCCAGAGCCCGTCCTCCCTCTGGTGATCAATGAACCACCTCACCGCCTCGTCTACACGTGGATGATCCAACTCAAAGCCTATGAGCGACAGCGAATCAAGAGCCATGAGCAGGTTATTCCACCAGAACGGGTACTGGAACCTCACCCAGTTATCAGCAGCCTTGTACGTGTTGTAGATATTCGGTTTAAAGAACCTTGAAGATAGCAACTCACCGGCACGCCTTGCCCCGTCACCATACCTGTACTCAGGATGACACGCCAAAGCCCGTAGACTCATCCCTGTAGCCATGTTGCACCAGTGCATCGACGGGTTAAACGGTATGACTGGTCCATGCTTACTCGACAAGTCTCCTTGCTCTTCCCAGCTTATTCCCTCATCGAGCATGGGTGAAGCCCACCCCCCATCACTCACCCTGACTGAGAGAATCCATTTGATCCCCTTGTGAACCCTTGAATCATCTCCGTATCCAGCTTCCACCAGTAGCTCCGTGAATATTCCCTGGTAGTGGGGGTGATACTGGCTAGCATATACCCCCCTTATGTCCCCTTCCGGTGTCTGACATGAAATCATGTACTCGCAACCATCCCTGATCACCGGATGGGACTTGTTGAAACCATACTTGTGTACCAGCACCTGGAGCCGTTTGAAGGTCTCGATGAGTGAATAATTAACATCCGGGTATTTCTCCGGATACCTGCCGGGGTATTTCCATGAGCCATCACGTAACTGTTTCCTGATAATACTCTGGGGCTCCTTAAGCTCCCATAAACTCGATGAGGCAGATTTCTTGGAGAGCAGGTCTCGCTTTGTGAAGAATCTTACAGCCTCGTGATTGGAGCACAACAACCGCTCGATTGGATCATAACGTAACATTCTTCTCCAGTCATTCACGACTAACAAGTCCAAGCAGACGTATAAATCACCATTTATCAACCTAAAGGATGAAAAAAGGTAATACTAGAAACATAACTAGCCGTCATAATAACCACATTAATCGTTAGTAACCACAAAGATAATACAACCAAAC
>JANQNF010000081.1 GCA_028279705.1 archaeon
TACTCATTCGAACATGTGGATATTAAGGATAAGGTCCAAGATGACTGGAACCTTAACTGCGTAACACGAGAGAATGAGAAGTTCAAAAAGAACTTTCCCGTCAGTTTCATGAATTGGAGTGTTGCACAACACAACCTCCACAACTTGAATCCTTGAATGCCATATCTAACATGGTATCCTAGAATCATAGTTATTTTTGCGCCTGATGGCAACTGTTATGTAATAGATGTCATTGAGGTATGGGGACCAGAACGGTTCAATATTATCACCTTCTTCATTGCAGGAGATGACAAAGGACCATACGATCCACCAATCTGGATAAATGTCCTTGAAGCAGAGAAGTATCTCAAAGGACATCCAGGGGAGAAGTTGTATATTCATAATTCTATCAAGACAACACCTCCGAAATCTCTAGTCAAATTCTTGACAGGAGAAATGTCTCGGAAGATTGGTTCCAACATCGGACCGATTTTCATCTGTAGATGAGACTTTCATGATGCCTTGGCTTTGCAGTCTATAATGAATGTGAAACCAGCTCATCAGAATTATTGAGACACATTTTTATCCAACTCTCAGAAGGAGGATAATCTTGTCATCTTACTGCTAATGAAGCATGTCTTCAGAGCAGCTGGTTTTGCCCGGGACTTTAAATGTTCTGGACCAGGACCAATTCTTAAGGAAGAACCTTTGAAGTTAGAGGAAGTCCTTCTTTATCTCACTACCAGAGATCGCACTCCGAATAGGCACCCTTACTTTAAGAGAGCCTTTAGTGCATATGGTAATGTTAAGATGTCTCAGGGAGATCCTTCGGACGACCCTGAAACTTGGGACTACAAACTCGGACATCCCGAGGAACAGCCCCATTCAAGTGAGGTACCTTCAAAACAGTCAGAATTGACTTGGGACGAATTCCTCAATCTTGAATTTAAGAAAGGAGGCTTGCCTGAAATGAGCCCACAAGGCTGACTTTCACTTGCAGTATGGGCCCCAGCAGTCTACAATGCTGTCAGTTTATCCATACTGCATAGGAGTCTAGACCAT
>JANQNF010000029.1 GCA_028279705.1 archaeon
TACAGTACGTACGGTAAACACACAGTACAACATAGCGTACCATTAGTACTTTACGCAGTTGTGTACAAGCTCCAAAAACCATCCGGAGCAAAGGGAGTAGTGTGGACGCAGAACATGCAACGTCCGCACACGCAGCGATATTCACTCGATGCATTCCTGAATGTCTGACCTTGTCTGACTGACTGATGCAGAGGGAATAAGCTCCAGTACCGACTGAACTAGCCTCACGTGCACACAAAGATGCAATTTGCTTCTAGATTCACTTTATCCCATGAGGAGGGCAATGCCATCTCCATGGTCTCTGTTTGTATGTATGGGTGATGGCCCTTATACCATTTCTCAAACAATGGACGGGAAGGTTGTAGACCTCCCCATTTGTATTGTTTCTGTTGTTGAAACCGATTATGAACTATGAAAGCTCCATTTAAGCTTCGCCCAATATTTTCGCCCCTTTCCATTAAAATCCCTCGAAAGTTTAATAAGGCTGTGGCTACTGCACGAAGTTCTTGAGGACTGGTTGGATCGGGCACCTCGAGGCCACGTGCGTCTGCAAGGCAAAGCTCAAGTGCAGTCTCATATGGTACTGCATGAGTGCTAAGCAGGGTGAAACCGCCAAATGTTAAGTCATCAGCTTCATCGCGAGGTCTGCTACGCCTGGCATCGTGAAGATGGCATGTGTTGTTCAAGGCTTGAACAAGGTCTGCTTGTGCCTTCAATGTTCTCAAAATTGGCAAGAGTGAGACACTTCGGCGTAGAGTTATAGCAAGATTTGCCTTTTTCAGCATACCTAGGCGCTCTAAGTGTACACTAGGTGAAATGCTGCCTTCCATTCCTGAATGCCTATTATCAGTTAGTGGAGCAGTTGGCTGTGGGTTTGCCTCTCCCAAGCAGGGCGAGAACAAAAGAGACAGTACTAGGAAAGTATGGAGGCCCATTTTTCCCTTGTGGGTACTTAAAGGGTGTTTCTACAGAAATTTCCTTCTGGTTGTCTCGCAGCGGGAGACAGCCAATTTCTTCTTTCCTTGGTGATGGCTGTCTGAAATGGAGAAG
>JANQNF010000034.1 GCA_028279705.1 archaeon
TGGTTTCCCTGATTTTGTTGACTATGAACTCTGGCTGCAGTACGTTCAGCCATTTTCACAGGGCAAACTTTTGACTGATGACCTTTACCGCCACAGGTGAAGCATAAGCCTTCACTTCTGCGTCGCTCAGTTTCAGCATCATCAATTCTAGAATTAGTATAAATCCGATTAAAAGATTGACCCTGATTTTGCTGAGTATCATTATTTCGCCTAAAACCGGTGCTATTACCAGAGAAACTACTACGAGTATTAGAGTTGTTCAGTCGTCGACTATTTTGAAAATCTGCTGGCAAATGATTTGCCCTATCAGCCAACTTGTTCTGATGTCTATCCTGCTGTTGCACCATTGAAGACCTACTATCCGAGCCTGATGCTATGGGAGCACCCAACATAGCCTCGTGTTGCCGAGGGGGTGGTGGTGGGGGACGCTGGGGGCAGTCCCAAGTATCATGGCCCAACTGATCACAAGTAATGCATGGCAGCTGCTGCATATCCTGTGAGGGAGCTGCAGTAGCCACAGTGCAATGACGTTGTGAATGACCCTGCTGACCACAATGATAACACCTGCCTCGAAAAACACCAGAACCAGTCCATATATTGTTAGCACACTGCCTTAAACTGCCATTACGAGGTGGTGGCTGAATCTGTGAAATTGACTGACTAAATTCAAATGCTGGACTGCTACCAGTACTAGTGGGATTCACAGCTGTAGAATTCACCACTGGTTTCAGCAAATGGGTTGAACTGTCAGGAATAATAGACTGACTTGCAGTTGCAACAGAATTGCCATGGTTGCGAACTGCTTCCCAACGCTCAGCAAAATCCAAAATACCAGGCAATGTATTAATTGCCATGGTTTCCAATGCTGTCTTAAATTCAGTATTAATAATCCCTCGATACAATTGTAAAACAATGTCCGAATCTCGTGTTTCTGGTGATCGAAAACAAGCAACTGCTGCCATGTGCTGCAATCGCTTCACAAAATTCTGAATTGATTCATTCGGGTTCTGTCGTACATCTCGAAATTTCCTCATCAGAGACTGGTACTTTGTACCACTTGTCATTGCTCGTATCATACAGTCCTTTGCTTCATCAGCTGTAAGAGGAGCTGGATTGAAGCTTTTCATAAGATCAGCAGCATCACCTACTAAAGCCCATTTAAGATTTGATAAGGCATCTTCTTCTGACCAATCTGCAAGTTCGCGATATTCACAGAACTTTGCATAAAATTCACCAAATGTAATTGGCTCAGAACCATCAAAAGAAGGCAATTCCTTTGGTGTGTGACTGATATGCCGAGAACGACTGTCCTTACGTAAAACTTCAGTCTGTTCCCGTTGAACTGACACCATTTCTAAAAACATTCTTTGCTGGTCTTCCCGTTCAGATTTCCAGTGTTCTTCCATGGCCTTACGCTGGTTGTGCATTTCCTTATGCATGAACTCGAAAAATGCACCCAGATTTGGATCCACAACTGGAGCAGGCTGAGCCTGAGCTTGAGGTCTGTCATGAATTCCAGTTTTCATACCTCTTTCAGCCTCCTGCTTAATATGAGCTTCACCAGAAAGAGTGCATTTTACCAAACCTGCACCATTATCACGTACTGACCAGTCTAGTGTATGATAAGAAGGTGGGCCCGAAGTTGGGACAGCTGCACCCTCCCGCGAGGTTGGAGTAGCAACTGGCTCAACAATGACCTCTGGAACTGATTGAGAGGAAGAACCATAACTGGGAATACTTGAAACTGGGTCTAAAGGCTGAAACCTTTCAGCATCATTATGCTCAGGTGTCGAAGTCCGATTAACTATTTGTTCAGAAAAATTATCATCATGAACAGATGCCAAGGACTGATATACATGATGCTCCAATTCTTGAACTGATTGTTCGAGCAATTCTCGTTCTTGTAAAGTTTGGCTATGATTACTCTGACTTTGTTCCCGTGCAGTTACATACTGACTACCGAGCTTAATTTTGCGCTGTAACTCAATTTCATGATGGAGCTCTTGCAAAGCTGCCAGCCGTGCTCGCAAAACACAAACATCCTCTTCAGCCTGTAACTGCTCTACAAGTAATTCGCGTCCACCATCAGTTATCATTGAATCAGAAAGATAACGTAAATCTTTTTTGCTGAATATGAATGGAAAATGACCCTGATCAAACTGACTATGCTCGTGCTTTAATCGTGCATGGCCACTAGCACCTGGTGCTGAGTTTGGTAGAAGCAACGCACTAGGTCTAGGCAAAAAATTACTTTCTGACTCAAAATGCTTTTTGACTTCTGTCTCAGATTCAGCAAAAACAGTGTCATTTCCATGCTCGCCAATGATCTCAACATCATTGCTGTGGTTCAACTCAACTGAACCAGCCAAAACACCTTCTGCTCCAGGAGCAGAGAATCTCTGTGCCTCTTTGCCCTGCTGCTCTCGCAACTCTAAGCTCGCATGTCGAACAGATCGTGGCTCACTAACCTTTTGGGAAGCAAATTTAGACTGAAAATTTTGAGAGCCTTTGAGAAAATTTTGAGAACTTTTTGAAAAATGAGCCTGCAAATTCTCAGAGGAAGTGTTTTGTTCCATCTGAGCACCACTCTGTTCCAACTCTGATGTAGCATCCA
>JANQNF010000013.1 GCA_028279705.1 archaeon
TTAGGTACAGAAATTAGAGTGGAATATCGTACCTATTGACAGGTTCTCTGATCTCGTTGTGGATAAACACGACATATCATCACATCGAGAGTGCCCTGACAAGCAGGAAGACTTTGCATGGTGAGACACGAGGCAGAGTCCACCAGGCATTGTCACCTCGTTTGACTTGAGCAAATCAGCACCGTACTTTATTAACTTACTCACTTAATAACAACTAAGGCAAATTGAAGAAAAAGCATCAAAGGTGCATTTGGTTAAAGTTGGCAGTGATTTTGCTTCAGGAGGAATACACATTCCTGAGCAATATCGATGCCAGTTTTCAACAAATGATTTACAACAGCAGCTTAACCCATTCACTAAAACTCCCCAAATTGAGGATTTCATTCTCATTGACAGCCACGTGTGATGTCATTTACTTGCAATGAGATATCACAGCCTGGCTGTCAACATGAAGGATTCCAAATCTACCAGTCCATATAATTGTCAGTAAACTACTAACATACGGGCAGAAGAGTATGGAATGTATTTATTTGATGTGTAATGTACTATGCATAAGCTGCAGGTCCGACCCCACTGAACCTTAGCTGTACCTGACTGACGGACCTGATGGCTACACCCTGCATGCACTGGGGCAGACACTGCTTCAGAACCAGCTCGGCAGGCTCGGGATCTGGCAGAACAACACAGTGGAGCAACAATGAACCATGCCTTGTTTCATGCCGTAGGGCACGACTTGCCTTGAGTTTGCCAGGACGGCAACAACACGGAGATGAAGAACATGAATTTGACCCCTGGCACGTTATGGCCGCGAGTTCGAATGCCAGCGGAAGGGCATGATTGCGGAGACGAAGCCTGTCTGCCAAGGGTCCAAGGCATCACTGATGAGACCAATGAGGGCACCGAGATACAAGAAAGAAGGAAGTAGTCAACGGATCATGAATGTAAGTGCTCACTGAAATGACCGTGCTTATTCCAATTTTCTGCAAAAACTTTCAACAAAGTCCAAGTCCTAGAAGGAGAGAAGTAGGAACAGGCTTCTTTGCTACAGGAAAGATGGCTTAAGCAATCTCTAGAGGAAATAGCAAATTTTGTTGATCAGGGATAACTAGTAGCGTAACTTACCGTGCACCCCAAACAGGTTTCAAAGGAAACCGCTTACTTAATAGAATATACCGTGAAAGAGAAAAAAAAGAGAGAGAAGTAACTAAATGGAGCCTTGGCAGTGACTCCATTTACTTACTAAGGTTTGTCCACAAAGTGTCGTGTATGTAGTGGAAACACGGCCACTTTGTGCTGTCCCGGCGCTGGTGGGAGAGTCTGTGGTGCCCACAGATGCATATTTCAAATGGAAATAAATAATTCGTTTCCAACAATATTCGACGACGTAGTTTCCACCCCTTTTTCGCTGCGTAGCAGTAGCTATGGAAGTGACAATCAATCTCAGCTATAAGTGTCGCTAAAAGGGGCTTTCAACTGATGCAATCTAGGGAACGATGTGGAGCATGCAACGTTTCCCGCTTTTCCACCTTTCAACTGATGCAATCTAGGGTACGATGTGGATCATGCAACGTTTCCCGCTTTTCCACCTAGGAGAAAATGGCCTCTGGTCATGAAAGCAGACAATTTACGCTGCTAAAAAGGGAAGTAAAAGCCTTTCTATGTACCCAGCAACAGATACAATCTGGGAGACAATGTGGATCATGCGACGTTTCCCACTTTTGCCTAGGAAAAATCACCCCTGGTCACGAAAAGCAGATGACTTTTGACGAATCATGCAACTTTTTTCCCGCTTCGTGACCGGGATAAATTGCCCTTGTCATGCACATCATCCATTCGTCACCACAAAGTGCATTGAGGGTCCCTCTTCCAGGAAAGAGAGATAGAGATCGGCCGAGGCCC
>JANQNF010000022.1 GCA_028279705.1 archaeon
TTTGTCGTTCATCCGCTGTGCACCCACAGATGATTAGAAGTCCAAGTGACTTCTATGTCCAGATTCCTGAGCTCGGCCATGGTGGCAACAGGAGAGTGGCATACCCCATCTCACCAGTGTCGGGTTGTCAGAGGCAGCAGACTGAGTCCCCAACCAGCAGGACCACGATGGTCGCAGAGAGGGACAGAGCAACTTACGAATTGTTCAGGTTGACTGGGAGTGACAGCTGGTGCGAAAATTGTCAGATGAAGATGGCCACTTTCAGTCTGACAACTTTGGACCTTTCGAGATTCGTGGAGGCGACTGTTTTGCAGCTGGCATGACCTGTGGTGAGGAAGTGCAGTGCAAACAGACTGACGAAGGCTTTGAAGGATGCGACCAAAGTTGCACGGCCAGCAGTGTCATCCGGACCGTGAACATTGACTTTTTGAGCGAGAATTCTTCGGGAGTTCGTCCAGCGACTTTCCAAAGTTTGTGGAGCCGTGGGACTTGTGAGAGGCGCCCAGGTCATCGGTCAGATCTGTGGGGGAGTGGCCATTTTGTCCACGGTGTTGGAGAGCTCGCCGGAGACCAGAATTCGAACTTTGTCGATGGAAGAGAAAGAGCCGAAAGCACGCGGTGTAGCCATGCGAAAACGGCAACCGTAGTGGCTTGTAAAAGTGATTTTCTTTTACCATTTTTAAGTGACACTCGCCAATCGATGTGGGGGAGAATTGTTGTAACATGGTTTGAAACATCGTTTGTCGTGTGTCACGTATGTCATTGTATGTAAATAATGTTTAGAAATCTGTTTGCAACCTATTCAAATTAGGTTTGTATTGTATGTAATTGGTTGTAATCGTGCAAACAGGTTTCTTATCTGATTTAGATGTTGATTTGTTGTTTTGTTTTGTGTCGTAGTTCAGTTGTTCTTCTGCTCCTTTTTACCGACTGGTTCAGTAAAGAAGATCGTGTGTATGGCCGACTACTGTTGTTTGTATAAATTAGTTTGCGATTTTACTGATTTTACCGTATTTATCTATGGCGAGTCAGCAGCGTTCTCTGGGCTAGAAGATCACGTTTGTCGTTCATCCGCTGTGCACCCACAAACCGTTGATACTCAGTTTTTGAGGATAAGACGAAAAAACGAGCATCAGTTACATGGGTTGTCATTTTTGTCTGATAATCAGCCATCCACATACAGACTGTACCACCCCCTTTGTCAGCGCGGGTTACGGTG
>JANQNF010000026.1 GCA_028279705.1 archaeon
AAAAATTTGAACATAAGCATCATTATAAATACAATACAACATGCAACACTTATAATAGATATACATGTGCATGTAAGAAAAAAAAGATACTCCCTACACTCTCCCCATCCATATAAGGGTCGTCCCGATCCCTCAAAACATAGCCCATTACTCATGCACAAATCAACAAGACCGAGTGGCATGTGGGAGTATATAGCTACATGGAAGCATGGCTAACGACACAGCAAGCGGAAAAGAAACGAGTCAAGATAACAATCAAAGATAAACCACGAACCAATTTCAGATAAGAGTAAAATTTCATTTCATTAATTTATTTCAACTTTAGAAGTCTAAGTAAACTGGTTCCTCTTCTTTTTCACGTCGGAACTGGCGGCTCGTAGACATCTGATTCATCTCCACACTATTCTGCTTAGCCTCAGGCTCGGAAGCTCGTCTGTTAGCCTTCCACTTTCCAGAGGACCCAATTTTCCGCCAACGTACCCCACTTGTTTCCTTCTTCCTCAATCGGACGCTTCTAACGCAAATTCTTATACGCCATCCAAAATACAACGCGAACAATGCCAACATAACCAAGACAAGGAAGAGCAGCACCAAAACAACCCAAGACACATTGTCCGAAAAATAATCCCCTATTCTTTCTAATTTAAACTCTCTTGTTTTAGCTTGCAAGGCCTCTAGTTTCGATTTATCAGTCCAGTCTTCCAGAGTCATCGACAGCATTTCTTTGTCATCAACCACCGGAGGTTCATAAGTATAGAAATAACTATATTCGAACTTTCTCTCTTCCATGGGCAAAATAGTCCCATCATCACAAACTAGCGCGCCATCCCGAACAAACGGAACATAGGCAAAACCTTCAGTCAGGTTCACAGTGTGCTTGCCATTCATGCTCATCACGCGACAGTTACTTCGAGAGACAACAACATAGCCATAACGCGCACCCATCCACTCCGTTTTCTTCATTTTCTTCGCTCGAAAATCACAAGCTCCAGAGTTCCTCGCGCAAGGGATATCTTTGATATGAAGAGAAGCAGCACACATGTACGTCATTAAATCCATCGTCAAGCACGAATC
>JANQNF010000055.1 GCA_028279705.1 archaeon
CCAATGCCAAGGCATCCGCCATATACCCTTAGTATCTTGATAAATTTATTTACATCTCGACGAAATAATGTGCTTCATCAACAGAACAGAAATGTCAAAGAACTTTTATATCAACCGATAAAAATCGGTTAGTATCATAATTTTGAGCCCTACCTGATATACTCCCTAACATGGAGCTGACAGGAGTCGAACCTGCGACCCTCTGCGTGCAAAGCAGATGCTCTCCCAACTGAGCTACAGCCCCGAGTTTGATTGCATATCAGGGCACCCATTTGAGTTTGGGCCCCGCTACTAAAGTGTACTACTTTAGTAATGGGCCTGGAAAGACTTGAACTTTCGACTCCTGCCTTATCAGAGCAGTGCTCTAACCAACTGAGCTACAGGCCCAAATCTTTTTTTTGTTCAAAGAGCAAGCTCTTTAAAAAGCTTTGATGTGTGGAACGGATCCCAAAAGGATTTTATTTGTTTTACTCCTTAGAAAGGAGGTGATCCAGCCGCACCTTCCGATACAGCTACCTTGTTACGACTTAGCCCCAATTAATGATCTTACCTTAGGCGCATCCTTCCCGAAGGTTAGGAAAACGACTTCGGGTACTATCATCTTTCATGGCTTGACGGGCGGTGTGTACAAGGCCCGGGAACGTATTCACCGCGGCATGCTGATCCGCGATTACTAGCGATTCCAACTTCATGGAGTCGAATTGCAGACTCCAATCCGAACTGAGAATGGTTTTTTGGGATTAGCTAAACTTCGCAGTCTCGCGTCCCGTTGTACCACCCATTGTAGCACGTGTCTAGCCCTGGTCGTAAGGGCCATGAGGATTTGACGTCATCCCCACCTTCCTCCTGGTTAATCCAGGCGGTCTCCCTAGAGTTCCCAGCATAACCTGATGGCAACTAAGGACAGGGGTTGCGCTCGTTACGGGACTTAACCCAACATCTCACGACACGAGCTGACGACAACCATGCAGCACCTGTGTGGAGTGTTCCCGAGGGAAAGGTCTCTATCTCTAGTGACTTTCACTCCCATGTCAAGACCAGGTAAGGTTCTTCGCGTTGCATCGAATTAAAGCACATGCTCCACCGCTTGTGCGGGCCCCCGTCAATTCCTTTGA
>JANQNF010000080.1 GCA_028279705.1 archaeon
TCTGGCTGTTGCATGTAAATCTCCTCTTTGAGTTCACCATTCAGAAAGGCTGTCTTTACATCCATCTGATGTATTTCCATGTCATAGGCATTCGCCACAGCCAAAATCATGCGCAACGAGTTGTAGCGTATCACCGGAGCAAAGACTTCTTCGTAATCAAGCCCATATTGCTGTGAAAAACCTCGTGCCACCAATCTTGCTTTGTACCTATCCAAGGATCCATCAGCTTGGCATTTGACCTTAAAGACCCACTTACTGTCGACCAAATTTTTGCCTTTTGGTAGTTCTACCAGTTTCCAAGTTTTCTTTTCTTTCAGCGACTGTAGCTCATCTTCAATCGCTTCTTTCCATTCCACTGCTTTTGCCCCAGACAGTGCTTCTTTGGCCGTTTGTGGCTCTGACACTAATGAGACTACGAATGCTCGATCCCATTCACCGAATCTCTCTGGCAGCTGACCAGCAGTTTCTCTTTGACTCCTTCGAGGTAAAACCCTTTCAGGTTCCTCTTCTTGGCCTTCTTCCTGCACCTCTCCCACTGGTTCTGTATCTTCTTCTTCATCCGAATCTCCTTTCAGGACATACTCTTTGTATTCCTCTGTCAGATCCATCGGACTCTTCACACTGGGGATATCTTTGTAAAAACTGTCCTCGAAAAAGACCACATCCCGAGACAAAATCACTTTCTTGGCTTCCATGTCATATAACTTGAAACCTTTGACTTCATCTGAATAGCCAATGAAGATGCATTTCTTGGTGCGCGATTCAAACTTGCTTCTATGCCCTTTTGGCACATGCTTCATCGCCAGACATCCAAAAACATGCAAATCTGTTACATTAGGCTTCCATCCATACCATGATTCGTATGGAGTCTTCCCTGGGACTGCCTTAGTAGGACACCGATTCCGTAGTAATGCTGCTGTCACTACCGCTTCTCCCCAAAAATTCAAAGATAGACCAGCATGGTTGAGCATACAGGTTGCCATCTTAACCAGAGTATGGTTCATCCTTTCCGCTACTCCGTTCTGCTCTGGAGTCATTGGCACAGAAAATTCCCTTTGAATTCCCTTTTCCTTGCAGAATTTCTGAAAAGCAGCTGAAGTATATTCGCCTCCATTGTCCGAGCGCAATATCTTCACTCTCTTTCCAGTCTGATTTTCAGCCCACATTACGTACTCCTTGAATTTTCCTAGAACCTGGTCCTTTGACTTGATACAGTAAACTTTCACCACCCGAGAACTGTCATCTATGAAAGTCACAAAATAGCGATT
>JANQNF010000051.1 GCA_028279705.1 archaeon
AAACCGTCTTCCCGCCACCGCTTCCAAGACCGTTGTAAAAGACCATCGCCGAGCCGGTGTCGTTCCATTCCATCACGGAAATTCCGTCCAGTGGGCTGAGAGCGTCCGGGTAAGGGCATTCGGTCTGGTCGAAATGCACGCTTTCAGGAAGGTTATCCGTCAATGGATGGTCCAGTATGACATCCATCGTCTTTTCATCAGATACTATTCCTGTGTCGTTGCCGGACAGGAAATATCGCATTTCCTCATAATAAACCGAGTGCGCGACGTTTCGCATGAAATCATCGTCTACCCGCACGAATGCTATGCCGCTGCCTTCGACTATGAGCCTTCCTCCGCGGTCAGCATAGTTGACAAGCAGCTCCGCAGTCCCGTCATCAATGTTTCCCCAGCGCTTTCCGTTGCTCCAGACGACCGCATCGAAGCGCTCCAGGTATTCCAGTGCAGGCTCGCCGCTCTTCGTGGGATCCCAGTCATATATACAGTATTGTCCAAGCGCAGATGACAAGTGAGCTGTTTCCCCGCTTGAGATAACAAGCAGGCTCGAACTATTGCAGGGAACTATGGTGAAAGAGTCGCCAGTCGAGTTGCAGTTGCCCGAATCGTCACAGGCAGTGGCATCAATCGTATATTGACCAGTAAGAGACGTTCCTGTGAAAGTTGCAGTCCACGTGCTCTCGCCGCCGCGAAGGGAGGAAAGCGACATCTCAATTTCGCTCTTTGCTTTCGAAGGACCGGTCACGGAAACGTTAACGGAACCTACCATGCTTCCATCGGTCACGCCGGCATCGATGATGAGGGGGGAGTCATTGGGAAAAGACCGGCTAAAATTAAGTTCATATATCACCGGGGGTACCGTGTCAATGACAGTAAAGTCCTTCTCCCATGTTTCCGAGTTGCCCTCGTAATGAAATTTTAGCCTTGCGGTATAATTTCCTGGACCCACCTCAAAGGTCCGGCCGGCCGCAAACGGCACGGTATTTGCGTGTGCTATTGCACCGGAGCCCATATTGAAATGTGCGACGGATTCGTTGCCTTCCATTATGAAAGCTTCGACTGTACCGTGGACGGTAACTGTCCCATAGTTCTCTACATCTGCAGAGAAGCTGCCGGTACTGCCCATTTCGATTTCGTCAGGCCATGACACGCTGCTGAAACGGCACATTGCCGGTACATGAACCTCCAAGGTATCTTCTTCTGCGGCTACCCTGCTGCCGTAATGTACCTTTGCCACCACGGTGTAATTTCCGGCCGGAAGCATCATAGGGTGTTCTCCGCTGAACATGTGAGAAGTGCCCGCTGCGACTGCCCCTTCGTCCGAAACGAAGACCAAGGGAACGCTACCAAACTCGTTGATTACATTGAATTCTGCTACTGCACCGATAGGCACGGTTCCCGTGTTCGACAGGGTAACGGAAAAAGTAGCATTCCTGCCCTTCTCCACGCTCCCGGGAGAGATATCGAAGCTCTGGATGCTGCCTATTTCGGGCAGGGTGACAGTAATCTCCCTGGAAACGGAAGACAGAAAAGTCCCATCGGACGACGCTGTCGCGTTTATGACATAAATCCCAAAGGAACCTGTCTGCCATGTGGCGTTGAACTCCGCTACAGTCTCGCTGAGAAGGTCGTCTCTGTTCCCAACGTCCCTGAAGACAGTGACTCCCATGTTGTTCGTGACCTCAAGTTCCATCTCCAGGTCCAAAAGGACATCCTGCGTGTTCATGTAGGAAGCCGTGATGAAGACGCTTTCGCCTTCAATAACGTCTTCGTCTGAAAGCCCGAAAAATATGCTCCCGGATTGGATGCTCGTATTGGCGGTGGTGTGCTGGCCGGCGTTGTCCGTAGCCATCACTTCAACATAGCAGTCGCCCTCCGTGTCGACTGTGAAAACGCCATCCCACATTGACCCCGAAGTCTTTTCAAGGTCAGCCATGTAGCTGCCGCCAGGGCACGTGGCGTTTACAGTTACCTGGCTCACATCCTCATCGTCAGTAACGTCTACCGAAACATCTATGTCCTGCCCGATGAACGCGAAGGTCGGCATGGACATTCCGTGAATTATTGGAAAGTATGAATCGTACACTGCAACCGAAACCGGTACGCTCAGGTCTTTTTCATTAGAGGATATCAAAACAGAGCCTTCGCGGGAGCCCGTGCCTATGCTGGCAGAATCGAGTATCACCGAGAACGAATGGTTGGCCAGTGGCACGATGTCGAAAGCTGGCTGCACGAGGTCCGTGTCGATCCATGCATCATGGCTTATATCGACACTGAGATCGTCACCGCCGAGATTGGAGACTGTCATTATTATCGTCTTTGTCTCACCGGTGGTGAGCTTTTCTGTTATCTCCATGGGCTGGACGGCCATCATGGGTGAGGAGGCCGCGGTCATGTTCACGAGGCCCCATCCGAAGTATGTATCCTTTCCCGGCGTGCCCAGATCGTTTGCCGTGTTCTCAAGCACTGCCCTCACTTCCTCCGGGCCCATTCCGGGGTTTGCCGAAATTATCAGCGCAGCCGCTCCCGCCACGTGCGGTGTCGCCATGCTCGTGCCGCGCATGGGACTGTATCCTCCCGGGACAGACGATCGTATGTTGACACCCGGCGCGGATAAGTCGGGCTTGGTGCCGACCCCGCTGACAATGCCGCCGCTCGAAAAGCATGCCCAGTTGTCATGCTTGTCAGTAGCCCCGACGGTCAGCGCGTAAGGGCTGCACCCCGGGGACATGACACCGGCATAGCCGTGGCACGATAGGGAAGGGCACGCATCGCCGCAATTGCCCGCGGCCACGACCACAAGCACGCCAGCCTCGACAGCGTCCCTGATGGCAAGCGACATGGGCTCATGCGGATCGCAGAAAGCCGCACCGAGGCTCATGCTTATCACATCTGCCCCGTCGTCCGTCGATGCATTGCCGTCCGGGTCCACTGCCCAGTTTATGCCGGCAACTATGCCGGAAGTGGACCCGTAACCGTCGTCACTGAGTACCTTACCGTTAATCAAAAGGGCACCCGGAGCCACGCCGTCATAGGAACCGCCATTTGCCGTGCTTCCGGCAGCTATGCCTGCACAGTGCGTGCCGTGGCCGTAAACGTCTTCAGGATTCCCGCCTCCCGTGAAATCCTCTGCAAGGACAACCTTGCCAATGAGCATGGGATGGCCAGAATCGATGCCCGTGTCAAGTATTGCTATCCTTACCCCGGAACCGTCATGCCCCCTGCTCCACATGTAAGGCGCCTCGATGTGGGGAACGCTTTCGTCAAGGACGACGCGGACTTTCCTGTCAGGCCATATCCTCTCCACGTTAGGATCTTCTGCAAGCTCGTCTATCTTGTCGGCAGGAAGGTAGGCGACCACCACTTCACCTATTTCATACTCGCCCTTGACCTGCCCACCGGAATTCCTGACGGATGTTGAGACGGTTTCCATGTCACTTTTTACAGTATTCGTGGCAGAAAAGCTCTTTTTGGATGAAGCCGCTTTGAAAAGGTTAGTTACACCCTTCTTTGGCTTTATTATGACAGGTATCAATTCACCGGAAGCAGTGCTTCCGGCATCCATTTCCTTCCAAAGCTGGTGGTGCACCTTGCTGTACTTGACCGTGCTGGAGGCAGAAGGTGTCGAAACTGAAAAGAACGCTGATATGATTAAAAAAGATGCAAGTAGTAGTGTGACTGTCCTTGATATTTTCATACCACTATCAGACTCCACCACGGTTTTTCAACATCAATAGTCTCGCCGGTGCGGGCGTCTATCGTCGCCTTCACGTCAAAAGAAACCGGGAATATCCCAAGTATCCTTCCATCGTTCTTTCCGGCTATCTCGTAAACAGGCTCATCATCTACGACCTTGAGCTCTATCGCACTTGGAACCGATATTCCGGCGCTTTCTGCCTCATCAGTGGCTTTGTCCGGTAGGACATTCACTTCGACTTCCAAGTCTCCGTTAATGATGGAAACGCTTCCCTTTTCCAACTTCAGTTCGCTTGTGCTCGTCGCCTCCACGCCGTTGGATTCCAGCAGTGTTGCGTTGGAAGACCTCCTTATGCGCACACTGAGGGCCGCGGTCTCATGCTGCTCCTGCTTCACGGCTTGGGGAAGTATCTCAGCAGGAGAAGGAGCAGCGGTCTTGTTTTCAGGAATGGTAGGCGAAGGGTCGGTGCCCTGGGTTGGAACGGAAGGCTCGTCCTCCAAAGGGATTTCACGGAAATCCTCCTGAGGAATAGTAAGTATGGCTTCTGATGGGGACGCCGCGGGAGCCTCGCCCAAGTCTTCATATATTGGCACCCTGACCTCCCTGTCAGGCGCTGGAGGCGCCCCGGTTTCGGGAGGTGACACTGGAGTTTCCTGCCATTCGTCGATCGGCAGCACGCTGAACACGCGTTCCGTCTGGCGGCTGGCGTCGTCTTCTGCAGGCCACTCTATGATCCCGACTTCCACAAGGTCGTCCCAGTCGGGGATGGGTGAGCACCTGCATCTCATGCGTTCACATGAAGGCTCAAGTCCCTCGCCGCAGTCCTGCGGGCAGTCGGCGTCTTCAGTGCACTCGGGCTCGACGGTTGATACTGTCCTCTTTGCGTCCTGGGCGCAGGAAGAGGGAGCGAGAATCATGATGCTTATAAAAAAGGCTAGAAAAACGGCAGTGAAACATGGGTTTTGGGGATTGTGCATAGTTCCCTCCAGACTCCGGGCAATCAACTGTTAGAAACAATATTTAAAAATAGATCAAGGTATGTTTAAACATTTACTCATCATGTTCCATCTTCTTCTGCCTCTCCCGAAGCATTCTCTGAACCTGTTCCATCCTGTTTTCCTCTTTCTTTTCTTCCCGTTTGAACTTTCCTGCAAGCTTCCTAGGCTTTGCAGTCACCCATCCTAAGATGGCACCCGGACTAAACTTCGATTCTATCGGCGACACCGCCTCTTTCTTCAGCCTCTTCAGTTCAGAAACAGCCATGTTCTTTTCGTCCTTCCTCTTCTGTATCAGGTCCCTGAAGGCCTCGTCGTCGATCTTTCTCATCATCCACTGCTTCTCCGTCTCCTTCCGGGCACTGTCTATGTCCTTGATCTTCTTTTCAAGTTTCGAAATTCTCCTGTTGAGGGTCAGCGGCGGAAGCAGCACCTGCATGAGCATGTAGATCATGAAAAATACAATGATTATGACAAACGCCATGTTCGCCATGTTCCTGTTGAAAAACCCTTGCATCCTTGCGGGAAGCATCATCCCGTTGACATTTTCCATGGCCGCACTGGCCTCACTGAAGCCTGCAGATAGCACTTCAAGATCATCAAGTGTTACGCTTTCCCTGGCGCTCTGAAGCGACGCCTGGGCATTTTCAAGGAGACTCGTAAGATAAGTGACATCCACTCCTACACCACTGAGTGCGTCTATCTCGGCACGGAGCTCTTCTATGAGATCCTCCATGTCATCAAGACCGCTGAGCATGTCGTTTTCGACTACCACTATCTTGACGCTTTTCGTCTTGTCAAACTCCTTTTCAGCAAACTTGACGGAAAGTACGTATTCACCAGTTTCCTCGGTGAGCGGCGCGTGTATCGTTATCGGGACAGAGACTGTCGTCTTCTTGCCGAGAGCAAAACTCGTAAACGCAGGAAATACCTTGCAGCACCCGTGGCCTAAACTGACCGAAAGTTCAAACTCCTTGTTCCCGGTGTTGTCAACGTGGAATATGACTGTCGCGTTCTCACCCTGCTTAACGCTGACTGTGTCCATGTCCGCAGAGAAGTCGAAGTTCTTTATGTCTGTACACACGGACTTCTCTATGCACCGCTCTTCCGTGTCACACCCAGAAGGCGTGCACACTCTCTCCTGATACATCTCGTCTGTCGTGCAGTCCCCGGAGCCGCAGGAAACATCAACCCATTCTGTGCAGTTGCAAAGCGGCAGGCCGCCTCCGCCACCGGAGCTCGTGGTTGTTCCTCCACCGCCCGATTGGTCAACAGTTCGCAGGTCTAGTGTCTCGATTTCCGCTGTGTTGTTTTTCGGGTCTGTCACATTGGCTGTCAGGGTGAAGGGAACGCTGTAGTCACCGGGAGCTTTGCACTCGTCCGAATCTGCGCTGCTGAGAGCATAGCTGTCCGCTGATCTAATAAGGGTGAATGTCTGACCGCCGTAGCATGTAAGGTTCACCGTGACATTCCATGGCAAAGGTTTTCCCTCCAGCGAACTGACTGAAACAATGGGTACTATGGGTTCGTATGTCTTGTAGTTGGCCCCTGCCGTAGGTTGTGAAAAAGCTGTGGTCAGCACATCAGTGGCATTGAAATAAAACGTTGAGGAGCCGTTGTTGATGCTCCATGACGTGTTCACCCACGCCGTCCAGTTTCCTGGAGGAGCGGAAGCGTTGAGAGTGTAGTTGAAGTGCGACACGCCGCCGGATGATGACTCGTTTGCACTCACGTTGTACTTGAGCAATTCCAGCGACCAGTTGGCACCCTCGTAAATGAATCCGTTGACATCATAAGCGGAAAATGTCAGGTTCTCCCCGCGGTTGTAAATGGTCCCGTTGGATTCCCAGTGGGTGAGGTTTATCGTCATGCTGCTGTTCGGGCTGAGCGTCCCACCCGGTCCCTGGACATCGGCAAAGTTATGATTTCCTCTGGCATCCTCGAAGTAGAAGCTGAAATTCAGGCTCGAGTTGACAGACCGCGTAGGGTCCGAATTGTCGAAGCTGAATCTCCACAACCCGTCGCCGAATTTCGCCATGCTATGGTTTATGACAGTGGACGGAGTCCCGTAAGTCACCTCGGCCAGCAAAGCGGTCACATAGCTCGTATTGTCGCTTACGTTGGCAACCAGCGTCACGTTCCTGTAGAATCCCGTCTCGTGATAGCCCGAACGGTTATCCAGCCGTATGCCGCCGTATTCGAACCAGTTTTCGTGGAACATCGGATTGTCGCTGTCCGTTATCACGTAAACAGTGGCGTTGGTCTTGTTGAGTGCACTCGCACTGTAATACACGCCGGGCTCATCGGTCATGTTGCACGAAAGGGAGTAATTGGCGTCTTCCGGCGTGGCGTCCGTATAAATGAAGTTCGCCCAGCCGCTCGTGTTTGTCAGGGCACTGCTGTTGAACGAGCCATTGATGTAGAAGCTGACATTGTAGCCAGGAATCCCGGCCCCGCTGTAGCTGTCATTCACTAAGCAGGAAACCATATGCGTGGTTCCGTTCACTATAGTCATGTTATCCGCGTACACGGACCCGTTCATGGTTATGCCTCCCATGCTCGCATTGCTCCACAGGTAAAGGTAGCGCATTTCGGTGGTCCAGTTCTGCTGGAAGAATTCATCGTAAGCCTTAAGCTTCATGCTCACGTTTCCCGCCACCGGGAACAGGGTGTAATTGGAAAAGTTCAGTGTATAGTTCGTCCAGTTGTCGTTAGAGTCGTAATGCGCGAACTGGACCTCGTTTACATTTCCGCTCACATTTAGCCACGCATAGGAGCTGTTCACTCCCGAGGCGTTCCACAGAGCTGAAACATTGACTTCCGATTCAAAGCGCGTAAAGTTCTGCCCGTTGCCGACAGCGTCACCAGTCGAATTCGTCACATTGAACCATAGATCGTAAAGCGGTGATACCGTTACGTTGATGGCGAGGTAGTCTATGTACAAGGAACCAGCACTTCTTTGCAAATCTTCGAAGAGAATCTGGATGTAACCGCTATTGTTAACAAAATTTGAAATATTGTAACTTGGATATGAAAGTAGAATCTCTACATCAATATAAGTAGTACCAGCAGGCAATTCACCCAAATAATTCCATTGATCCCCACTGTAGTCGTAGAGTGATATGTTGGTGGATTCTGCCGTAGATCTCATGTAACCTAAAATTTTTATCTCAGCGGGAGGCGTAACATTATATGAAGTTTGAAAAAAATAGTCCCATCTTATGATGTTAGTTAAGCGATCGATTCTCTCGTGCGAACTGTCGTTTGACCAAGTGTCGCTAAAATCTCCGGATGCGTTAATACTATCTGTACCGTTTGGGTAGACAGTTCCTTCACCATCAACATCATGCTCAATTTCAGAATAAAGAACGAACCCTGTAAAGGACTTCGGAACGAAATAGAAAGCTGACACCAGAATTATGCTAAAGGCTATAATAACAACTCTGCGTCTGAGGGCCGAAACTTCCATTTTCACTGTTCAACACCTGTACAATTAAGTATTAGTTTCGGTAGCTTAATATCTGTTTTTGGACCATGTCTGCACCATATGCGCGGATTGACCGAATAATTAGAATTTTATCATAATTTTAATCCGCGCTATTCAAATGAAAGTATGGGAATTAAAGCAATATACTTTGATCTGGATAATACACTGCACAATTTTTACTTGAGTTCATCCATTGCAATGTCAAAGGTGTATGAAAGTATTAAAAAATCGCACGGAACTAACATAGAATCCCTGAAAGATGCTTATTCGGAGATTTTGAGAAAGGCTGAAGAGCACGCATTTTGTGACGGGAGAAAAAGTATAGATTACAGGACGGAAAGATTTACAGAACTACTTTCGATTTTCGGTAAAATAGACACCAACCTTGTCACAGAGCTTGTAGAAATATACTCGAAAAATATAGAATCCTCAATGAAGATTTTTCCTGAAGTAGAAGGTGTCTTGAGGAGTTTGCAAAAAAAGAAACCGTTATACATGGTCACGGAAGGACCGGGAGATGCGCAAAGGAAAGCGGTTGAAATATTGGGATTATCGGACTATTTCAAAGATGTGATAATATCCGGGGAAGCGCGTATGATAAAATCAGACGGCGGTCTCTTCGAGTACTCCCTCAAAAAGACTAACCTGAAACCTTCAGACGTGATTCATGTAGGTGACTCTTATGAAAGGGACGTTCTGGGTGCCAGAATCGCAGGCATTCCAACAGTTTGGATAAGCAGAGGGAAGTTTCAAGAAGCTGGAATCCGGCCATTAGCCAAGATTCATAATTTATTGGAACTTGAAAATAAGATCGCAAAGTTTTTGTAAAACCACTCCAAGCTTTCGCGCGGTTTTCGGCAGATATTTAAGCTAATTGTAGTAAAAGTATAAACGAAAAGCTTATAAATCACTACTACATAGTATTGAACATGGCCGATAACAATTAATATTACATAGGAACAATTATAATAGTGCGGCTAGGTGATTGGTATGTCCAAAAATAACCTGAGCACATTTAATTCTGTAATAGTATTAGCTGTACTTGCATTCATGATAACGGTTCCGTTCGTTAGTGCTGATGTAGAAGTGTGTGATCATGTTGATAATGACGGTGACGGCCTCTGCTTTGGTGGTGTAAACGACAGTGACGTATGTACTGAAGCTGGTGATTGTCCAGGAGGCTCTTGTGTAAAAGTGGATGAAGACTTCTCATACCAAGGAAAAGCCGTATATGACGGCTGTGATGGAATAGGTGAATGTGGGTCTGGCTTTGTTGAATGTTTCGATACAAGTACTGCATCATGTTCAACTAATCCTGGTGGAAG
>JANQNF010000048.1 GCA_028279705.1 archaeon
TTAACTTGACTTTGTCACATTAAGTTTTGTGTTTAGCTTTATACTTGTGATGCTTCGAGCGTCGTGCAGATAGCCTAACTTTGTGCTTCTGCTGAATAATCTTGAGTATTTCCTCTGGTGTTATCTTCCGCTTGGGTAAGATAACTTCCAGTATCTCTCTAGCGTCCTGTATAGTCAAATATGGCGCTTTAGGCTTCCAGTCTAACTGGAGTTCCAGCAAAAAGAGCATGGCAAGGATGGTCATAGTCATATGATGATGCCATCCACGCCAACTGCGAAGTTCATAGTCAGCTAAACCAGCTTGGCCTTTGGCATCCTGAATGGCTCTTTCCATCCAGTAACGACTGTGGGACATCTCTGCCAAACGTTCTATAGGTGTATCCGATGGTGCATTGCAAAATTGATACTTTGTCTTCTTCTTTCCTTGGTCTTTACGAAGGATCAGCCAGGTCTCTGGACCAGGTAACTCATCCCGAACTGGATAAACTCGTAAGAAGGCTAGCTTTGACCAAAGCTGACCACGTTCTGTGTCACGAATATACATACGATCCCATTGTTTTTGATCTGAAACTATCTGACTCACTCCTGTGGGTTGGCTATCTGCTTTCAGTTTTGTGGGCTTTGGCCCACGATTGCCTTTCCGTGGTGGCAACGCCGTTTTTGGCAACTGTAACCAGACTCGTGTATCACAGGGAACATCCGCAATGTAAACCTGTTTATCACCCTCTAACTGAGCCAAAAGCCATTCCTGTTGACCATAGTGGGTATCCATGCCAATCCAGCCAAAGGGGATGTTACCCTCTTGTGCTTTACGTATCAACTCCAATCCCAACTGAGCTTTGGTATGGAATTCTATGTGCTCAGGAACACCACATTTCTCTCTGCGCTCCTTATCTGAAACCCATTCCTGGGGAAGATACAGACCTTTATCAAGGAGCATTCGATAGTTATTGGAAGTATAACCAAGATAAACTCCCATCTGACAGTTATCCACTTTGCCTAAGCGTCCACAATACTGTCGGGCTACTCCTACAGAATCTCTTCCTTGCTTTGGCAAGCCTGATTCGTCTATATGTATGGAACCGTGTTCTGAATCGCCTATGCGTTCAGATACTGTTTGGCATACATCAGCAAGTATTGGCTCATCTTCCCAGGGAGAGTTTGAGACAAAGTGCTGAAGGGATTGATGATCGCTGTCAGGAACTATCTTTTCGAATTGCACCATGTTACCCCAGCGTTCATACTGAAGCTGGCCTTGCATATATTGTTTGCCTCTATGAGCCATTGTTCTTGTTTTTGTGGCAAAGTAACCAGCAAAGCGCTTATGAAATTGATCAAAACGTTCTACTGCTTGTTTTATATCACTAGCTATCAGGTCAACCAAAGGCATGATAGAATTCTCCATAAAATTATGAATTCTATCATATATATCAAAATCTCAAAACCAAAATGTCCAATGTGACAAAGTCAAGCTAA
>JANQNF010000049.1 GCA_028279705.1 archaeon
AGAAGAGTTGTCCCCATCTGAAATGAATTCCGGTGATGTTATGTCACTTACGTCGAAGCAGTGTGCACTGGTGCTCATGGATGCATTGAGGTTACCTGATGTGTCATTAACCCAGACGACCCAGCAGATGGTCTCTTCCGGGTGACCGGTCGTGTCTATTGTGAAGTTGCTCCAGCCGGTTGGAGCGTCTATTTCTATTGTACTTACATTTCCCCATGTGCCGGTTTCGTTTGTCCTGAATATTGCACTGTCCGCTTCGACATCGTCTATCCAGTAAACGCTTGCGTAGACTTCTTCACCCTCACTGACTGCACCGCTTGAGTTGTCGCTGTCTTGTGCGAATTCGGGTACACTTATATCATTGACGTTGAAGCACTGCTGTGACATACTGGCGTTCAGATTAGCATTGCTGTCGTTTGCCCATACTGCCCAGCATATTGTTTCGGATGGGTAGCCTGTTGTGTCTATTGTGAAGTTTGACCAGCCGCTTGGCGCACCTATTGTGAGCAGACTCGTGTTTGCCCAGACACCTGTCTCATTGGTCCTGAGTATTGCGGTGTCGACTTCAATGTAATCTTCCCAGTACACGCTGGCTACCACTGTATCTTCTTCATCCACTGATCCGGATGAATTGTCGCTATTCTCGCTGAATCTTGGTGCTTCGGAGTCCTGCGTCGTCGTGTAAATGAATATGTCGGTGGAATTCCAGTTATCTGTCGTATCGTTTGAATATACTCTCCACTTTATTGTAGCGCCGATTGTTGTGTTGATGTTCTTTGTCACGTTGCTCCAGTCGTCTTGGCCAGTCAACGGTGCCCACGAATCGTTGATAAATCCTTGTTCATAGTGTGTGTCAACCCAGATATTGGTGTAGTTGATTTCATCAAAAATTGTATAGTTCACATAATCTGAATAGACACCTCTTACCCTCATGTCCTGGTTTTCCATTTCTTTCCATGCATTAAGTATTGTGGTATCTGTTACCAAGATGCTGAAATTCGCATTGCTTGTGTTGAGTGCGTCACCTGTGTATGAACTCTCGAGATTGAGCAGGCCTATGCTTTCAAATCCTGTACCGTTATACATCTCAATTTCAAGATCCGGGTGTAATGTGGACTGCTCTACTGATCCCGCTGGGTTGTATGAGTCGACCTCCAGTGTAACTGTTATGTTGAAGAATCTCTCGCGATCGGAATCGACATCCGTGTAAGTTTCGTACGTTGTGTTCTGGTCAGCTTCCGTCGTCTCGTATGTCACGCCCCATATTATGAACTTGTCACTGTGCTGGCTTGCAGGAACCTGTTCATTCAGGCCACCACTTGCGGATACATACCAACTGGGAACACCATTGGGTGGGTAGCTTGGATTGTTAGCACCGCCGTCCTTTGCGATAGCGTAGGTCGATCCGGCATATGGTCCGACGCCCATTGTATAGTTTTCGCCAAGTGTTATCATTGTATTTCTCGATAACATGGCAACTAACCATTCTTCCGACCCTTTCCCCGTTATGGTCATGATATCTGTTATGTTGTCGCCACTTTCGTTGTAAAGTGCAATTTCTATCTCTTCTCCTGATGATAGGGCAGATTCTGAATCGTAGAATCTCAGTGACGTAACGTTGGCCTCTCCTGATCCAGGTATGGTCCACATACTGTATAGCTCGAATGAGTGCCCACTACCATAACTTCCGTCCCTTGCTGATAACGGTACGTCTTCATTCTGGGATGCATTGTTGTAAATCCAGACGTTTCCGGATTCCGGATGGATGCTTTTTGTCAGCGTAGTGTTGCTGCCGTTGTAAAACGAGAATATGTATCCTGAAAGTCCGCTGTCATCACTCCATTCGACACTGTGCAGCACGGGTCTTCCTGCAACTGTCCAGTTTGTAGTATTATCTGTCCATGTGGGTGGATTATCCTCGGTGGTCAGATAACTGAGTATACCTGTATCGTTCCATTGGTTCATCGTATCATTTGCATACACTCTCCATCTTATTGCACAGCCTATAGTTGTGCTAAGTCCCTTGGTCACGTTGCTCCAGTTGACGCTTCCTGTCATCTCGGTCCACGTGTTGTTTACAAAAGATCCTGTACAGTTATCGAATGAGAATATGTAACCAGACAAGCCACCAAAATCTCTCCACCTGATCCTGTGAACGGACTGTTCTTCTGCAACAGTAGTACTCGTTGAATTTTCTGACCAGTCGGGTTCTGTCGTATCGGTCACATCAAAGCAATGCTGGCTCATAGTATTGTTCATGTTACCAACAGTATCGTTGGTCCATACAACCCAGCAGGTGGTCTCGGCTGCGTGACCCGTTGTGTCTATCGTAAAGTTTGAGTAATCTGGTGTTGAGAAGAATGTGGCATATTCTGTGTCCAGCCACGTTCCTGTCTCATTCGTTCTCAGTATGGCTGTGTCAAGTCCTGATATTGCATCATCCCAATACACTGAGACGTTTACATTTGTTCCCACCTCTACTCCTCCCGCACTATCGTCTGAGTCGTCGGAGAAAGTCGGTGGTAAGGTGTCGCCAACGTAGAAACAATGGCTTCCTGTCCCCATGCTTGCGTTCATGTTTCCTAATGTGTCATTAGCCCATACTGCCCAGCATATTGTCTCGCCAAAGTGGCCG
>JANQNF010000086.1 GCA_028279705.1 archaeon
ATGTAAGACTCCATATTCCACATCAAAGCAGAAGCTAGGATTATGATTATTGAAACGAGTACAGTAACCACTAAAAACACTTCATTCTTCTTAATCCGCGGTTTTTGTTCATCTACCATAACCTAATACCACATCCCCTACACACAGCAAGATGTTCTCCATAAACTATCACATCTTTATGTTCACATATGACTCTTTGAAGCTCTATTACATTTATCAAGTCTGTCACTTTCATAGCAACCACTCCAATACTGCACAAAATGTATATCCTAACAGGAACACGAAAACATATGACATTATAATAGTTCCTCTTGATATCATTACCATCTCCACCATGACTTTCCGAAGTCTGTACACACCGTCTGCTCACATCTACAACGCTCACATACTCTTACATTGCCATGAATCGGTTTTGTAGTAGGTTCTTGGTACAACCATTTGTGAAATGATATTCTACATAAAAACACTCGTTTGTTTGTCTTACTCATGACACGGACACCTACAATTTTTACAATTGCTAACATAGCACCTATAACACATTCCTTCACTCACGATAATCCCCCCGTTACATTTTGACCACTGCCATTTTTTACCCGCTCTAATTTGATCTTATCCTTTCCCATGATCTCCCAATCTACTTCGGTCCGGTCTTTCCATCCGAGAGCGTCAAAAAGTGCTTTCGGAATTGTCACGAAAGCTTGCCCCCTGGAATTGACCCATACTTTGACAGATACCATGTTACATCACCGTATTCTCCTTGAAAGTTTCATAATCTGTAAATTCACGCTCAATTTGGTTGACAAAATATTCTACTGTAAACCACGGTTTCGGAGTTTCCTCAGCGAAAAACGTTACGATTTGTCCATTCTGTAACTTCATTGAATGCTCAACTCCTTCTCTATTTCTTTCGTTATCTTGTTGTTGTGGTGTTGTGCTGCCACTACTATCAAAACGAATCCGGCGGTAAGTGGAACCCACCACAATGTTCCACCCGCGAAAACCAACACAATTAGAATTACAAATGTTGGTATGAAAGACCAGTGTAAGTTGTTTTCCTTTCTCAGTCTGAAAAGATGATCGACTCTGTCCTTGTTATATTTCTCACTCATGAAAACCCTCCACAAGTTTGTAATCACAATCCCATCCATTGTCAATACATATAACTTCTGTCTTGGTCACTTTCCCATTATGTTCTTCTATACAGTAGTCTTCGCCGAAAATATGAACGTCTGAATCTGCGAATCCGTTGTCAATACAAAACTGCTGTATTTCGGAGCTTCCAGATATACCATCAAAAGTAAACAACATCACAACAGGCACGACCACGAAAATCATCAAACATGTTACAATGATCCCAATTAAATCTAGCTTGTCGTCCTTATCCATTATGAAAAACCTCCATTAGTAATCACTCCTAGAAAACATCATAGACACAACCGACATTACCACAATGAAAGGAGTTATTAGAAGAACCATACTAACTACCGTTTCAGTCACGTTAATGTAATCATTATGAATCTCTACTGTGTGTACTGTGTGATTGGCAGGCGAAAAATCAAACGAATCTGACTGAGTGTTAATGCTAGATAACATGTTAACTCCAAACAACACCATAAAAACTACAATTCCTATTGGAATCAAGAGATACACGATGTCTGATACCGAAGTGCTGTTATCTTTCTCACCGAACATCTGCTGAAGACCTTCGTCTGCACGCTTTTGGTCTTTTTCTCGCTGCTTCTCTTTACGCTTCTCTGCAAACCTTCTCTTCCTTTCCTCTATCTTCCTTAATGTTTCTTCTCTCATGTTTTCTCCAAACATTCCCCCCACCTCGGCGGGGAAGACCGGACGAGGTTTAAGCGGCTATTCCGCACGGCTTGCACCGTTTACCTGCCCCTGTCGAAACCCTATACAGGTCCGGTAGGAGGACTTACTTCTTGCGAACGCCTCTGCGGTTGAACCTGTGGCGGATTGGGGTATTTTCGTTTTTGAAGTGACAACAAACAAATCACTTCTTTTCAATCGGTACTGGAGTTACTCCAGCTGTATCTGTCACTATTGTTGAGACTCCACTCTTCGGGTCAACTACAAGCTTTGTTCCACGCTTCAGTGAGTTTTCAGTTACTTCAAGTTTCTTGAGGGTCTGTGCGTTTCCTTTGAAGTAAGTGTTTGCAGACTCGTTGACGAGTTTTATCTCTTCTGCTGTTGCTGAAGCTACTTTCTCTATCGCACTAGACTCACCTTCTGCTTCAAGTATCTTGGCTTGCTTGGTTCCCTGTGCCACTTTTATTCTTGCCCTTCTCTCTCCGTCGGCTTTGGTTTCAGTCGCCTCCGCAAGATCGTGTGCAGCTTTCTTCGTGTTCTCGGCCTTGATTACTTCATTCATACTGTCCTGGACATCTTTCGGTGGTGTAATTTCCTTTATTTCGGTTCTGACTATGGTTATTCCCCAAGGCTCAGCTTCTTTCGTGAGAACCTTCTCAAGCTTCTCGTTTATGGTTTCCCTCTCGCTGTTGGCCTCGTCATAACTCATGTTACCGATGATGTTCCTGAGTGTGGTCTTTGCAAGATTTACTATCTGATATTCGTAGTCATCAACATTGTACTGTGACTTCTTGACTCCATCTTCTGTCTGTTTAACCTTGAAATACACCTGTGCATCTACTTCCGCATTAAGCCTGTCTTGTGTTATTATTTCCTGACTCTCTGCATCGACCATCTGCTCCGTGATATTTACCTTCCTCATCTTGTCGATGAAAGGTATTATCCAATGGAAACCCTGGTCACTGTATGCACGATACTTTCCAAGGCGTTCTATCAATCCTCTTTCGGTGGGCTGGACTATCCTGACACCCATAGCAAAGATTGATAATCCCGCGATTACTGCTAAAATTTCTATCATGTTTACCTCCCTATTCAAACTCCTTCGCCTTTTGACGAATCATAAAGAACTCAGCACTTTCCTTGTCCCACACTGGAAATGTCCAATATGTTGGTGTGTAGGGGGTCATGTGGACCCCCGAATGAGACTGAGGAATGTTTCAAACTGTTTTTTGGAACTGTCCGGTATAGGATCCATACCCTGAAGAACTTGTGCGGCGCACTTGGCGGCTACCTGGCGCTCGATGGAACTTTGGCGTTCCTTGTTCTCAGGTTTGTTGTCCTGTTGTTTACCGTAACAGTCCTTGCAAACAGACATCCAGTCCTCCATGTCATTCCCACACGCGCATTTCTTGGTCATAATTCAAACGCCTCCTTGTAAAGCGGAGCATAAACCGCGCACCCGTTGCCGTTACTGTTCGTGGTGCGCCCGGCCTTTATTATTCTCTCAGTCTGCTTCAGTTCTGTTATTCTGCCCGAGATGCAGTGCTTGGGTACTTGGAGATCATGGGATACATCTTCGAGTGTGGCAGCACGCCTGTCAACTATGCACTGATAAACCCGGTGACGCATCTCCCCCTTCCATCTCTTCACCTTCTCGTAGGCGTCAAGGCTTTCCTGCTGCATTCATTCACTCTCCCACGGGAAATGCACGCATACCATTACAGACCTTCCACACTTTCCGCACCATCGGTAATAAT
Organism: archaeon; assembly: GCA_028279705.1. Classification (GTDB taxonomy): domain Archaea; phylum Aenigmatarchaeota; class Aenigmatarchaeia; order QMZP01; family JAFGSV01; genus JAFGFG01. Next base: position 3,582 of record JANQNF010000086.1, read on the forward strand.
ATGTCATTTCATCGCCTCACAAATCTTCATGAATTCTGTTTGTTGCAGCGTATCGCCAAACTTCTCCTGATATTTCTTGTTGACTGCTTCCCAGTGGGCATAAACATCTCCTATTCCTCTTCCCGAGTCGTCCCTACCAAGAACTTTTGCTGCAAGTTTGAATGTTGGGTTGTGTTTCTTGAGGAATTCTTTTCGTTCCTTGTCGGCTTTCTTCTTGACTTCTTCCTGAAGTTTCTTACCAGTCTCTATTTTTTCTATCTCAGAAAGCCTTTGGGAGTAAAAATCTAGCTGAATACGTAGATTTTTGGTCTTTTCTTTCAATGTTTTTTTCTCATTTGACGATCCGAGCAATAATTTGACCCCAGTTTCGATAGCACGCGCCCATTCTATGTCATGCAATTGTGCCTCTTTCCACAGAATTGGGTCAATTGTGGTCGTCACCTTTTTCGATACCATGCGTTAGTACGTATCGTACGTATACGTGCTATACGTATACGTATTGATACGTATTCCCCCTTTTTGTAAAAATCGATATAAGGGAAGTAAATTTTTGATTACAATACGGTACGGTACGGTACGTATTGTCTTTTCATTCATTACTTCCCTACACATCCCTAACATAACCAATCCTCAAGATTACCCTTCTTTAGCTTCTCTAACTGTCCATTTCCATGATTTTCCGGCACTTTCATGTCCGGTTTTGTTTTGCAATTATGGCGTTTGTAGAGGTTTCCTGGCGTGTCTGCCGGTGTCATCTCCACCCTTTCACCCGTGTCTGGGTTGATCCACACGGCCATTTACACCAATCTCCTTACGGTAACCCCAGGTATCTGGTCAACCGGAGGATTCCACACGTTTCCCATGGCTTCGTCCACGGTTTTCTGCGAAACCCTGACAGCGCTCCTGCCGTTACCGTCTCTCATATTGAATTTCATCCTTTCACCCCTACGTCTTTTTCAGTTCTTTCGTAAGTCGCTATGTCCCAGTATATCGAATATGGACATCGCGGACACGCAAGAAAATCATTTACCCTTTCAAGTGGGTAGTTGCAGTGTGGGCAAAGTACTTCATTCATCTTCCTCATCTCCATAACAATCTTCATCGAATTGGACGGCTGCCGGGCAAGAGGAATAAATGGTACTATTCGATCCGCTGAAATTTACAGGCAGAGAAATCGCAGGATGGTCAATCCTGGGTGATTTAAACGATGCACAAGCTGTTTCCCGGCAGCCAGTGTCCTCAGAACATGTTATTTGGCTCAAAACCAACGGTTTTTTAAAGACTTTTATAGTATAACTGTTCTTATATATTGAAAATAGGTGAATCGATGAACATCAAGGAATTACCGGCAAACAGTCTCATAGAAAAGACAGCCCAGAAACTAAAGACCATGGACGAGTTCAAGCCGCCCGAATGGTCGAAGTTCGTCAAGACCGGCGTGCACAAGGAAAGGACCCCCCAGCAGGAAGACTGGTGGCATCTCAGGACAGCTGCGGTACTCAGGAAAGTTGGCATTGAAGGCACGGTGGGTGTTGAAAGGCTTCGAAAGGAGTATGGCGGAAGGAAGAACATGGGACACAAGCCTGAGCACAAGCAGAAGGCGTCAGGATCGATAATAAGAAACGTGCTAAAGCAGCTTGAGGCTGCGGGATTTGTGAGCACGAAGAAGGCCAAGGGAAGGACACTTACACAGAAAGGCGTATCATTTTTAACTGAAGTTTCCAAAGAGTTAAGGAAAAAATGAACGGGGAAGCATTGGACGCGGAGAAGCTGCAACAGGCGCAGCAGGCCGAGCAGCTGAAAAAACAGTTAATGACGAAGATGCTTTCAAAGGAGGCGTTTGAGCGTCTTGGGAGGATCCGGACGGTGAACCCAGAAATCGCGGCCCAGGTGGAACTGTACCTGATGCAGATCTACCAGACCGGGCAGCTGAACGAGAAGATAACGGACGAGAAGCTCAAGAACGTACTCAAGATAATAACGCAGAAAAGGCAAACGACAATAAAGAGGGTATAAAATGACGAGGAACAAGTCAACTGGACTGAAGCTGAAGCTTGCGGCACTCTCAAAGGTAAGGCCGTCACCCAGATGGGCTGACATAAAGAAGTTCGGCCTGAAGAGAGCAAGGAGCAGGCGTATCAGGGTCAGCACGAAGAGATGGAGAAGGGACAAGCTCAAGGTGTAGGTGTTTAGATGGCTGACAAGAAAGCTCCTGTTCCAGAAGAGAAGGTCTTTAACATTCCGCTCAGAAGGGAATGGATTTCTGCAACAAGGATTGAGAAGACCAAGAAGTCCGTAATTGGCGTGAAGAAGTACATAATGAAGCACACGAAGGCGACGGACGTAAAGATTTCCCCAAAGCTAAACGACATGCTCTGGGCAAGCGGTGCCAAGAAGCCGCTTAAGAGCATCACGCTTAAGGTGAGCGTTTCCGAGGGCGTCGCCAACGCGAGGCTTCCAGAAGAGATAACACTCGAAGAGGAAAAGAAGAAGTTCCTCGAAGAGAAGGGTAAGAAGGGCACAAGCGCTGAAGAAAAGCCCACAGAAGGCGCAGAAAGAAAGGAAGAGGCCAAGGCAGTGTCTGCGGCGAAACCTGAAGAGACAAAGTCCGCTGAGGAAAAGGTTGATGAGAAACCGGCAGAAGAAACGAAAGAGCCGGAAAAGAAATAGTAGCAAACTACTTATTTCATCCCGTATCGAGTCTAATCAACAGACAGTACGAAATTGAAAGTCTCATTGGGCTGTATAAAACTTTTATCCGCGTCCTTAACTCTGTTGAGGAACCTGAAAAAACTTATCCTGGCCTGATAATACGAGTCCTCTTTCTGGTTTAGCGACACTCCAAAGACCTTTTTTTCAGGCAGGCCTTCTTCTACATCATGGACGCTCAGCAAAATTTCACTAGGGCTTAGGTTGATTTCCCTGGCTTCAAGCTCGTTGAAAAATTTTATTAACGAACCTTTGAACCTAGTGTATGGATTTTTAAGCTCAAACTTTTGGTTATCTACGTAAATGAAATTCCCACTCTGGCCATATCTGCACTCGAAATTGAACTGATATAGTTTCCTATCAAGTCCTGCAGTGATCATATCCATTTAATGACCGAAAATTTTAAAAAACGTGAATAGGCCCAAGGAAGCAATTCTGGCTGCTGATAGTCGTCAACTCTCTGTACGCATCTATTTGTTCGTCAGTTGTCAGATTATCAGTTTCTTTTCCTGATGGTTGCGTCGAATCTTTCCCTAAATAGCTTAAGTGGCCCCTGATTGCTTCGATCGACCCTCTCTTAAAACACCGTTCTTCATCATTGCGGATTGCACCTACACAATCCTTATAAAAATCATCGAAAAATGAAGTCACACTTAAACTCCCGTTGACTGCCAGATTCATGGTCACAACTAACATAGCTCAGCTAATGTGCACAATGATTCAAGCTTTCTTCCCGAACTTCGTGGCCAGTATGTCCGTTATCACGCCGTATACGATGCCGGAGATTATGAAAATCTCTGCACCTCCATAGAACGCCATCACACCCGTTACTATGGCACCAAAGATCCCGCCCCTAAGCGCTGCGTTCTTCATGTCGCCTGCGACGAGCTTTACGTTTTCAGAAAGCCCTATCACAAGACCTATGAGAAGCCTTGCATAGAAGATGGTCAGAAGGTACGGCATCGTGACCTCGAAACCCGGTATCTCCACAGTGGATGTTCCGTATGCACATCCAATGCCGAAGAACGCGGCAAGGAGTAGCGATACTACCATCCTCTTCCAGTTGATACCTTCCATTCATATTATTTGTAAAAGGCGCTTAAATTTCGATGCATAATATAACAAATAAAAATCGCGCCATTAAGGACGATAAGAGATATGGTGGCTGATAGTTTATTTTACAAGCAGCGCAAATCCTATGATAAACAATAATAAAGCAACAACTTTTCTGAAGAGGTTTTCATCAACTCTTGAATGAATTTTCATACCGAGTAGGCATCCCATAGCCATTGCAGGAACAAGGAGTAGGCCTATCTGCACGGTTTCTGGTGTAGTTAGTCCAATTTGCGAATATCCGGCAACTCTTACCAGACGATGTACAACAAAGGTCGTGACGCAGGTTGCTCTAAACGCCGCCTTTCTAAGGCCAATGTGGCCAAGGTACATCACTATGAATGGACCGCCTGTGCCAAACAATGCACTGAGAAATCCGCCGGAAAATCCGGATGAGATTCCAAGGGATTTTCTCATCTTTACTTTGGCTTCTGATACATTCACCGGGATGAGATGCTTTATTGAAAATATCATGATCAGAACCGCAAGAATTGATTTGACCATACCACTTTCAATAACACTGATCGCATACACGCCAAGCAGCGCACCAATTAGAATCGGGAAAAACATTAACGAAAGAGTCTTCCTGTCAATGCTTTTTCTTAGACGAAATGTGAGGTAGAAATCTGCGACAACCATAACCGTTGCTGCAACGGGGAGTATGTATTTTATGTCAAAGAAGAAAAGTGAGAGTGAGGTGAAAACGAGCCCCTCGCCAAACCCTGATACGCCCTTCAGTGTATATGCAAGTATTATGAACACGCTCAGCAGAATCACTATCTCGATCATAAGGATTATTGCACATTCTAATTTTAATCTTGCCGCGAAGTTTTTCTAATGGGGTGGAAGATCAAGCAGGTTCCGGGAGATTTTGTTGTAACCGAGGTCATCTTCGACAAGATAGAGGAGTCGTGGAAGGAGAAGATGAGAAAGATGCGCGGAAAGCCTGACGAGAGGAAGGCAAAATACTTATGGTTCACCATGCGAAAGGAGGACGCAGACTTCTTCAGGACAATAGGCGCTATCGGAAAGAAGATTGGCATAAGCACAAAGGAGATAGGTTATGCCGGTACCAAGGACAAGAAGGCGATAACGTACCAGACCGTATCCGTTCCCATAGGAAGTGAAGATAGTGTCAAGTCTCTTGACATCAGCGGCGTAAAGACAAGTGATTTCAGGAACAGGAACCGTCCTATAAAGCTTGGCGAGCACAAGGGTAACGACTTCAAGGTGACTGTGAGGAACATAGACGATAAGGATGTTCCAAGGATAGAGGAATCGATTGGCAGGATGAAGAATGAAGGAATAATAAACTATTTCGGGGAGCAGAGGTTTGGGTCAGTAAAGAATCTCAATGCCATCATAGGAAAGTTCATGGTGCTTGGTGATATTGAAAGCGCAGTTAAGGCGATGATACTGGAAGGCGACGGCGAATACGAAAAGAAGATGTCCGCTTATCTTAAAAAGAAGCCCGGCGATTATACTGGATCGCTCAGGCAGATACCACTCAGGCTTCTGAAAATTTTCATCCACGCGTACCAGGCAAAGATATGGAACGAGTGTGCGGTGAGATACGACGGCGAGAGCACGGCCATACCGATAGTCGGCCACAAGACAGACCTTAGGAATTTTCCGAGAGTGAAGGGGGTAGTTGAAGAAGTGCTTTCCGAGGAGAAGATAGACCCGGAAGATTTCAGCAACAAGGAATTCCGGGAACTGTCTTCAAGGGGACACGACAGGAATTATATCGTGCACCCAAAGAACCTCGAATACAGCTTCGGAAAGGACGAGATTAACAAAGGGAAAAGGAAGCTCGACCTGCTGTTCTTCCTACCGAAAGGAAGCTATGCAACGGAGCTTGTAAGGCAGCTTGAAGAAGCTTAATAAGCGAATTCAGCGAATTCTATTTATGGCAGGAAAGAAAGCTGCGATAGAAGTGATAGACGAGACGGAAGTCAAAAGGAGGAAGAAGGTTACCGGGAACGTCTGTCCCATGTGCGGTACCCCAGGAGGAAAGACGAACTGCAATAACTGCGGATGGGGCATAGAGGACATAGGACCCGATTACAGCGTGAGCAGCGGTGACCCTGTGACGACACTTCAGAAAGCGCGCCACGAATACGGCAGCATAAAGCTTGAGATCAAGGAGATGAAAGAGCAGAACGAGGCGCTGATTGCGAACAACCGCAGATTCACGGAACTCGTCGAGGCGATGGAGAAAGAGATCAATAAGCTCAGGTCTGAGGCCGGCAATTACGTCTACAGCTTCAATGCAGGCGGGTGGGGGAAAATAGGTGACATAGACAAGACGAAGCTTTTAATGAAAAAGAAGACCGTCACCGTAGACGACATAAACAAGCAGCTTGAAGAGATAATGAAGCTCACGAAACGCTACAAGAAGTAATTTATATAGTAGCTAAGCGAATAATAATTCAGGTGAATTTTCATGGCAGAAGAGATACAGAACGTATCGCCACAGCAGGTGAAACCCGAGGAAACTGAAGTGAAGCCGGAACACATCAAGGGACTCGAGGATGTCGTTGACACTCTCACAGAGGATGTCGTCAAGGCGCTCGACATCAAGGAACAGAAGAAGCAGCTCACTGAGAAGATCAGGAAACTGAAACAGCAGGAGATGCAGCTGAGGGAAGTCGTCGGTGACCTGAAGGTGACGAGGGACAGGCTCCAGGACGAGCTCCAGAAGAAGGCCGAGAACATCGGAAACCTCCAGACCAAGATAGAGAACCTGAAGGAAGACAAGGCTCACCTGGCATCGGAGAAGGTAACCCTCCATGAGCAGGTGAAGAACCTCGAGAGCGAAAAGCAGCTGATGTCAGTTTCGCTTGAGAAGACCAACGATATGCTCACCAAGCTGAGGCACCAGATAGAGTCGTTCGACGAAGAAATAAAGAAATAAGCTTTCGTGCTTTTTCTTTTACCTGTTTTTCATTTTTAAACAGGACTATCAAATTTAATTAGCGATTCACATGAAGGACTTGACTTTTGCGTCAAAGACGCTCATACTGATTTTCATACTGGCTCTCGTGGTGAGATTCGTCCCGGTAGTCGTCGCGGGAGTGCCAGTGGGACTGGACTCGTACCTGCACATAGACATAGCGCTCAGGATAATAGAAAACGGCGGCATACTGTCGACCGACCCGCTCTCGCTCATAGGAATGAAGGCATACAGCTACCCGCCCGGCTTCCATGCAATATTGGCACTTTTTCTCACGTTCCTTCCGCCCGTCATGGGAGCTCACTTTGTCGGGGCGCTGATAGGGGCACTGACATGCATATTCATATTCAGGATAACCCAGGACATTTTCGAAGATGAAAGGGTATCGCTCTTCTCGGCACTGTTCTTTGCGACCAGTCCTATCCACATATTCAGGACTGCAATGCCAATACCGGAAGGGTTTGGGGTGCTGCTATTTACTATATCGCTGATGCTCCTTGTAAGATATCTCAAGACCAAGGATTCAAAGCAGCTTGCGCTGTCTCTTGCAACGCTTGTGGTATATGCGTTCTCTCACAGGGGCTGGACGCTTTATGTACTTTCCGTTTTCATCCTGCTGCTCGTCTACAACATAGACAAGTTCAAGAGGAAGCGCTACATGGCAGGTATGGTAGCTTTCATAGCAGCAATCTATTACGCAGCGACCAATTATTTTTCCGACCTCGTTGCCAGGATAAACGTCGAGGCTGTGACCGCACTTGGGTACCTTAAATGGATGGGAGGTGCCCAGCTTCTTTTCGCAGCAATCGGCGTGGTGCTTCTACACAAGACCAAAGACAAGCTCAGACTATTCATAGTTGTGTGGGCGGTACTGCTGCTTGGAATAGGATCGTTTTCTTTCAGGTTCAGGGACCCTTACGGCGCCATACCGATATCGATGCTTGCAGGCTACGCTGTAGTGAACTACTTGATACCGAAGCTGAAGAAGAAAAAGGACCATCTCAAGGCGGCAGTAGCTTTCATAGCGCTGTTTGCTGTGGTGCAGGCGTTTGCCACCGCACTGTTCGTAGTCGAATACCCGACTCCGGGGGAGATAGAAGCGCTTACATGGATCAAGGATAACACGCCAGAAGATTCCATAGTACTGACGTGGAAGGAGGAGGGATACTACATAATGGGTGTCACGGAGAGAAAGGACATACTGACTTGGAAGAAGATATACCAGGGATTCTTCGAGGAGCCACCATCAGTCGATGAGGCCAAGGGCGCTTACATAGACATGTTCGTGATGTTCCGCTCGGCGAACAAGGACTGGATGCTCAAGCTTCTAAACGGCTACGGAGTCGACTATGTCTACATAGACGCCAGGATGCGATCCGAGCTTGACGCGCTCAGGTACGGCATCGTGGACCATCTCAGCTATGACACTTATTTCGAGCCCGTATTCGCAAACGACATGGCAGAGATATACAGGTTCGAACCAGATCCTATGCTGCCGGAAAATCATACAGGGAAGTTGACAGAATATGTGGATTTCGGGGAATACGAACCGACGTTTGACAATGCTATGGTAATGTCCCTGATACCTTACCTGGAAGGGTACTGGAACGGCATATCATACCTTGACCACAGGGACTACAGGACGCACTACCCTGACATCACAGAGATCTCCAAAGTGCTACTTGAGATGCATGGGAGAACCGGAAACGATGCGTATCTTTCAAGGGCTGAATGGCTGCTGGAATGGCTGGATTTCGAACAGCTCCACGACGGTGGATACTTCGACCAGAAGTACGAGAATCCCAAAAAGAGTACTGCAACGACGTGCCTCGTGGTGAGTGACCTGATTGAGATGAACGAAAAATACACTGACGCTGACATGCCTGACACCGGCTTATCCGCATCAATGATAAATTCAAACTTCAATGGCAAGTGGGTAAGAACGCTTGAAAGCTCACTTTTCGATGATTACAGGACCGATGCTGTATGCCTTCCGGCGTTGTACATGACGGGTAGCGTGGAAGCCATCGATGTCATAGTGAAGAAGCTGATCGCTGTCCGGAAGGAAGACGGAGCAATACCGTATGGTGAATTCTCTGACAGGAGCACAGTGAACTCTCAGGCTACTATATTGTCATCATTAATCGAATACCATGAGGTCAGCGGGGACGATTCTGTCAATACCGTGATAGTCAGCGGGGCCAAATGGCTTTCCACTCAGCAGAACGCCGAAGGCATGTTCTGGAACTACGTGACCCCGGAGACCGGAAGGGTGATAAAGACCGAGCAGGTAACGTATCCGAAAGCTGTTGCGATATACGATTTCGCCGGAATGTACGACCAGAAGCAACTGACGCTAGATTATCTCAAAGAGCATTATGATCCGTCCAAGGACGACCTTGAAGCGCTCGTCCAGATCATGAGTGATAACCTATGAAAATATGCATGATATCGCCGTACCCGCCCCAGGTCGGCGGCGTGCCGGTGCACACGGAAAGTCTTGTCAGGAGGCTATCAAAGAAGCATGAGGTCACGGTGATAACATATGGCAAGCTCGGCAGGAAGGGTTCACGGAACGTGGAAATAGTCGAAGTGCCGATCGTCAACGTCAAGTTCCTCCGGGGACTCTTGTTCTTCATCAGAGCTCTTTTGAAGCTTAGGTCTGTCAACAAGAAAGGTAAAATAGACGTGATACATTCACAGTTCATGCATCCACCCGGGACAGTGGGATGGCTATACAGGAAACTGTCCGGAAGCAAGGCAAAATTCTTCGTGACAGCTCATGGGTCCGACATTCTTTCGCTTGCGAATGGGAGGCTTGGGCGCAGGATCATAAAGTGGGTAGGCGGGTCATGTGACCGCCTCATATGCGTGTCCAAGCATCTTGCCGGGAGGGCGCAGGCACTTGGAATGAACCCGAAGAAGATAAAAGTCATATACAACGGCATGGCTGGCGGTCTTCCATCAGGGGGCAAGGAAAATCTCAAGAAGAGGATGAAGCTTCCCGACATGAAGCTTGTGACTTTTGCAGGGAGGCTCACTGAAGCCAAGGGTGCTGACATATTCATGCTGCTTGCAAAGCATCTTGCACACCGCAGGAAGGATGTCTGTTTTGTGCTCGTCGGCGACGGCCCGCAGAGGAAGTCTTTGGAACTTTTCTGCGAGAAGGCAGGTATATGCGACCAGGTATTCTTCGCAGGCGCCAAGGACCATGAAGAAACGCTCATGTACATGAAAGCGTCTGATGCCGTCGTTGTTCCGTCGAGGATAGAAGGGTTTGGACTCACTGCACTGGAGGCTATGAAGATGGGCGTCCCGGTTGTCGCATCCAGTTCCGGCGCACTGCCTGAGATAATGTCACCCGTGTCGGTGACCGACAACATGCCACACACGCTTGTGAGAATACTCGATGACAGGAAATTCAGAAGCGACATGATAAGCAAGAACAAGAAGATTTCCCAGAAATTCACACTGGAGAAGATGTGCGATGAAACCGAAAGACTTTACGGAAATGGTTCGTGAGACGCTTGCAAGCCCGCTCGTCTTCGTGGTTGCAGCAATCGCGTATCTCGTAGTAAGCACGGCCGCAACTTTTGACAGGACACTGGACGTTGGGGGGATCGAGATATCAACCTCGCTTCAGACGTTTCTTGTTTTCCTGTTCGGAGTTGCATCGTTTTACGTTGGAATCAGGACTGGAAAATACGCACTGAAGCTTTCATACACGCCCGTACTCGCCGGTATCTTTCTTGCAATAATAGCATCGTATTATGTGCTCGGTCTAAATCCCATCTTCTCCGCCATTTTCGCACTTTCAACGCTTCTCATATGCTACGTCTTGCTGTTTTCCAGGGTAAGGTGGGAATATGTGTTTGCGACAGGGACATTCCTTTTATGGATGAGCTACGCACTCAGCGGGCTTCCTATCATGGATGTGAGCCTGCACAAGGATCTTTTCACGCACGTGAATCCGATGTTCATGACGGGATTCTTCCTCATGACATACTCTCTTGCGATGTCATTTCCCGCCAGGAGGTACCTATGGCTCTTCCTGTTCGTAAGCTTGTCGCTTTCGACGTTCAGACTGTATCTGGGGATAGCGCTCGTCACATGGATACTGCTTGAACTCAATGATAAGAAAACTCTGAAAAACACGAAGCTGCTCTCGATAGGAATCGTAACGGCAGCGGTGTTTTTTGTGTTCGTCATTACGGGACATTCACTTATGTCAGGCGAGTATCCGGCATGGCAGCTCGACCCACTGAAAACGGCAGAACACAGGCTCGCGTTCACAATGAGCGTGTTCGACGACATAGTGAACCTCGCCATGCCTTACGGCCACACTTTCGGCGCAACGCTTTCCATGGAGTCGACGGAGTTCATGTGCAGATATCTGTACGGATACGAATGCAGGATAACGTCGACATCTTTTGGCGAGTCCATGCTGAACTTCGGCATTATCGGTGTCTTCATCGTTGCATGGTGGTGCGGTACTGTACTTGGCAATCTCCGCAAGAAAGACTACAAGCTTTATGCGATTCTCATGGCGATGCTCATATCAACACTGGATGTCGGCATTAATATAATCATGATAATAGGTTTCATATACCTTGGATGGGTCAGGGTGATAAGGGATGAAAAACGATAGTCTCTACAAAGGCGGGCTCGTTCTCCTGGCAGGTTTCATAGTACTCAAGCTCGGCGGAGTTGCCTTTCGGATAATCTGCATGAACATGCTTTCTGTCGAATCGTACGGCCAGGTCGCCCTCTTTCTGATACTCTTCAACTGGTTCGTGCTTTTTGCAACATTCAACGTCACGCTTGGCATGACGAAGTTCGTCTCGCAGGACCCGAAGAAGAAAAGAGCCTATTACACTGCAGCGCTTCTCGGCTCGCTTGTAATAGCTCTTGTGATTTCGGGAGCGCTCACGATAGCTGCACCCGCTTTATCGGCACTGATAAACATAGATCCAGGAGTCGTCTACTGGGCGATACTTGCGATACCGTTTGCGGTGGTATACAACATGGGCATATTCTATTTCAGGGGCATCTATGACATGAGATCAAGCACGCTGACAGATGCCGGCATGACGATTGCCAGGATAACGATGCTTGTCTTCCTGCTTTATGCGGGCTTTCAATACGCGCCGTTTCTTGCTTTCGTTTTAAGCTTCGTAATTGCCGACATCTTCCTTGTCATAAGAAACAGGAAGGTCATGGACCGCGGAAGTGAGATTTCTGCGACATTCAAGACCATGCTGGTCTATTCATTCCCCATATTTCTAAGCGAATTCCTCAGGCAGTTTTCGATGAACCTCGACAGGGTAGTCATATCGGGCTTCTATTCCGCAACCGAGGCGGGCTTCTACGACGTAGGCGTGGCACTCTGCATAGGCTACCTGATAATTGCCAATTCTTACTCCAATGCACTCCTTCCAAAGGCTTCGTCAAGCCAGTCAGATGCCCGTAAAAGACGAAAAGAGCTTTTGAGGGCACTGAAGGCGAGCGCAGCACTATTTGCGCTGTATACCGCGCTTCTCTTGTTGCTTGGCCAGGCAGTCATAAACATCATAAACCCCGCTTACATCGAAGTCTTTGAGTTCATATTGCCGCTTTCTGCAGCATACATGCTTCTTGGGTTCCTTACCATACTGTTCTTTTTTGCAAATTCCATAGGAAAACAGAAGTATGCGGTCTACGCAGGTGCAGTGTTTGCCTTTTTAAGCGTCACATTAAATGTTTATCTGGTGCCAATTGAGATGTACACGGGAGCGATAAACGCGCTGATTGCATCTTCTGCGGCATCAATTGCAGTGATAGGTGCTTTGATATGGAACTTGGAAAGGTCGCGCTCATAAGCGTGCTTGCGCTTCTCGTCATGCCACAGGCAGTGCAGGCGTACGTATCTTACGATGTCATAGTCGTAAGAGGCGACATACCAACCGATTATATCACGGCATCGATCTATGCCAGCACGCAGAAGGTGCCGCTGGTCTTTGTCAATCCTGACAGCATACAGCCCCAGATAAGAAGCGAACTTGTGGGTTTTCGGGAAAGCGGATACCAGCTCCTTTTGATAATCGGTGGTGAGAGTGCAATCTCGATATCCGTGGAAGACGAGCTCAAGGAAATGGGCTTTATTGTGAACAGGCTCTGGGACTGGAACAGGTACGGCACGGCAGCAAGGCTTGCTATAGACCTGTGGGGAGAATCGGATGAAGTCGTGATAACAAACGGCGAGGATTACACGGGATTTTTGCTGTCGCAGCACATAGCACTGCAGAGGGGTGCCCCGATACTTTTCATAAAGAACGCGACCGTTCCTGATGAAACAAGGGACGCTGTGAGAAAGCTTGGCGCAGATTCTGCAGTGCTCGTAAGCTCTGATAAATCAGCGGAAAGTGCAGTGAGCTCCCTTGGCGTGTCGGTTGAGACTGTGGAAATGGCTGCGCGCAAGAGTCCTGCCGCTAGAAGGGATTCGCTTCTTGAGTTTTACCTCACATTCTCACTTGGCGTGATAATAATACTTGCGGCGATGATAATCTTCAGGTTCAGAAACGAGAGGTCTGGATCGATATTCCTCATGACCGAAGATGAGGAGAAGATGCTTGAGATACTGAAGATACACGGAAAGACCGAGCAGAACAAGCTTTCCCACCTCACAGGATACTCAAAGCCGAGGGTGTCCAGGATGCTTAGGAGCCTTGAAGAAAGGGGTCTCATAGAGAGAGAAAAGTTTAAGAAGACCTTTAAAGTAAAATTAAAGTCTAAAATAGCCTGAATTTATTAAAAATCTTTTTTTAACCTTTCCGGAATGATAGGATACGATAAAGAACTTTAAAATTGAATTTAAAAGTTATTAGAAATTTTTAAAATAGCAGTGTGCAACGTTTCGCTAGTAATATTTATATGGGGTTTAAGGACCATTATTAATTATGATAGTAAATGAGCTGGTACCCATAATGTCGGTTTCAGTGGTACTTTCAATCCTGGCGTACATACTGACGCCAAAATTGGCAGCAAAGCTGAAAAAAATGAACATAGTGGGTGTTGACGTTCACAAGAAGAGCAGGCCAAGGGTAGCTGAAATGGGAGGCATACTCATATTCCTGCCGCTTCTGGTACTGTTCTGGTGCGCATACATAGTAACAGGATCGCCGATCACGCTGATCGTAATGGTATCGACGATCTTTTTTGGCGTATACGGGCTTCTTGACGACGTGTTCCAGATGGGAAAATACCAAAAGCTTGCACTTTCGGCTGCGATAGGAACACTTCTCATAATCCCGTCAAATCCCGCACTTTTCCTTGTACCGGTGCTTTTGCTGCTCACTGTAGGGATCGGAAACACGTTCAACCTGTTTGCGGGCTTCAACGGCCTTGAAATGGGATGCAGCACGTTCATAACGCTGTTTTTTTCGATACTTTGCCTCATAACGGGAAACATCGTGCCTTTCTACCTTTCCCTTGGATTTTTCATAATACTTTTCTCTTTCCTTCTGCACAACAAATACCCTGCAAGCATATTCCCGGGAAACATAGGAACGTTTACTGTGGGAGGGTTTTTTGCAGGAATGTGCCTGTACTACAACCTTTATCACCTCATGATACCACTGCTGTCGCTACACATCGGAGATATGCTCCTGAAAGGATTTTCTGCCGGCTATTTCAGCTCAAGTGAGATGAAAAGGACAAAAATCAATGGTGACGGCATACTTGTACCGAGAAGTGATTATCTCTCACTGTCAAGACTCATACTCAAACTCAGGCCAATGACAGAAAAGCAGCTTGTCTATTTTGTGTGGACACTTATGACGATCGTGGGAACATCAACTCTCCTTGTAACGGGTGTATTGCTGTGAAATTCTGGATAGACGTAACAAGCCTTCCTCACGTGCATTTCTTCAGGGCGCTTGTAAAACGCCTTGAAAAGTCTGGCAATGAAGTCCTGGTGACTTCCAGGGAATTTGGCATAATGAATGAGATCCTGGACACAAACGGCATAGAATACAAAAGCGTTGGAACGCACGGGGGCAAATCTCTTGAAAGCAAGCTTGTCAACAGTTCAGAAAGGGTAATTGAACTTGCCAAAATCCTGGGAAAAGAAAGGCCGGACGTTGGCATCTCAAAGCATTCGATAGAGAGTGCAAGGGTATGCTTTGGCCTTGGCATACCATCAGTCATGGTGATAGATCACGAAACTGCGGCAAAGCAGAGCAGGCTCACTGCACCGCTAACAGACACCGTGATAACGCCAAAAGCCACCAACATAGATAAACTGGAGAAATACGGTCCAAAGGAAGTGGTAACATTCGACGGCGTCTGTGAAGTTGCGCACTTCCACGATTTCGTGCCAAATAAGGCCGTTCTCAGCGATCTTGGCCTCAAGAAAGAAGACGAGGTAGTCATCGCAAGGCCTGAACCTCTTCTCGCGTCCCATAATTTCCACGAATCCGTGCTTTTTTCCGCAATCAAAGAGCTGAAAGACAAGTTTCCTCGCCTCGAGGTGGTTTTCATACCAAGAGGAAAGAGCGATAGTGAAAGGTTCCGAAAGCTTGACGTGATCGTTCCGGACCACTCAATAGACACACTGAGTCTTTATTCACTCGCAAGACTCATGATTGGTGCCGGATCATGCATGAACAGGGAAGCGGCAGTCGGTGGATGTCCGACAATTTCCATATGTCCCGACAGGCTGCCTGGTGTCGACAACCTGCTTATTGAGAAGGGAATGATGCACCATTCACTGAAAAAGGGCGATATAATCAAAAAGGCTTCTGAATACATAACCTCGGAAAAGCAGAGGGAAATGAACGGAAGCATTGTCAAAGGCTTTGAAGACCCGCATGAGAAGATAATGGATGCCGTGAGCCGTCTTTTGAAGTAGATCAAAAATCTATACTCCCGTCAGGTTCTTAAATAAAAAGAAAAGGGTGAGGGGAAAATCCCCCTCGGTTAATTGTGTTTTGTTTGGATCGCAGTTTAAGCACTGTATTCCAGAGTTCCCTGCATGACCTTTACTGCAAGGTCCCTTGTGGTGTCCCTGTTGACACCAGCGACTACCAACGCCTTCTGACCTGAACCGAATGCGTCCTCAACTACTGTGATGACACCTTCAGTCGGGTGCTCGGCTGTGAACTCAGTTGCGCAGTCTGGGTTGGTTGCTGACATCTCAAGAAGTTCTGCCACAAGTCCGTTTGCACAAGGTCCGCCAAGAAGAACAAGATCCCTGCTAAGTGTTGAATCTGCAGTTACCTGCGATTCGAACTTAGAGATGCTGTTCTTTATCTGGACTGCCTGCTGGACAGTTCCTGCTGCAGCGCCGCTACCACCAGCAAATGTTGGTGAAGTACCGAATGCTACATAGACCGGAGTCGGCTCGTCAGGTGTGTATATTGTAATCGTCTCGTCGTCATCATCTGTGTCGTCGAGTACGATGTACGTACCTGCCTGGCTAAGACCGTATTCCCAGTCACCGTCGTCGTCAGATTCCATACCCTGGTCGATCAACGCGTTTGTAAGACCAATGCTTGATATGGTGCTTGATCCGAGTCCTACTGTAATGTTGAAGTAATCCTCGGTTAGCTGGTCTTCTGTCTCGAAGGTGGACTCTGTGATGTGGATTGCGCCCCCGAATGTGTCGTCTGCTGTTGCGTTGGACAGTACTATAGTTATGTTAGCACCGCTCTCCGTCCAGAACTCTGCAACGTCATTTATGGGTCCCTTTGTGTTGTTAAGAGCCACAGACTCAGTACCTGATGCGCTGAAACCTGTCACACTTACATCTATGCTTCCGATGCCGACCGTCTGGCCGTAGTCGTCAGCAGTTATTTTGTACTCACCGCCAGTAGATACGTCGGTAAGAGTTATTATCTCTTCACCGCTGTTACCACTGATGTCAGTGAACTCAAGGATGTATGTGTATTCGCTGCCGTCTGTTACTACAACGAACTCACCTTCCGTAATAGTCTGGTTGTTGCGTACGTTTACTGTGGTTGAAGCTGTGCCGTCAGTGTTCAATTCTATCGCAGAACTGTCTGCGTACAGAATTACCTGCTCGTAGGTGATGTCATCTGCGTTAGTGAACGTGAGTACCACGTCCGTGTCGGCAGTTTCCACCTTTATCATATCCTTTGACGCGTCATCAAGAGCGGGGTAAATGCCGCCAAGTGAGATGTCAAAAGCATCGAATACAGGATCCGTGAAGCTTTCACCAACCTCCATGTAGTCCTTGTCCTGAACTTCGTAGGTTACCTCAACTTCCCTTATGTCAGTTGTGGTGTTTGTTACTCTTACGATAGTTCCGTCCACTTCGTCGCCGCCGAGCGTGACTTCTTCCCCGTCCTCAAGAACCATGCTCTGTGAACCTATGAAAAGCTCTACAGAACCTGACTCGACCGGGAACTTGAAAGCGTTTATCGCCTTTACGTGTGCGCTAAGCTCGCCTTCTTCTATGTCATCCTCGTCTTCGTACGTGTCACTCTCGCCATTGATGTCGATTGTCGTTGAAGTACCGGCGTCGTTTATACCGACTACGGTTATCACGTAATCTTCTCCACCAGATGTTACTGTGATGGACTCACCTGCAGCGACAGTCTTTGTCTGGCTGGACTCGAACAGGGTAAGCTTGTCGCCTGCCTGTCCGCTTGCACTACCGAAGACGAATTCCTTTCCAAGCAGATTGATTGTCTTATCAGCTATCTGATCAGTTTCAACTGCCGGGCTGAATCTCATCTCGTACGTGTAAAGCGCCTTGTTCTTCTCAAGGTATATGTTAAGTTGTGGATCTGTCCAATCTGCGTTGTTATCCTTGTTGAAACCAACTGTCTGTGCACCTACGTAAATCCTCTGAGCAACTTCTACGGTGTCACTGTCATCCTGCTTGAACGTTTCCGTCTTGAGCAGAACTGGTAGTTCCTTGTATGTGAACTTGAAGCCGTCAAGTGGTGATGCGTTGAATGCGTTATTGCCGCTTGCATCAGTAACGTACAAGTTCTCTGACTTTGTCTTTATGGCTGCACCATCGCTTACTGCCATGGTTGCTGTGGCACCTGAAACGGACACGGTCTCCGTGGCCTGTCCCGCAAGCGCGACTGCGACGTCGGCAGCGGCAAGGGTGTCTGCAGCAGCAGCGTTGTCACCAATAACGATGTATGGTGATGTCATAGTGTTGCCGTCAACTGTTACGAAGTCTCCCAATGTTGTCGTAGCACCTGCTCCAAGAACCATCGTAGCTCCTGCAGCAAAAGTGGCTAAACCTCCTGTAATTACTCTTTTAATTTCCATTTTAATTCCTCCTATAATTTATTTTTACAATGCCCGCAAACGCATATTATGCAATAGCGGATGCAGGCGATTGTATATTAGTAAGGAGTGTTCCCTATATAAAGGTTACGTGAAACAGTTGTTGTGACCTCATTTGATCATGTTTAAACATCCTATCTTTTCATATAGTGACATTAAAATGCTTTTAATTGTTCCAAAATGATTTTAATTGTTTTTTGTCTTCAAAAAAGGTTTTTAAAGATTTTTAAATAAAATGACGTGTTTTGTACTAAATTCTATAGAAAAGTCGTAATCAGCACTCTTCGGTGTAATTCAATGCCAAAGTGACCAAATCGAAAAGGTCTATGACGCCATCGGGATAAATGTCGGCCTCGGGTATCCAATTATCGTGACCGGGTCGCGAGCCATATGACCACCCAATCGTCGTGAGGTCCATTATGCCGACTTCACAGTCACCGTTTATATCACCTATGAGACGGAAAACCGCAATGTTACCATTCGATGATTTGAAGGGAACTGAAGTTATATTGCCATCAGAAACTGCAAAAACTTGTAGGTTATTCAGATCGATTACAACACTCCCCTGACCATCAGATTTGAAGCTTAAACTTGCAAGTGTCCCTTCTCCACTGATCCCGTAATCCACCATGGCTCTCGTGTCGACGAAGAGTATCCAACCAGACCCATTATCTGTGGTGGGTAGCGTCGTTTCCCCATCGCTTCCCAAAAATCCACCCTCACTCAATCCAATGAAGTCCAGAACACTATCGTTGTAGAAAATCTCAAACTGCAAAGCATAGATTTCAGCCGACGTGTCCATTTTCACGTCCACTGCCAAGTTATCTCCCACACCAACTGTCATGGACGCGGGATCGACTTCGATAACAGTTTCGTAGTAATCCGTGACATTTACGTACCAGCTCTGGTTGACAGCCAGTTCACCGTCCGAAACAACTGCCACAATTTCATGCTCTCCTGATGAGAAGAAATCGGCATAGTATCGGTACTCTTCCCCGTAAGTGACTGCCTGCGAAGAATCCACGTACCATTCTACTGAAATGTCATGATTCTCCGGGTCCGATGCTTCTATGCTGAAGTTCAAACTTTCTCCCTCCAGAATGTTAATATAGCTCATTTTAGGAGATCTCGAGATTATCTGAGGTACGCTATTTGGAACATTGTATATTATTCTGACATTCGAAAGTTTGATCATTCCCGATGAATTTGAAAACGTTTTTATAGGAATTTGGCAATGTCCATTAACGTCTTCTAAGCAAGTTCCTAGATAATCATTGATTTCGTCCGATGGGTCATAAACCCTTGAATTAACGTATTTTACTGAAAGTGACAAGAATACACTTTCATTGCTATAGAAAATAGCCGGAAAGTCGCATTTTTCATGATTTTTACACGCTGAAAGAGATTTCGTCATTTCAGACTCTGAAATCTCGATATTCTGGGGGAAAACGCCGTAAATTTCATGAAAAGTAGTATCAATATCTGCAATCAAACGTTGATTGAAAAGTGCAGAATGGTATGTCCCATTTTCGCCAGGAGAACCCTGCCATTCCCCAGAAGGTCCACCACCCACACCACCATCAATTATAATCTGAGAACCTTCGTTGTTAATTTTATTATAATAAATTTTCACTCTACCACCAGAACCGCCGCCGCCAGCATATGCAGCACCATAACCAGTTGCACCCTGACCACCTTCACCACCGCCGGTACTTATCGTCAATCCTGAAAATTCCAAGAAATTTCCTTTTATCAAGACTCCTCCACCCGAGCCGCCGCCTCCGGCACCACTAAGTGATTTCCTATTTCCGCCGTTATTACCATTAGCAAGAATGTCACCGTCAATTGAAATCTGCTTCGAGGTTATAATAACCATTCCCCCGCCCGAGCCGCCACCGCCCGGATAATCAGCGCCACATTTTCTTGGACATCCAGCACCACCTTCACCGCCTCCTGATCCCATAAACGCAAAATCACCAGTTGGGTTACCGTATTCATCACCGTTACCTATAGGTATACCGAATCCGTCACCACCGTAGCCTCCATATCCTCCACCGCAGCCACCGGAACCTTCAGCATCCGTCATGAAACCTCCACCGTCACCCCCGCCGGGACCTTCACCTGACTCGCCGAAAGAATTATGAGTCATGTCTAAATTCCCGCCCCGATGACCGCGACCATTTGCTATAATGCTTGAACTTGAATCCATTGTGAAATTTTCAATTCCTATCAACTCAAGTTCACCTGTCCCATTAGTACCGTTATAATGTGTCACGTAAATTGTCGCGCCTTCAAGTTTCACATATTCGTAAATATGCTTTCCGTGGATAGTCACAGACGTGCCGTCAAGAATAAGAGGGGGTTCGATCTCTCTATCGTACTCTTCCTCAACTAGTATATTTCCTTCTTTGAAAAGCGATTCCATCGGTATGGAAAAGCTCATTTCATATCCGTCAGAGGCTTTCTGTAAGAGTACACGTGTATCATTTCCAGCTGAATCGAATTTGTCCTGCACAGCGTAATTCTCGTACAGTGTCCCGGCAATAGCCCATTCCTTTTCACCGTCAGCATCACCGACTTCGATCCAAGGCTCGTAGGGGTATTCGCCGTTATTTTCATGCCCACTCACCATGAAGCTTGCGCTCTGCACTGTGGCGTTTTTTGGAAGCGTTATCCAGAATGTCTGCTCACCGGATTCGTTGAAAACGAGTGCCTTCTCTGAAGAGCCGTCATCGAATGTACTTTTCAGTTTTTTCATGTTCTCATATTCAGTTATCCTGAACGTCTGGATGTCGTCTTCTATAAGGCCGTACTGGCAATCAGTAAGTGAAACCAGTATTTTATAGTCTTTTCCGATTTCCGACACATCGAGCACATCTTCAGGCTTCCACGAATAAACCATACTGTTGTGGCCCTCTTCTATGTCGATGGTTTCATTCATGTAATGTTTAAGGAAACCCGTACTGTTCAGTATACCAACGTAGACATTAGCGTCTCTTATGACTTTACCGGACGGGTTGAAGTATTCGACGATTATCCAATTGTCGTCATAGTAGTTTTGATCGCTTCCAGCCATTACTTCAAGCTCGGATACGTCTACCATTTCGTTGTATCCCGAGCTTATGTCGTCAGAAAGTTCTGCTATCTCAAGCGGTGTTATGAAGAATCTCGGCCCCTGGGGATTATTGTACAGCACCAAAACCAGTGGCTTTGAAAAGTTTCCGGTCTTGTTCTCGTAAACGAAATAGTCGTCAGGCGATATCGTCTGCCCGGCACCCACGCTGCCGCTGCCTCCTATGAGATTGTCATATATTATCGTGTCGTTATCGACCGCTATCAGTCTCGCCTCTATACCGTAAGCTGGATAATTGCCAACGTTGGCAAACTTGAGTCTCACTCCCCTGAAACTCCCGTTGGTCTCTTCGCGGGCGGCAGATATGAGTATGGGAGACGGATGGGATTCCGGGTCATTCCGGTCCGTGCCTAGCCTATATTCGCTCCTGTCACTGTAATAATCCATGTCGGAATCCTGATTATAAACAAGAATCATCCTTGTCTTCCTCACGGCGCTGATTCCCGAGAAAGCCGGTGATTCAGACGCCTGCTGGAGAAGTATGCTCCACCAGGACCATTCTGTCACATCCTTTCCAAGTATGGACGTTATGGTATCGTTAATGTCAAGTTCCAGTGAAATCTCTGTCCTCCTGTTCAGGGGTTCCTTTATCTGCACACTCGTGTTTAGCCTTTTAATAATATCCAGATATTTATCGCCGAATTTTGAGTAAGTCATATACCTGTCGATAGTCTCGTCATTATCTTCCACTCCGTCATCTATCTCGACGAGTACGTCACCGCCCCAGGCATTCTCATAGAAAAGCTGGTCATCACCATAACTGTAGCCGGCGAGGACTATCCTGATCGGACGTCCTTCGTCTATGTCGCGCATCTCGTCAAGAGTCACAGTGACTTCACCGCTGTACTGGATGTAATTTCCCGGTATGAGGTTCTGGAAATATATTGCAGGATCATCTGTTGCCGGATAAGTTATAGGCAGGTGGTCGCCGATTATGATGTTGAATCTCAGGTTGTTTATCTCCCTGGCTATGTCAGTGCCGTCGTTTCCTATCATGAACGTGAATCTCAGTTTTCCTGCACTGCTTGGATCAGTAGTGGTTGCTGTACCCCACTCGTAACCCGTAGCTATACTGTTACTGTTCGTGACTGTTGTTTCGTGGTATGAAGTCCTGGACATGCTCGTAGAGAAACTAGACTCCCTACCCGCACCCTTGGTTATAGTAGTCCCTATTACATGCTCCCTGGATATTGAACTTCCTTCCACTGTACCAGTGGTGGTTCCTCCATAATTTTCCGTCGATTCTCCCCACTCGGTGCCTCTCTTGAATGATTCGTAAACTTCCTGACCTTTCGTGTAACTTTGATGGTATTCTCCGCCCATTTCATGCCCGCCGCCGACTTTCACGGACGTGTCAGTACCCAGACTAACTCCACCTTCAACTTTCGTTTTACCGTTTATTCCCCATCCCCATTCAGATTCAGTGTAGTTAGCGTGACCCTGCTCATGCTCAAAACTCCGCCCGAATGTCCTTCCATGGTAGACTCCGCTTTCAGAGCTCGTTATCTCGTCAGTGTGGCTTGCATTGTTGATCGAGTCGGCTTCAGAATTCGCCTTGTCTTCCCATTCGTTAAGGGTGTGGGTATAAGACTTACCTACTGTCATGGAACTGCCTTCAGTATTCGATACCGAATATCCTTGGGTGTAGGTCGTGATGTTCCTGAACTCTGTGGTTATTTCCTGCACCAGAACCACGTATATCTCTTCATCAATGTCGATATCTATGGCAGGATAAGCTGCTACGAATACGTTGTCTCCGGGAGGCTGGACATAGTATGGCATGTTCCCGCCCATTTCGCCAAGGTCCGGCGGGCTGTAGCCCATTATTTCCTGCCCGTCGTCATACTTGTCGCCGTCTGTACTCTCCTTCATCGGATTGGTGCCATAGTACAGTACTTCTATCCCGTCTTTCAGGTTGTCACCGTCAGTGTCCTGATCAATGGGACTACTTCCATAGATGTAGACCTCGTCACCATCAGAAAGTCCGTCAGAATCGCTGTCCGGATCCAGCGGATCCGTTCCCCATATAGATTCTTCAGTGTCCAGAAGACCGTCACCGTCGGTGTCAGCCGAAGAATCCGCCAGTGTGGCAGCAGAGAGGGTTAATATAGAAAACGATAAGAAGAGAACCAAAAAGTGATTATGTTTAAACATATAGCGTCCCATGGTACATGTTTTGAATTAACGTGAAGTTTTTTAAGCGTTACTGCCGGCAGTGCAGAATCACAAAATTTTCCAGTTGATGACCGAGAATATCAACATAATCGCTGAGATTGCTATCACGACATAGAGCAGGGGCTTGTCGGTGGCCCAGCCGAAGGTATTGGACCGATAAAGCCTCCCACGGCGAATCCGCTGGAAGTACCACCATACTTGTTATTCACACCTGAAATTGACCCGATCATCATCACTATCATGCCGATGAAAACGAGCGCGAAGCCAAGCAGCATGATTCTTTCTTCCATGCATGAGGATTGAATGTCTGATATAAAAGCATTATTCTGAAATTATATGCATGAAATTCGAACTGCACTGCCATTCATGGTACTCAAAGGGAAAGAAGATAACATGGGAAGCCATAATGTCTCCAGAGCAGATTGTCAGGAATCTGAAAAAGAAGGGATTTACCGGGGTGGCGATAACGGACCATGACACCATAGATAACTGGAAAGATGCCAAAAAGGCTGCAAAAAAGCACGATTTCGTGTTCATACCGGGTCTTGAGGTCACGTCCAAATCGGGCCACATTCTGGGACTGGGTCTGAACGAGGACGTGAAGAGCGGGTTGACAATTGAGGAGACTGTGGAAAGGATACGCGAACAGGGAGGAATTTCCATAGCGCCACACCCGTTCGACCTGAGAAATGAGGGTATCGGAAGGGAATTCACCAAGTGCGATGCCGCAGAGGTATTCAATTCGCTTCTCCTTTCACGGCTGGAGAACGGCAAATCTTCCAAAATGATCAGAAAGAGCGGAATTCCCGGTGTCGGGGGCTCTGATGCACACTGTCCGGGAATGCTTGGAATGACTGTGAATCACATTGAAGCTGATGACGTTGACGGCGTCCTCCGCCAGATAAAGAAGGGGAAGGTCAGGGTGGATGGCAGGTACACTCCAGTACCAGTCGTGGTATCATGGGCGCGGGAGCGCATGAGATGGTCTTATGATGACATAGTAAAGTACGTAGACAAGAACTATTCAGCGCCGAAGGCTGCATTTTCCAAGTTCATGCTGAAGCGTTTCGTGAATTCCGATTCCGTGCTGTGGGACGGCCTTGGCTATTTCTCTGTCGGTGTTTCTGTACTTTACAGTGCAATAAAATCGGTAAGAAGATGATGCATTTAATTTGGAGGCCTTCTTAGCGAAAGCTTCACTTCATCATGACTACGAATCTAAGAACGAGCACGAACACTACTGCTACTGCAAGTATGCTTATCATGACTACCTGCGACCACGGCTTTTCGCTGACAGCATTATCCTCAGAAACGACTTCCCCTGTGGGAATTGACGTGTCGACTTCTATCGAGATGTCCTCGCTTCCTGTATCTTCCTCTTTGGAAACTACGTCTTCTACCTGCTCCTCTTCTGCCACTTCTTCTGTTTCCTCGGAAACTTCGTCAACTGTTTCAACCTCTTCTTCTGTCACAGTGAAGTTTGATACAACGACGACCTCGAATTCTATGGATGCACCGTCATTTTCTCCCAAGGCTCCCACGTAAACCGGGTAGCCTCCTGCTTCAACTTCATATTCAGGTGCAGCATAAACATAGAATACCTCTTCGCCACCGACTGCAACATATGCCTCGTAATCTGACATGTGAACCCATTCAGGTGCCTCGATTCCAAGGCTGTATGACTGGTCGAACTTCCCCCTGTTTGCAAGGAACATCTCGTAGGTGTCGGATTCTCCGACGCCGACGGGCTTTACGTTGACTGCATCGTCACTGTAAAGATATGCATTGTAACATTCAAGTGAAGGCAGTACCCCAACGACGACCGTGGAATTAACAGGATCGTTTGAGTCTATCGCTATCTGGAGCGGGTATTCACCCTCTTCCTTGTCGCATGGAACCTCGATTGAGAGGGCAACCATGCCTGTACCATTATCAGCGACTGACATGACGCTGCTCTGGTCGCCGTACATGATCGTGTACTCGTCTTCCATAATGCCTGCATTCTTTATCTCAAGCGAGAAATCTGCTGTCTGGCACGGGCATACGTCCTGGCGCACGGGCTCTACCGTGAACTCAGTCTCATGGCAATTTTTGACTATTGCGACCATGTCTTCCCTGTTTCTCATGTACGATATCTCTGATTCCATATTAAGCGTTATTATGGTTTCCCCCTCGAATTCCTCCGGGGGCTTGAACAAAAGCTTTACGGTCTTCTCCTCGCCTCCTGATATCTCAAGGGTTTCTTCGGCAAACACCGCCCAATTAGTGTCTGTGGAAAGCTTTACATTCTCGTCGTTGTCGCCTTCGTTTGTGAACGTCAGCTCAGCGTATGAAATGTCTTCCTGGCAGATCTCGTATTCCTCTGTTGCGACATTGACCCACCTGCACTTGAGGACTTCTACGTCGAAGTTTCTTGTAGTCATCTCACCAGAAACCGGAGATACAGCGTTCACACCGATCCTGTATATCCCTGGCTTTACCCAGCAAGAAGGTGTCACGAATGCTGCGACGCTCTTGGTTTCGTCGCCTGTAAAGCTTTCATTTGGGACTATGAAGCCCGACCAGAGCTCATTGTCAGGAAGCGTGAGGCTGAATTCGTATTCCTGCGTCCTTGAATCCATGTTCGTGACGAAAACCTTGAAATCCTCTGCAGAGAGCGTAGAACACGGGCAAAGTGTGCTGCTCTCTATCTCGATGTCAATGCCAGCCTGAACGGCTGCTGAAGCATTAACTGCAAGAAGCAGTGAAAAAATCACGAATAGTGAAAGTCCGTTTTTCATAAAGACAATTAATGATAGTTAATTTTTTAAGTCTATGCATGCGAATCTGACCTTCTGATAGCATTCATTCACGGGATTTTGATGTCCATGTAGGACCATATAATAATACTACATGGAGTATGGGAAACACTTAAACGATCAGGCACATATTCTATACAGGAGTATAAAATGTTCAATCCGTTCGCATTCTTACTCGGCCACGGAAGGAAGATAAGAAAGCTTCGAAAGAAGTGGGACCGACTCAGGGAGAAGACACTCAAGAAGGACCAGTCGGTCAGGGCGGACCTTCTTCCAAAAGAAGACCAGGTGGAGCAGAACCTGAGGATACTTGAGGAAAGGCATCTTCACAGGGGAGAACGCGCAAGGCTCATGAAGGAAGTCGAGATTGACCTCGAGGAGATCAAGGCGCTTCTAGACTCGAAGCATGAAAAACAGCCTCCGCAGCAGATTGTGCAGAACCAGCAGCAGAAGGTTCAGGAACAGGCATACTGAGTACAACCTGACTATCAGTTATGCTTAAAAATCTTACGATAGAATAGATAAGATGAAAGGAAATAGTACCGATATTATCTATCAGATGAACGTGGAAAGGGATCCTCACAATAGCAGTGGCCATCGTGTCAGATTCGTACCAATTTCCCCAAACGCCCTAGCTGAAAACAACGGCGGGGATGATACCATCGTCACCGAGAGAGAAATAAATTCGGTGCTGGTAGACACATGGGATATTCCATCCAGTCTGATCGGAAAGATTTATGGAAAAACGGGCTGTTATGCGGACAGAGTTTCTGTGAAGTACGTCGATGTGTTATAGGACAGCACGATTTTATAACTTCCTGAAAAGCTGCGCAGGTTCTTTTAATACTGTGGTGCGCTTTCACTGCGAGCTCTTTTGCTGATTCCCAGTCCTGCTCGTGGACAGAGCCTCAAAGGTTTAGGTATTCCCACATCCTTTCTGCACTTTCAGGAACGAATGGGCTGAGCATTATGGCGAGATGCTATATGGTTAAAGAGAGACAGCAGTTAAGACTAAAAAGCTTATGGTACAAAAAGATTAATGGCAAGATATTTCAACGGACTTTTCAAGAAAGGTGCAGTCAGAAATTTCCTCGATAGTCTGAACCTTTATCCGAAGAAACAACGCTATCTGGACAAGCTTCCTCCTGAAAAGAATGTGAGCCTTGATGAAAGTATTATTGAAGAGACTTTCGAAGAAATCGGAATGAGTCCCGACGAATACATGAAAACTGAAGAAAATGTACAGTCTCCCCGCGGTTATTTCAAGAAACTTTTCAAGAAGATCGGATTCAAAAAAGCGCTGGGTTACATGGAAATCGACCTGAAAGGGTCTGAGAGTGTCATAGAAGACATGGAAGAAATTCCTTCTAAAAATATCATAGAACCTGTCGCAGAACCCCAAAAAGTAGTTGAAGAGACAGAAAGTTACATCGACAGTGTACTGAAACTGGAGAAAAAAAGGGGGGGGAAGAAAACTTACTTCGAAATTGGTAGTTACAAAAATGAGGAAGAGCCCTACACTGTGAAAATCCCGGGTGAAAAGAACGTGATGGTCGGGAAGAGAAAAATCCGGGGGACCTTAAAGGAAATCGGAATGAATCCCACTGAACACGAGATTACTGAACCCGTGAAGGAGGAAAAATGTAAAAATTATCTGAAAGAACATCAAAGAAAAAAGATGATAGAGAGGGACAAAAGGCTTCTGAGTCTCTGGGATGCAGCGGCGGAATATGGAAATCGTATAATAAAAACTGCGAAAATTTGCTATCCTGTAAAAGGGATAGTCGATGCGGATATATTCCTTTTCACACTTAAAACTTCTAATGACATACACGTCCAGGGATGGTCAAGAAATTGCAAATCGAGAGACTACACATTCGCCGGTAATGTCTATACGTTACGTCACGGATACGATGATGATGCTGTCATTGAAGCACTTAAACACAATATGTTGAAGGGTGTGCTCAACGGGCGTGATAGAAATGAAGTTGAAATCGATGTCATGTCTCTGGGTGAACTGCTCATCTGAGCTTTGCGCGCTCAAAATTCAGAACTTCCTGAACAATGGTGCCGGCTCTTTTATCTTGTGGTGCGCTTTCACTGCGAGCTCTTTTGCTGATTCCCAGTCCTGCTCGTGGACAGAGCCTGAAAGGTTTAGGTATTCCCACATCCTTTCTGCACTTTCAGGAACGAACGGGCCGAGCATTATGGCGAGGCTTCGCAGGAGGTTTGCGCCGATGTAGAGGCAGTTTGAGTAGTCGTTCTTCCACGGAGCCTTCTCCTGGAAGTACTCATTTCCTTCCTTTGCAAGGCGCATGACCTCGTCAAGGCCGCCCTGGAGGTTGAATTCGTCCATCAGCTTTGAGACTTTTGCAGGGTATGACCCTATCAGCTTTACCATCTTCTTGTCAGCCACACCAAGTTCCCTTGGCTTCGAAACAGTCCCGGCGTTCTTGTTGTATATGAACGTCAGTATCCTGTTTGCAAGATTGCCCAGATTGTTTAGGAGTTCTCCGTTGTTCCTCTCCACAAGGGATTCTTCTGAGAAGTCGCCGTCTTCACCGAATGGTATCTCGCTTATCAGGAAGTACCTCAGCGGGTCTGCGCCGTATTTCTTCACAAGCTCGATCGGGTCCACGACCGTACCGCTGGACTTGCTCATCTTCTGGCCCTTCATGTTGACGAATCCGTGGACGAATACTTTTGGAACGTGTATGCCGGCAGCCATGAGAATGCTACCCCATATGACCGTATGGTGCCACACTATGTCCTTTCCGATGATGTGCACCGCAGTGGGCCAGAATTCCTCTGATTTCTTACCCGGCCACCCGACAGTAGAAAGGTAGTTTATGAGAGCGTCCATCCAGACGTACTGGACGTGCTTTTCGTCAATTGGAACCGGTACGCCCCAGTCAAAGCTCGTCCTGGAAACCGAAAGGTCCTTTAACGGCTCTTTCAGCCTGCTCAGTATCTCGTTACGCTTGGATTCCGGCCTTATGAAGTCTGCATGCTTTTTTATGCGCTCGATTAACATCTCCCTGTATTTTCCCATCTGGAAAAAGTAGCTTTCCTCTGAGAAGTTGTCCGGCTCGGTAGCGTGCACTGGACACTTGTCGTTTACAAGGTCCTTTCGCTGGTAATAAGTCTCGCAGTCGACGCAGTAGAGTCCCTCGTACGTGCTCTTGTATATCTCCCCTTTCCTGTGGATGATGCTGAATATCTCCTGGGCGGTTTTTTTGTGCCTCGGCTCGGTCGTCCGTATGAAATCATCATTCGAAATGTTTAGGACTTCGCAGAGCTGCCTGAAATAAACGACCATGTCGTCAACGAACTGCTGCGGCGTCTTCTTCTCCTTTTCAGCACATCGCTGTATCTTCATGCCGTGCTCGTCAGTTCCCGTAGAGAAGTGGACACTGAAGCCTTTCAGGCGCTTGTACCTTGCGATGACGTCAGTGCATATCTTCTCATAGGCATGACCCATGTGAGGCCTGCCGCTTGGATAATCTATTGCAGTGGTTATGAGGAATTTCTTCATTTACTCCACTCCCTTTATCTTGAGTAATACCTTGTTCTCGCGTCCTGATATAGGTTCTGTATCAACGACGCCGCGCTCCTTGAGGTTCTTGACAAGCCTTGACACCTTCGCCTTGCTGTAATCCGACTCCTTGACTATGACGCTCTGCCGCGCTTCACCGTCGTTTCTTGCAAGTATGTCGACTACCTTCTTCTCGTCCTTGTTCAGGAGCGGCAGGACCTTGACTTCGGTCTCCTTTTGCGACGAACCCCGTCTCATGTATATGGCGACTATTACCATCACGATGACGACGACCGACGTCATGATTATCACGCTGATGTCCCACATAGCACCGCCGTCGCCAACGACTTCGAAGAGGACTGAAAAATCCAGCGAATCGCTTTCTGTGAGGTTACTGTCCTCCCACGTAACTATTATGTGCTTTCCGTCAGTGAGCACGCTGCCTGTCGGCGGGAAATATGACTGGTTGACTATGTCTTCTGAGAGAACCGCCTTTGGTGGAAGTTTAACAAGTGAGAATGACCTCTGGGCAGCCATCGGAACGGGGAAGTCTACCCTGAACTCGTAATTGCTTTCAATGGGCCTTACAGCACCCCTTGTCGTAAAACTCAGTCTCACCATGGTCTCTTCTGCTTCCATACCGTAGAAGTCGCAGCTTATCGTAGTTTCACTGCCTGTATTTTCCACTGCACACCTGCTGGTCCCGGAACGTGTCTCTGAACTGAAGTTGTATATTCCAAATCCCACGTCATAATCAATGTGGTTTACAGGTTCTGTCGGGGTAAGCGTCACTGTCGTTCTCACCTGGAGGTTTCTTTCCACAGTGGCATCTATTCCGTAGTATTCAAGTTCTACTGCAGAAGCTCCCGAAACCGCCAGTAAAAGTGACACCATCAAAACGGCAAACACTAACTCATATTTCATATTATAATACTCCTGAAAGTACCTTAAAAAGCTGTCGTGAAACAATCTGAAATCGTTTCACGGATTGTTTCATCTCATGAAAACAGTGAATACAGCCATGCGCCAAAACCTGCAAGTGACGTCTTGAATGAGTTGACAAATCCAACGCCCTCGTATCGTATGTCACCGCTCAGGAAGGCGTCCCCAAGGGACATCTTACCCATTGCTATATCCGTCACAGTTTCTGCAGTGGCGTATATGTTCATGCTCGGATCTTCGAGCACCGTGAAACCGGCTTCCTCTATGGTACCGTCAGACATGACCAGGCTCGCGACAGGCTCGTTGTCGATGTATATGTTCATCCTCTCGTTTGCAAACATGTCCCCCATGGGAATGCCGTCCAGTGGCCTCATTCCTATGAGAGGACTGAGATCTATGTCAGCGTACTCAATCGCTGATGCGCTGCTGACCATGAAGAGCGCGGCAAAGCATGCCACCACCACGAAACTGAACAGTCTCTTAAATTCCATATTGAAAATGACATTAAGAACTTAAAAATTACTACCCATTTCTAAATGAGTAAAAATGAAACGTGAAATAAAACTAAGCCCAACGATACTCACTTATGAGAATGACCCATATTCAAATTTCGATAAAATACACGACATAATCGATGCGGGTGTCAACTATCTCCATATGGATGTGATGAGGGACGATTTCATCTACGCCAGAAACGTGTTTGATGAGAAAATGTTGAAGGTGATCTACAAAGAATTCGGCGACAAGGTCAATTTCGATTACCATCTCATGGTCTCAGATACATACCCCATGATAGATTTTATAACTAGACAGGTTCTCGGCAACGGAAGTAACGGCGACGTTTCAATAACCGTGCACAGAGAAGCATTTACCGGCAGTATAACAAAAGACAGGTTCAATGAAATTGTAAAAAATGCAGAAAAATTCGAAGAGTGGGAAGCTATACTCAATCATTCTGATGAAAACGTACTGAAAAGCCTCAAGATCATAAAGGACCTTGGTTACAGGACCGGAATAGCACTTGAGCCACAGACTGATATAGAACACGTCAAGGATGATATGCTGGAATATGTTGACATGCTTTTATTGATGGCAGTAAATACCGGCTACAGCGGCCAGTATTACACTAAAGGGATGACTGAGAAGATAAGAAGAGCGGCAGCTATGTATAGTGGAAAGGAGATACAAGTGGACGGCGGAATCAATTTCGATAACATTCATGATGTCATGGACGCTGGTGCTACGAACATAGCCGTTGGTTCCAGTATAACACTTGCTGATGACCCGACAGCAGCGACCAAAAAGCTGCTTGAAATCACAAATGGAAAATCTTATACAGAATAAAAAAAGATGCGTCGGCCGGGAGTTCCACCCTTCCGCACGGATGTCCGGAAGTGATTTGAACCCGGGTCACAGGCTTGGAAGGCTTATCCCAATCATCCTTGGTGTCATATCTTCCAAGAACCTAGACGACTGTCTGGGTCCTAACCAGGCTAGACTACCGACGCATTGAAGGAATATTATGAATAATTCCTTTAAAAGTCAAACTCGTCCTTGCCCTTCTGTGGAGACTGCGCTGCACCGAGATTCTGCGTTATTGTCGATGCAATCTGGTCTATGGTCTCTTCAGGCATCTTCTTGACGCCAAGCACGCCTTCGAGGCTCACTGGGCCCTCTGACAGGTATCTTGGGATTATGTGGACGTGCACGTGCGTCACGACCTGACCGGCTGCCTTGCCGTTTGACTGCACGATCGAAAGGCCTTCAGCCTTCGTTCCCTTCTGGACCGCTTCAGCAACGTACCTTACGCTCTCGAAGAGCTTTCCTACATCCTTCTCGCCCATGTCCATGATTGTGGTCGCATGCTTTTTTGGTATGACGAGCGTGTGGCCGGGATTCCTGGGGTTTATGTCCAGGAAAGCGAAAACGTTTGCGTCTTCATATACCTTCTTGCCGGGAATCTCCCCGCTTGCAATCTTGCAGAAAAGGCAACCTCCTCCCTGACCTGCCTGTCCTTCCTCACTCATATCATTTCCTCCTTAAGCATGATGGGCCCGCTGAGATTTGAATTCCTGAAACTGTCTTCATTGAAGACAATTTTCTCAAGTCTGAAGCTCCCAAAGCTCCGATGCTAGGCCAAGCTACACCACGGGCCCTCAAGTAAACTATATTAGGCTTGTCTGCTTTTAAAAGTACGCATAGCTGAATACCGAGAAATGAAGTCCAGGCAGGAGCGGGAACTCAATTCCAACTTGTGAGGTAATTTTATTTAGTGACCTGATTTGAAAAAACTATGTCGTGAGTACATTTTCATTGTCATTTTGGAAATGATTTTGATCTACATTCATTGCAGCTTCCACGAACTTCAAGCTGGAAACTCCTGATTTCTCCGGGTATTTTGTCTTTTAGAAAATCCAGAGAATCGACATCGAAGTGGATGACCTTTCCCGTCTCCTCGCAGATGAAATGGCAGTGCGAAACCTTCTTTCTCGAGTAGACAAATCTCCTATCACAAACGTATGCATACAACTTGTTCATTTCCCTCAAATTCTTGAGGAACCTGTAGACAGTGGCGATACCGATCTTTCTGTCCTTGCTGGCGACTCTCTTGAAGAAATCTTCTGCGGAGAAGAAGTTATTGAACGACTTTATCTCCCTTCGCATCATTTTCTTTTGAATTGTCAGTCTCGGTTGCTTCATGAAATTACCTTATTGATAATGAAAATCATTAACTTTTATTAGTTACCTTTTCACTGGATAATTGTTTCGTATGGAAATTGGCAGGAACATCTTTTTGTTTTTGGTGATCTCGGTAGTCGTCATGTCATCCGGCTGTGTACAGCAGAATGCAGGCACTGTGGATGACGGAAAGGTAAATGTAATAGTGAGCATACTCCCACAGAAGGAATTCGTAAGTTCTGTTGGGGGAAATCATGTGAATGTTGTCGAACTGATCTCTCCTGGAGCAAGTCCGCACACATACGAACTCACCCCCGGAGATGCAATCAACATAGAGAACGCCGAGATATATTTCCGGATAGGTCATGTGGCATTCGAGAAAGCTCACATTTCAAGGATAGAATCGATGAATCCTGACATGCTTGTTGTCGATACGAGTGAAGGCATTACGCTAAGAGAGTTCACCGAGAGTGAGGAGCATGAAGAAGGGGAACATGACGAAGAGCACGACGGGGAAATGCACGAGGAACATGAACATGAGGGTGTCGATCCACACATATGGCTTTCCCCAAAGAATGTGATAATCCAGATTGAGACCATACACGAGACGCTCGCGGAATATGATCCGGAGAATGCGGCAGAGTACAGGAAGAACGCTGATGCGCACATAGCGAGACTCAACGAACTGGATGCAGAACTCAGGCAGACGCTTTCAGGCATCAGCACAAAGAAGATGATGGTATTCCACCCCGCATGGGGCTACCTGGCAGATGAGTATGGTTTTGAGCAGATGGCAATAGAAAATGAAGGTAAGGAGCCCACTGCTTCGGAAGTTGCACATATCATAGAGGAAGCACTGGAACACGACATAAAGGTCATATTCGTCCAGAGCCAGTTCAGCACCGAGACAGCGCAATCAGTCGCAGAACAGATTAATGGAGTGGTGGTGCAGATAGATCCTCTTGCAGAGAATTACGTAGATAACATGATGCGGGTAGGAGACACCATAAGTTCAGAGCTTGGGAACTAAGATTTTCTGTAAACTCTTTTATTCTCACAATCAATCGTTTTAACAGGAGATTTCATGGCTGCCAAGAAAAGTATAATAGAACTGGATAATGTTTCATTCAGCTACAACGGGGAAGAGCTTATAGAAAACATCAGCCTAAAGATTTACGAAAAGGATTTCCTGGGAGTTGTCGGTCCAAACGGCGGAGGCAAGACCACACTCATAAAGCTTATACTGGGCCTTCTCAAGCCTGCTTCAGGGGAAATAAAGGTTTTTGGAAAAAGTCCGAAGAGGGGCAGAAGTGGGATAGGGTACCTTTCCCAGTTCGAAGATATCGATTTCAGTTACCCCATAACTGTTGAACAGGTGGTTATGACAAGCACGCTAGGAAGCAGTGTGTTCAGGTGGTTCTCTGAAAAGGACAAGGCGATCGCTGATAACGCGATGAAAAAGATGAAAATATTCGATCTTAAGGATAGACTGTTAAGCGAACTGTCTGGCGGGGAAAAGCAGAGGGTTTTCATATCAAGGGCCATTGCGAGCAAGCCTAAGATAATCATACTTGACGAACCCACAGCAAACGTTGACATTAAGATGAAGGAAGATCTGTACAGAATCCTAAAAGAAATAAACAAAGAGATAGCAGTTGTGGTTGTGGACCATAACCTGGAACTCATCTCAAAATACGCAAAGGAAGTCGCCTGCATAAACAAGTGCAACTTCCACAGTCTCGGTTATCACGAAAAGGGCAAGGAGAAAATCCAAAAGATGTGTGATCTTAATGATTGAGATACTTTCTTACCAGTTTTTCCAGAATGCCCTTCTTATGACCATTCTTGCTTCTGTTGCAAGCGGCATAATAGGCACTTACATCGTCGTAAAGAGGATGTCGATGATAACGGGTTCCATATCCCATACCGCATTTGGCGGCCTTGGAATAAGCTACTTTGTTGGGGCAAATCCGATACTTGGAGCACTTATCTTCAGCCTGATGGCTTCTCTTGGCATATCACTCATAAGGAAAAATGGTGAAAGATTCGACGTAATGCTTAGCTTCTCATGGGCGACGGGAATGGCGATAGGGCTCATTTTCATGTTCATGACCCCTGGTTATGCAACCGATCTCTTCTCATACCTTTTCGGAAACATCATACTGGTAAGCACGTCAGACCTTATACTAATAGCGGTACTTGACGTAGTTGTGGTCTTAACGACAGTTTTGATGTTCAACTCAATCATGTCAGTAACATTTGACGAGGAGTATGCTCAGATAAGGAACGTGCCGGTTTCAATGGTGTATACTGTGCTCATCTCACTTATCGCACTCACTATAGTCATGCTTATACAGGCCGTGGGAATAGTGCTTTTGATTGCAATACTCACCATGCCAGCGGCCACTTCACGAATCTTTTGCAGGACCATAAAGAAGATGATGATATCCGCCACTATGATAACTCTTTTTGCAATGACTTCTGGTCTTTTCCTTTCATATTTGACCAACCTGCCCGCAGGTCCGGTAATTGTGCTCATTACATCATTATTCTACATAATCGGTCTCACTCTTGACAAAATAAGATAAGCTGCAATCTTCGCGTCAAAACTGATAGCAAGCGGTCCTGAGAGCCCCAGACGGGAGCGGGAACTTAATTCCAAGTTAGAGGTTAGTTATTACTCAGTGTTCTGGTTTAAAAGTGGTCCCGTCAGGACTCGAACATTTTTGTGTGACTACAAATGTGGTCACACATCATCCATCAACCTCTTTAACCTGCGGTACTCCTTTAGTATCAATTCTATAGTGGGTCTCAGATTACCCTTCCTCTCGTAAGCCTGAAGCGAGGAATAGTATTCGAACCTTTTTTCAAGTTCTATGTTGACAGGAGGAAAACCATGCTTTATCAAAATGTTATTCATGAGTATCCTTCCAACCCTTCCGTTACCGTCCTGAAAGGGGTGGATGTTTTCGAACTGGTTGTGGGCAACAGAAGCCAAAACAATTGGATGGTATCTTTCATTGTTATCATTGTACCAGTCAACAAGCTCCTTTAGAAGCTTTACGATGGACTTTTGTGGAGCACCGCGATGAAGTATATTCCCTCTCGAATCTGCAACAACTACTTCCACACCAGGTTCTCTGAACTTTCCCGCGAAATCCTTTGAATTGCCAAATACTATTCTATGGATTTCAAGTATGAGCCCAAGCGAGATGTGATCATCCGTCTTTCTTATGAAATCGATAGCATTAGAAACGCCGTATGTTTCAGAAATGTCCTCTTTTGATTTCTTCTTGGGCCATTTGTCTTTCTCGAGTATATTCCTGACTTCCCTGAGTGTGATCGCGGAACCCTCTATTGCATTGGTGTCATAAGTGAAATTCTCTGTGAATTTCGACCATTGTTCCTCGGAAAGATGCTCGACTTTTATGTCACCCTTTGAAACCAGTGTCTCTATGGCTTTGCATTCATCGTTTGATAATATCGTATGAAGCGGGTCTCTTATCTTTTTGTATTCCTCTATCTGCTGGATTATCGCCGCTTCTGCGTCTATTCTAAGCCTCTCTATGTCCTTTTCGCTGAGGTCGGAACCTAGGAATCTTCTAACCTTTTTCACGCTTCCGTTATCCCTGAATGAATGTGAAAGGTAATACAATTTCTTCTTTCCACGCTTTCTTATTTCAATGTTCATAATAAATATGTGTGACTACATATTTAAATTATTTTATTTTTGGTGACCACAATCCGATATTTTTGTGGTCATAAGAATTCATATCATCAAAATCGATATCAATATGTCCTGAAGATCCAGACGGGAGCGGGAACTCAGTTCCAGGTTAAGAGGTAATTATTTTTAGTGTCCTAGTTTAAAAGTAGTCACGCCAGGACACTAAAATGGTAGGACGGGAGATTAATTTATCGTCAGTCTGTCTTTTGATGAACCGCGGAAAGAAAAACGTTATATAACTCACATATGATGTCCATCGACGAAATAAAGTCGCATGAGATCATTCTTCCCAATCTTTTTATTTATCCTTTTAATCATGTCTTCCGCTTTAGCACCATGTTCGATAATATCTTTGAAAACGCCGTCTGTGAAGTCCTTACTCAGATATTTTTTGGATTCCGCAAACAGTGCATTCTGGAGTAGTTCTGACTCTTCAACTCCAAGATCTTTTATAGAATTTCCGCTTTCTTTCCATTTAACTTGTGTTCTGCCGCCCACACCAACATTTCCCCAAGCGTTCCTAGCAGCCAGCATCATTATACGGCAACCTTCATAGGTTTTTATTGATTCTCTCTCTTTTGGTGTCAGTGATTGCAAATAATCGCTAATAACGATATCTGACCTGTCTATACCTGACCCCATTGATACATATTTTTCAAATGGTATGACCTCCCCATTTGCTGGTATTATATATATTGGAGATTCGGAATCCGTGTGATCTCCACCTATAATAAATTCCGCGTAGCTTCCACGCCTCATATCACGTTCAATCTCGTTCAAACTTTCTTTTATTTTATCTAAATTTGGATTAGTTAGAGATTCCGCATTAATCACATCATCGAAATCTACGCCGTACTTATTCTTGAATATCCTTTTTTTATCTCCGATCTTCAAGTTACATACAACTTCAGAGATATATTCCGCCTTTTCTTCCAGTGTTTTGTTACCGGTATCTTTGCACAAAGCATTGTAAACGCTGTTTGTGAAAGTTAAATCCCCGGCATTTCCGTAGATGTGTTCTCCATAATTCTTGAGCTTCTGTGTGATGTTGGATGTTCTCACATGCCCACTTGTGCGTTGTTCGTCGCCTACAAACATCACTGTTCCGGGTCTAATCTCCATACCGATTACAACTGTCATATACTACTAAGAGATAGTAATCTTTTTAAATGTAGTGGCAAGTGCTAATTTTCTTAAAAACAAAATTGTGCAAATTACGACTCGTGTTTCAACTGTTAAAATAGATATCAAGCGGCTCTTGAAGCCCCAGACGAGACTTGAACTCGTGACCTCAGCGTTACCAACGCTGCGCTCTACCAACTGAGCTACTGGGGCGTGTTAAGATATTCTGGCTGCCAAATTATAAATTGTTTACGAATAATCGCCTGATGTAAATATTAAAAAGGATGCGCATTATATTTATTTGCTAGACATGGGCCCGTAGCTTAGCCTGGTTAGAGCGCCACGCTGATATTCCTTTCGGGTCAGAAAAAGCGTTAACCGAAAGGATGAGATACGTGGAGGCCCTGAGTTCAAATCTCAGCGGGCCCATTCATATGCCCCCGTAGTCTAGCCCGGTCAAGGATACCGGCCTCTCGAGCCGGGGACCCGGGTTCAAATCCCGGCGGGGGCATAGTTTCTTTTTTCACGGTCCCATGTACAGATTAAACACGATTATGTTTAAACATTCGGACAAAACACTAATAAGACGGTAATGTGAATAATTACATATTTAAGAACGAGCTAGTGTTTGTAATGACTGTAATGTCACATAACAGCATCAGGACAGTTTTCCTTTGCATATTTTCAGTTAGCCTGCTCCTTTCATCAGGCTGCGTCCAGACGCAGACGGACGTGCCTTTAGGAACCGATGAGATGACGGACAGGTCGCTTTTTGAAGTTCAGGAAAGCGGTAAGCTGGTCGTAGGTACGAATTTACCATACCCGCCAATAATTTCTTACGACGATTCCGGGGAAATTGTCGGTTTTGACGTCGACCTTATCAAAGAGATTGCAAAGGACATGAACCTTGATGTTGAAATAATCAACTTCCCGTGGGAAGGTATCTTCGATAGGCTCGACACGGGGGAAATTGACGTCATCATCAATGCAATCACTATAACGCCTGAAAGGTCTGAAAAATACCTTTTCAGTGCACCATACCTCAATGCAGGCCAGACCATAGTGACAAGAACTGAAATCGCGGATATAGAGAATCCCGATGATCTCCGGGGAAGGAACGTGAGCGTTCTTGAAGATACGACAAGCGAAGATGCTGCACTTGAGTATAATGACAGGGAATTTGTCTTCGGGTACGCAGACCATGCTCTTGCAACACAGAGCCTTCTGAACGGAGAAACAGAGGCCATGATCGTCGATCTTGTGGTGGGGGTCAATACCGCAAATGACAACCCCTCACTGAAGTTAATAGAGGGGAGCCTTACAGAAGAATACTACGGCATCGTCGCAAAGAAAGGAAACGACGCACTCATGGACGAGATAAACGACGTCCTGCGCCACATTAAAACGGACGGCAGGCACACTGAAATGATGAAAAAGTGGCTGACCTGAAAAACGGGACGATAGACGCGTTTGTGATAGATTACATAGCGACGTGACTTTAACGAAAGTGCTCCTACTCAACAATTTAAATCCGGGGGGTAACTCTTTATGTTGTGTTATTATGCCAAAACTGACTCCGGTACTGTATCTTGTATTATTTGCACTTTTCGTGACATCGTCCACGATCTTCGGACTGCTCGGTGACTGGTTCTGGTTCACGTCGATGGGCTTTGATTCAGTATTCATAACGATAGTGACAACATCTGCGGTACTTGGACTTGCGTCATTCCTAGTGTTCTTCATCTTTTCGACCACCAACATGGCGCTTGCGAGAAGGGCTGCACTTGGAAAGAAGAAGCACGGAAAGGGAGAGGCGAGGATAATGGACATGATAGCGGCGCTTTTATCTCTCATCGTGGCGCTCTCGATTGCAGGAAGCTGGGAGGTTTTTCTGAAGTACAACAATTACACACCCTTTGGAATCAACGACCCCGTATTCGGAATGGATGTTGGTTTCTACACGTTCATCCTCCCGTTCTACTCGGTCGTCTTAGGGTTCCTTCTTTCGATGTTTTCGATGACAGCCATACTTTCCGCCACGACTTATGCTATACACTCCAGCGGTTTCAGTTTCAAGGCAGACGAGCCACGGCAAAATGACATGATATCACAGCAGTTTGGCGCATCGATGACAGTGACGTGGCCAAGTTCATGGAAGGCGTTCATGCCGCAAATAAGCGCGCTATTGCTCATGGTTTTTGCCACGATATCAGCAAGCATATGGTTTGCTAGGTATGGAATACTGCTTTCGCACGGCGGCGCAGTATTCGGCGCCGGTTATACGGATGTGATGATCAACCTTCCGGTCATGACAGCACTTTCTGTGATAACGCTTGTAATAGGTCTTCTCTTCATGGCGAACATAAAACTGAAGAAGCCCAGGCTCATACTCTACGGAATAGGAGCACTGATAGCAATATCATTTGCAGGTTTCCTCGTGGCGGGGATCGTCCAGGGTCTCATCGTGGAACCAGACGAATTCAATCTCGAAAGGGCGTACCTTGAAAGGAACATCGAAGGAACGCTGAAGGCATACGGACTCGACAGTGCACAGGAAGACGAGTTCCCCGTGTCATACGACCTCGATGCAGCTGACATAGAGGAAAACAACGGGACCGTGAGCAACGTCCGGCTTTGGGACTGGAGGCCGCTGAAGCAGACATACAACCAGCTCCAGCTGTTCAGAACATATTATGACTTCAATGACGTTGACGTCGACAGGTACGAAATAGACGGCAAATACAAGCAGGTTCTCGTTTCCGCAAGGGAGATGAACACAGGAGAACTGTCAGCCCAGGCACAGACGTGGGTGAACACTCACCTTGTCTACACCCACGGGTACGGTGTCGTGATGAATCCCGTAGATGAAGTCTCGGAACAGGGACTTCCGCAGTTCTACCTCCAGGACATACCACCTACATCCGACTACATGCAACTTGACGAGATGAGGATATACTTCGGCGAAAAGACCAATGATTACGTGATAACAGGAACGAGCACGAATGAATTCGATTACCCGTCCGGGGATGAAAACATATACACTACATACTCTGGAAACGCCGGGGTGCCGCTTGACGGCATCCTGAAGAAGGTGATTTACGCGTTCAAGTTCTCATCACCAGAGATACTCGTTTCCGGATCGCTCACTGAGGACAGCAAGCTTCTCATGAACAGGAACATAGGGGAGCGGGTATCAGCAATAGCACCATTCCTCGTTTACGACTACGACCCGTATATAGTCGTATCCGAAGGGAAGCTTTACTGGATAATGGACGCTTACACCATAACGAACACTTACCCTTACTCAGAACCAGTATACCTGAACTGGAATGAGGTGAATTACATACGGAACTCCGTAAAGGTCGTGATAGACGCATACGAAGGTGACGTCAGCTACTACATCGTGGATGACGTGGACCCGATCATAAAGACTTATGACAAGATGTTCCCCGGACTTTTCAAGGGCTTTGGCGAAATGCCAGGCGACCTCAAGGACCACCTGAGATACCCAGAACTCATGTTCAGGACACAGGCGGAGATATACTCAACGTACCACATGAAGGATCCCATGGTGTTTTATAACAGGGAAGACGTGTGGGTCGTGCCCGACGAGGTGTACAGGGGATCGCGGCAGGAAATGCAGCCGTACTACATTATAATGAAGCTTCCCGGCGAAGAAAAAGAAGAATTCATACTGATGATACCGTTCACACCAAAGGGCAAAGAGAACATGATAGGATGGATGGCGGCAAGGTCCGACAAGCCGAATTACGGAAAGGTCCTCGTGTACCAGTTCTCAAAGCAGGAGCTGACATACGGCCCCATGCAGATAGAGGCGAGAATTGACCAGGACACCGACATATCACAGCTCATAACGCTCTGGTCACAATCCGGATCATCGGTAGTCAGGGGCAACACGCTTGTAATACCCATAGAGAATTCGATACTCTACGTGGAACCACTTTACCTCGAGGCGACAGAAAGGGGAACGCTGCCGCAGCTGCAGAGGGTGATAGTGTCATATGGTGACAAACTCACGATGCAGGATACGCTCTCGGACGCGCTTGACGTCATATTCGGTGGAAGTACCGCTGGCAAAACGGAAAAGGATGAAACGGTTCAGTTGTCAGGAACTGATACAGAGAAACTCGCAAGAATAGCAGAACTGTACGACAAGGCACAGCATTCACTCAACGCAGGCGACCTCGGAACGTACCAGGATTACATAGACCAGATAGGCGTTCTGGTATCGTGATTTCCATTTATCCCGTCACATTCCCCCGATAAATTCGTACCAGGCCGGTCAAATATGGGGTCACTTACTTATATCAGAAACCGACAATAGTTTTATGAACTTTGTCAAGCAATTCGATCCGGGAATACCCGAGCTGCTGCTTTTTGTAACGCTGCTTGTCATATTCCCGCCAATACTCGTCTACATGGCGGTAATGCACGTGATTGACTACAAGATACTCAAGAACCGCCACATGCGCGGGAAGAAGTACGATCTCAACATATCGTGCGGTAACACGGACGGCGGTGGCATAAACGCTGACATAGTCAAGAGAAACGTGCCGAACTTCGTGCTCGTAAAAGACATATACAATCTCCCGTTCAAGGACAACCAGTTCAAGGAAACACTGTGCTCGCACACGATGGAACACGTGGAGGATCCCGACAAGTTCTATGCTGAGCTGGAAAGGGTCTCAAAAAACGTCACGCTGCTTGTACCGCCTCTTTGGGACATACTTGCGCTCTTTGACATCGGCGAGCACAAATGGCAGTTCCTTTCCTCAAAGATCGTGCACAGAAACAACCTTCCAAGAAGGGTGAAACTTCCTTACTGGGGATACCAGAAGAAGTATGGCCAGAAGATCCGGTGCTGATTTACTGCTCGGTGACACCCATCCTTTCGCGAAGCTTTCTTACCTGCTCGCGAAGTGCTATCGCACGCTCAAAATTAAGCTTTTCTGCTTCTTCTTTCATATCAGCCTCAAGTTCTATGATTGCGTTTGGAATATCTGTTTTTGGAATATGCTTTACATCCTTTATGTCAGCAACTTTTTCCTTCACAGGCTTTATGATGGTCTTTGGAATGATACCATGCTTTTTGTTGTATTCAACCTGCATGTTCCGTCTTCTCTCTGTTTCAATAAGAGCATTTTTTATCGAGTCGGTCTGCTTGTCTGCATAAAGAACTACTTTTGATTTCGCATTCCTTGCACCACGTCCGATTATCTGGATAAGGCTTCTTGTGTTCCTAAGGAATCCTTCCTTGTCAGCATCAAGTATTCCTATGTAGCTTACTTCAGGAAGATCAAGCCCTTCCCTTAGAAGGTTTATACCGACAAGTACATCAAATTTTCCAAGCCTAAGCTGGCGTATAAGCTCTGTACGCTCAAGTGTGTCAATCTCTGAATGCATGTACCTTGCCTTGATGTTTTTCCCTGCAAGGTATTCAGTGAATTCCTCTGCAAGCTTCTTTGTAAGGGTTACTACTAGCGCCCTTTCACCACGCTTTATCACAGCCACTATCTCATCCATTACATCGCTTACCTGCCCCTTTGTTGGTCTTACTTCAACAACCGGATCAACAAGACCAGTTGGTCGTATTATCTGCTCAACAATCTGCTCGCTTTCTTCCTTTTCATAGTCTCCAGGAGTAGCAGAAACAAAAACAACCGAATTCATAAATTCCTTGAATTCTTCAAACTTCAGCGGGCGGTTGTCTGCAGCACTTGGAAGCCTGAATCCGTAATCTATCAGAGCTTTCTTTCTTGACTGGTCGCCATTGTACATGCCATGAAGCTGCGGTATTGTCTGGTGGCTCTCGTCAATGAAAATCACAAAATCCTTTGGGAAATAATCAAGAAGGCAGTATGGACGCTCCCCTGATTTTCTGCCGTCAAAATGCCTTGAATAGTTCTCTATACCCTTGCAGGATCCGATTTCCCTTATCATCTCCATGTCGTAGTTTGTCCGCTGTTTCAACCTGTGCGATTCAAGCTGCCCGAGCTTTGGAAGAGTCTCTTCAAGCTCATTTTCAATCAGGTCAAGTGCGCGGTCACGTTCACTGTCACTTATGACAAAATGTTTTGCTGGATAGACATAGAAATATTTCATCTCTTCCTTTACTTCGCCTGTAATCTTGTCCATCTCCCTTATTCTCTCAATCTCGTCGCCAAACATCTC
The DNA here is from genome assembly GCA_028279705.1 of archaeon. Classification (GTDB taxonomy): domain Archaea; phylum Aenigmatarchaeota; class Aenigmatarchaeia; order QMZP01; family JAFGSV01; genus JAFGFG01. The sequence continues at coordinate 47,967 of JANQNF010000086.1, forward strand.
TATTCGTATTATGTCATCGAAGTATCCTGGAATAAAGTCTATTGTGTCTCCCTTTACCCTGAAGCGTCCAGGCATGAGTTCGGTATCGTTTCTCTCAAACTGTATCCTGATCAGTTTCTTTAGTATATCTTCTCTTTTTATTTTCTGGCCACATTCAAGATTGAATCCAAGGTCCTTGAAGTTGCCAGGATTTCCAACTGAATATATTGCAGAGACTGAAGCAACCACTATGACGTCCCGTCTTGAAAGAATAGACGCTGTTGCAGAAAGCCTCATCTGCTCAATCTTTGGATTGATATCAGCGTCCTTTTCGATGTACATGTCGCGCTGGGGGATGTAGCTTTCAGGCTGGTAATAATCATAATAGGATACAAAGTATTCTACTCTGTTCTCGGGGAAGAGTTCTTTCAATTCATAGTAAAGCTGTGCTGCAAGTGTCTTGTTATGAGCCATAACTAGAGCTGGCCTGTTTACACCAGCTATTACATTCGCCATTGTAAAGGTCTTTCCTGAACCAGTAACACCAAGAAGTGTCTGCTTTTCCTGTTTCTTGTTAAGTCCGCCAATGAGCTTTTTTATTGCCTCAGGCTGGGAACCTTTTGGCTTCAATTCTGTAACCAGTTTGAATTTTTTATCTATCACGATAACGCCTCTTTTTTTCTAAGGAGTCTGTTGTATTTTACTGCAAACCTGTGGGCCTCATCTCTTATTTCTCTTACATATTGAAGAGCTTTTCCGCGCTTGTCAATGCTCTTTGGGAAGGGGAGTCCTGGAAGATAGATTTCTTCAAGCTTCTTTGCAATTGACATCACGGGAATGCTAAGTCCGAGATTACTTAATTCTTCATATGCAGCACGAAGCTGTCCTTTCCCGCCATCAATTATTATGAGGTCAGGAAGCTTTCCATTATCAGCTTTTAGCCTTTTATAGCGCCTTTTTACAACTTCACCTATTGCAGCATAATCATCTGACTTTTCTGCAGTTCTTATCTTAAACCGTCTGTAGTTACTCTTGTTTGGCTGCCCGCTGACAAACTGGACCATACTTCCAGCAGTAGATGTACCTGACAGGTGCGATATGTCAAAGCACTCTATCACTTCTGGGGTGTCATTTAGACCAAGGGCCTTTCCAAGTGCTTCTGCCTTGATCTCACCTCCAAAGAACCCAAGCTCGATATTGCTTCTTGTTATGTCAAGAAGGTCCCTTTTTTCTCCAATCTTAGGGACAGTATTTTTTACTCTTGTGCTTCTTTTGCGTTCAAGGAATTCTATCATAGGAGCGCTTAATGGAACAGGCGATATTATCTCCTTTGGAACAGGATTTTCTGAATAATATCTTGACACGAATTCTTCAAAGAAACCGTCAGTCTCATCAAAAGAATACTCATTTTTCTGTGACAGTACTCCCCTGTATACGTTGAATAGTATCAGATAGACCTTACTGTCACGGGAAATGAAGTTTATTACATCCTCATCATGGGATTTTCCCCTATCCATCGCCTGCTTTTCAGTGAGGTATTCAAGGGCACTTATCCTGTCTCTTGCTTCAAGGGCTTCTTCAAACATTTCGTTTTTGGAAAATCTTTTCATGTCAGCCTTGAGGGATTTTACAAGCTCTTTTGTCTTTCCTGTCATCACAAGCTTTGCTGAACTTACATCATTTTCATAAGTCTCTTTTGAAATGTTTCCAATGCATGGAGCTTTGCAGATACCTATATGATAACGAAGGCATGCTTTTTTTGGAAGCCTTTTACATGTTCTGAGTTTGAATGTCTTATTCAGGAGTTTCAGCAGATGGCTTCGCTCTGCAGCTGAAGTAAATGGTCCAAAGAATTTGCCTCCACCTTCCTTTCTTCTTGCAAGGGCAAGGCGCGGGAATTCCTCATCAGTAAGCTGGATGTAAGCGTACTGTTTTGAGTCTTTAAGATCAATATTATACCTTGGCTGATGGCGCTTTACAAGGGTATTTTCCAGGATAAGTGCTTCAACTTCATTTTTTGTCACAACAAAATCAATGTCATCTACATGCTCTACAAGTGATGCTGTCTTTGGGTCAGCCATGCTCTTATTGAAATAGCTCTTCACACGCTTTTTCAGTCTCTTTGCTTTTCCAATATACTGTATACTTTTGCCTGACTTGAAAATATAGCATCCTGGCTTATCTGGAACAGATTTTATATCCATCATAATTATTTAGAGAAGCGGCTTTAGGAATTTTCCTGTGTAACTGCCGGCATTCTTTGCAACATCTTCTGGCGCACCTTCTGCAATGATTCGTCCGCCACCTTCCCCGCCATCAGGCCCAAGGTCTATTACATGATCAGCACTCTTTATGACATCGAGATTATGCTCTATTACAACTATGGTGTTACCATTATCAACAAGGTCACTTAGAACGTCTATGAGCTTTTTTACGTCATGAAAGTGAAGTCCTGTAGTAGGCTCGTCAAGAAGGTAGACTGTGCTTCCAGTAGACCTTTTTGCAAGCTCTCTTGTAAGCTTTATTCTCTGAGATTCACCGCCCGAAAGGGTCGTGGAACTCTGCCCAAGCTTTATGTAGCTTAGTCCGACTTTGTCAAGAGTCTCAAGCTTTCTTTTTATCCCAGGGATATTTTTGAAAAATTCTAGTGCTTCTTCAACACTCATTGAAAGAACGTCAGCAATACTTTTTCCCTTGTACCTGACTTCAAGGGTTTCCCTGTTATATCTTCTTCCCTTGCATTCATCGCATTCCACGTAAACGTCAGGAAGGAAGTTCATTTCTATCTTTATTACACCATCACCATTGCATGCATCGCACCTTCCTCCAGAAACATTAAAAGAAAACCTTCCAGGCTTGTACCCCTTTCTTTTTGCATCCTCAGTCTGTGCAAAAAGAGTCCTTATGTCGTCAAAAAGCTTTGTGTATGTTGCGGGATTACTTCTTGGGGTCTTTCCAATAGGACTCTGGTCTATGACTATAACCTTGTCAAGCTTTCCGTGTATCTCAAGTCCCGAGTGTTTACCAGGTCTTTTCCTGGAGCCGTTAAGCTCTTTCATTAGAGCCTTGTAAAGTATATCATAAGTAAGAGTCGACTTTCCTGACCCAGACACTCCTGTTATGAGCGTCATTATTCCAAGAGGTATATTTACATCAATATTCTTGAGATTATGCTCTTTGCACCCCTTAAGAATCATATTGCCTTTGTGCTCTCTTCTCTTTTCAGGAACAGGTATTGATATTTTCCCTGACATGTATTCCCCTGTAAGGCAGTTTTTACAGTTCATTATCTCTTTTGGCGTTCCTTCTGCAACTATTTTTCCGCCGTGAATACCTGCACCAGGGCCCATGTCTATTACATGGTCAGCATGGCGTATTGTCTCCTCGTCGTGCTCAACGACAATGACAGTATTGCCAAGATCCCTTAATGTCACAAGTGTGTCTATTAGCTTTCTGTTGTCCTTTTGGTGAAGTCCTATAGAAGGCTCATCGAGAATGTACATCACGCCTGTCAGGTTTGATCCAATCTGGGTTGCAAGCCTTATTCTTTGTGCTTCGCCACCAGAAAGTGTGCCTGCATTTCTTGAAAGCGTAAGATAGCCAAGCCCGACATCATTTAGGAATTTCAGTCGTGAGTCTATCTCCTTTAGGACCTGCTTTGCAATTGACATGTCCTTTTCGCCGAGGCTTAGGTTCTTGAAAAAATCAATGCACTTTGTTATGGACAGGTCCGTGACGTCTATTATATTCTTTTTTCCAACTGTAACGGCAAGGATCTTTGGCTTCAGTCTCTTACCTTCACATGATGAGCATGGGCTTATCCTCATGAACTTCTCAAGTTCCCTTCTCCTGTAATCTGATTTTGTCTGGTGGTACAACCTGTCTGATTGAGGTATAAGGCCCTCCCATGTTCCTACGTGGCTCCAGCTAGCCTCTCCGTTTTTCATGGTCATATCAAACTTTATGCGTTCATTTGAACCATACATTATGACATTATACTGCTTTTCGGTGAGGCCCTTTATCGGAGTGAAAACGTCAAATCCGTGATGCTTTGCAACAGCCCCAAGATACTGTCCGCGCCACCCGTCAACAGCATTCCTGTAAAGGTATATTGCACCGTCAGCAATGCAGAGGTCTTTGTCAGGAATTATCAAATCCTCGTCAAAATCCATTTTTATGCCAAGGCCATGGCACGTCTCACAAGCACCAAAAGGGCTATTGAAAGAAAACATCCTTGGCTGAAGTTCTTCAAAAATCATCCCACAAACAGGGCATGCCATTCTTGAAGAGTAGAGTTTGTCTTTTCTTTTGTCTGCTGATATCCTGATAAGACCTTTTGACTTTGAAAGCGCATGCTCGCATGCTTCAGTAAGCCTGCTTCTGTCACTTACATCAACTCGATCTATTACTATTTCTATGTCGTGCATTACATAACGCTCAAGCTTTATTTCTTCATCAGTTCTCTTTATTTTACCGTCAACCCTTACGCGTACATACCCGTCCTTTGCAAGTTCAGAAAACAGCTTTTCATAAGTTCCTTTCTTCTGCCTCACAATTGGAGAAAGTATAGTCACCATTCCGTTGTAGTCGCTTGATATAAGGTCAGCAATTCGTTCAGGCGTCTGGGTCTGTATGCGCTCTCCATGCTCAGGACAATGCGGGATACCGATTCTTGCAAAAAGAAGTCTTAAGTAATCATATATTTCTGTTACAGTTCCAACCGTGCTTCTTGGGTTCTTGCTTGTAGTTTTTTGGTCAATTGATATTGCAGGAGAAAGCCCGTCAATACTGTCAACATCAGGCTTGTTCATAAGACCAAGGAACTGTCTTGCATATGCCGAAAGGGATTCAACATACCTTCTTTGTCCTTCTGCATAAAGGGTATCAAATGCTAGTGTTGACTTCCCGGATCCGGAAAGTCCTGTTATGACCGCTAGCTTGTTTCTTGGTATCTCTACATTTATGTCCTTGAGATTATGCTCTCTCGCCCCATTTATAACTATATTTTTCATAGCATACCACCGCGTACCAAGAATGTAAAAATTATTGTCAGGACGGCAGATAAATCATATGGTAAGGATATATTTAAAGTGATCTGCAATCAAACTTTAC
>JANQNF010000027.1 GCA_028279705.1 archaeon
CGCTGCTGCCCACTTAATCTTCTAAGAGGGAAGCCATGCGTCATATCGTATCCCATGATTCCGGCAAATATCCTATTGCCATTCTGTCTACCCGGCTCAACCGAGAAGACATGATAAAAACCTACCTGCACCCCGACCAGTTATCTATGGAAGATTTTATCTTCCTGGAACTGCATTCTGCACCGGGTAAGAAGAAAACTCCTGCTAAGGAAATGAAGGAGTTTATTGAGTCAGAACTACAGCAAGTGCTCGACACTGCTGAGACTAAGTACGTTATCTGTACTGACTCTGACTACTTCAAGGTGCTGACTAAGGAAACCAAAGCTGAAGCCAACTTAGGCTACATCGTTGATTCCGTCTGGGGTGACCAAAAGGTTATCTATGTGCCTAACTACAGACAGGTCTTCTATGACCCACCAGTGGTTAAGGCCAAGATTAAACAAGGGATGGATGCTTTACTCGACCATATCCGGGGACAGTATGCTGAACCAGGGCAAGGAATAATTGAGTTTGAAGCATATCCCCGTACTAACCAGGAAATCAAAGCATGGCTTGACCAGTTGCTTGAGATGAATAAGCCATTGGCGATAGACATCGAGGCATTCGGTTTAAAGCACTATAACGCAGGCATAGGGACAATTACGTTCTGCTGGAGTAAGACACAAGGCATTGCCTTCAACGTCGATTACGAGCCGATTGTGGGGGCTACACAGCCACCTTACGGACGGGTTAACCGTAACGACATTGTTCGTAACCTGCTACGTGACTTCTTCATGAAGTACATGCAACGGCAGATGTATCACAATATCAGCTATGATGTGTACGTCCTCATCTATCAGTTGTTCATGGACAACCTGATTGATACAGGAGGACTGCTTGACGGTATGGATGTCATGCTTCGTAACTGGGACTGTACGAAACTGATTACCTATCTGGCTACAAATAGCTGTGCTGGTAATCACCTTAGCTTGAAGGAACAAGCTCAGGAATATGCTGGTAACTATGCTCAGGACGACATTAAGGATATCTGTCAGATTCCTAATGACCAACTGCTGCGTTACAACCTCATAGATGGTCTGTGTACCTGGTACACCTATGAGAAGCACTGGGATACCCTGGTAGCTGATGACCAACTGGATGTTTACAACAATATCTTTAAACCAGCATGTGAAGATATCATTCAGATGCAACTTACGGGTATGCCCATGAACATGGACACCGTAAATGAAGTTGCAACTGAGATGGAGCAAGACCGGAACCAGGCAATGAAGACTATCCAGAGTAGTACTCTGGTTAAGAACTTCACCCTGCATCTTCGTCAGAAGTGGGTAGACGAAAAGAACCAGAAGCTAAAAAAGAAACGGGTAACATTAGCCGATTGTAACCTTGAGTTTAATCCAAACTCCGGTCCACAACTGCAAGAATTGTTATTCGAATTTATAGGCTTACCTGTATTAGGTCTGACTAAGAGCAAGCAACCAGCTACCGATGGTGACACCATTAAAGCTCTACGAGGTCATACCAAAAATGACGACGTTAAGGAACTGCTTAATGCACTTATCGACTATAAGCTTGTGGATAAGATTATCACTAGCTTCATCCCAGCCTTCCGTAATGCTCAGCCAGGGCCAGATGGATGGCACTATCTATTCGGCAACCTCAACCTTGGGGGAACTGTATCTGGACGGTTGTCGGCAAGCGAGCCTAACCTTCAGACAATACCATCTGGTTCGAAATATGCTAAGGCAATAAAACGTTGCTTCGAGGCACCACCAGGATGGATATTCTGTGGATTAGACTTTGCCTCACTGGAGGACAGAATCTCTGCACTGACTACGAAAGACCCTCAGAAACTTAAGGTGTATACCGATGGTTATGATGGTCATAGTCTCCGTGCATATGCTTACTTCGGTGAGCAAATGCCAGACATTGTAGACACAGTTGAATCAATTAATTCCATTCAAGTGAAGTACAAACACTTGCGTGGTGACTCTAAAGCCCCAACGTTCTTGCTTACCTATGGTGGCACATATATGGGCTTGATGAAAAACTGTGGCTTCTCTGAAGAGAAAGCTAAGACAACAGAGAAACGTTATCACGACCTCTATACAGTCAGTGATGCGTGGGTACAGGCTAAGCTGGACGAAGCTGCCAAAACTGGTTATGTTACTGCCGCATTCGGTTTGAGAGTGCGTACTCCTTTACTGGCTCAGGTATTACGTGGGACATGTAAGACTCCGTATGAGGCAGAAGCTGAAGGTCGAACTGCTGGCAATGCTTTAGGACAAAGCTGGTGCCTGCTTAATAACCGTGCTGGTTCAGAGTTCATGCGTAAAGTAAGAACCAGTGAATTTAGGCTGGATATCCGACCGAGTATTCATATTCATGATGCTCAGTACTTCATGATTCGTGACAACATGGACACGTTGCAGTTTACTAACAAGCATCTCGTTGATGCAGTTAACTGGCAGAATCATCCTGATATTACTCATCCAGATGTTGGTCTGGGTGGAGAACTATCTTTGTTCTACCCAACGTGGGCTAACGAGATTGTTATTCCAAATCACGCTACTCCAGAAGAAGTTCATTCAACTATTCAAAAGGCATTTTCATGACTGAAGAAACTCAGAAAGAATCCGTAGCCATGCACCACTGGATGGTGTCTGCACAGGTTGTATTTACCAATAAAGAAGCCAGTGATGGTGGCGTAATTCCAATGAATGCCATCCTACTAACTGAGCAACAGTATGTTAATGCTGCTTCTTTGGCACAGGCTCAACGTACCCTGACAGCAAATACAATGGAGCGTATGCAAGACCCTGATATGGGTATTGTTGATATCGTATTCCTGGGTATTAGCTATCTGGGTCATATGACTCAGGAAGGCTTCAACCCGGATAACTCGGTCAAACCTGGGGTCTAATATGGCTAAGCTCTCAGGTGGACTGAATAACTGGTACGTAGTGCCAGTAAAGAATCCCCAGCGAAAAGAGCAAGAACCATATCAGGCAGAGTGTGAGGATATTATCCAGGCACTGGGCATGACCTTCGATGAAGGTTGTGCCTTTAAAGCCTTATGGCGAAATGCTGCTGCTCGTATGGGTAATGGTAAACCAGGCAATACTGCTGTCTATGATGCTGAGAAATTAGTTCATTACGCTAATCGTATTCTGGCTAAAGAAAGAATTGCAACGATAGTTACTTCTTTTTTAAAACCGGAAGGTAGTGACAAAATCATCAAAGCTGAGCCAGATAAAGATGGTTGGATTCACTCCAATATCTGTCCAATTGTAACTAAAAACTACTTTGCAATTGAAGTAGAACACCAAGATGGACATAGGTTTAAACACCTAAATGTTGGTCTTGTTCGCTGGGCTAACGTAGTAAAATACAGGATTTTTTATAGCTATGAAGATAACTAATGAACATGACGTAAGTCTGGCCTTAGCAGTCTGGCTCCTGTATGACGAGTATGACTATGTAGATAATCCGAAGTATCTTTCGGCTACTACACTGCTTAAACCACTTAAACAAATCGTCATGAAGCACCGTGTTGACTTCAGCAATGAAGCAATCGATGTAATGGACTTTGCTCAGGCATCGATGGGTTCTGGTTTACATGATTCCATCGAGAAAGCATGGAAGTTAGGCCATAAATCTGCACTCAAAAAACTGGGATATCCAGACCGTGTTATTAATGCTGTAGTCATTAATCCTACCAAAGAAGACTTCGATAAGAATCCGGATTTAATTCCGGTGTACATCGAACGTCGTGGAACCAAGAACCTTAGAGGCTGGCTCATCGGAGGTAAGTTCGACATCGTAACGGAAGGTCTGTTACAGGACTTTAAGTCCACCTCAACCTATTCCTGGGTTGCAGGTTCCCGTGACGACGAACATAAGATGCAAGGTAGTATCTACCGTTGGATTCACGACGATGTAATCACAGAGGATGTGATTCGTATTAACTACATCTTTACCGACTTCGTTAAGTACATGGCTGCAAGTAATCCGAAGTATCCTGCTCGTCGCATTATGCACAAGGATATTCCATTGCTGTCCTATGAACGTACTGAAGCCTGGTTAAATGAAAAGCTACAGCTTATTGAGAAGTACTGGGATGCCCCTGAAAGTGAAATCCCTGAATGTACTGATGAAGAGTTGTGGCGAACTGAGCCACAGTTTAAGTATTTCTCTGACCCAATGAAGGTAGATGTACCTGGTGCGAGAAGTACCAAAAACTTTGATGACATGATTTCTGCTCGCAAATTCATGGCTGAAAAAGGTGGTAAGGGTGCAATCAAAGTAGTTGAGGGACAAGTTAAACGCTGCGAGTACTGTGCCGTAGCACCTATCTGTAAACAAAGAGAGAGATATTTCCCATCATGAGTATTGACCTGACTGGAGTCACTCATCACCCTGCAATCGAAGAAATTGTAGATGTGTTGTGTAACAAGACACAAAATAACGACCGGGGATTCTTCCGTGTCGAAGTAGCTTACTTCCTGGCTAAAATGGCATCCTGTATGGGTGCAACCATCGTCACTAAAGACCGTGGTGACCTGCCAGTAAACATCTATGCTATGGCGTTAGCTACGTCTGGCTTCGGTAAAGGTCACTCGGTAAATATCATTGAAGACGGGTTCATGTCTGGCTTTCGTAAACGTTTTATGGAAGACACCATGCCCGTCATCTCTAATGACCGCCTATGGCGTATTGCCAATGACCGTTCTGCAAGAAATGGTACTGACCAACAGGAAGAGTTCGATAAAGTCGAAGCTGAGTATAAACGTGCTGGTGCATACCCATTTACGTTTGACTCAGGTACTCCACCAGCGGTTAAGCAATTACGCCATAAACTATTAATGGCTGGCTGTGGTTCCATTAACTTACAGATTGACGAGATTGGCTCTAACTTGTTAGCCAACGTCGATGTGCTGAATCTGTTTCTGGAATTATATGACCAGGGTAAGGTTAAGCAAAAGCTGACCAAGAACACTGCCGAGAGCCAGCGAGGTGAAGAACTGGATGGTAAGACCCCGACTAATCTGCTGCTATTTGGTACACCAAGTAAGCTGCTGGATGGTGGTCAAACCGAAGACCAGTACTATGACTTTTTAGATACTGGTTATGCACGTCGTTGTATCTTTGCTATCGGTCAGGTTGACCGTAAAGCCTATAACACAATGACCCCAGAAGAAATCTACCATAACCTGACCAAGCAGGATAATACGGCATCGTTAAGTAAGTGGGCTAATAAATTCCACGACTTAGCTGACCCTAATTTATTCGGCTTTAAGATGGTAGTAGAAGATGATGTAGGCATTGCCTTAATTGCTTATAAGATTGATTGTGAAAGACAAGCTGAAGCTATGGCTGACCACGAAGAAATTCGTAAAGCTGAAATCTCTCACCGTTATTTTAAAGCACTCAAACTAGCTGGTGCATTAGCCTTTGTTGACCAGAGTTCATTTATCGAAATGGCTCATCTGCAACAGGCAATCTTGTTAGTAGAAGAATCTGGTGCAGCATTCCAAACCATTCTGAATCGAGAGAAAGCCTACGTTAAGCTGGCTCGTTATATTGCTTCAGTTGGTAAAGAAGTAACTCATGCAGACCTACTGGAATCATTACCATTCTATAAAAGTGGCAATGCAGCACGCAATGAAATGATGACTCTAGCTACGGCCTGGGGCTACAAACAGCACATCATTATTAAGAAGACCTTTAACGAAGGTATTGAGTTCTTCCGTGGTGAAACCCTGAAGGAAACCAATATTGATGAAATGGTAATCGCTTACAGTGATAACTTTGCTTATAACTACATTGGCGAAAAAGTACCATTTGACCAGCTTCATGTACTGACTCAACACCAGGGTATGCACTGGATTAACCACCACGTTAAGAATGGTCACCGTTCTGAAGAAAACGTAATTGCAGGCTTTAATATGATTGTTATTGACTGTGATGGTGATATCCCATTGAGTACATGTCACGAACTGTTGAAAGACTATAAGTTCATGACATATACAACTAAGCGTCACACAGATGACGAAAACCGTTTCCGTCTCATTCTGCCAATGAACTACCAACTCGAACTGGACACAGAAGAGTACAAGGAGTTCATGAACAACGTTATGGCCTGGCTCCCGTTTGATACGGATGAATCAGCCAACCAACGAGCTAAGAAATGGATGTCTTGTGAGACAGGAACGTATCACTACAACCTTGAAGCCCCACTTCTGGATGTACGTGATTTCATTCCTCGAACCAGTAAGAACGAGCAATTCCGTCAGCAGATGCAACAGGTTCAATCGTTGGATAACCTGGAGCGTTGGTTTGCTGGGCGTATTGCCTCTGGCAACCGTAACAACCAGATGATTAAGTATGCCCTGGCTCTCGTAGACAGTGGCTGGGACTTCAATCAGGTTCATAAGTCAGTGATGGAATTTAACAAGAAATTGTCTAATCCATTGCCGGACGATGAACTTAACTCAACTGTTATGGTCACTGTAGCGAAGAAATTCGCAGGCAGTAAGTAAGAAACCGGGAGTCTTTCTTTGGTTTGAAGGACTCCCAATTAACCGAGGAAAAGTAATGTCCGAAGAATTAGTCGCCAATGACATGAACACACAATTGATTCTGATTGCTGGGTTCTCTGCGAGTGGTAAATCAGCGTCACTCCGTAACTTACGGAACCAGGAACGCTGGTTGTATCTGAATACCGAAGCAGGTAAACGTCTGCCATTCCGTAACAAGTTTCAGTCCTACAACATCGAAGACCCGTATCAAATCTGGGAAGCATTCGATGCTGCATCACCTGGTGGTGATATGGCTAATGACGTTGATGGCATCATCATTGACTCAGCCACCTTTATGATGGATATGCTGGAATCCCAGTATGTACTTCCATCAGCAAACACCCAGAAAGCCTGGGGTGACTTTGCTCAGTTCTTCAAGATTCTGCTTCAGCAGAAAGTTGTTAAATTTGGTAAGCCAGTGATTATCACGGCTCATGCCAAAGATGAACTGGACGAAGCAGCAGGTATCATGAAGACGTTCATTCCGGTGAAAGGTTCACTGAAGAATAACGGCCTGGAAGCATACTTCTCAACTGTCGTTTACGCAGAGCGTGTAGACATTAAGGAACTGGAGAAGTATGGCAATAAGATGCTGGAGATTACGGAAGAAGAACGTGACTTAGGTTATAAGCACGTATTCCAGACTCGCCCGACTAAGAAATCTGTCGGTAAGCGTCTTCGTTCACCAATGGGTATGTTCGAGAAGTCAGAGACTTATATCGATAACGATGCCCAGAAACTGCTCGACCACCTGGCTGAATACTACGCTTAAGCGTTTGCCTGGTTGTTAATAACTTATTAGGAAAATCACATGTCAAATCTGTTCGGTAATCTGAAAGACAAAACCAAAAACGCTGAAGCTACTAAAGACTCCCTGGGTGGTGGCTTTGGTGCTAAAGAATCCGATATCTACACTGGTGTCGTGAAAGTTGCCTACGTAGGCAAAGCAGACTCCGGTGCTGACTGGATGCAGCTTATCATTGAAGACCTGAAGAACTCTGACGGTGCACCTGCTGGTGAATACCGTGAGCAGGTATACTTCACTTCCGGTAAGGAAAAAGGCAATAAGCCTACTTACGAGAAGAACGGTAAGGAATATTTCCTGCCTGGTTACACTACCATCAACGACATGATGTTGATGACCACTGGCAAAGAACTGTTCGAAGCTGACTTCGAAGAGAAGATTGTCAAAGTGTATGACTTTGACCAGCAAGCCGAAGTTAACAAGTCTGTCATGGTTCCAGTCGAAATGATTGGTCAGCCAATCACCATTGCGATTGAAAAAGTTCTGGAGAACAAACAGTCCAAAGGTGACGACGGTAAGTACTACGATAACGGTGAAACCCGTGAAGTAAACAACATCCAGAAAGTGTTCCACTCGGAACTGCTGGTTACTGTTGTTGAAGCTCGTGAAGCTGAAAAAGCAGAGAAAGACCTGACGCCTGAACTGGCTCAGTTCTATGCTGCATGGCTGGATAAGAACAAAGGCAAAACCCGTGATAAGACCAGCAAGACTGGTGGCAAAGCAGGTACTCCACCTAAACCAGGTTCTACTGGTGGTTCTGCCCCGGCTGGTGGTAAGTCTCTGTTCGGTAAGAAATAATGCAAATCCCAATTCTCGGAGCAGATATCTCTCTTCGGAATTGGGGATTAGCAAGGGGTATGCTGGACATTGAGTCCGGCGTGTTTGAGAAGGTAGAACTCAAACTGGTTCAGACTGAAGTTGACCACAACAAGCAAGTCCGAACCAACTCCAAAGACATTCAAGCTGCCCATGATATCTTCATTGGCGTTAAAGACTGGTTCATTGAAGACAAGCCTAAAGCTGTATTCATTGAAGTGCCTGTAGGCTCTCAGTCTGCTAATGGCATGAAGTCATATGGCTTGTGTGTCGGACTCGTTGGGGCATTCCGTGCATTGGGATGCCCCGTATTCGAGGTATCCCCTACCGAAAACAAAATTGCACTGGCTGGTAATAAGACAGCTTCCAAAGACGTAATGATACGTACTGCCCATGAAATCTATCCTGAAGCTAACTGGCTCAAGGATGGTAAGGGTAAGTTGCTCAATAAGAATGAGCACTTAGCTGATGCAATCGGTGCAATCCATGCTGGTGTAAATCTGCCAGCGTTTCAAAACTTACTGAAAATGTTAAAGGCTTAACATGCAAATCACACTGAACCAGACCGAAGTAGAACAGGCCATCTCTGCTTATATGGAAGATGCCGTCAATGTAGCAGGTGACCTGCAAATCCATCTTAATGAAGATGGTACTGCTACCGTCCTCATCAATGAAGAGGTGGTTGCTGCTGAAGATAATCCACCCGTGGTAGAGAAAAAACAGCGTCGTCGTCGCTCCAATCCTGCTGAAGCTAAACACGTTCCTGTAGAAGCAAAAAAGGAACTGGAACAACCTGCCGAAACCCAGACCTCGACTGGTGGTCAGAACGAGAGTTCTACGCAGGAAGCTAAAGAAGCTGAGCAGGGTGAGCAAACCGAACCAACTGAGCAACTGAAAGAAGAAGCTACCGAGCAAGCTGAAGAAGCTGCATCGGAAGAGGCTTCTCAGGAAGCTGAAGTAAAACAGGAAGTTCAGGAAGAGAAAGCTGCTGAAGCTCCGGCTGCAAAACCTTCTCTGTTTGCTAACCTGAAACGTTAATCTGGTAGGTGGCTCAGAAGCTACTGCTATTTGTGGTAGTGTTCATAATTCTGATGCTATTGCTTATCAGGATTCTGGACGTGTCGGCTCCATACATAGCGTTTATCATCACTGTGCTTATCCTTTGGAAACTCAGTGATAAATCCGGTGGTGACAAGCCGCCAGACTAACAACAAACCGAACCAGTGAGGATGCAGGAATACTCTCCCCTGTGTCTTCTCTGGTTCAACTCGGATAAGTACAATGACCATTCATCCATTAGAAGAGTACATAGATGCTCTTGTCACTTGTGAGTTAGCCATGATGAAGTAGTGGACTATCAATCCATCCTCGCTCTAGTGTTGAGTACTACTGAATCTGCAAGCCTCCCAGCTATGGGTAAATAGTACTAAGTCCCCTGGAGCCGTCACTCTGGGGGACTTTTTTATTTGAATAATTCTACTCGTTTCAGGAAAAAGAAAAATGAAACTAATTGATTTACCTAGTGAAATTCGTAATGCAGTTCTGCAAAGTGCTATGCGAGTAATGTCTGAGTCAGCAGATATGGCTAATATGCTAGAGAAAGCAAACATGTTGCTTAAGCATGATTTTCCAGAAATCACTGCTAGTTACCCTTCTGTGGAGCAAGCCGAAGAACTTGCAGCAAAAGCTAAATGGATTGCAGAATTTACCAAAGTATTTGAGATATTCTGGGCTAATACAGGATACCCCCGCAAGTATTGGCGAAATACCCTTAATGGTGAATTATCTACCTGGACTAGCACCGATGGGTGGAAAGAAACCGATGCTACATCAGCAGCTAAGTCAAACATCTCCTACTGGGAAAACTAGTATGAAGATAAGACGTTACTATCGCTGTAAACCAGATACAGGTGGTAACTATCTAAATGGTCAATTTTCTATTGGTGTAGTTACCCAGGACAGAATGCTTATGTTCTACGAGCATCCTTCTCCCATAACCCGTAAAATGATGAAGCGTATCCTAAGACGAGTACGTAAAGGACACGTATATCATTCTCAGTTATTACAAAAAGGTATGACTAATGTCTGAACTTGAACAACAAATTAAAGATGCTGGTGCTGATAAAGCCCCACGTATTACTCCTGAACATATCAAGAGCAAGATTGTATCTGAAAGCTACATCAATGCTGGTAAGGCAGTTACAGATAGTGGTGAACCATTCCATGATTCACTGCGACTGCTAACCTTCTGTGTACTGGTTCTGGAGAATGGCTTTACTGTTACTGGTGAGTCAGCTTGTGCATCCCCGAAAAACTTCAATGAAGAAATCGGGCGTAAGATTGCTTATGGCAATGCAATCGATAAAGTCTGGTTGCTGGAAGGTTACTTGCTTAAGCAGAATCTGCATGAGCAATCTCAGAGTCAGGAAATGCTGAAAGGTTTTCTGGATAATGATAGTTGTGAGGGTGGAGCCTGTAAGTTATGACTATCAAAATTAATGCAACATTGACGGAAATTATCCGAAACTCTCTTATTGAGACTACTATTCGTGATGATGCTATTGACTTCATACAACGCGAAGCAGGTGTACCCCGTATCGTAGCTAAAAGACTGCTGTTCTCTTTTCTCTGGTTCCCTACTGAGGAAACACTCCAGAAGATTAAAGATAGTGGTGGTGAAGATTTGCCAGCCGATATCAAAAGCAATCTGAACAAAACAAAAGCAGAAAATCTGTAAAAATTAAAGCCCCTCATTAGAGGGGCTTTTTTATTTTAGTTTACCAGATTCATCCAAGGGTTAAGGTTATGAGCACGTAAGCCCTGACCGAAACCAATGGAGTAATCCAGTCTACCATCAGCAGCAGCCGAGATAAGGTTATCCTGTAATGGCAGACCAACATTACCAAACATGGTAGGAGTTGGAGCCAGCATAGCCATTGCTGCATGTACTGGGTTATTACGAATCATGGACACTGCAACCTTAGTGGAACGAATTTTAAAGTTGTAGAACCACATCAGACCCATACTTTCCATATAACCACGGAAGCGACCCGGCAGACGGTCATAGTTAACGAACTCTTCCGTAACACGACCTAATGCCTCAGCCTTGCTCTTACCTTTACGCTTAGTCAGTTCATCATAGATGATTGCTTTAGCGATAAAGTCAGAGTATTCAACGGTCTTCTGAATACCCTGGAACAAAGCAGTATCCTTAGTGATAAGTGCATAACGACCAGCAGTCTGTAACTTCTTAGGAAGCTTATCTGCTAAACGTTGCATGTACTCCTGAATCTTACCATCAGGAATTAACAGGTCATCACGAGAGATACCAGCATCAGCAATAGAGGTAAACTCCCCTGCTTCCAGTAAAGGCCAGATACTCATACGTTTGTGACTATCAGTAATAGACTGAATTTCAGCCTTCAGCTTACGAACCTGATTAGGGTTAGTAGTTGCACGAAGTTCTGCCTCTGCGTCAACCTGACGGAGACGTGACCGCATATACTGATTAATCTCAGCAGTCTTCTGTGGAATACCCTTAGCAATGTCCTTAACTGGAACACCACGAGCAACCATCTGGTAAAGGTTAGCCAGGAAGTTCACAGCAGGAACCACGAGAGACTTGACCACAATTAAGGTCTTAGCCTCACGTACAACCGTCTGAGTGATGTTCTCACCCTGCATAAAGTATTTGTATGCACGGTTACCGAATACACCCAGCATTGCTTTCTTGAAAGTATCCAAAGTCTCAGGTGACCAGCGAGAGTTACCAGTCCATACATCACCCACAGAAGCAGTACGGTAGCCAAGTGCATCATTCAGCATGTCACGACGTACCCACAGTTCGCCATTACCAAACAGTGACTCAGCTTTCTGACGAGTTTCTGCATTCATTAAACGCAAGGCATCAGCAGTAACTGGGTCAAGTTTGGAACCAAGAAGGTTCACATACTGGCTACGGTTGCTGACTGAATCTGCCATATCCTTCTCGTACATAGCATGAAGGTTTTCAATCAAGGCATCATTAAATTTCTGTGCTTTTGCTTCTTCAACCTGACGACCACGCCATACACCAATTGCTTTAGCAAGGTTATCTTGTCCAGCAATGTGAGTCAGCATGTTAGGGTCAATGGATTGTTCATAAGCAACCACACGACCATTAGCATCATAAATAGGCATCAATGGTTCATTACCACGTTCACCTTTAGCTAATGCTTTGGTGATACGGTCAACAGAAGGCTTGTCAGTAATTCGACCAGCAACCATTGTTCCCATCGTGAAGCCAGTACCTACATCTACACCACCAGCAGTATTACGAACGTTCTGGAGAATACCCTGTGAGTACGGGGCACGAGCAGCAACCGGGCTGAAGTAATAACCACGGCTACGATTACGTTCACCAGAGCTACCTTGATAGCCAGCAATACGAGTAAACGACTTCTCACTCAGTTCATTAAACTGACTATCTTCTGCAACAATCAGGTTAACACCTTGTTTATTTTCAGTAGGGATAAAACCCTTGTAATGATTCAAACGGGCACGGTCATCATTCTGTGCTTTACGTTTTTCTTCAACACGCTGGCCTACCAAGTAAGAAGTAGCAAAGTCCATACCTTCAGTTTCAGTCTGAGCCAGAGAAGACAATGCATCTCGGTCTGTCTGGTTCATTGCTTCGATAGCATACAAAGTAATCAGCTTATCCAAGGTGGCTACATCAACAGTAGATTTAATGTTGGTACGTTCACCCAACAGACGAGAAATTGCTTCAGCATTACGCAACAGATTATTACCGACAGTACCGTTAATCATGTACTGAGCCAGTTGCTTAGACTTACGGTTAATCAAAGGCCAGTTACGGCCTGCTTGATTCTGAAGGTCAGCTTCCAGCTTATTAACCAGCTTATCCATTTCTTTCTGTGAAGAAAGAATGTCACGAATTTCACCAAGACTCATGGTGTCACGTAAAACAGCAAGGTCAGTTTTACCCATACCAGTGTGCATAGCTTTCCACTCTGCATCAGTCAGTTTACGGCTGAATTTAGAAGCAATAGTGGTAGGCAGATGCTCACGGAATTGCTGACGGTCAGCTTGTACCTGAGAACGAACAGCTTTAATCATGTCATAGACAGAAGCATTCGACTTAGTACGACCAACAATGTCATTAATCAGGTCATGGAAAGGTTGCCATGCTTTACCCTGGTTCATTGCAGCCATAACACCTTGTGCAACCTTCTCACCGTTCTTTTCAGTAGCAACAGCAGCTACCAGTTGAGCAGCATGAGCAGTTGCTTTAACCAGTGGATTCTTGGCATTAGAAGCAACATTGCGAGCAGTGTCCAGTGTGGCATCAGCCAGACGGTCTACACCATCAATAATGTACTGGTTAGCACGGTCAATCATATTACCCGTTGGAGTAGCAACAGAATCATAGAAAGACTGAGCATTCAGACTAGATTCCATAATGGTTTCCGCCAGAGCATCAATACCTTCCTGCACGTTAGTTGCTTTGGTATCACCAGCAACACGTTTGTTCAGGCTATCCATTGCAGCTACACCAATGTTAGTCAGCATTGCATCTACAGTATTACCAGATGCTTTATCAGCTTTCATAACAGGCATACCAGCAAGAACGCTCCTTACATCATCACTAACCATTGCCAGACCGACAAAAGTAGGCAGTAAAGAAGAACGACCTTGAGCATCAAACTCAATGTTATTAGCACCCATCAACGTATCAAACTTCTGTTGGGCATAGTAACGGTCAGCAGGGTTAGTGCTGTTCGGGTCTGCCATGAAGTCTTCTACTTTCAGGTTCTTAGTAACGTGAGTGTAGTACTCCTGAGCACGAGCCAGAGCAGCAGGGTGAATTGCAGCTTCAGTTGCCAGTGCAGCAACAATATTGGTAAACAGGCGACGTTCCTGCATGGTCATAGTAAAACCATGCCCCTGAACATCACGAGTTACCCTTACTGCATTCATTACTGCATCAGAGAACTTACCACTTCGCATGTGTTGCTGAACCGGGTCATTACTCAAGTAATTAGTAATAAGACGGTCAAAGGTCTGACCCAGTGAAGTAAGACGGTCGTTATTACCATAAGCAGTGCTATGGAACAGGGTAGCCTCAGTAGTAACCGGAGCAACTGGAGGCTGCGAACGCATCACAACAGCAGAGTTAAACAGCAGGCCGGAGAACATATCTTCACCGTAAGCTGGTGCTTTCTTACGACCAAAGATGAGACGTTTAATTGCTTCATAAACATCTTTAACCATCTTAGTAAGAGCAGTAGTTTTCTTCTGTTTATTAATGAGTTCCTGGTTAGTTAAGCCCCATGCCATGTACTCATTAAGTGCAGCAGCTTTAGCCATTGCTGGGTCAATGAAACCATTACTCAGGTGTCCATTGATAGTATCTAGTGCATCTGCATAAGCCTCACGCATAGCAGCAGTATCTTTAGATACATCTAGATTACGGAACTGTTCCATCAGATTCTCGATATTCTGGACAGCTTCGTTGGTCTGGCCTTGATAGTGGTCAAGTACAGTCTCAAAGGTAGAAGCATGAACCAGTTCATGAATCAGGGTTTCCATTGATGGGCTAACCAGATAAACAGTCTTATCTGTAAAGTTAGTCCATCCATAGATATTACCTGCATTAGCAGCTTCAATATCTTCTGGGGCAGGACGCTCTACATTACGTTCAGTTGCATACTGGTCAATCTGGTTCACATCACCGTAAACAACTTTGTAGCCTTTAGCAGCAAGTGACTTCTGAATCTCATTCAGTACAGCAGCTTGTTCAGCCGGAAGGTTAGATTCTTTAGCCAGTTTGCTAATAGCAGTCTGAGACAGCATACGTACACCAGACTTCAGAGCACGACCTACAGTATCAAACTTATTGGTATCAGCTACTGGAGCCTTCTCAGCTTTACGAGCCTCTTTACGAGATTGCAATTCAGCATCAAACAGTTCATTCAGTTTTGCTACTTGTTGGTCAACAGTCATACCCTCCAGAGAGATATTACCGTTGTTCACATAAGGAGAGCCAACAGCAGCCATCTGGTCAACAGTAGTCTGTACCTGGTTCATTACTTTGTGACGAATATCGACACCCAGGGCAATGTTACGCAGGTTACGTTCGATTTGCTGGGAAGCAGTGAACAGGTCTTGTGAAGTAGCACCTTCACGCTGTTCATATTCCAGAGCAGACTTAGCAATAGCATCCTGAGTTTCTTTACTGAGTTTGGTAAAGTCTACATTCTTCATGAACTTAGCGAAGGAGTCATACACATTCTTGATAGGGTTACCCTGCCATGAAGTGTATACAGCTTCGTTAGCTTTACGGCTTGCATTAGTGATGTCATTGATACCGATATTCATACCATCAAAGATTTTGAGAGTATTTTTCGGTGCACCTTTCATAGTAGAAAGGGTCTGCATCATCATGCCGTCACCAGTACCAATCGTCATGAATGGAATACCAGCAACCCCGGCTTGTGACGGTGCGTAGATACTCATTGGCACACGCATACGGTCATCGAAGTTGGTAGCCAAAACCTGATTAGCAACATCAGTATTCTCAGAACCAGCAATGTAGAAAGTCTGGGAACCAGTCTCAATCATTGGAGCTAAGTCAGACAGTGAGTCCTGAATATCGTTAAGCTCTTTCTGAGTTAAGAAATCACCCTTCTTCCAGTTAGGGTCTTTTTCTTTTTCTTTTTCTGCCAGTTTCTCCTGAACACGTTGCTGGAACATATCTTGCAGAACCAGGGACTGAATCTGAGTAGCTTTCTGAAGCTGTTCAGTAGAATGCATCAGACTTTCACCAACAGTATTCTGAATACCCTGTCTCATTGGTTCAACAAAGAAGTGCAGCATATTCTCTTGAAGAGACTTCAGTTGCTCACCTTTAACAGTGAACTTCTGTGGGTCAATCTTGCCAGACATAGCAGAGCCAGTATCTTCCAGAGACAATTGGCCTTTACGCATAACTGGAACAGTACCAGTCAGTGCTTTCATGTTATCAATGAAACGACCAAGCATAGCCTCAGCATCGGCCTCAGACGCTGCCTGCTTGCCGAACATTGCCATAGCCGGGGAAATGTCCGGGTTCTGTGCACGGGCTTGCAGAACGTCACTGAAGCGTTCGTAGATGGCATCAGTAATTGCACTTACCATTTTGCCTGCAATACCACGGGCACCAGAACCATAGATGGTAATGGTCAGCGGGTTCTTGGCAATACCACGTTTCAGTTCGAGGTTGCCCTCTTCATTGATACTGTAGTCAGGAATGAATAAGTCCATCAGAGAAGACAGGTGATTCATCTGAGTATTAACAGCCGGGTTACTGGCATAGGTATTACGCAGGTTAGTCAGTGCAGCTTTCAGGCCATTAGTTGATGCCTCATACAAATCAACACTGTCATCAACAGAACGATGTTCGTTCATCGTCTTACCAGCACGACCAAAGAACAGACCACCTTTAGCAGTATTCTGTAACCACTCTTTGGTGAATTTACCACCAGTCATTAACACCATTGCGTTAATCGGGCCATTGGTTACACCATCAGCCTCAACATACAGAGGAGTGTTGAACTTAGATTTATCTTCAGCATTCAGGTAACGGGCATATTCCATCAGAGCCATGAGAGCTACGAAGGATTTGTCACCACCTAGTGCAGTATCCAGAATCTCTACAGAGTTATCTGGCAGGTTCCCGGTCTTATCGAAATCAACCATCATATCGACAGCAGGTTTCAGATTGCCTTCCAGTGCAGCAGTCAGTTTTGCTGACATTGCTTCACGAGACATATTGTGAACCTTAATACCCAATGCCTGAGCCAGGCCAACCTGGAAATCAGAGAACGCCTGCGAGTTTTCATTAGACAGGTCAATAGTAGAGAACGTAGGCAGAATAGCTTCACGAACCAGTTTACTAGACTGAGGGTTATTCTTACCAAGCATCTGCATACGACCAACACGGGTCATGTTGTAGCCGTAATGAATTGGTGTTTCTAAACCATTTTCCTGTGCACGAGTTTGCTCTACCACACTGAACAAGGAATCATAAGCCATAGCTACTGACAGGTTTTTACCTTCCAGTGACTTAGCAGTATTCACGTTCAGCAGTTCAGGATTAAGCGTACCAGCACCCATCAATTCCAGAATCTTGTCACGTCCCATTGCTTCATAGAAGTTAACCATAGGTTCATGAATACGGAACTCAGTAGCTTGTTCTGCTTTCAGAGCAGCTTTTTGTTCCGGGGTATTCTTAACAGCAGGATTACGTAACTGAGTCTGAGCAACAGAAGGTACGTCGTTACCGAAATACATCTTCTCTTCTGGTTCTACAAGCACAGCTTCTTCAATTGCTGTAGGGAATTTATTGATAGGGTCATTATCTGCCAGCTTATCAATGGTATATAGACCCACTGTCTTAGTGGAGTCTGGGTCAATTTCAGAGATATCAAGCATAGTCTCTCTAACTTCACCAGCTTCAATAAGAGCAGACAGAATCTCAGTTGCCATAGCAACAGGGATACCTTTAGTGTAACCCAGTGGTGCATTAGGATTACGGTTAAAACCCCAGTAAGATTCAATCTTCTGAGCCAGTGAGTTAGTAGCTTCGACGAGTGTCTGAGCATTCTCAAACATCTCAACCACACCCTCCGGTAACAGAGATTGCTCAATACCAGTAATAGCAGCTACGTCTTTAGCGTCTTTAACAGCAGCATTCTGGGTAGCAGTTAAACGCCATTGCAGACCAGCAAGCACAGCAGTCTCAAGCAGAGAATCGTTGAACTTAAAGCTATTACCATCTGGTTCGACAATGTTCAGCAACTTACCACCAACCCAACGGTTAGCTTCAGTACCTTCAGCAAAACGCTTACCTACATTCTTGTTAGACAAGAACTTAGTCAGTCGGTCATTCAGAATAGATTTAATGTTCTCACCCGTGCTCATCAGGTCTTTATAACGACCAGATACATCAGGGGTAAGAGCAGTATTCTCACTCTGAGTAAACGTTTCGAAACGTGCATTGGAAGATAGAGCCTGACCAACATCTTTCATTGGAGACTCGGAACCAGTAGTACGAGACTTAGCCTCTGTAGGTAATGAGTAAGCAATCTTGAGGTAATTCTTTATCCCTGGCTGGCTGACATCAGTAGTACCGACCAAGCCAGGATAAGCAGCATCAATACCACTACGAGTGGGTTCCACTTCATTGGTAGTTTCCTCAGTAATTGTTTCTTCCACAGGCTTAGCAGTTTCAGTCTTTTCGGATTGAGGCTTAGTTACTTTCTCTGGTTCTGCCTTAGACTCAGTAACAGGAGCACTATTTTCTACCGTCGATTCCCGATTAGGAGTTACAGTAGGTGCAGCCTCTTGCGTTTGTGCAGGAGATTCATCAACTTGATTCACTGGTTCATTAGTCTGTTGGGATTGAGCAGCGTCAAGATTGCCCTGACGGAACTCTTTAACCACCTGGGCAGCAGGCTTGTCCAGACGTGAATCCAATGAGGTAACATTGATATGAGAAACGTTAAGCTCCGGGTAAGCCGTAGCAAGTGCATTAGCAATGTCAGCTACGGTTTTGGCCTCCAGTCCTACTTGCTGGGCAAACTTAACCGACTTGGTATCGTAAGGGTTAACACCGAGTCCAGTACGGCTACGTACCCATTCACGGGAAGGGGTAAGAGCCTCATAATGGACAGACTTATTCTTATCCGCATTCCCAGAAATCAGATGTTCATTCAACGCTCCGACCTTGTTCTGCATGTGCTGGGCGAACTGCATAAAGTCGCTCAGGTAAGCGGAAGCCAAATCGAAGTTACCAGAGTTATACGCAGAGCGAATGCGTTTAGCATGTTGCAACGCAGAGTACTGGCCTTCATTAGAACGAGACTCGTCGGTTTTAATTTGTTTACCAACAATATCTTGAGGTCGTAAACCAAGCTGTTCAGCTTTAGTATCAAACTCTCGTGCTCCCTGTAGCAAAGCAGCAGCAGATTGCAGGGCAGCACGTTGACGATTGTTTAACGTAATCTTCCCTTCACTAGCATGTTTCAGAACCATGTTCACTGAATCCGGATTCAGAACTTCTGGGCTTACATCAGCAGCCATTGCTACAGTATTAGCCTGATTCTGGTCTGCTACATCCTCAGTTACATTCAGATTACCCTGTTCAGCTTGTTCCTGAATCATAGAATGAATAGCACGGAATGCACGAAGTACCTTTGGAGTATTCTGGATGTTAGCCATTAAACCAGAGTACTGGTCAAGAACAGCATTAGCTGGGCTATCTTCTGGAAGATTATTAAGTGCAGCCGGGTCACGGTTAACAAAGTCTTCCATCTGCATAACCATGTCATACATGTTAGCAGCAGCTTCCATCATCTGGTTCGGGTCTTCGGTAGTGTTAACTACATCAGCTAGTTTCTGGATTACCTGAACTCGGTCAGTAGAACCATTAACTGCTTCCTGAACCACTGGAGATGCATCAGCAAATTCTTCCGGATTAATACGGGTAGCATTAACAAGGTCACTGGCATATTGATGTGCAGCAGCTTTTTCTTCAGGGGTAACATTCAAAGATTCTACAGCATCAGAAATAGTTGCCTGAGCAGTATCTGCTTGTGCAGCAGCTTCCTGAGCAGCCTCAGCTACTCGTGCATCAGCAACAGGAGAAGCTTCCTCATTTCGACGTGCTACTTCTTCACCACGTTGAACCAGGATGTTAGTAATTGGGGATGCAGCTTTAGCTACTGCATTACCAGCAGCATTAAGGCCAGCCAGGGTAGTACGCATAGCAGGAGCAGCAGCATTACTTGCTGCACGAGCAGTTGCCCCAGGAAGCTGAACAACTCCAGCAGAGCCAAACCCATAGAGAGCACCCAGACCTGCTTGCTCACCAACACCCTTGAGCAAGTCTTGATTTTTATCGACATTAGTTTTGGTTGCTCTGTTCTGGGCATATTGACCTGTACCAGACTGAATGCCTTCCTCAATTGTTTCACGCAACATATTGGAACCAGCACCAGCGAGTGAACCTACCTTGAGTGGGTTAAGTTCGAATCTACCTACTAAGGGGCCAGTTGCAGCAGCAACGGGAGCAGTAATAGCAGCGGCATCGATACCAGTTTCAGATGCAGTCTGACGACGAGCTTCATCAGGAGACATACCTTCACTAATATGTTGCTGATATACAGGGGACTTAGCAGCTAATTCCTGATGCGACATTTTCATAATGTCAGCAGCAGTTTGCTGATAAGCACCACCGGCTTCCATTGCACCAATGGCAACAGCAGCAGGAGCTATCTTAGAAGCAGCATTGATTGCCTGAGCAGGGCGATAACCTAATTCAGCAGCAACGGCAATACCACGGGCAGCTTTCTCACCACCAACCAGAACTTTACCTAAAGAAGCAACACCACGAATAAGAGGGCCAGCAGTAAACAATGAACCAACACCTTCACTTAAGCCATCGGTTGCAGCCATACCGTTATCGAGAGTGTTAGCAACAGAGTCATAAGCGTCACGCCCAATACGAGACAGAGAAGCAACAAGATTACTTTCGCCATCAGCAATATCCTTATCGTAAAGTTTTTTATTTTCCTGACCAGAAATTTGATTCTGGTTCTGTACTACTTTACGGGTAGAGTTAAGTGCATCAGATTGAGTATTACGAACACCTTCACCAACCCAATCAATACCCTTAGCTAAGGTAGCACCAGCATTATCGTTGAGTAAGCCTGCCCCAAGAGCAGCAATACCCCCAAGGGAATTAAAAGCACCAAGACCAATACCAGAAGCAGAATCACCAAACGCTCTCGCAACACTACGTTCCTTAGATAAGTCTTGTCGTACTTCATCTGAAGCATTTGCACGAGTATTAAGGATACGGAGACCTTCCTCAGTACCATACTTAGCAATAAGTTCCATTGGGGAGGCTTGAGTAAAATCAGCCTGAAGTGAACCTGGTTCGAATGCACCAATACCGAGGTTACCTGCACGACCTGCTTGTAAATTGTAGGCAGAGTCTGGGGTGAGTTGGAAAGGGGTAAACCCTTCAGCAGCTTGCTTCTGAGAGGTTGCAGTAGAGACATCGACTTGCTTAGCATTAGTGATGCTGTCTGCGAAACCTGCCAGTCTGTCAAATGTTGACATAGCTTGTTTCCTGTTCAAACTTATATCTATAAGAGAACTCACTCTACATTAAGTGAGGATAAGAAAAAAGCCCCGAAGGGCTTTTATAGTATTACCGATTTTGTTTCGGTTGCATATACTCCGGCAACCCTTCTGCTTGTCTCATATAACGAGCAGCACGTTCTCTATTCTCATTTTCAACCGCACGATTCACGGAATTCTGAGATTGAAAGTTTCGTGGAGCCAGGTTTTGCGGGTCAGCCTGAACTTGTCCCTGAGCAGCTTGTAACATTGCAGCAGCTTTCTGGACTGCCTGTTGACGCGATGGTAACAGTGCAGTGAGTGCAGTCTGACCTGTAGCAATCTTATTCTGAGTGTTAGTAAGTTGAGCCATAGCAGTATCATAAGCTGTTTGTGCAGCCTGGATATTTTGTACAGCCTGAGCATTACCCAGATTACGAACACTTGCCTCAAGTGGTTCACCACGTTTAAGTCCCTCAACCATCTGGTCTACAGCACGGTCATTAAGACGTAAGCCATTACCAGCCTCATTAGTAATGAATGGGTTAAGTGCATCAATACCACGGCTAAGGTAACCCTCGGGTACGTTGGTCATTGCACGTTGAATAACGTTAGCAGCCATTGCCGGAGACACATTAGCACGTTGACTGATATCATTAATACGAGCTACAACCCAGTTCTTATCAGCACCTTTAAAGTCACCACCAAGCAACTTATCAGCAACTTCACCCACCGTAGAAGTATCGTTAAGAGAACGTAAGTAATCTGGAGTAATACTTCCTACGTTGTTCTCCATAGTACGAGCACCAATCATACCGGATGCAAGAGTAGACACCGCCTGATTACCCTGAGCATTCTGAACTGTAGCAAGAGGGTTAGCCCCTACTTCAGCTTGAGCAATCACAGGTTTAATCTGTTCCCAGGTCATGTCTTTATAAGCACCTGGAGTAGAGTTAGGCAAAGCAGCCCAAGTATCTTTTAAGTTGCCATTCTTACGAGACTCAAAGATAGCCTTACCAATCTTCTCCTGGTTCTCAGGAGACATAGGCTGGCTTGCCCAGTTATCACCCAGAACTTTGGGTGCAAAGTCCTGAAGGGTAGCCTGATTAATCTGGAATGCACCAACAGGGGAAGCACCCAAATTAGACTTCATACCTTCTTGATGCTTAACCACATCACCAATACTCATCTGAGTAATTGGGGTAGAAGTTGGGGTAAAGCCAAACGTTGTATCATATGGGGAACCAGCACGAGTACCAGCAGTTCCTGGGGCAGAGGTAGTAGCACCAACCCCATTACCGTAAACACCCGGATATGCTTGAGCCAGTAAACCTTGTAAACGAGCCTGAGCCACAGGGGTTAATTGTTTACTATAAGCCTCAGCCAAGATACGAGCATCGTTAGGGTTCTCAGCACCACGGGTAATCTGAGACATAACACCCATAGCAGCCTGAGCATCGGCATCATTACGCATCTGAGTACCAAGGTCAAAACGAGATTGATTGTTACCAATACCACCACGTTCTTGGCCTTGGAGACGACCCATCATTTCAAGAGCCTGGTCAGCAGGTAGAGTAGAAAGTGCATTACCTACCTGACCTTGTGCAGCCTGAATCTGTTTAGGGTCACCCGACTGGTAAGCCATAGCCAGTTGACGAATAGCTGGAGAAGCATCATCCAGTTTAGCATCTGTACTCTGAAGACGACCAAAGCGGTAAGCATTGTAGTCATTCAGCCCAGCTTGACCTTCCTGGCTCAACAGTGAACCAGCACGGTTATCCAAATTTTCCAGAGTACGGGTAGTAATTAAGTTAGGGTCAACACCCTGGAACAGTGCACCGGATGCCAAAGCATTCCGATACTCCGTAGGGTCTTGGTAACGCATAGCGTTCATCATGAGGGCAGAGCCTGCATCCTGACGAGCAGCATTCTGGAAATTACCCAGTGCATCACTCAAACCGGATGTAGCATTACCAATCATGCTGCCAAATGTGCGAATGCTGTCACCAACCCCAGAGAAGTTAGGTGTATCAACATTACGCCAAGTAATTTGAGCCATGATGGTTTCCTATTAACGAGAGAGTTTATTCTTCTCAATATACGCATCAGCCGAAGTCTGGTCACGGTTTTCTGCAACAGCACGACTACGTGCACGGTCTTCCAGAGCAGTATTGTAAGACTTAATAGAGTTATTGAGATTTGTATTGGTAATGTCTTTGGTAAAAGACAATTGGTCTTTAGCCAGTTTATTGGCCTGGAAACCACCATAAATATTAGCCAGTGAACCAAGAGCACCAAGCCCCAACTGGAAGGTAGGAATATTCATACCCAAACCTTGGGATGCTCCACCAAAGAAGGAACCAGTGCTACCACCTGTAGCTGAGTTATTACCCCCACCGAGGATACCCTGCAAACCAGTACCACTAGGAAGGTAATCAGCAGCAGATGGTGCATAGTTCATAGCAGGTGTGTTAAAGCTTTGGTTCTGGTTGCTACCAGATAACCAGGACATCCCCCCAACATTCTGGGAAGGATTGCCAGTAAGAAAGTTCAAATCCATAAGGATTCTCCTGTTATTCTTTCAGTGATAAATCTAAGGTCATATCTGAGAAATTAGTAATCATATCCAAAGACATACCAGCAATATCAGAACCAGTTAAGGTAGTACGAGTTAGGAAGGTGTCCAAGGACTCAACAGAGACAAACTGCATTGGGTCAATCACACCAATACCATCTGTACCAAACATTTCCTCATACTTCTTATTAACAGCCAGCATATCAGTGTTGTACTGCTGCATGGTTTGTTCTGCTTTACGGATAATATCAGCAGTAGAGGCATTAATGTACTGACCAATTCCATTGCCCACAGCAGAGGTAAGCTGAATGATATTCTGAGCATTCATCATATTGGAGGCCATAGTTGACATAGTAGTGCCTGTAGCCATTGCTGTACCTACATTCATTGCAACTACAGAAGCAACAGCACCAATGATTAAGCCAAGCTTGTCACCAAATAATTCTATAGATACTAACTGAAGAATAGAGATAAGAACCATTGCTGCTACAGCATTAGCTACGGCACCTACTATTACAGCAGCTAATCCGCTAAAACCAAGAGCAGCACCAACAGAACCATACGTACCAAGTATACCTGCCCCACCCGCACCAGCAGTAAATACTGAAACAACTACAGCAACAACAATAACTGCAATCTTAAAGGCACTGGTTTGATACCACTTTTGCTTAACTTTCTTGTATGAGTTCATCACAAGATAAGAACAGGCAGTGGCTAACTGTGTACTATGCGTCAGCGACATTGCACGATAAATATTGGTATGGAGTGGAATCAAGAATCCAGATTCTTCAGCATCACCCATTGCTTCTGCTACATCTATACCAACAGACTTATTTTTATAAACACGGTTATTATGATGCAAACCCAAGACACGAAGACGACGATAAGTATCCTTACCATCCTGCCAGAGCATTTCGTATTCCTGCATGTTATAAACAGTATTGGTAGATATCAGATTACCTGAGCCAGAATCCTTACGAAAATTGCTTCGAGTTAATTGCACGTCTCCTGCATAACGAGTACGTAATTGACCTTGCTTGGCTCCAGACCATGCCTGACCTGAGTGGGTAGTTTCAAACACATAGTTCCACTCAATAGTCATATCATACTTGTAGCCCTTGTTACTGCTTACCCTAAAAGTACGTTTAGGAACAACAGGATATTGTGGTGGTGCTGGTGGAGTGCCAGCAGAATGGTCACCCTGAGTCCACCATTGATAATATGCTTTAGCATCTTCGTTAGCTCGAGCAAAACCAGCGATAACAGCCTCCAGTGTTGGGTAGTCTGGGTCTGGTGGAAATGCTTCAGTAGCCATCTGGAAGAATCGGTAAATGTACTCTTTAGCCGTATTTTCTGGGGAATTCAAAGAACAACCAAACGTACCGTAGATATACTGAATATCCCCGATTTTATCGTTCTTTTTTAATTCCTTAACAACATCATCAAGTTTACCCCCAGTTGCCTTTCTCATTGCTTTTTTGCAATCAGGGTAGATAGGGTCATTCTCTACCCAACGTTTATCATTACGAATAGGTATGAACGGGTAAAAACGATTGTCAGATGCAGGAGTATCAAATAGTGCATCTAGAGTAGGGTTACCACCACCCTGCTTATAGATGAACATATGAGCATCACCTGTAGCAGTCATAACTGTATTGTTACTGGTAGTCTGAGAAACATAGTAGTTAACCAGAACATCTTTAGTAACTTCCGTAGTGGTAGTAATAGTTACTCCATTAACTGTTTCTGTTTTAGTGTCTGTAGTTTTCTGCTGCTCTACCCTACCTCTTTTGGATTGAGTCATCACACGGTTATCTAAAATAACCGTTGTTTCATCGGGGTTAAGGGTAAAACCACGTTTATAAATATTGACCCAAGAAGTCCAGTTTTGGGTAGTGGTTGTAGGAGTAGTTGTTACTATGTCTGGACGACCATCACTATACTTTTTGGTTACTTTAGTAGTGGTGGTCAACGAAGTAGTTTCTGCTTTATCTTTTTTAGAAACAGTTGACCATAAGAAAGTAGACGGTAAATCCCCCTCTGTAGGATAAACATCCTCCGGTCTTACCACAGGTGGTTCAATGGTAGGCTGTTTGTAATAGCTGTAATCTACATAGAGATATAGAGCACCTGGGACAAAGTTCTCAGGATAGAAGGTAATAGTTGACCCCCCATCCTGAGAAGTCATGGTAATGAGATTAGTTTCTTCATCAATATCAATTTCGAACCGTTCCATGATTCGTTCAGGATAATGCTCATAAAGATACTGGTCACACCACTGTTCAAAGTCAGCAAAACCAATCTCAGCAGATTGCACAAAGGTAGTACTACCTGACTGAGTTGGTAACTGGCTGGCAACTACATCAGGGTCAACTTTAGCCAGTACACTTAATGAGCTTGCTGCCATACCTACTTTGTCATCAAAATGGTCTTTGCTCCATGAAGAGAACAAACGCATACGTATACCAGGGCCATTCAGATAACTACTTTGAATAGTGTCTGCCATAGTAAAACCAGTCTGAGAAACAATGTTTCCAATGACTACTGTTTTCATATAGTTAGGGCGTTTGGCAATATCCCCTGCCAGATTATAGACAGAGGATGCTACGTAAATCTTTGTTTTCCCACTGAACAATCCCATGTCATTTACCCGTTAAGACTGTTATTACGTTTTACAGTAGACAGTACATCATCAACGCTGGCATTAGTGAATCCATTAGGAGGAGTCAGACCTTCGTCAATAGTCTTCTGAGTAATCCATGCATCAGTAAACAGTTTGGCTGCTTTAACTTCTGCATCACGTTGGTAGCTGGTAATCTGCTGGGTATACAGTTCTTTCTGCTTACCAATAGAACCAGAGACAGTAGCACCATCAGAACGTTTATCCAGAGTCTGTGCACGTTGTGCTTCAGTCTGTTCAACGAGCATTTTGAGTTGCTGAGGCAGTGTTTGTTCTACATTAAACAATGCAGCACAGTAAGTCTCAGACTCAGTAGAGAGTTTAAGTTTGGTAAGTGCATATTCACTCTTAGCACTAAGTGCCTGGAACTTAGCCAGTACGTACTGTGCTTTAGAAGTAGCCAATGCAACACGAGCAGCAACTGCCTGAATCTGTGCCATAGCAGCAGCCCAGTAAGCCTGGTCACGACCTAACAGGTACTGGGTGGCATTACCCATACAGGACTCTAAAGTAGCAATGTATGCCTTGGTATATTCACCACCAGTAATACGCCCTTCCTTGAACTCTTGCTTAAGATGAGCAGAAGCAGAAGCCATTAGTGCATCAAACGTACCGGAACCACCAACAGTACGGGTAGTTAGGTCTTCATTAGTAAGACGGGTTACTTCAGCAAAGATGGGTGAATTAGCCCCACCTGGAATATCCCATTCAGGGCCGGACATATCAATATCGGGTAGGGCAAAATCCTCGCCCTCAGTTAATGCTAACAACAGTCGGTTAGCTTCTACCTCTGCACCACATGACATGATGTATTTCCTCATGGTTCAAAAAGAAACGGCTCACGGAATTAACCAGTGAGCCGTGTTGTTGGTCAGCTTACAACTTAATCGCTGTTTGTGCTACCAGCAGCAGACTGGGCAGCAGCTAACTTATCCAGTTCTTCTTGGGTCAACTGTGGAAGCTCTTCGATTGCGAACTCACGTACCCACGACTGTTCAATCTTTTTACCTTTATTCGTTACACGAATGTTCAGGAATTTACGGTTCTTAAGGAACTCATAGATACAGTAAGGGATGTGGTAACCATTATCCGTTGCTTCACCAAACGGTACGAATTTCTTAATCGTACCCATGTATTCGTTAGCAACAGTGATAATCTCACCCGGCAGGTCTTTCTTCTTAGGGTCGAGGTTCTGAATACGAACACGAATCAGACGGGTTTGTTCCAGACGAATACGTTGACGCATTTGTGCTTCAGTCTCTTTGACTGGAGCTTTATTTTTATCTTCGAATGGATTCACTCCTGCTTCTTCCTGTTCTGGTTCAGCTTCCTTACCATCCTGTGCATCTGCAATTTTCTGGCGAAGCTTCTCAAGGCTGATGTTATTAGAGAATGAAATGTTCATCAGCTTGGCACGTTGTTTGAGTACTGTCAGTTCATCTGGCATTGGTACATCATCAACAGTGTCGTTGCTCTGAATGACTTCTTCCTGTTCAGGAGTCGGCTTGTCGTTAATGCTCATGTTAATGTTTCCTGTGGTTCATAAATAAGGGGGAGGTTTCCCTCCCCGTTAGATTAGCTATTACAGAGGTGCAACAGCTTTCATTACAGCAATACGTTCTGGACGTTTAACCAGGATACCGTAGTACCACTTGATGCTGGAGAAGCCAGTCTCACCGTAAGGGTCATTACGGTCAGCAGTTTCTTTACCAGGCATCTTGGTCATAACATTGAACTTAACAGACTTACCGTCAGTCTGGAAGCCAATAGTGGTAAAGGAATCATCACCAACAACCAGTACCGGGTATACATCGTAATGCTCAGTACCGTTAACGGTAGAGGTACGATAACCAGGGTTAGCAGAAGTAGCTGCTGCACCTGCACCTGCCCAGTGAAGCATCTCTGGAACCTGGATGATACGGAACTTATCGATAGTACCGATTTCACCATTCATCAGAGTACCAGCATCACCATAGTGCTGAATCTCAATGAATGCCTTATTACCAAACAGGTCTTTCATTGCCTTCAGGTCAGGAACCAGTTCGGAACCAACGTACATTACACGAGTACCACCAATCACTTTGGTATCAACCAGACGGGAACCAGTGATGATAGTAGTTTGGGTAGGAGTACGGTTATCGGTCAGAATAGCATCCAGACGCATCAGGTTCTTGTAGGTAATAACAGAAGGGGTAGAACCTTCGCCTGTGACTGTTGCATCAGAGGTAGCAGCACCTGCATACAGTACTGTACCAGCAGAAGCCAGAAGGTCTTTCTGGAGAACAGCTTCAGTAATCTGTACTGCACCATTCATCAGTTCACGAGACAAGTGTTCTTTCAGTTGGTCATCAGAGTCGAAATCCAAGGATTCCTGAGTGAACTCGTAGAAGAAACCAAACTTATGGATGGAACCTTCACGAGACAGACGAGTAAATCCAACACGGTTAACACGACCACCATTCTCGGTCAGCAGAGGCAGCTTGGAAGTAATAGTACCAATGTCTTTGCTTGAACCATAAAGGTTACCGTTTACGATGTGTGCACCGTTAGCATCGATACCCTGGTCATTAATATTACGGTCATCCAGCAGAGGAACATATTCGTAAACCTTGATGGTTTTACCCATGTTCTTCGGCATGTTAGTAACGGAAGCCAGGGGCATAAAGTATTGGTCTTTACGAGCCTGGATAATAGCTTTCTTGAGCCAGTAGAAGGTATTCATCTGGTCAGAGCCAGCACCATCGATACTGGATTTCTGACCGTCAATTGGAGCGTTATAGTTCAACATAATAATTTCCTGTTAAAGTCCACCGGGATTCGGCAGTTTAGCGAACTCTTCATCACTCATAGCGAGTGGATTAATGAAACGTTCTACTTTTTTAGGTGCAGCTCGACTTGGCGAAGCAGCACTTGCTTGTTCAGAGTGAGTAACCGTTGGTTTCGGTTTAACCACTCTAGTTGCTACTGCTGCACGTTGAGCAGTAACTTCCGGTTTAGTCTCAACAGGTTTACCAGCCAGGTGGTTAAATGCACCTTGTTTAGCAAGAGCATCACCAACATAGTTATAAGCCTGAATAAACGGTGTTCCGGTAGGAATCTGGCCTAACATCTGAAGACGGTTAATCTCATTCGAGATAATGTCATAAATACCATTTTCACGTTGAGACTGAATCGTCTGGAGTAAGCCACGATTCTCAAACAGTGCATTCTTACTGGCTTCATCCCATGTCTGAGAAATTACACCTAAAGTAGCTTGTCCTTCTGGGGTAGACTTTAAATCGTCCAGTTCGGTTGCAAATGCTGCTTCAGTGTCAGATACACGGTGATTGCCTTTCTGGTAATTGATTTCCTCATCCATATTAATATCGAGAGGGTCAGTACCAGAATCTTTAAGCAACTTACGAATGGCTTCAGGGTTCTTCTTATCTAAGTCAATCAGATAAGACAGCTTGTCCTCATCCATCAGTCCGTTGTTTTCTAACATCAGCATTACCTTACGATAAGGCTGTAACGCTTGCATCTTACGAGTGTAGTTAGCACCCATCTGCATCAGGCTAATGGCCTCCTCCGGTGATTGGGGAGTAATCATTTTACCGTTAGCTTTAAATGGAGCCATCAAACGTTCGTAACCAGCTTTATAGTCGAAGTCGGCTGGCAGACCTTCAGACTGTTTATCCTCTTCTGACTTACTCTGGCCGGAGTCTTCAGTAGCAGGAGCAGCTTTAGTAATCGGCTTACCGTTACTATCAACTTCATTGGCGTCAACTTTATCATCAACTTTATCAGAAGTTAAATTTTTTGCTGCATCTTCATCTACTTCAGACTGCTCAGAGTTATCTTCTTCTGGTTCGTCCGTTGTGGTTGTTTCTTCAGATTGGGTAGTAACTACTTCTTCTTGTTCAGTAGTAACGTCTTCTTCTGGGGTGTTCTGAGTGTCTTGTTCAACTTCTTCTGAAGGAGGAACAGACATATTCAGAATCTCATCATCCGACATTGCGAGAATGTCGGAAGCCTGTTTAGTGGCTTCCGTAGTCATGGGGAGTATCTCCGGTTATTAGTCTTGAATTACTTCTTCGTCTTCATCCGGTTCTGCACGAACCGTATCCAGCATTTCCTGAACACGTTCGATAGTACCGATAGCCTGGTCACCCAGACGCATGGAGATATCCAGCCAACGACGGATATGACCAGCAGCTTGTGCCATTGCCAGAGCATCAGCACGTTGTTCTGCTGTCAGCAGAGGGTCACCTGATTCCTGAACGTAGCGAGCACATTCTTTCTCACAGAACTGTTCCAGAATTACTTTACGGAACAGACGGTTTTCACACAGTTTGCGAACGTCTTCTGCACGGGCAACAATTTCTTTATTACCAGCCAGTTGATATTCCAGTCCTGCGATTTCTTGTTCTTTACTCATGAAGGTCTGCCTTATTAAAGGTTCATGCCGGGACTTAATGCTGGGTCACGGCTTGGGTCAAAATACTGGGAACCAATGGAAAGAGATGGGTCTTGGGGTGCAAGAGCATCACGTTCTAATTCATTGTTCACCGGGTTGTTACCATCGGTAATTGCATTATATCCGATAGCAGCAGATATGTTAGGGGAAGTTTCGCCTTCTTTTACTGGTTGTGTCAATGCTTTAGTTACTTGAAGGTTCTGGTTACCCTGAGATTGTGCTTTTTGTTTTTCCATTTCACGAGCATGTTTAGTGCCAGATTCTTGTTCCAG
Organism: archaeon; assembly: GCA_028279705.1. Taxonomy (GTDB): domain Archaea; phylum Aenigmatarchaeota; class Aenigmatarchaeia; order QMZP01; family JAFGSV01; genus JAFGFG01. Next base: position 31,353 of record JANQNF010000027.1, read on the forward strand.
ATAATCCAGGTTAGTCATATCTTTCTTAGCATCTTCTGCACGAGCCTTAGCTTCGTTCAATGCAATCTCAGATTGCAGCTTACGATTTTCCAGTTCAGCTTTCTGAATAGCCAGTTGCTTAAGCTGTTCTTCCATTGGGTCTGGTTCTGGTTTCCAGGTACGTAACTCGTGTGCCAATTCAGGCATACGTTTAAGTTCTGCAATACGAGCAACCAGTTTAAGGGTAACTTGCTGGTCAACCGTGTTACCAATAGTCTGAACCATGAAGCCCAGGTCTTGAGATTTCTGGTTATCAACCTCAGCAGTATTGATATCCACTTCAATATCAAAGTTGCCTTTCAGGTCTTCGCGATTAATCGTTACGTATTCTTCGTTAGTAATACGAACGACTTCTGTCTCAGAAAGGAATACGGCATTCATTGCACAAATCTTTGTACCAATGTCAGCCATACCTTTTGCCAGACGACGTAGGATTGCCATCTCACGTTTAGAAGCTGCATCCAGTGCACCACGAATACCAGCAGCAACATCACCATAAGCTGAACCAGTGACACCACCTGCAAATGCTTTTACCCCAGTAAGTGCTTCTGCTTCCTGGTTCTGCATCTGAGACATCACAATTGCAGACTGAGGTAGCTCAGGGAACTTATGTTCGATGATTGCCTGAGAAGGGTTACCTGTCTGAGGATTATATTCGTAGTCCAGGCCATCTTCGAAACGACGACGGTTCAGAGTATCCAGCATACCTTTAGGGTAAGCACGTTGACCATTGGCACTACGACCAAGTAAGTCAATCATGCCACGCATGGTAGCACCCAGGATTTTCTGGTTATCGCCTAACAGTTCTGCATCTGCTTCACCATACAATTCACGTTTACGTGGCATATATGGAACCAGTACAAACGGTAGTTTGCCATCCGGGTATGGGTTCTCTTCCATACGGATAAGAGTTGTACCAATCCAGGTAGCAACAATTGGCTTAAGCTCACCATCGCCATCGGTATCCCAGAATCCCCAGTATTCATATGCAATGACACGTTTACGCATAGCATCACGGAACTGGAAGTCACCGGGAGTTTTACTTTCATGGTCTGGGTCAGTGAGTGGGGAAGAACTTTCCCAGTCAATTTTATCCAGATTATGATAACGGTCTGGAGTCTTTAACAGGTCTGCTTTACAGGTTTCGAATGAGACAACTGCGAACAGTGCTCGGTCGAGGTCACCATTACAGGACGGGTCGATAACGACGTTGTTTGGGTCGAGCATTTCAACCGTTGGCCTGTTAACCACAGCCTTCTCGACTTCAACTTCCGTAGTACCCGTCTGGATAGCATAAGTAGCTTCACCCGTTTCATTGAAATAGTTAACAGCTTCTTTAACGTCATCTGCTACTTGTTCCTCGTATCCGCGAGGATTCTGTGCCTGAAGGTCTAAGGCTTGTTGCAGAATATGAACTTGTTCTTCTGTTTCAACAGGGTACATCTGGAAGACAGGGGCTTCCTGTTTAACCTTAACTACCTTACGTTCCCAGCCAACACGAGCAATACCAGTACCGTCATCACAGACAGAGTGAACGTAATCATCCACCAGCTTCACACGGTTAAGCTGAGTACGGAACTGGTAATTAAGTACGAGTTCGTTCTGACGTGCAGCTTGTTCATCTTCCCAGGTAACGGGGGTAAGTTTGAATAACTTAGGGGATGACAAGAATGGCTCAGACAATGGAGCATAACGCCACTCTGCCTGACGGCGAACCAGTTTAGGCTGGACTTGGGAACGGCCTTTAACCTTTGGTGGCTTAGCCGAACCTTCTGCTTTCATGAGGTCATTCCATTTCTGGATTTCCTTCATGATTGCATCATGGGCTGGTTTACCTGCTTCAAGGTCAGCCTTCAGTGTCTGAATACTTGGCTCTTTCTTCCAGTTAGTCAGCTTATCTGACTGTCCTGGGTCTGGAAGAGGAGTCATAGAATCTTGATGTTCCATAGTAATTCCTATTGTAAAAGTTTCCGGTCGGCCTTGATTTGGTTCCCCAACTCAATCAGTTGGTTGTCACGGAGTCTAACAGTTGCCCTGAGTTCTTCAACCACTCGTCTGCCTTGTTCAAGACTGGCGTCGAGTTCGGCTGCATGGCTTGCAAGACTTCTGCACTCAAAGGCTCCGGCTTCGGCTTGACGTTTATATACGTCGGCTCTTTTGCTTGATTGCTGCATCCGGCTGTTGTAATCACTGCTAAGGCGAGCAAGCTCGCCTGCGTAATTACTTTCAGCCGTCTGCAACCTGGCAGTGAGCACACCGACTTCATAGCTGTGTTGTCTGTTACGGACATCATATTCACCCTTAAGTTTATTGTAGGCTTTCTGGTCTTCTGCTTTCTGGGCATCCCATTTGGCCTGAATCTTGTCCTGACCATTACTAGAACCCCAAAAGTAAATGGTGACTCCAAGAGCCACCACTACCAGATAAGGCCAACCTTTAGAGATTAGCGTCGTCATTACATGCCTCCAGAGGCACATTACCAATACGGTTTGATACCCAGCCATATGTGTAGTCGGGCATATTTAACGAGGTGTAGTGATTAAGTTGTTTACCATCCAACAGCTTAATAATAGTCTTACAGGCTTCTACTTTGCCTCGTTTTTTCTGGAGTGCCTTATATGAGTTAATGGTTGCTGAGCCAACTTTACCATCAACTTGTATTTTAGGGTAGTCTTTGCCATTACGACTAACGTCGTTCAAAGACTCCTGAAGCCAACGTGCTGGACGTGAAGTTCCAGTGTTTACTCCAGCATCTACCAGCTTGTGGGTTACAGCAGGGCTAATAGAAGCGAACTCAATAAAGTTTGGCTTGATAATGTAGTCATCAACATAAACTTCAGCAGCCATCTCTTTAGTGAGTCCTTTCATAGTCCCATCCCATCCGTATTCTTTTGCTAAGACTTCCTTGTGGGACTGGGCTACTTTCTTAGTTACCCCGTGATTAGTTTCCCCTCCTGGGTCTTTGGGGTCATTTACATAACCACCTTCCAACATAAAAACAGAACCAAGAATGGCAGCAACTACTGCTCCCACTGCACCACCCTTGGCTGCTAGTTTTTTATTTACTGCCATGTGAGTCCTCCTCTTTAGGCTTTAAACGAATAAGCCTGCCAATGATATTCAAAGCAAATAAGCCAATGGCAACACCTGAACCATGTGGAATCTGGTCAAGTAGATGTCTTGGCAAACCTGAGAACATTGGCTGGATTATATCGATGGCAGAGAAGAGAATCAGGCCAATAGTACTAATCTGGATAGAAGCCCATTTCCAGGCTCGCTTCCAGTTAGGTACTAGTTCTACTCGTTTGGTTAACCTGCGAACCATGCGAAAATCTCCTTACGTGCTGCAACCAACAGACTTAAGATTGCACCTGCTGCTGCCCATACCCACTTACCAAAGATTCCTGCACCAACTACCTTGTGCTTAATGGTAATGAACTCTTCGATGGTAGGCTCATTTTTAGCAAGACTCTCTTCAACATTCTTAAGCCTGTTACTAACTTCAGCAACTGAGTCTTTAAGAGTGGTGATGGAGTTTTCCAGCTTTGCTCGGTCATTCCTTTCACGTTCCTGGTTCTCGAACATGGTTTTAAATCGTTCCTCCAGTCGAGCCAGTAATACATCAGTGGGTTCAGACATAATAATTTTCCACGTAGTAATAATATGCACCTGGAATAATACTTATAAACGCTAACCTACGAAAGGAAAAAGCCCCCATTAAGGGGGCTTACTTTTTTAAAGCTGAGAGATACTCCAGTATGCACTACGTGATTTTGTCAGTTCTGGCCTGGTAGTAAGAGGTTCGGTTGCCCGAATACGAGTACCTGCCGGAACTGCTGTCTGAATAGGATGAGCAATGTCCATCGTAATCGGAGCAGAGATGTTTGTAGCAGGTGTCTGATAAGGAGCCTTAGTAATATAAGTCTCAAGGTCAGCACCTCCAGCCCCAGCACCAGGAATAGTAATACGAGTACCCGGTGAGAACTGGCAAACATACAACCACGCTGAACCTTTAGATGTACCATCTGGAGTCAGGTTCTGGGTAATAGTTTTAGTCCCAACAGCAGCAGCTTTGATGTCTGCTTCTTCAGTATCTGGAATAAACACACCAGGGGAAGTAACTACGAATGGGCTGTTAACGTAAACGTCAGCAGCAACAAACTTAGTTTTATCCCTCATGTTGTCACGACCAGAAAGTGAAGTGTTAGGAATCATCATGGAACGTTGAAGCTCCATAACGAACACCGTATCCCCGTAGTTAAACTGACGACCAGTAGGGAAACGAGTACCATTCTGACCGTGGTCAGCTTCACCAGGGAAGTAGACACGACCAGCAGAACCAACAGGCACACCATTAGAACCAATGAAGTTAGCATATGGTACAGACGTAACGTTTGAACCAGTAATGCTCACCTCAGAGTAACGGCAACGCAACCAACCCTGACTAATTGCAATACGGTCACCATGAGTAGCGTTAACGTTAGTCATGTTCAATACAGAACGCTGGAACGTAAACCAACCATCACCAGTAAAGCCATCAGCAGAAGAGTATTGACCAACACAGTTAAATACCTGGGTAAGTACGTTGGACATGTTCAACTCAGATGCTACACCGAACACAGTGAACTTGTAGGCATCTATGTTATCCAGTGTCACACGGTTGTTGTGCTCAACCAGATTGCCATCCAGACCAGCAGATACACCTGCATAAAAACGACCAGTCTTGGTCACAACGTTACGTACTGTGAAGTTATGGCAAGGGCAAGCCGGACCATATACGAAACCTGGGTCAGGTGGAATCAACGTACCACTCTCATCATACTTAGGAGCATTGTTACCCCACTCCAGTGAGATAAGACGTACATCCTCAGCACTGGCAATTTCCTGGAACTTGCCCGGTTCAAGTGGGAACTCAATACGTTCAGTTGCTAAGTCTGGTTCACCGTACACACCATTAATAGCAAAGTCTTTACAGCCATACATAAATACTGCACCCAGGGACAGACCAGTACCAACAGATACTTTGTTACATGGGTCAGCATGGATGTTCTCAATAACGAGATTACGACCAAGCTCAAAGTGAACCACCTGGCGAACACGGTCTGCATAGACGTTACGAATGGTAACGTTCTTACAGTATTGGTCTTGAGTAGCAGCCCAACCGTATGGACCTTTACCAGCAACACCAATACCAATACCCCAGTTAGATACAGGGATTGGAGCCAGGGAACCATCGATATCAAAGATAGTGATGTTCTCAATAACACAGCCATCATCGAAGCAATTCTGTACAACGTTAAGCTCAATGGCATCACCCTTCATAGAGTGGAACGTAAGGTTACGAAGAACCATACGGTCAATTTTGCCACCAGAACCTTGCTGAAGAATACCGAAGTAGCCATTGCGGAAAATACAACCTTCCATCTGGAAAGTACCTGCATCAGTGAAAGAAGCATTAGCAGCTTTCTCTGCATCAGTAGCACCAGGGATAGAAGTGTCGTAATGCCATAAGTGCTGGAATACAACGGAGCCTGCCTGACCAGCACGAGGAGGACCATCAAACAGACAGTCGGTCATAACAATGTCACCACCCTTTGGCATTACACGCATGTTCTTAAACGTAGTGCCACGGAAGATGGTGTTATGAATCCAGAAGTCACGGTCACCCTCGAACTCACCGTTTAGTACAGTGATGTTTTCAGCAAGCAAACGACCTACATTAAGCCAACCGGACTGGAACCCAGTACAGTCAATAACGTGTGGTGCATTGTCACGAGCATAGATAAACGCATCGTTAACTGCATCAGTCATTGTTGCGTAAGGACGGTGAGTAAACTCACGAATATGGGGTACGTTCATCCAGTCGGAGATGTTACCCCCAGCAGGAGTAGTAATAGTCTCAGCAGGAATAAGAACCCATGCACCTGGTTTAATGCCACCAGAATTGATTGGGTTATCTGTAGCAGACATCTGCTTAGGTAATGCCCCAGTCCAACGATAACGACCAGCACCGAACAGAATAGTTTGGTTATGAGTTTCCAGTGTGTAGTTCATACCAAAGGCATAACCAGTATGGAAATACTCACCTCGTTTAGCTGCATACTCGCCCAGGTCTACTGAGCCACCAGAGTGAACAAGTACCCCAGAAGTAGCCAGACTGGTAGCCGTGGTTCCAGCAGGTAAACCACTAGGCAAAAAGTAAGCTCGCTGGGTCAGTTCGTCATAAATGACCCGAATATTGGAAATATCCAATCCAGGCACAAAGCGAGCTACTTGTTTTTCCGTCACCCCAAAATCACGAGCAATGGATTGCATGTTTACAAGGATGCTTGTTGAACCTCTTCCTTGTGCAAACAAATCTTTCATATATACCTCTTGGTACAAAAAGAAGTGGCTAAGAAAGCCCCCTGTTGGGGGCTTATTATTTAGCTGGATGCTGTCCAACTAGGCATAGTTAACGTCCACTTACCAATACTAGCCCAGTAAGTTGCTGTAAATTGTGCAGTTTTTGTTACTACAGTATTGGCACCAGTAACATCAACAGGCACACCAGCAAAGGATAAGGCAGCAATATTAGAGCCACGAACAAGCATATTAATTACTTGCCCATCATATGGGGAACCAGTGACCGTAATATTCATGCCACTTGTAACGTTGATTCTGTAACTACGAAAGCCTTCACGAACCTTAATAGGCAAAGTTTCTGCGGTGTATTGCTTAACAGAACCTTCCCCTAAATCCAGACGTAAACCAGTAACAACACCAATCTTATCAAGGAAAGCACCCCACAGTTTGCTACCGTCAGCACGGCAGTTGTTACCACCAGTAAAGTTAAACTGACCAATACTACGGTCAGCCGGGTTAAACGCACCAATGTTTGCGTGGTTAGCTCCCTGGCTTCTGAAACAGGACTCCCCAATGTTCAGACTGTGGTGCGTTGCTTTACTAGTAAAGTAGTAGCTACCAGTACCCAGAGTAACATCAGATACAGCATTACGTTCAAAGTAAGTACCAGAAACGTAAGTACTAACACCAGATTCAAGAAGACCATACTTACTGGTATTCTGAGAATAACCCCCAGTAATACATACAGCAGCCGTAGGCCACAAATCACTACCATCCGGGAAGTTAAATGCACCATCCAGGCCATTGAACACTACGATACCGTAATCTGGTAAAGGTCCTGAATGGTCACCGCTATAGCCCATATGGTCTTTAATAGTTACAGCATTAACACCATTACGCAGCATGATACGGGTACTGCCAACACCACCATTGATGATTTCTGAGTCATTAAGGCGAATACCATAACTGTAGTGTTCTACCAGCAAACCTAAGTTATTAGTACCAAGCCCCATATCAATCCATACATCAGAAACTTCACTATTGTTTCTCATGTCGTAGCATTTGATACCAATGCAGTTGTTGAATCCAACCAGACTCAGGCGAGCACCGTATACTTTACAGTTACGGATAAAGGAAGAACCAACGTCCTGGGATGAACCACGTAACAGAGTAACGGAATCTGCTCCTGCCTGTAGTAAGGCATTTGGTGACCAGTAAACCCTGCTATTTTGTCCAAGCTTCCAGGTATCCGCACTAGAGGCTACGGTATACGTCCCAGCATTAACAAAGAAAGAACCACCAGCAGTCAGCATTTCGTTAATCTTTGCGTTGGTCATAGTTGGATAAATATTACGAATAGGAAATACATTATCCTTTGCTGCCATATCATCAAAGACAGTTTTGCCGTAACCACTGCCGACTAACTTAGCTCCCTCCTGGCTAGCTAACAGAGATTTTAACGTTTTCTGGTCTACCCTTTCCCAAGCAGTAGAGGAGATACCTCCGGTAGATTCTGGCGTTGAGTTTTTGCCAACAGTTTTTGGATAAGTACCTTTCCAGACGAAAAGAGTATTATTCTCTTTGAAAGCAATAGCTTGGGTGTTATCAGTTAACTGAGCACCCCTTTCAAAAGAACCAACCAGATTGAGGCCAGCTTCCGCAGCCATGCGGGAAAGAATTGGGTTGAAGTTGTCTGCATCAACGAGGTTAACAGTAACATTACCTGGGTTATAAGTGAGTGTATCGTCAACTACCTTAACGATGTAAGCGTTAGGTGGCAGTACAGGCAACTTCCAGGATTTCTGTTTGGTTGCGTCATAGAGAATCTTTTTGTCCGTGATAACAACATGGGTATCTGTAGACAAAGCTACATCTTTATCCTTAACGTTATAGGCACGGGCAATCTCCTGAATAGTACGGTCACTAACAGAAAGTGTTGCAGCTTCCCCACCCAGAGTAACAATCACACGGTCACCCTGAGCCAGAATCTCGGTTAGGGTTACAGTGCGGGTAACTGGGTCAAAGGTATATGATTCAGTTTGCAGGTTTTTATAATAACGCACCCCATTCTTGTAGACAGCAGGTACATCAGTAAAACTGTAAGGAATAGTGATAACCTGCTCACCACCCATAGCAGAACCGTTATTGTATAACCAGTTAATCTGTAACCAATTGGGTACATTAGGATTATCTGGATTAGCTGGTGCAGCAGAGGTAAGAGCAATAACCTCATCTCCCTGCTTCAGTGGGCTACTCAGAGTAACCGTAGAAGTAGCAGCACTAAATTCAAAGCCATAACCAACATACTGAACAGAACCATTAACAATAATAAATGGTACGCCTAATGCAGAAGAAGGGACTTTAAAAGAAGTTTCCCCACCTACTGCCGAACCGCCAGCATAGACATATGGAATGTATGAACCAGTGCCACCCGGATTAGTTCCACCTCCGGTACTGGAAGTAGATACCTTAATCCAGGAACCAGTAGCAGTAGGGTCGTCTGGGCGAATGCCAGAAGTATCATCAGGCACATACAGGTAATCAGTTACCTGACGGTCACCAGTATCAGCAAAGCCATAGATACGGGCATACTTAGCCAGCTTGTTCAGCTTCTTCAGTTCAGCTTCTGACTTAACACCCAGAACCATACCGTAGGTATTCAGGAAGTCATACAGCAGCTTCAGGTTACCCAGGTTACAGTAGACTGCACGAACCACGGCGTAAGCATTACCAATCACCTTATCGACCAATGGGTCGTTGGAGCGATTGCAATGATATGGGTCGAGAGTCCAGTCATTGTCTGCATCAAATGGAATGTGAGAGTTCATACCCATCCTCGTTTTTCAAATAAAACATTTGTATTAGACATGCTTCCATTAGCAAGGTCGAAATCTACGACTTCACCACAGATGCTTTCATATAGCTGCAAATACTCAGCGGCTTTTGCTGTGCTGCCATCAGTATTGAGTCCAGTGTGATAACGATAACCTACCCAGTTCTCTAACGCTGAATATAGAGTCTCCGGAAGGTCAATCTCCTGGTTCTCGTCCCCAGAAAGTTCAGGATGCTTAGCCTGATAGAGTACGTTCAATGCTTCAAAGTGACGAGGCCACATACATTGCAAAACGTCTGGTCGAGGTGTAAACAAGCCGTTCTTATCATGGTCGTCGTTGAGTTTACGACGAACGCCTTTACTATCATAGACATTCAGGATTTTAATTACATCTTCCTGGAATGGTTCTTGTGGAGTATCCATGATATAGGGATAGGGAGCTTTAGTTGGGTCGAACCGTTCATATGAATAACGAGCCAATAAAGGGTAATCAGTACGTCCTTCTTTCATTTCCACAATACAGTTATTCGTTCTCAGTACGAATCGACTGTGCAGACGAGTAAGACCTTCATTGATATGGGTAAGCACTTCAGGCTTACCCCATGCTTCAATGCCAATCTTATCGTCAGTAATAAAGCCTGCACTCTTCAAAGTGGTGAGAGCCAGTACCTTATAAACATCGGATAACTTACGCATAGTTCCTCACACGATGTACGAAGATAATGGGTTTGAGTTGCCGATGTCATCATCGTCATCCCACATAGGGTCACCCTTCGCATCCACCATAACCATCCCTGCTTGTGGTTTCCACGGGTTAAGATAACCGAGCATTGAAATAGTATCGATGCAGTCATCCTTACCTTTAATACCGTTAATGGTAGCCAGCTTAAGCTGACCCATGAACAGACCCATGATAGTAGTATCTCGCATTTCCTCCGGGAAATACATCTTACCTGTTTTGAACCAAGGAACTACGAGGTTAAATCGTGCAAGTTTAGAAGTAACTGGACGAATACCTGGTTGCCCACCCTGAGAAGATGCAAAATTAAAGAAGACATTTCGATTAATCATTTCTTTTTGTAAGAGTGAAACGAAACCACCTTGTTGTCCTGTGACTTCAATACCAACTTGTTGTGGTTGATATTCCTGAACCAGACGGAACAAATCATCAAAATTCTTATCCATAGTCTGGCGAGCACAAATACCATCCATCCAGAACCAATCACCATTAGAACCATAAGCCCAAACTGATATGACAGAGTAGTCACTGGTTTGTTTCTCACTAGTAGCAAAGTCAGTTGTAATGTAATAGTTGTAGCAATTCTTCATACGAAGTAATTGCTGACGACTAAACCATTTAATCTCACTGTCTTGTACAAGACGTTCATCTTCTGAACTAATACGAAGCATCAGTTCCTGATAGAAGCCAGCCAGCTTCCCAGTCTTCTTAGCCATCTGGTACTGGTCGTTGATGTATTCATATGAGAAACGGTCATCCCATGCACCCTGGAACTCTTCACGAGTACAGGGAAACTTCTCACATACAGGCCATACGTTGACATCCCATGCCCCGGATTCAACTGCCTCAATCAGAATATCTTCCTTATTAAAGGGAGTACCATTGAAGATTACTTTACGACGAGTAGGGTCAAGTGCATGGTTCACGCCCTTATAGACTGTATCTTTAATGGCTTCCATGCTTGTCTTTGAACGGGCATCATCATCACTTACCAAGTCATCAAGAATGCAGAGTGTTGGTCGCTTACCAAATATCTTCGTACCACGAAGACCAGTCTTAGCACCAAACATCTTAACACCCAGTCGGTGTCCCTCAGCATTAAAGAACTCCAGGTAGTTATCAGTAAAGGTTGCTTTAGGAATCCATTGTTGAAGGAACTCACTATTCTGATAACGGAACTCGATGTTCTTACGTGCAGACTTAACACCGTTATCCATTGAGTCAGATACGTAAATCATTCCCTCAACTTTACCAAGACCAGGCAAGTGACCAAACACTGCCAGGAACAGAGTAAAGTATTCCATAAACAAAGTGGTTTTAGCTGCACCACGGAAGCATAGGTTAGCAATATACTGGTGAGGTGATGTCACCTTATCCAGCATCTTCAAATGAACAGGGGGAGTCTTGTTTGACTCCCCTTCCTTGCCATTCACCAGCTTAATAAAGTTGGCGAAGGTTAGAGCGAATGTGCTGGGCAGGTAGTTCGGTGTGTTGAGTACCGAATAGTCTACACTGTCCAGCCATTCATCTAGTTCTTGTTTCTTTAATTCAGACATCAGTAATATCCTCATCTGCCCTGATTAGAGCACTGCCAGCTATTTCCTTGGTTGAAGTGCCCCCTTGAATTGCTTCAATCTGCTTCTCAGCCAATGCTGCCAGTGTGTTCTTGAGGTCAGTCAACCCAGAGTTCTCACGCATATCAATGTTGATATTCGTTGAGGCATCCTTTGGCTTAGCCAAGTGAGTAAGGATTGAGTTAGCTGCATCACAACGAACTTTCTCACTAACGGCAGTATTCATCAACTCTACCTGAACGTTGATAGCCTTTTGATAATTGTCCTGGTTTACAATCCACACGGGAACCAAACTCTGTTCCATGATGAGATTAACCAGCTTGCCTCTGTGATAAGCAGACACATAAGCACTGATATCTTTCTCACTGGTTCCACGAGCTACCAGTTCAGCTTGTCGATTCGGGAATGTCTTGAAGTAAGCATCTTTGTTGCTGTACCCCATGTGCTTATAAGTTACGTACTGAACTGCACTGATATAGTCAGCAGTCTTGAACTTGCCTTCCTTCATTACTCCAGAGTATGAGATGAAATTCTCACGGAAGGTCTGAGCAAGTAACTCATCCTGGGTCACGTTGTTAATTGTATCGACCAACTCCTGAGTAACACTGTTCTTGAAGTTGGAAGGCAATGCGTTGATTACCTGTTGTTTAGTAAGTTCACTCATAGTTATCTCGCTACAAAGTTATGTCTAGATACATGGATTCTTTTTCTGGGGTGAGTTACCCCTTGAAGAAACCGTACCACGCAGTTACACTTTAGTCATGATATAGAAAAAGTTCATGATACTACAATAGTATGTAATGTTCCCATGACCCTATTCCCAAAGGAGATAACCTTGAGAGTCTATATGCGTAAGCATGATGGAGAAGATAAGTATGCAGAACTCGACCACACCAAGGCTGGGTTCATGTCAGGAGATATCATTATTACCACGACCGAGCAAGAGTACCATGAGTTAACTGGTATGCTCCTCTTTGAAAATATTTCAGGAGTTACGGTCAAAGAACCAGCAGAAACTTACTCTTTAGAAAAAGCTGTTTCTGCTCTTGTGTTCTTCACAAAGTTACCTCATAGTGTCTCTATCAAACGAAGCAGTGAAACCGTTCGGATGATGGTGACGATGTGATACTTGCTGTACCCCGCCCAGTGGATAGTGGCGGGACTATATTTCTGAGAAAGGTTCTCTCCATCCCTTTCCTGGTAATTAGCCAATAACTTCCACAGTCAGAGTTCCTCGGCTCCTTTGGCTTAAGACTGCAATCTTAAGTTAACGATACATAAGTATCTAGAGGGATGAACTGACCCGATACTGGAATCGGTCAGGGGCATAGTCGAGAGGCTATGCCCCATTTCTTTTTATAGGAGTTGTCATGGACATCTACGGTCTTGATATAGAAACACAGACACAAAAGAAAGAAGCTGACCCATATGTGATAGGTTCAGCTCAGTTCTTTGCTACTGTCTTCGGTAATAGACACACTATCCTTCTACCAGACTGTGAAGAATCCCATGAACTTATGGGTTGCTGGTTGTTAGATAACATCTCATTGACTACCCGCATCATAAAGCAGGGTGAATCTATCATACACAACCTGGAAGAGTATGGAATGCAGGATGGTGGTCACTATGTATGGATGCCCCCTCTTTACTTTATTCAATTGCCTGACTGGGAACTTATAGCTTCCCATGATGTATTTAAAAGACAGATTGCTATCTACTTCCAACCACGACCAACCTGGAGAAAGAATCCTTATGCAAGTCCAATTAATCTGCCGCAATGATAAAGGTTCTGATTTAGTAAACGCATTGGAGAATCCTTTTGATTTCTTTTCTGAAGAGCAAAGAGAAGGTCAGGTAATCCTGGTTCCCTCTCTTGAACATTATCATCAAGTACAGGGGCAACTATTGTTTCATGGAGTAATGGCTAAAGTAGTATGTATTATTCCCCCCACTTTATATAAGCCAACCGTGGGTCAGGTTCCTTTTGCATTGGTCACAGATGACTATGTTGCTAAGTGCGACCCCCTGTATACAGATGACTTACGCCTTAACTATTACTTCGAGAAGAAAGATGCAGCTACAACTAACTCGGTTCATGAGTAACCCTCATAACTTATCTCTAGTGCACCCCAATGCAGAAGACTATCTGTTAAGTGATGTTGGTCATGTTCTAAGTGGGGAGTCTAAAGTCATCATGCTTACTAGCGATGATGCTTACTTCTTACTTACTGAGTGCATGATGCGATGTATAAATGCAGACATCACTCTCATTGAACCAGGTGAGAAGGTATATGGTGGCTTGCTCTGCTATCTAATACATAGCCCGCATGAGTATCCTAACTACGATGATGACGGTTATGTCTGGATAAGGAGGCCGTAATGTTTGCCTATTTTGTACGTTCTACTTATGATGCCTACCACGGCATGTTATCCATCAAGTTAGAAGCAGGGCAACACTGGCCTACCTTTGAACCAGGAACAGCAGCTATTTGGATTCACCCTAACATAGACTTTCATGAAGTACGGGGTGACCTGTTCCTGCGAGGAAAGACAGCTAAGCTAATGGAATGTCCTCCGAACTACCAAATCAAAGAGAGTGGTGTATTCATTCTGGCTCGTAATTACCGCAATGCACTGGAGTTACTACGTCCATGAAAATAAACACTGCACCCTATCCAGTACATCTGGAGATAGTTACTGACATAGACCTTTTCATCAATAAGTATAAGAAGCTGAAGGGTTACTCTCCAGACCTCACGGGATGCAAAGGCTTTACGACCTACTCCGGTAACGTAGTAATCATTGGTATCTTCACAGAAGAACTAGCTACCTTAATCCATGAGTTAAACCACTTTTGCTTATGGGTATTCGATTACATAGGTATGCCTGTTAACTCAGATAACAGCGAAGCCTATTGCTACTACTATGACTACATCTTTAATCAAGCATACAGGCTGGTGGTCGAATGAAACTTACTAAGATAATCATGGAAGGCTATCACACAGCCCCCATGCACAAGGCCATATCAGATGTGGTAAGTAACATTGTTATTCTTGTACCTGACCTGGATAGTTTTCATGAAGTGAGTGGGCAATCATTCTTACTCAATAAAGTATGGAAGATTCACTTACTGGAACCAGGAAAAGAGTATAAGTGGGATGGCATGTTCAGTCCTTGGCATCTTAATACAGATGCTTACCGCCTTACCTTTACTGACCACATTGCTGTATATACTCCACGCATCTAGCCCCTCAAACATAACTGCTTATTAGATAGCTACCGCTAATATTTTTGCATGTCAAAATGGTGATAGTTACTTATGAACGCACGGGTGTGGGGAGGGGCTACACCCTTACACTATGACTACCCCCCCGGTATGTCACTAGTCGGTGCACTACCCTACCCCACCTTACACGTTACACATGCTCCGCATGGTATGGACATGTCGTCCTTATTATTAACTATTGGAGCTATACAATGACTACTACTGCTAACGTACGTATGACTGCTGGAACTTTACTGGGTACTGTAAATGAAGCAGCTACTACTATTGCTGATACCTTTGGTACTGCAACTAAAGCTGTTGGTATGCTCAACTCATATGTCACTACTATGAGTGAGAAACAACGTATTCGTACTAAATTGGAAATGCATACATTTACCAATAAATTAGCTGAAGAAACAGCTATGCAAGATACTATCCGTAAGAAAGCTATCGTAGAATTCTGCAAAGATGAAAAGAATGCTGAACTCTATAAATCATCTTACGATGAAGTTATCGCTCTGCTATCTAAATAGTAAAAGAGAATCTCCCTTCGGGGAGATTCAAAATTCATTAGATAGTTTAACTAGATAGTTATCTACTTTAGTAGAAAGAAATCCTACTTCGGAGAAGTAAAATGTCCCTAACAGATTGTAAATCTGAATCACCAAAAGAAGCTTTGGAAAACTTTGAGAAAGCTGCGAAAGCATTTGGTTTGTTAGAACAGCATGAAGGAACAATTGCTTATGCGATTGCCTACAATGCTCTAAAAGAAACTAAAGCTGAACTGTTAATCTGGATGTCTTACATTCCGTAAAAACCAAGACGCTCCGCGTCTTAAGGATGTATTGAGTGCATCCAATTCTGTATGAAATCTTAATCCTTTGTTTGGGTGTGCTTACCGACAAGCAAACTCAACAATCAAATCATTTATCTGGAGAGTATAAAATGGGTATTAAAACTTTTGGTGAAACCTTTGGTGCATCTGTTGCTAACAAATCTGTTGCCACTGCTGAACGTCCTAAAGCTAAGTTCTGGCTGAATATTGGCTATACAGCCAACGAAGGTACTGAAGATGCTAAGTTCATCTCACTGCCGACTGGTATTCCGCTGGATACTCAGGAGCATGTGAGCACTAAGTCCAGCAATGCTGACTTCCGTGCTATGCGTTGTGCACAGAACGATTTACTTGACCAGCTTCTGGCATTTGCCGAAGGTCTGGAGCCAGGTGATGAAGGCGTTATTCAACTTCAGGTTCAACTTCGTCGAGTCAAAGAAGAAGAAGCTGACATTCCGGCTAATGAGAATAAATATTCTCGTGCACTGACTTTCTAAGCACTACATGGACTCCCTTCGGGGAGTCCTTTTATTTTCTACTTTCTAAAAGCTATTCCTACTTTTAAGGGTAAAATAGACGAAGAGAGACTAAGAGGTAAGTATGAAGAAACCATATGGCTATTGGCAGCAAACTGCTCACAATTTAGCCAAAATTCATGACCAATCTGATGCTCAGAGTAATGGGTACATATATGTAAAACGTGATGGTAAAACCGTACTTTTACATGTGTGGATTTGGGAGCAAACCAACGGTGCTATACCCGAAGGGTATGAGATAGACCATGAAAATGGTATCCGTTGGGATTGTAGGTTAATTAACCTACGATGCGTACCAAAGCTAATTAACTTAAGAAACTCAGCAAAGCAATCTAACAATACATCTGGTATTACTGGGGTAAGCATTATCACAGATAAAGGCAGAGAGTATTGGGTTGCTGTATGGAAAGAGCCTGTAACGGGCAAGCAGAAAATGAAACGCTTCAGTGTACTGAGGAATGGTTATGATATTGCTAAGCAATTAGCTATTAATCATCGTACAGAAGTTCTAAAAGATTTAGTTAAAAATCATGGCTATACAGAACGTCATGGTATGTGATTAGAGATATATAGGAGAAAGAAATGAAGCTACTGGCAGAGATTCTATGTATTTTATTAATGATACTGCTGGTAGCTGCATTTCCGTGGCTATTAGCCGTAGGCGTAATTATTGGCATGTTCGCAGCCGGAGCAAATGATGCTCGTGGCAGAGATGAACCAGGTGGAGATGTATAACATGACATATGTAATCGTAGCTGTTGTGTGGTTAGCTGTTGGCGTATTCGTAGGTATGGCATTCGGGAGAATGGCTAAATGATTCTTAAATCAGTGCTATTACAACTGGCTGCACTAATTGCATTAATGTGGATGTCGTTGGGTATTGGTCTAATGTTTTACATAGATGAGTATCCAGTAGCAGCTTTTATCATGAATACTATAAGTATTCTAGGCGTATGTATTGCTAATGCTATAACAGACAAAGGTAAAAAAGATGCGTAAATCAATCTTAATGGGAACCAGAGAAGATGTTATTAAGCGTCGTGCTAAACAAGCTGCTATTGAATCAGTGCATAGTACTGATGATAACAGAACATCTGTACCTGTTCGCCGTATCGTAACTTTCAATCATCCGTGCATTTTATAATAGTGGCTCCCATTAGGGAGCTTCTATTTTTTATTTAGAATAGTTAGACATAGATAGATATTGGAGATAGCTATGTTAATTACTGTAAAAAACAAAAAAGTAACAGTAGACCTGCACAATTCCATTGTAGTAGGTAACCCTTCCGCAACAAAAGGTTATAGTGTATTGATTAATACTGATAACACTGCATCAGTTAGTGTTATTAATGGTACATTCATTGGTAACGGAACAAATTACTTTAAATTTATGTATTTAATTATTAAGTATGCCCACAGTATTTATCGTTCCGGTAAATGGAGAGCGTAAAGTGACTCTAAATGAAATCATTTGTATTCCCCAGAATAAGGCTCGCATTGCAGACAGGAATATTCGTATTCACCTGCCAATGCCATTAGCTAATCCATTCAGTAAGTCTGAAAGACTGAACCAGGATGATGTAGATGTGGCTTATGAGGCATATCTGCGTAATCGTCTCATTGTAGGCGATAAGCTAATCACCGCTGAAATGGAAAAGATTGCTGGCTTTGTCATGGACAAAGCAGGTAAACCCGTAGGACTGATAGGCAATGAGCCAGAGGTCAATGTAATCCGTAAATTAATTATGGAGGCTATTGGATAATGTTGTATAACACTGATTATGGACTATGCCCAATCTGCAACAAACGGAAAGGAGTTGCCAAACATAATAAGTGTTCCCGTATTCTTCAGAAGCGTAGAAATAAAGAAGAGTGGGATAACACTCTTAATTCACAGCGTGAGTACGAGAATAAGAGGACTGCTCGTAAAGCATCAACTCAGCTTATTCGTCGTAAGAATCACATTGAAGGATATCAGGGGGAATAATGAAAATTATCACCTATCCTACTCATAAAATAGCACTCTATCTTAATCAAAAGATAGAAGTGCCATTATGGGTAAAATATATTGCAGTCTATCCTAATACGTATGGAAGCAGTGGTTCTGCATTGATTGGGTTTAGCCACAAGCCTAAATTCACTAAAAATGGTATCTGGAAAATAGACCGTAAGATTAAAAATAGCAGACAAGAGCAAATAGGTATCATCCGTAACTATGCTCCTGCTCGTAATGAAATTGAAGCCACTTTAAGTGAGGTAATAATACCGTGAATATTGAAAATATAATCATAACAGTAGTTAACTCCAGTGGTACTTTCACAAAAGAAATGCCAATGGATATTAGTGGAGACTGGTTGCAGTGGGCTGCAAATAACTATGCAACAGTGAACCAGGGCTATGTAACTATTACCAATAAAGCTGGAGATGTATTAGCTACTGCCGGAGATAAACCAGAATGACTACTATTGTAGTATTGCATGACCCATCATTCACTGATGTGGATAAAATGATGCGTAATATTGATTACGTATCTCAGCATAGCAAGGCATTCGAAGGTGACTTCGAGCTGTTCTGCGAGGCTGAATCACCACTGGTTCCTATCCTGAAAGAATCTGGACTGCCATTCGGTACAGAAAACTTCCCAGAGAAACCAGACTTCGTAATTACATTCATCTATGACCTACATGACGGTTCTAAAGCCAGTGAGCTAGCTATGAACCAGTGGAAATCACGTCGTCCTGTATGGCCTTTCCAGGTACTTAAACCATGAAGACTATTAAACTAGGTGGCAACACCAATGCTTTGCTGGGTGTAGCTGCACGTCCAATTATCATTGTTAACAAACATCACGGTAAACCTGGTGAGTATATTGGACGTGGTTCACCATTGGGTAATCCTTATCCAATTGGTGATAAATACAACCGCCAACAAGCTATTGCTATGTATCGGATATGGTTGCAAGAACAAATTGATAAGGGTAATCCAGTTGTACTGGATGAACTTAATCGTCTGGGTAATAAAGCCATTGACGAGAAAGGACTGGCCTTACAGTGCTTCTGTTATCCGAAACCATGTCATGGTGAGGTTATTAAAGAGAAGCTCGTACAGGCCATGTACAAATACTTTGTGGAGAATCCAAATGGATAAACAGTGTAAATGTGGTAAAGGCTATGTATCCATATGGGATAAAAAATGTGGCAAATGCCGAACTGAGAAAGAACAGAAAGACCATCAATACGCTCTTGATTGCGTATCTGAGGTTAATCCCAGCTCTCAAGAAGATGCTATTAAATTCTATAAAGAAGTAAGGAGTCTTTGCAAATGAAAGAAATCTTCGTATTCGGTTCTAACCTGGCTGGTCGCCACGGTGGTGGTGCAGCTAAGACTGCATATAAGAAGCACGGTGCTCGTTGGGGTATGGGCGTAGGCCATTATGGTTGCAGCTATGCAATCCCAACCAAAGACCAGTCAATTAAGCCTATGTCCCTGGAGGACATTGAAACATTCGTAGCAGCATTCATCCTATATGCAGCAGCACACCCAGAGTGGGACTTTAAGGTAACACGTATTGGTTGTGGACTGGCTGGTTATGAGGACAAGGATATTGCTCCTATGTTCCATAACGCTACAGGCAATGTAATGTTTGACGAAGCCTGGAAGCCATACATTCCTAATGGCGAATGCTTCACCTATTGGGGAACCTTCTAATGACATATGAAGAACTATGGGCTGCTCAGGTCAGAGCCAGAGCACTCACACGGCACGACATCTACTGTGCACTACAAGATGAACTAAAGAGCCGTACTAAGCTAGGTCACATATCGGGTTTCGTTAAAATACCTTTACGTAGCAAAGTATGGCCTTATCGGAAGAAAGGTAATGAATTTGACGGTAATGGTTTATATGTACGTATCGATTACCGTGACCATGTTGAAGACAATATTCGTATTGCCTTTTGGACTAAGCGTTAGGTAATAGCTGCTCCGCAGCTTTTGGTCATTAATCACATTTAGGAGATATGCGATGTATTCATCTATTGAACATCAGAAGCAACTGGAAACTCTGTTTAACAAGAATCAACTAATTCCTCGTATGAGGAAAGAGTTCGAGGACTCCGAAGAAATCCAATTCACCAAGTACTTTGAGCATATTGGCATCGACCCTAAGCTGGGCATTGATGCAATGGTGCAAATTGCTCTGCACAAGCGTGCTGACATTCCTACTATGGTTGGCTCACTCATGAGTCACAGTCAGGATGCTCAGTACATAGCAGACACTCTGCTTAAGATGGCAGAGCATGACTGCTTTGACTTCGACCCAAGTATCGACAAGTTCATCGTCATCTATGAAATCAGTGATGATGTACAACTGGAACTGGAAGCATTCCAGTATCCGCTGCCTATCGTCAGTGAACCAAGAGAGGTTAAAGATAATCGTGGCTCAGGTTACTGGAATACTAAAGGCAGTATCATTCTCAAGAAGAACCACCATGAAATGGATGTGTGTCTCGACCACATTAACCGTATGAACAACCAACGACTCAGCATCAACTGGGACGTTGCCAAGTTCGTCAAAAACTCATGGGCTAACCTGGATAAGCCTAAAGAAGGGGAATCCCGTCAGGACTTCCAGAAACGTGTACGTGCCTTCGAGAAGTATGACCGTACAGCTAAAGACGTTATGGAACTGGTGACTAAAGAAGGTAACAACTTCTCACTTGACCATAAGTATGACAAGCGTGGACGTACCTATTCACAGGGCTATCACATCAACTATCAGGGAACCAGTTGGAACAAGGCTGTAATTGAGTTCGCTGATAAGGAGTTAGTAAACGATGAGTAAAAGAGAATTTAAAGCCATTGCTCAATCCAAAGGTGGAATGGGCACATTAGCATTAGGGGAAGACGGTACAGTATTGTATACAGCTTACGATGTGGTGACTGGTAAGACAGTCACTGTATGCCTCTTCTATAATGCAAACACCTATTTATCACTTGAGAATGCCTTCTCAAATTTCAGCAATATCATGCACGACCGTGACCAGAAGCCAGATTTAAATCCGGCTGATAAAGACTTTCAGTCAATCCTCAATGACCTGAAGAAACCAGGCAAACTTCATTAATACAAAGGTGAGATAAATGACCGATAAGTATGAGTTATGGACTAAATGGCCAGGCGAAGACTGGAAGTTCTTCAAGTCAAGTAATGATATTGAATACTTACGTGCTACCGCTAAACGTGTAGCTAAAAGCTTAGGGATAAGCTGTAAAATTCATGCAGTAGAACGCTTTGAACAACCATTGTAATTAACCTAATGCGAGCCAGTAGGCTCAAGACGCAAGGAATATAAAATGCAAACTTTTACCGCTAAACAGTACCTGGCTATCGATATCGCTAATAACTTTGGTCTGGACAAGAAGACCTGGGATGAGCGTCTGGCATGGTTCGATGAGAACAAAGACAACCTCATGAACCAGTTGGAAGCAGCAGAGGAACCTGCTCTGTATTATGCAGGTGTTAAAGCCTATGAAGACATGCTGGCTGGTAAGCCTATCGGCTATACCATTGCACTGGATGCTACTGCATCCGGTCTGCAATTACTGGCATGTCTGACTGGCGACCGTAAGGCTGCTCAGTTGTGTAACGTAGTGAACTACTACGGTAGCGAAGGCAAAGCCCGTCGCAGTGATGCTTACACCGTTATCTACCGTACTATGCTGGAAGCCGTAGGTCAGTCTTCCCGTGTTAAACGTGATGACTGTAAGCAGGCAGTAATGACTGCATTCTACGGCTCAGAAGCTAAGCCTAAAGAAGTGTTCGGTGAAGGTATTCTGTTGAAGACCTTTGAACACGTAATGGAAATTGAAGCACCAGGTCCATGGGAACTGAACAAGTTCTATCTGCAATGTGGTAACCCGGATGCAACCTCATATTTATGGGTTCTGCCGGACAACTTCCACTGTCAGATTAAGGTAATGGTTGACGAAGTACAGACCATTAACTTCATGAACAAGCCATACGATATTACTCGTAAAGTACAAGGTACTGAAGAGAAGACTCGTATGCTCTCTGCTAATACCACCCACTCTATTGATGGAATGGTAGTACGTGAGATGCTTCGTCGTTGTAACTACGATGCTGACCTGATTACCTATGTAAAACAGCTTTGCTATGGTGTACAGGAGTCCAATGTAGCACTGGAAGAAAACTTCGACATGGTAATGGAGTTATGGAACCACTATGAACGTAGTGGCTTCCTGTCCATGCGTATCTGCGACTATCTGGATGCAGGCTCCATTGCTCTGGTTGACCGTCAGGTCATCCTTGAGATGCTGGAGACTCTGCCTAAGAAATCATTCAAAGTACTGACTGTACATGACTGTTTCCGTTGCCATCCTAACTATGGAAATGACCTGCGTCGTCAATACAATCAGATTCTGTCTGACATTGCTAAGTCCAATCTGCTGTCATTTATTCTGTCTCAGGTACTGGGACAAGAGTTCACTGCTGGTAAGCTGGACAATGACATGTGGAAAGATGTCTTAGACGCTGAGTACGCATTAAGCTAATATGAGCCTCATACCTTCGGGTATGGGGCTTATTTTTTTCGAATTGAGGACACAACTATGCCTGAGTTAAAAGTTGCTTTTAACAAAGACACCTATGTAGCTACCGTACTGGATGCCAGTGGTAGCATTCCAAGTGGTTCCGTGAACGTAGGTACTTTCGACCATCCTGATGAGACTTACCCTGATAGTTATGTTATCTATCACGGCGTTCGTGAACTGCTGTATAAGCGTTCCGAAGTTGACCCAACTCAACCAGGCTTCTGGCCTGAGAATATTACCAACATGCAAGCCGTTACCATTGAGAACAAGGCTACTGCACGTCTGGTATTGAGTACCTCTCTGCCCCGTGTGGTATCTACCATCGAAGGTGGTAAGGTTACTCTGTCTGTTGTTGCTCTGGGTGGTAAGGCTCCTCTTACTTATAAGTGGGAGTTCCGTGCACCTAACGCTTCAACCTGGACTGATGTATCAGGACAGACTACTGCTAACCTGGTTCTGGATAACATCGATGCTGATAAAGCAGGTGAGTATAAAGTCACCGTTACCGATGCTGCCGGAACCAAGGTAGATAGTACTGCTCTGGTGGCTGTGGGTGCTTATCCACCACCAGCACTGACAGGTATTAAGGCTACGCCTACTTCCCTGTCTCTGTCCGTGGCTACTGACACTGCTACTGGTAAAACTGTAGCTTTGTCTGCTATCCCTACTGATGCTGAACTGGGTACGCTGTCTATTAAGACTGCTCCAGACTCTGCTCGTGCTACTGCTACCATTGCTGGCACTACTCTGACTGTTAAGCCAGTGGCTGCTGGTGCTGCAACTTCTGTTGTAGTAACTAATGGTACTGTTGATGTAACTATCACCATCAACGTTGCAGAGTAAACTGATAGTTTTGTTTGGCTAAAGCCCTCTTTGTGAGGGCTTTCTTGTAACTATAGGAGAGTAAAAGTGACTAATAAATTACGTGTATGGCATATCCCGCAAGTACCTATGAAGGCTTTCTTTGTAGAAGTGGACTCTGTAGCTGAAGGCGTTAAAGTAATGGGTATGCTGGCTGACTATGATGCTTTTCAATATGAAAACAGAATCAAGCCGGATTACTCCAATGTAAACGGTCTGCACCTGTGGGATGAATCTCTCACCGAACAAGACCTTAAAGATATGGAACTCACTGATAAGTGGGTAGACTGGTTCTACGAAGACGAGGCAGGTAATTACTTTGATGACCCAGAAGAATACCTGGAATGGCTTGCTACGCAATCCTGATTGCTTTTTTGGGTTGAGTAAACCCATAACATTCCTTTGATATCCTTGACCTCCCTAAATGGGAGGTCTTTTTTTGGTTGTTATCTACTTTGGAAAATAAATATGAAATTTTCTGATTTAATCTGGGCAATCGTATTTCTGTTATTTACTGCCTTTATCTATGGGGTAGTACTGCCTAGTGCAGTGTCTGCTTCAGATAGTATAAGTGTAGTAATTGGATTGATTGTTTCTATTATGTGGCCTGTTATGGCAGGTCGTGTTGTTTACCTCATCGTTAAGAAACGGAAGAAGAAACATGCGTAAATTTATTATGGGTTGTTTACTGGCAATAGTTGCAATGGCTAGTCTTACTGGCTGTTATCAACGAGTAGAGCCAGGTAATGTAGGTATCATCGTTAACCGTTTAGGTGACGATAAAGGTGTTGACCAACAAGTAAAAGGCGTAGGCCGTTACTGGATTGGTTGGAATGAAGACCTGTATACATTCCCTACGTTCAAGCAGATGAAGACCTATGACGAGAAGTTTTACTTCCAACTGTCTGATGGTATCCCTCGTGAAGAAGTGTCTGATAGTAACTTCTTCTCTTGCTCCTGTTAAGGAATGAAATAATGTCAAACATCGACTCGCTTGTCGTATGTAATTCACGACAGGCTCGTAAATTTATTATCCGTGCATTACAGGCAGGTAACGTACCTTTCCTGACTTCATCACCCGGTATGGGTAAATCTGCAATGATTCACAGTATTGCAGATGAGTTTGGCATGAAGCTGATTGACCATCGTCTGTCTACTTCTGCCCCGGAAGACCTGTCTGGTTTGCCACGTTTCCGTGCTGATGGTCGTGCAGAATTTGCACCGTTTGCAGACTTGTTCCCTCTGGAAGGTGACGAAGTGCCTGAAGGTTATAATGGCTGGATTCTGTTCCTGGATGAGTTCAACTCAGCTAAGAAAGAGGTAGTTGCTGCTGCATACAAACTGATTCTCGACCGTATGACTGGTCAGAAGAAGCTGCATCCTAAAGTGATGATTGTATGTGCTGGTAACAAACAGACTGACCGTGCAATCGTTAACCCGATGGGTACTGCAATGCAGTCTCGTGTTGTGCATCTGGAAATGGAAATCAACTTCGACATCTTTGTTGAAGACGTAATGATTCCTCAGAAGTGGGATGAACGTTTAGTTGCATTCCTCCATGCTAATACGTCATATCTGCATGACTTCGACCCGGCACACAAGAACAAAACGTTCTGCTGCCCTCGTACCTGGGACTTCGTTAATGAAGATCTGAAGAACCAGCCTCCTGGTGCTTTGCCTGATGAAGATTCCATCTTCTATGCTGGTCACGTCACTGCTGGTAAGGCAACTGAGTTCGTTCAGTTTACTCAGGTATATAACCAACTGGTCACTATTGAGCAGGTGGTTAAAGACCCTAAAGAGGCTCGTTTACCGAAAGATAACAACCTCTGCTGGGCAACTGTTACCTATCTGGCTAATAAGACCACGGTAGATAACTTCCCGGATGTAGTTGAGTATATCCAGCGTCTGGATAAGATGACTCACCGCATCCTGTACTTCCGTACTGTGCATAAAATTGTACCAGACGTTACTGGCCTCCCTGAATGGCGTAAAGCTGGTGCAGAACTGTCTCGCTACCTACACGGATAAAATATGAACCAGATACCTCAGCACACTTTGACCGACGAGCAACTCATGCGAGAGTATGACCGTACTCAGGCTCAGGCTTTTCTGGGCAAGAGTGCTGCGTTCTTTGGCTCACTACTGTGTAGTCTCAAATTCTCCTGGCAACGGGAGAATTGCGATACCGCTCAGACCGATGGTACTGAGCTTCAGTTTAACCCTGACTTCTTTGTCTGGTTAAAGCCTGAAACAAGAAAGACCGTGCTTATGCACGAGCTTTGGCATGTAGGTTATCTGCATGGTGTTCGTCAGGGTTCCCGTGACCCAGAGTTCTGGAACTATGCCTGCGACATCTACATTAACAACCAGTTAGAAGATGATGGCTACTCCTTTGAGGGAGTAGAGAACTGCTGGAAAGACCCAAAATATAAAGGTTGGGTCGAAGAGGATATTTACGATGACCTTATGAAGAATCCCCACAAGAAGCCGAAGGCATTGGGGGCATTCGGAACAGGGTCTGGTGGAGATATGGTTAGCCCCACTTCGGGTTCATCTCCTGCAACTATCGTCAACAACGTAGTACGTGCACTGCAACAGCAAAAACTGGCTGGTGGCACACTAGCTGGTACTGGTGCAGGACGTATGCAAGAGGTGATTACCCAATTCCTCAAGCCAGTGGTTCCGTGGCAACAAGTCCTGTTCGACTTCTTCACTGACATTGATGACACCAAGTACACCTGGGCAAGACCTAACCGTCGTTACCCGGATATGTACCTGCCATCTCTGGAAGATGATGAAGGTCGCTTACGGCATCTGGCCTATTTCGAGGATGTCTCTGGTTCCATTACTAATGCTGACTCTCTGCGTTTTAACTCAGAGGTGGCCTATGTTAAGAGCCAGTTTAATCCGAAGAAAATGACCCTACTCACTTTCGATACTGTTATTCAGGACGAAATTGATATCACCGAAGAGGATACCTTTGAGGAGATTAAAATTACAGGCCGTGGTGGTACTTGCCTCAAGCCTGTTCGTGAGTGGATTATCAAGAACAAGCCAACTGCTGCTATCATCTTCTCTGATATGCACGTTGCACCTATGGAAGAACTCCCGTTTGATATACCTATCATCTGGGTTTGTTTGGGAAACCGACATGCCACCGTGCCTTTCGGTGAAATCTTACATATTGACCCAGGAATGAAATAATGGTTTTAAACGGGAATGCTCTGTATCGTTCGTCTCAACTGCTGGATGTCCCAGACCGTAAGGTATCCGAGCATGGTGTAAGCTATGGATTGGGTGAAGCTGGTTATGATATTCGTATCAAACAAGATATCACCTTCTATCGCTTATTTGGGTTGATTCCAATGGTGAAAATCGTTGATGGAAAACAAGTATCACGCCATCTCGGTAAGTTCGCATTGGCTTCAGCAATTGAGAAGTTCAACATGTCCCCGTCCTGTGTAGCTATCGTTCACGATAAGTCTACTTGGGCAAGACGTGCATTATCAGTGTTCAATACCGTAATAGAACCAGGATGGAAAGGGTATCTTACCCTCGAACTGGTCTATCATGGTCGTAAGAAACTGCACATCCCGGCTGGTGCTGGGATTGCACAAGTGCTGTTCCATCTGGTTCAAGAACCTGCCCATTACAATGGGAAGTATCAGAACCAGGAAAACCAACCTGTCGCTGCAAGAAGCAGCAAATGAGGAATTACCATGTCTGTATTTACTACTAAAGTTGGCGGTGTAAAAGTTACTGTTGTTGCTGCAAACGTTGCGTTTGTACGTGATATCGAAGGTAAAGGCGAACTGAACTTCGTATCCGGTCTGCAACTGCAAACCGAAGTCGGTTATGACTCTGTACGTCGTAACGTAGCTAAAGCACTGTCAGGGGCTGACGCAGAAGCTGAATAAGTAGCAAGTGCTTACCTTAATAGCCCTACATTGTAGGGCTATTTGTGGAAGTTCCTTCCAGCTCATTGCTTATCCATGCGTAACCCAAAGCCCACCTAACCGTGGGCTTTTTTAATTACAGGAAATATTATGTACACACGTCAATATGGTAAATCTGACCTTAAACGAATATTTCAAGGTATGGATTTCGGTAAGTTGGAACAAACTGCATTGCAGATTGGAACTGGAATCCACGATTCAATTGTTGTTAGAACACCAACTGCTCGTAATGATGACCAAAAAGACGCATTAGCTGCAATGATGGCAGCTATGCAGGAAACTCTTACAGGCACATTTGCAAAACAATTATGGGGAGATGAACTTGAGTACATCAATCCGCCTCCTCACCTGAAATCTCAGGTAGATAAAATAATTGATAAGTTCTGGGCATATCCAGGTGAGGGACATATGTACCTGTACCTGGAGCAGTTACGCAAGAATCCCGTTACTCGTGACCTGTTCAAGAGTAAAAGTACTACCCATCACTTTCCCTGGTATAGAAGAGGAAGCAAATATTAATAATGCGTATCCCATTCTTAAACAAAAGGAAAAGGGTTCCAACCCTGTTTCAAAAGGGAATTGAAGACGAGTTCGCTCTTAACCGTAAAGCACAGCAATACATCGTAACTTTGTTCACTGGTGCAAGGGTAGATGCAGAAATGCAACTTACTTTCATATTTGAACAGCTATTCATCGTGTACAATCTCGCTCTGTTTACCGGCTCCCACGAAGTGAGTGATTGTGCACGAGAAGCCCTCCGTAAGCTCCGTAGTGAGTTCGAGAGACTACATGCCAGTATTCCATTCATTATGGATGCAGTTGTCTCTATGAACTGCTCAAAAGCTCTGGCAATGGGTGTACCCATCTTACAAGAACTACCTCGTAGTGAATTTAAGCTGGCCTATGTACAAGCCCGTAAGCTAACGGAATCCAATCAAATCCTAATCTATTTAGAGAACCTACGATGATTAAAGCAGAAGTAATTGCCGATAGTCTTCATGAGAAGACAGGCACTCGTATCACCACGTTTGAACTGGTTTACCCACGTTTCATTCACAGTGAGTTCATGACTCACCGTATCTTCAACCGCAATGCTTCAAGCAGTCGTGCAATCCCTACTGACCGTTTTATTGAACAGGTACGTACTGACCCAGTATTCCCAAGCTACTGGGGTAAGAACCAGAAAGGGATGCAGGCATTCGAAGAACTGTCTGAAGACCAACGTAGTGATGCAATCTTTATCTGGGACCAGGCTGCGTCCAGTGCAGCTACCTATGCAGAAATGTTGCGTCGTGGACAAGTCCATAAGCAGATTGTTAATCGCATTCTGGAACCATTCACACATATTCGTGTGGTAGTTACATCCACTAGCTGGGCAAACTTCTATGGCTTACGTGACCATGAGGATGCCCAACCAGAAATCCGTTTACTGGCTCAGGCCATGAAGAAGGCTCATGAAGAATCTGTTCAGCAAAAGCTCAAGAAAGGTGACTGGCATCTGCCTTATATTCGCAGTATTGATTGTGCTAACGCTTACAATCATTGCAAATATCAACGAATTACTCGTGATGAACCAAGTAATGAAGAAGTTTTAGGCTTACTGCTTAAAGTCTCTGCTGCTCGTTGTGCTCGTGCCTCTTATAACAACTTCGAAGGCAAGCCGTCTACTATCAGTGATGACCTTGACCTGTTTGCTAAGTTGGTAGAGAAACAGCCAATTCATGCTTCACCTACTGAGCATCAGGCTACACCGATGGACTTCAGTACCAAGTTTGTTAATAACTCGAATCCAGCAACCTGGGAACAGGGTGTTACCTCTATGGACAGAGAAGGCAATCTCTACTCCGGTAACCTGCTGCACTTCGTCCAATTCCGTAAACTCATTCCTGGCGAAACAATCACTGCGTGATTGTGTTGTTTGGTTTGAACAACTCTTAAGGCAAATATGAAAAAGCTCGCTTTATACGCAATGATTGCTAGTTGCATCGTTACACTGGTCTACGTAATCAAGCTCCAATGGTTCGTTGAAACAGACTTTGAGTTCTGGCGAATCACTGCCATTACTGCACTGAGTGAAATTGGTCTGTGGTGCTTCTATTACTACGCTCGTGACTACGAGGGTATTAAAGCACATGAAGAACGTGCCAAG
The DNA here is from genome assembly GCA_028279705.1 of archaeon. Classification (GTDB taxonomy): domain Archaea; phylum Aenigmatarchaeota; class Aenigmatarchaeia; order QMZP01; family JAFGSV01; genus JAFGFG01. The sequence goes on from JANQNF010000027.1 coordinate 61,096, forward strand.
CACATTGCACAGCACTTCGCTATGATGTCTCAGCCAGACGAAGAACCAGAACAGAAACAGTAAACGTAAGGCCTCCTCCGGGAGGTCTTTTTTTGATTCTGTTAACTGTTCTGGAGGGCTTATGCCACGTAAGTACCGTATTAAAGGGTCAGGCGATATCGTTTACAGCTTAGTTAAGCCTGACTATGGACTGGCTAATCAAGATACTCGTGAAACTGGTATCGAGCATAAGTCAGTAACTCTGGATGAAAATGGGGACTACCCATCTTTCACTATCCCCGTTAATCAACTGGAAGAAATTCATGCTGAACCCTAATGTCATTCACGCCAAAACAGGCGAAGCAGTGTCACTGGATTCCATCTCTAAAGTGGAAGACATTCTGGCTTGCCCTGCAAATATTGCTTCACTCTGTATGTGCATCGTTGCACTGGGCGAAGAACGTAAGTTATGGACTGAACCAAGCAAAGAGATGGTTCAGGCTGGCCTGGCTGAAGTACAGCGTATGCTGGATGAGTGGGATGATGACGGTCATATTCAACTGGGGCATGGTAATGACCCTGTTAGTGATGCCCAGGCATCTGATATGGCTGTATTCGTATTACAAGCTATGGCAGGTAAACGCAATGGTTGAAATCTGGTATGCCTTGATAGCTTTCGTAGGTAATTACGGAATGCTGATAGGCATTACTGTCGTACTACTCGCACTATTTTCATAAGCTGCATTCTATCTGGAGAGTTAAAAATGCAAGTCGCAGACAATCAAGAATTAACTACCTCTGCTACCCTCGGTGGAAAACAGGCTATCTCATTCGGTATCTCGGATGACCCTGCATTCTTTCACGTACTGAGTTCATCTCTGTATAACAACCCAAACCTGGCTGTTGTACGTGAAACTATCTGTAATCAGTGGGATGCTCACATTGAAGCAGGTAAGACACACCTGCCCGTGCTTATCATCATTGATAAAGACAACTTCATTACCTTCCGTGATTACGGTAAAGGTATCCCATCCGATAAGATTGGTGCTGTATATGCCACTTATGGGGCATCAACCAAGAAAGCTAACTCCAGTGTAACTGGTGGCTTCGGTCTGGGATGTAAATCACCGTTCGCTTACACAGATAGCTTCCAGGTTACTTCATGGAACCAGGGTAAGATGTCTATCTATAACGTCACTAAGTCCTCGGTAGAGACTGATGGTAAGCCGGGTGTTATACCGATTATCACTGACGTTCCTTCTGATGATACTGGTCTGGAAGTTAAGTTCCAGCTTCGTTCTGAAGATGTAAACGAGTTCATTCGTTACATTGAATCCATCGTTTATAACGGCGAGATTAAAGCAATCCTGCGTAGCCCTAAGTTCTCTTATGATGCCGAAGGCAAGCGTGTTATCGAGTTGCAAGACCGTGAACTGCCTGTATTAGGTATGTCCTTTGAACCTGGTTCGTATGACATTAACGGTACATGGCATCGTAGCTATATGGGCAGCAGTGCTGTCTATGTGCGTTACGGTAACGTAATGTATCCGGCTGTTGAAAGCCCAGCTACAGAAGAAGCACTGGGAGTTATACATAACTTCATGAACATCATTGGTACTAACCGTATTGTTGTTCAGGCTGCTCCATCTACTCTGGCTATTGCCCCAAGTCGTGAAACGCTGTCGAACCAGAAGATGACTGACGATGGTATCGTAGACATCTGTGTTGACCTTGTTGACCGTCTGGAAAAGGAAATCAAAGCAGGTATCCCAATAGCTCTGAAAGAAATTGAAGAGGGTATTGCTAAGTCTACTGACTTTAGCATGTACAAGTGGGAAGACTTCTTTGAGTACGTAACTAACAGTCGTGTTAAAGGTTACATGAAGTCAAGCCTATGGCGTAAAGCATCTCGTCATTATCGTAAACACTGGAAGAACCTGTCTAATAAACGCTTCTTTGAACAAGAAGAGTTTAAAGGGATTCACTTCAGCCGTAGCCGTGCAATGACTGCACTGAAACAATCCCGTACCCACAATATGCAGGAGTATTTCCTGAAATTCCTGCAACGCTATGTTGTGCTACCTAAGCTGTATGAATGGAAGCTTAATAAGCTGAAATGGTCTGGGCATGTTGTTGGTCGTTATCGCCATTGCACACTGATAAAGAATGGTTTACGCACTTATATGCGTACCTATTCTGACCTGGCTGTACTTCAGACACTGATTACCAAAAATGTAATAATTACCCGTCGTATGTCAGACTGTCATGACTCGTTTTATTACCACCCTGATTATCATGGTTCAGCATGGGAAGCTAAGTGTGATAGTAATTACGGCGTATATGCTACTAAGACTGCTCATGTTATCCACATTGGAGCCAAGAAAGGCGAAGCTGAGGAAGTGACAGCTAAGTATACTGCTCTAGGTTATCGAGTCATTGACCTTACTAAGCAAAATGACTGGGATAAACCAGCAGAAGCTCGTCGTAATGCTACTGCATTGGCGAATGCTAAGCGTGCCAAGAATAAAGCTGACTTGTTAGCTGCTGGCATGAAAGGCTCTGAACCAAACCGTTTAATCTCAATTAACTGTGTGCTGAATAAGAGTAATGCTATCGACCGAGATACTAAAAAAGTATATGAGTTCGATTACATTCACCCTGACTTCGCTGCACCAGAGAAGCGGAAACAATACGGTCATGTTGACGTAGAGAATCCAGTTTATTACGTAGAACTGAAAGAGATTCGCTCAGGTCGTCCAGAGAGTAATCCTGACATTGGTTCTATGCACCAGTGGGCTGATTTAACTGATGAAGTTAAAGCAGTAACCGTTGTCTGCCGTAATAAGATTGAGGTTAACAAAGCCATTAAGCGTGGTGCTGTGCATCTTGACGACAAACGCTATAAGGAAGTGCTGAACGTTGTTAAGTCCAAAGAGTTCAAGAAATACGTTACTTATGAGCGTATTGGTATTCTTGAATATCTGAACATGGAAGACGGTCAGTACCAAGAGTTGCTTAAGCTGCTCGGCATTAAATCCAAGGTATTCGATAATCTGGTTCTAAGACCAGAGTTCGAGTGGGCATATAAATTCCTCAACCACATGGACTCCAGTAAGAAACGCAAATTGGTTTCTCTGGGTTGCATGGAAAAAGAGGAAGACATTGACCAGTACCTATCATTAACTCACTTGAAGACGTTCAAAAACCTTCAGTCGTTACTGGATATCAAGGGTATCTTCCAGAAAAGGGAAGTAAGTGGTCCTGCCATTTACTACTCATCTGTGCATGATGTAATTAACTGGCTTACTGAACACCCAGAGGATATTCCTGGGTATAAGATACTCATCCGTAACTGTTTAACTAAACGTAAAGGTATATACACAAGATGAAAATCGAGCTGATTTCAATAATCGCACTCGCCGTAGACAGCCGTAACATCACGCTGTGGAAACCTGATGGTTCCACGGTAGTCTTCCCACAAGGCGACCTTCGTGTCGCCCGTATCGTTGCTGAAGCTAAGGCCAAAGGTCTTGAGCCAGGCAAGGTAATTGAAGTAAACATTGCACCAGAAATCGCAGGTAAAACTGAGTTCACCGATGCAGAGAAGCACACTAACGGCTTCGTTAAGTTCTTCAAAGTGGCTAAGGCCAAACTCAAAGAGTTCTTTGAGGATGAAACTGAAATCCGTCCTGCACCACAAGTACCTGATATCAAGATGGGTAGTCCATGCCAGGTAATGGTTGATAAAGCAATGGATACCTTCCTGGCTATACAGGCCAATGAACCAGAGGTGACTATAGAGAATGGGGATTACGACCGTTGTAATCACCTGCTCTGGATTACCGGGTACGACAAGGAGCATGACCGTATTGGCTTAATTCGTTTCATTAGTGAGACTCTGAATTACAGCCCGGAACGTGCAACTACTCATGCCAATCTGGAATGGCCTATTGCCCTGAAAGCTGTGTCTGATGATGCACTGGTAGAATTTACCAATCGTCTACAACAGCTTAAGGGTGTTCATTGGGCAGTTACCAATCGCAGTATAACGCCAGATGCTTATGAGGAACCTAAAGTTACTCAGGGCAAACCTGCTGAACCAACTAAGCAGGAAAAACTGGCTGCTGCTTCTGAGAAGCTGAAAGCACTGGGTGCTGTAAGTACCGATGATGCTTCCTTCCACGAAGACGTGAAAGAAGACGAGGCAATCGTAGCTGTTACGAGTGCTGGCGTAGTCCCTGGTGTCGAAGGGCTGCAACGTCATCTGCGTCAAGCAAGTAAGCTGAAAGACTATAAGGGCTTTAACCGCTTCCTTGAGCGTCTGGCTCCGGTAGTTAAAGACCGTCGTCACTCAGTCGAAGACCTGATGAAATTCATGGAAAAAGCAGAACTGCCTATCGCTGATGATGGCTGCATTCTGTTCCTGAAACGTCTGAACTTCAAAGAGACAGACGTAGAGGGTCGCCGTGTATTCGTGGATTGCCACTCTGGTAATATCCGTCAATGGGTTGGCATGAAGGTACAGGTTCGTGAAGACCTGGTAGACCCAGACCGTCGCCGTGACTGTTCTAACGGTCTGCACGTTGCTGCTATGAGCTACATTGGTAGATTCTTCGGTAACGTAACCATCCTGGGTAAAGTAGCACCTGAAGACGTATTTGCTGTTCCTGAATACAGCACCAACAAGATGCGAGTAGCTGCATACCACATCATTGCTGAGTTGCCTGAAAAAGAACGCAGTAACGTCTGTAATGGCGTTTACCTGTCCAAAACGGACGTAGGTAAAAAGCTGCTTAACGATGCAATTGTGGGCAACCACTCTGCACCAACAGACCTGGTAATGGTTGGTGGTCATATGGGCAGCAATCTGAAGTACACCCAGTTAACTGGCGGTACTGTAGAGCAAATCCGTACCACTGCATCGAAAGAAGCATTGGATATGGAAGAGTCTCTGTCACCTGAAACTCTGAGTGCTGAACCAGTGAAAGCACTTGATGTCAAACCCGTAAACAAACCAGCGGTTGAAATTAAACCTGCTAAGGCTCCTACTGTGAAAGAACAAATCCAGGAACTGGTAAAAGAGTTCCAAAGTGCAACTTCCCCGGAAGATAAGCTGGCTGCTGCTGACCTGCTGGTCGAACTACGAGGTAAGGCTAAGAAGCCGTGGGGTGCATTCGGTGTCGATAGCTCTATCGTCGATGAGATTGCCAAAGTACGTTCCACTCAGGAACGTCTGGAAGAAGCTAAAGCCGAACCAGTGAAAGTAAGCAAGCCTGCTAAGGCTGCTGCTAAACCTGGTAATGGCAAACACGCTGATACCATCCGTAGCTGGCTCAATGATAGTGGCATGTCTGACTATCAGAAAGCTCACTCTATTCATGACCTGAAACGTGCTGCTAAGAAATCCTACGCTGCACTGGGTCTTACTGAAGAAGAGTGCAAAGCTATTGACAAGCTCAAGCACCACCTGAAGTAACCTGTTCAAGAACCCTCAGTTGAAATATACTGAGGGTATCTTTGAAGAGGAAATGTACTATGTCTAAAGTTTACCGTGTTAATCGCAAAGCAACTGACGAAGACATCATTAAGATGAACGCAGTCGGTTTATCCCTGGCAACTATTGCAAAGACGTTGGGGATTCACCCCACAACAGTTACTTTGCGATTGCGTTCTCTGAACATTGAACCTGCCGACACTCGTCGGACGTTCATGGAGAATGTACTAACACCACTACCCACCCATGTGGTTGATTGGTTAGCCGAGCAAGTGGGTCCACAGTATGAGATTCGCTCATATGTTCGTGACCTGCTTATGGAGGCTTATAACAATCGCCACCAATATCAAGAGAGTGCTCATGAGCGATTCCTCAAACGATACGCTGGTACAAACTCAGAATTGGTTTCTGAAGGCAGTACCAAATCCGACGAGTAAAAATATCAATACCCAGATGGGTTGCCATTTGGAAGAAGTAATTGAAATGCTCGCAGAACTGGTTCCTAGCAATCCAGAAAACAACGCGAAGTTAACTAAAGCCATTGGTGCTTTAACAGTGCTATCCGACCTGATGAAGTCAGATGGTGAAGCCTTTGAGGTTATTCCTGAATGCCGTCTGGCTGTACTGGATAGCCTTGCTGACCAGATTGTTACAGCGACTGGTGTCGGTGTTTTCCTGGGTATGAATGTACCTGGTGCTCTCGATGAAGTTAACCGTTCGAATTACTCTAAATTCGAAAATGGGGAACCAGTATTCAACGAGAACAAGAAAGTTATGAAAGGCAAAGACTATACACCGCCTGACTTGAGCAAATTTATTTAACCCTCTACGGAGGGTTTTTTACTGGAGAAATTGATGTTTTCTAAACCTACCAAGTCCCCGTTGAACCAGGGGCAGAATGCTGTCGCAGACGCTTTCTTTGACTTCCTGCTTGACCCTAATCAGTCAGAGTTCAATATCAGTGGGCCTGGGGGTACTGGTAAAACTTACCTCATGTCTCACCTGATTGATGACACAATGCCACGTTACATGGAAACGTGTGAACTGATGGGTAGTAAGCCCATGTATCAGGAAGTTGTCATGACAGCGACAACCAACAAGGCTGCTGAAGTACTGGCTCGTGCTACTGGACGTCCTACGTCTACGTATCACTCATTCCAGGGACTGACAGTTAAGAATGACTTTAAGACTGGTGACAGTAATGTCATCCCATCTAAATCATTCAGTGTTAAACGCAACAAAATCATCTTTATTGATGAAGCGTCAATGATTGACCGTCAGTTACTAAAGTATGCCCGTGAGGGAACTCATAACAGTAAACTGGTATTCGTAGGTGATGCAAGTCAGCTACTACCAGTGAAAGAAAACAAGTCTCCAGTATATGCAGGTAATATACCGACTCACTATCTGACTCAGCAGATGCGTACCGACCAGCCAGAACTGAAAGCATTGCATCAGCAATTGCGTGATACAGTTAACGGCGTAACGGGATTCCTGCCAATCAAATGTGTACCGGGAATTATCGACTGGGTACAAGGTGAAGATATGGAGAAGCTGGTACTTGACCACTTCACCCAACCTACTGATAGCCGTATTGTGGCCTACACGAATGACCAGGTTATTAATTACAATAACTACATTCGTGGTGCTAATGGTCACACTGGCGAATACAAAGTAGGTGAGAAACTCGTTTCTAACTCTGCTGTAGCAGTTACTGCCGAAGACCGTCTGTCTATTGAACAGGAAGTCGAAATCATTGACCAGGACAGTGCAACTCGTATGATTCGTGTCGTTAACGACATTGAATTGGAAGTACGAGATAGCACCCTCGACCTGGGCTATGGTGGTATCGTCAGTAGTGTGCCTGTTCCGACTGACCCGGATTACTTCAACCGTCTGGTTAAGTGGCTGGGTAAAGATAAGAACTGGGAACCATATTTCCGTATGAAGGAAACTATCCCAGACCTCCGTGCTCTACACGCCTGTACTGTCCATAAGTCACAAGGCTCGACTTACGACACAATCTTCATTGATGCTACCGACCTCTCAAGCTGTCGCCAACCTGATATGGTTGCCCGTCTGCTTTACGTCGCAGTATCTCGTGCTCGTAAACGAGTTGTGTTCTATGGTGACCTGGCTCAGAAATACGGTGGCCTTACCTACTAGGAGGAACTATGGCACAGATAGGAACCAGAACGATTAATGACATTTCCAACAGTAGCGAAATCGTCAAACATCTGTTCTTCGCTGAATTAACCCGTCTGGACGATGTGCTGAATAAGCTCATTGACCAGAATGACCGTATTCACGGCATCGATATTTCAGCAGGATTCATGTATCAGGGGGAGTATTACCTACGTTCCAATGCAAGTCGTGCACCAACCTACGGCGAGAGACTCATGCTTAACCCAGAACTCTGGGAGAAGATGAATAACTATCTCAAAGCTGCTAGTCGTCTGGTCATGGAAGTGCATCTGGTAAACCAGACTGTATTCCGTCTGGTTCGTGGTTGTATGACCTATCAGGATGTGCGTGATGCTCTACCTGAATGTCTGGTAGCACAAGACCAGTCAGGACGTTATAAAGGGCTGGAGCGTACTCGTGAGGCTGCTTGGACACTGGCTGGTGACAAACGTGCACTGGAACAGTACGAAAAGATTTTGCCCTCGATTGAATATTACGCTGCTGCCCACTTAATCTTCTAAGAGGGAAGCCATGCGTCATATCGTATCCCATGATTCCGGCAAATATCCTATTGCCATTCTGTCTACCCGGCTCA
>JANQNF010000042.1 GCA_028279705.1 archaeon
CAGAAGGGTGGTATTTCACCGTTGCCTCCCCCCAGCCCTCAAGCCGGGGTTCAAAGGCTCCCACCTATCCTACGCATCCAAAGCCATAACACAATGCCAAGTTGCAGTAAAGCTCCACGGGGTCTTTTCGTCTAACCACGCGTAGCGAGTGTCTTCACTCGCAGCACAAGTTCGCCGAGCGCTTGGCCGAGACAGCGGGCTCTTTGTTACTCCATTCGTGCAGGTCGGAACTTACCCGACAAGGAATTTCGCTACCTTAGGACCGTTATAGTTACGGCCGCCATTCACCAGGGCTTAAGTTCAGCGCTTTGTCCGAAGACTGACGCCTCGCTTTGACCTTTTGGCATTGGGCAGGCTTCACACCATATACTTCGTTTTCAACTTTGCATAGTGCTGTGTTTTTGTTAAACAGTCGCCTGGGCCTTTTCTCTGCGACCTCCGGATGCTTTGAACGAGAAGTTCTAACAACCGGAGGCTCTCCTTCTCCCGAAGTTACGGAGACAATTTGCCGAGTTCCTTAACGAGAGTTCTCTCGCGCGCCTTAGAATATTCATCCTACCTACCTGTGTCGGTTTTGGTACGGTCAGTCAATACCGCTTAGAAGCTATTTCTTGAAAGCATCGCTCTACGTCATCGGTTCCTCCGAAGATTCCCCTTGAAGTCTACCTGGTATTACGTAGGAGGATTTGCCTTCCTACCTACCTCATAGATTTACGGACATCCAACAGCCCGCACGCTTTACTTACTCTGTCACTTCTTCACATAGTATTAACTGGCTCAGGAATATTTAACCTGATTCCCATCGCCTACGCCTTTCGGCCTCAGCTTAGGGTCCGGCTAACCCAGGGAAGACGAGCTTTACCCTGGAAACCTTAGGTTTTCGGCGAAAAGGATTTTCACCTTTTTTATCGTGTACTTATGCCATGCATCTTCACTAGTATGTCCTCCAGCGCTCCTTTCGGTACACCTTCTTCGGTCATACTACGCTCTCCTACCATGTATTGCTACATCCGTGATTTCGGCTCTATGCTTTAGTCCCGTATATTATCGGCGCAAAGTTTCTCGATTGGTGAGCTGTTACGCACTCTTTAAATGGTTGCTGCCTCTAAGCCAACATCCCAACTGTCTTTGAAACTTCACTTCCTTACACACTTAGCATAGAA
>JANQNF010000037.1 GCA_028279705.1 archaeon
TCAACCTTCACAACACCCGGAAACCAGACAATAAACCTGACGATCATGGACACTGCCGGCCAGCAATCCAACGCTACTTACAACGCATACCTGGATTACTTGCCGGGTCTTATCAACGTGACATGCGATTCTGTCACCGGCGGCTACTGCCAGGTCCAGTATGACCCGACATGCTATTCCATTGCGGGAGTGCATAAATGGAGGGGCCAGACCGTCGACGCCTGCTACGAGTCGACATACACCACGACAGAAGAAGACATCACCGTTTACGGGCAACTTTATGTCAACCCCATAACTCCTTCCAACGGGTCCATAGTAAACAGGGACACTGACGTATGGCTCAACGCAAGCGTCAATGACGAGTGCGGTACACCAATAAACGATTCCAGCATATTATGGTACAACGACACATGGTCCCAAATAGGGAGCGGCTACAGTGATACGTGGCATATACCATCCGATTACGGCCTCGGCCCGGAAACATTGAACCTGAACAGTACGAGACAGTATCATGACTACAACACCAATACGACAGAGGTGTTCGTCTATGGATGGAGCGTGGTAGACTACATACTTCCCGCCAACAACACGGAATATTCCGCCGGGACCGAAGTGACCGTGACCTGCCACGTGTCAGACCTCAATACGGGCGAGGACCTTGAAGGATACCTAATGACCTTCTACAAGGACGGTTCTTATAATTACACAAACACTACCGATGCCAGCGGAATAGCGACATGGGTGTGGGACACACAATATGACATCGCAGGCGACCACAACATCTCCTGCAACATAACAGACAACAATACAATGTATTACAATGCGTCTTTTGGAACCAACCAGACAAACATAATAATAGACAGGCCACTGAACATAGACGAAATATGGCAGAACTTCTCCTGGGTCTATAGGAACGATTCGTTCTCACCCAATGCGACACACATAAGGCCAAGAGTGAGAGATGCAAATCTACCTCCTCCCAATGAATATGCAGAGAATGCTGTCGTGCATTTCTACAATACCACCGGTTACATGGGAAACTGCACTACCGACAGCGACGGCTACTGCTATTTCCTTTTCGACCCGGTTGATACTATAAGCCCGCAGAATTACGTTTTTTACCTGAATGCCACAAAGCCCTCCACCAACCAGCCTTCCGGCACGAACACGACGTCGGTCGAGGTGCACGGGATACTATACATGAACATAACAGAACCCGAGAACGGATCACTGGTCCCGAAAACGCTTCCGTGGTTCATGGCGAATGCGACCATATGGGACGAAAACAGCAATTATTCCGTCTCGCCCACGGTAAACTGGTACGATGAAGATCAGGGGCTCCTAGATACCGGCAACCCTGGGTACATATTCCACCAGTCCATGCGTACAGGAACACAGAACGTCACGAGCATAGCGACAAAATCTTATTACGATAGCGTGGAACAGAACGTCACCATAACCATATCGGGTGCCGCGAGCGTATACTGGACCTCACCACCTCACCTCAGCACACGGCCTTATCCGCTGCCTTTCACAACCACATGCTACGTGGAGGACGACGACGGCAGCATACCGGTCGAGAACTACCCGGTCGACATATGGTATCGCTATTTCGGTACATCAACATACACTTACAACGGCACGAAATACACTAACAGTACAGGGCACGTTTCAAACTACTGGATACCTGCAGACAAGACGGACATATACTTCAAGTGCAACATAACAGACAACCAGACTCTACTCTACAACGTTTCGACTTCAGAAGCTGAAGCTTTCATATACATACGAGATGCCGAACCTCCACAGATATACAACGTTTCTGTACAGCCGAATTCCAGCATCGAGGCAAACCTCAATTACACGAACATAACGGCCACGATTATCGACAACTATGAGGTCTATGAAGCAAAGGTAAACATAACATATCCAAACGGTACTTGGTTCTATGCAGACATGACAAACATAACTCAGGACATCTACAGACTTCAGTACACACCACCTGTCGGCGGTACTTATCTTGTCATCGTCAATGCGTGGGACCCATACAGTGAACATAACCTCAACACTTCCAATACGTACAACTTCACAGTATGGGGTAATATTGCGGGCGTCATGAATTCAAGCCCGTCATATGAAGTCGCAGACGGCATCACCCAGACGGATGACCACATTTTCAACATATCGATGAACTTCACAAACAATGGCCCACCCAATGCATACGATGTTGTCATTTCAGTGTACGACTCTTCCGGGGACATACAATATAGGAACATAACTACAGGACAGCCATTCTACAACTACACCTGCGGCCAGATGGCTCCCAACGAGTCCTGTACGATTGACGTTGAATTAAGGGTTCTTCCACAGACTCCCCCTGGCCTCATACAGGTTCATGCCAATGCCACGTGGAGAGATCCAGACAACACCTACAACAGCACCGAAGACATAACGAGTGTTTACGTGTCTTCCAATCCGGTGATTGACATACTGGAAGCATCGGTAGAGAAGAGCGTCCAACACGCACTCGAGACCCATATAGATAATATCACGGTCGCGTCTGCAGGAAACGCACCTCTGATAGACGTCTACCTTTTCGACATAGGCGGGAACTTCATGGTTGACTGCCCGCAGTGCTTGATAGAAATCCTTCCGGATTACCAGGGATATCTTCAGGAGGGCAAAAACTTCACGGCAGACATAACGATCACTGTCCCGGAAGGACAGAGTCCAGGCTATTACTGGACGAAGCTGAGGGCCAATGCAAGCAATGCAGAGTACGATGATGCACTGATGAACATCACAGTAGAAACCAACAGGACGTGGCTGAGAGAACCCGAGACTCTGGGGACAGTGCTCACCCCGCTTGATACGAACGGTACTCTAGGAATCATAAATTACACCAACACGGGAAACGTCAAGCTCACACTCACATTCTACAAATCCGGTTCCGCGACAACCTACACAAGACTTAATAGTACGCTTTTTGGCATATTCCCAATCGACGTCGGCAAGCAGGTCTCGGGAATGATTTCCATAGAATATGAAGTCCCAGGCGATGCACCGACAGGTCTCATAGACGGGGAGATAGTCATAACAGCTTGGGAGACTGATGACCACAGTGACGCGACGCCCCCGACAAGAAGCGTAAACTTCACGATGAACATAACCAATCCAGCGCCTTATATCGAAGACGTCCTCATTGAACCGAGTTTCTTTGAGACAAATTTCGACAATACCACAGTCAGCGCTACGATATACGACAATACGGTTGTAGATGACGCTTGGGTGAATGTAACGTCACCTGACGGCAACTCGACGATCATGACGATGGATAACAATCAGTCCTATTACTGGATAAACTATTCGACTGCTGTACCGGGACTTTACATATTCACCATATGCGCAAATGACACAGAAGATATGGTGAGGTGCGCAGAAATAAATGGCACGGCTGTTTCCAACACGACGGTGCTATCCACACCGAATGCAACGAGCATTGATGTCTATAACGTGAGCATATACAACTCGACGTCCTTCTCACTTACAATCAACACGACATCTGGATACGCCAGGGCTTATAACATAACGGTGAATGTAACGTCTGCTCCGGGATGGCCCATTTCCCAAGACCAGTTCAATTACACGACGATGTACAAGAACTCGACCGAGACCGAGAACATAGAGGTAACGGTTCCAAACGGCACGCTGACAGGAAACTACACTCTTAACTTTACCACGTCATGGACCAACATAGACAACAGCACGCAAAACAGCACAGTCGTTGCGACGGTGTATGTTGTTCCAAACACCATCATAGAATTCGTGGGCGAAAACGTCACGGTTTATCTTGGTTCAATCAACATTACTTACGGTAATAGTACTACGCAGGTGAAGTCTTCTGGTAACACCAACATAACCGGAATAACATTCTCATGCGTTTCGGGAGAGAGCTGTACGAACTTCACGTACAATTTCGTGCCGCAGACAATCAACTACATATCTCCTGGTAACACATCGAACGTGACTGTCGAGTTCTACACCCCAATCGACTACTCCTCCGGCACTTATTCGGGAATACTGGAAGCCAGGGCAGACGGCGGGATATACGACCTTATAGACGTCTTTGTGAAAATACCCGTAAACCTTTCCTGGACACAAACGCCTCCAATTCTCACGGATGAAGTCATACAGGGAGGAAGCGGCAACCTCGGTTCGATTACCCTAAGCAATAACGGAAACGTGAACCCGACGGTCGTCAGCAGCTGGCTGTCACCAATACCCGGAAACGGTGAATACTTCGGGGCTAGCCAGTCAGGTAACATCAACGTATATCTGGGACAAAGTAGTATCTTAGATATAAACTACACCTCACCTGTCATTTATGACAAGGCGAACATAAGCGCATATTTCGTCACTTACAACAATACGGGTGGGACAGAAATAACCAAACAGACTGAACTGAGGCTAATCGTACACCCATACTTTATTAACATCACCCGCCCGACAGAAAGCGTGCCAGTCTTTAACATAACAGAAAACGACACCGTGTGGGTTTCCGTGAATCTTTCGTATGGCAGGTCTCCGATAATGTCAAACGAGACGGTTGTATGGAACCTTTCCCTTTCAAACGGCACTTCCCAGTACTGGCTGAACACTACTGCAGCCTTTGCACATCTGCTGAAGAACACCTCAGAGAACATTCACACTGCATCACCTTCTGACACTGGCTTCAACTACACGGAAGAAACGAACACGAGCGGTGAAGTGCTGCAATTCGACGTAAATGTGCAAAACCTCAACGGCACTGACATCTACTTTGACCTCACGGTCAACGGCGTTCAGGTCGCAAACAACCAGATGTTAGCCAACGGAACCGACGTGACAGTGGATGCTGTTTCAGGTGGAGCCTCATTCACGACCCCGGGAAACCAGACAATAAACCTGACGATCCTGAATGCGACAGGTGACATTTCCAGTGCATCATATGCAGCGAATCTTACATACATGATAAACTCGAGTGATGAAGGATATTGGGTTCTTAATTTCACCGCACCGGACCTCCAGCACAGCCGGGCATATGACCTCAGCGTCTCGGCGAATTATACAATCAACGGCACCAACACAAGCCTTTTCTACAGTGACGTTGAATACAAGGCCGTCATCTATCAGGACATCTTGGCACCGGACATGGAAATATCGGTTTCGTCCAAGGTGTCTGCAAACACAACCGCCAACATATACGTATACGTGACCGATGCCGGAGGTGTCGAGAACGTGACGGCTACTGTGATACATCACAATTGGACAGACAACCTTACCATGAACTTCGTTGAAAGAAACGGTGACGTGTATACATATCTTGGCCAATTCACCAATACTTCGAATACGGGCACCTACATCGTGAACGCCACGGCTTACGACAAGACGGGTAATTACAATTCTACAAGCGAATCGTTCCTTGTCTCAGTACTAATACTGTTCCACGGCATCGCCCTTGACCAGGAGGAAAGTGATCCCGGGCCTCCGGTGGACATAGATTACGTATTGCACTACGCAGAAGCCGGATGGTACTTCAATTTCAGCACAGACAGTGTCGGATACTATAACCAGACCATAGATGCGGGAACCTACGATATCCTTATGGACGTCTGGAACGAGACGATCGACGTCAAGGGCGCAAACATACAAGACGATGTCCTTGACCCATTCCTTTTCGGACTGATAAAGAACATGGACCTTGTCGGTTACAACACAAGAGGCCTTTTCGAGGCGAGGACGTTCGTTGCAAACGATAACATCACAGTGGGTGGCAACGCCACCGTGAGTATGGAAATCGACAATGCCACAATAACGTTCAACTACTCGTCTTATGAAAGTGAAATTTCAAGTGCGAACCTCCTTGGAGTATACTACTGCGATTCGTGGACGCCATGGACAGGCTGTGGCAACGACTGGTCAAGGCTGGCGGGAACGAACGTGAGTATCGTCGACAAGATCTTGGCCATAACACTTTCTGAACTTGACGGCGCTTACGCTATAGCAGAGTACATATGCGGCAATGACGTATGTGAGACATCATACGGCGAGTCCAATGGTAACTGTCCTCAGGACTGCGAGGCGGCCGAAGAGGAGCCGCCTGAAGAGGGTGGCGGTGATGAGGGAACCGGTGCAGCTGCCGGTGCGGGAGCAGGTGCAGGCGCGGGAGCCGCCGCTGTTTCAGCTGCAGCACGTGTCCCGCAGATACCTGTCAAGATAGACTCGCAACTGATATTTGTTACCCTGCGACCGGGCGAACATGAGATACACAGTATAGATATTGACAACAACCTTGGTGGCACGATAACTGCTGACATCGAAGTCCAGGGCAATGCGTGGGAACTCGTGATGATAGAAAAACCGAGCATAGACATAAGGGGCAGCTCGACTGGCACCATAAAGATAAAGGTGTTCACACTCCCGTCGACCATGGACGGTATATACACTGGCGACATAGTGACCAAGGTGAGGGGCATGAACGTCACCCACATAACCCCAATAACAGTCAAGGTGCAAAAACCAAAAGAGCCCCTACTTGACGTCAAGGTTAAAGCTCTCACAAAGACGGTCGAACCCGGAACGAACCTTTCGCTTGAGGTCACTCTCCTCAACATGGGAGAGACCGCCGAGATAGATGACATCGTGGTCACTTACGAGATGAGGTACCTTGACAGCGAGAAGATCGTGATCAGGGAACAGGAAACACTCGCCATCGAGAACGTGAGGACGTTCAAGCGAAACATGTACATCCCGGAGGACACGCCTGTTGGCAGGTACTCACTGGAGCTGAACGTCACCTACTGGAACGGCAGGAAGCAGGCGTTTGCGATAGACTCCTTTGACGTGTTGTTCATAGCGGCTCCGCTGAAGATGATACAGGGACTCTTCAGCAGCTGGGTGACATATGCCATACTCTTTGCGCTCATACCGGGATACTATTTCGGCACGAAGTTCTACTCAGACTTCAGGAAGAGGAAGAAGTCCAAATCCAGGTACATCTTCCCGATGGACGTAGGCAAGCTTCCAAAGGCCGGCGATAACTCGCTTCTCGTGGGCAAGATAGCAGAGACCGACATGAAGTCCTACATGACCATAAACGACCTCACGACGCACAGCATAGCTGCAGGTTCCACGGGTGCGGGCAAGTCCGTGTCCGCGCAGGTGTGCTCCGAGGAGCTTCTGAAGAGGGGGGTACCGATAGTAGTCGTAGACCCGACCGCCCAGTGGACAGGCTTCATGAGGGCGTGCAAGGACCCGGTCATGCTCGAACTGTACCCGCAGTTCGGACTCAAGCCTGACGACGCCAGGGGATTCAAGGTGAACATAATAGTCATAGAGAGTGCAGACCAGCGCATACCATGGAAGGACATAATGGAGAAGAAGGGAGAGATGACGGTACTCGTGACAGAGAAGCTTCCGACCAGCCAGATGGACACTTTCGTCAGGAACACGGTCCAGAGCCTTTTCGACATGAGGCTTCCGGAGTCCAGGGAAATGAGGATGATGATGATATACGACGAGGTCCACAGGCTGCTTCCAAAGTACGGCGGTAAGGGTGGCTACGTGGTACTGGAGAGGGCATGCAGGGAGTTCCGTAAGTGGGGAATAGGCATATTCATGATATCGCAGGTCCTTATGGACTTCCGTGGTGCAATAAGGGCTAACATATCCACGGAGATACAGCTGAGGTCCAAGTACGAGGGCGACATAAACAGGGTCAAGACCAAGTACGGTCCAGACTATGCAAGTAAGATCACAAAGCTCGTCACCGGTACCGGTCTCATGCAGAATGCGGCATACAATAACGGTAAGCCGTGGTTCGTATCGTTCAGGCCGCTCTTGCACGACACCAAGAGGCTGACTGCAGAAGAGCTTGACAAGTACGTCAAGATAAGCAAGGAGGCAGACTCCATAAAGAGGCAGCTTGAGGCGATGAAGGCCAAGGGAACAGATACTGGAGATGTCGAGGTGGAGCTGAACCTTGCCCTTGACAAGCTCAAGCAGGGTCTGTTCACCATGGCGGAAAGCTACATGGAATCCGTCCGCACGAGGATGAAGGGCGTGTAGTTGAGAATAAAAAATTTCGGGGAGGTAATGTAATATGGGAGAAGGTGAAGAGAAGGAGAAGAAGATGGGAAGTAAAAATGAGGAGGAACTGCAGAAGAGACTCGAATCAAAGGTGCTCGGGATGCTTGAAGATCCCGGGACCAAACGTGCAGAAGAGTCCGGCAAACCGCCTGATAAGACAGGGGCAAAACCCCAAGATACCGCAGTAAATGAAGAACCTCCCGCTTCCGAGACTGAAAAGGAAAAGACGTCACCTCCCAAAGAAGACGCATCCAAAGAAGCACCTCCCGCTTCAGACGAGCCGGCACCTGCCAGCGCAGAAAAGCCCGCACCCACTGCAGAAAAAGAGAAAAGTCCTCCAAAAGAAGACGAAGATTCCTCCAAGGGCGGCGAGCAGCCCCAGATACCGGGAGAAGAAGAGGAAGAAGTTGAAACAATAGACGAGCTCATTGCCCAGAAGGAGGAAGTCAATGCACTGCTTTCTTCGGTAGAGGATTCTTACAGGGACGCCACTCTTCCTGACAAGACTTACCGCGAAGTCAAGCAGAAGAACGAGAAGAAACTAAATGAGATCGAGACCAAGCTAAAGGAACTTGCAAAGACCGCGACACCAGAGGAGCTGGAAAAGATAAAGTCTGCCGAGGAAACGGAAGAAGCTGCCGGTGAAGTTCCCGCAGAGCCCGCACCCGTAGAACCTGCTCCAGCCGAACCCGCCGCTCCTGCCGAAGAGACCGGAGGCGGCGCACCTGCAGCGGTCACAGGGGAACAGAAAGGGAGGGCAGACGCTGTTATAAGACTTCTTGAACAGCAGATAGAGCAGAAACTGAGAAAGGTCATAGACACAGCAAACATAGAGATGACAGACAAGCGGTTGAAAAAGCTCGAAGTGAGGCTTGAGAACATTGAAAGGGCAGCAAGGGACATTAAAGGGACAGCAGATACTACATCCAAGTCAGTAGGCGGATACGACAAGCAGTTCACGGTCATGAAGACTGAGGTGGAGAAGGTAAAGGCACTTGTGGACAACGTAAAAGAGGCCGAAAAGATCATGGGCGAGAAGTTCCAGAGGACAACAGAAAGCTTTGCCGAAATAAGGTCGATAGTCTACCAGAGGGAGGCCAAGTCGAAGGAAGAGGAAGTGCTCATTGACAAGCTCAAGGACACGGTGTCACAGGTTGATAGTGCCAGAATACTGAGGGAATTCACGACAAGGGACGAGCAGATGAAGGATGTCAATACCCGGCTTGAGAGGATGGAGAGGAGCGTTAAGATGTCTTCGGACAGCATTAACAGGATAAAGGGCCTCATGACTGACATAGGAAGCCTTGAAAACATAGTCAAGGCAAGCAAGCACGTTGGCGAAAAACTGGAGAAGATACAGGAGATAGAGGAGAGGATGAAGAAGTCGTCCTCAAAGCTTGACGGCGTTTACGTTGACATGAAAAAGAAGATAGACGATTTCAACGATTACAAGGTCAAGCAGGACAAGCTTACGGGAATGTCGGAGGACAT
Organism: archaeon; assembly: GCA_028279705.1. Lineage (GTDB taxonomy): Archaea > Aenigmatarchaeota > Aenigmatarchaeia > QMZP01 > JAFGSV01 > JAFGFG01. The sequence continues at coordinate 9,619 of JANQNF010000037.1, forward strand.
GATGAAAAATGTCGAAGACCTTACCCGCAGACTTGCGGATTATGCGACAAAGGACGACATAAAGAAAACAGGTGACGAACTGAAGCTTGTGCGGGAAGAGGTGAAGAAAGTGACCGCGTCCAATCTATCGCCAGAGGTCGCGGGCCTTCAGGAACAGAAAGAGGAGATAAACACACTTCTATCCACTCTGGAAGAGAACTTCAAGAACAAGGAAATCGGCGAGGGTGAATACAACAAGGCCAAGGAGAGCAACATGCTCAAGCTGTCCGAGATAGAAAAGAAGCTCGCCGCGGCTTCCAGCGCAAAGGGCGCTGCTGGCGCGGAGAGTTCCCAGGGCGGCGCGGTAGACGAAAAGCACACGCGGGTCATGATGATCGCCAAGCTGAGGGAATCCTACGAGAACGGTGAAATAAGCAAGACCGCCTATGACAAGAGCAGGAGGGTTCTCCTGAGGAAAGGGTGATATGTTAAGTTCGAAAATACTTGCAGGACTGCTGGTGTTAATCTCACTAGCGTCAGCTGCATTGCTTCAGGGCGGCCTGACAGGATATTACCTGCTCATAACCGGTGCCAACTCCAACCTGGAGATGTGGAGTTCCGCAGACACCCAGGGGGGCTCTGTCGTACCTTTCATAGGAGAGAACGCGGTTTTCTACACAAACTTCACGGACAGTTCCACAGGGGCTCCCGTGACCGGCGGCGGTGTGTACTGTAACATAATGTTCAATGTCAGCGGTACGTGGTCGTCTCCTGTGGCAATGTCATATAACGGGACTTCCCAGCTCTACGAGTATTCGAGGAGTTTCACAAATATAGGGAATTACACCTGGAACGCATTATGTAACGGCTCATCATCAGGATATGACAGTGACATCAATGGCACTGACAATGTCAAAATCTACAGATACGAGTGGTGGAACAACACGTGGGCGTACAGGATCAAGATAGAGGTTGCAAACGCTGACATCAACGTAACCAACTGGCCTGTTGAAAGGGAAATAAACTTCACCGACGTTCTCTTGCAGGTCAGCGGTAACGGTACTTTCGATAACAGTTCAACCCGACTCTATGAATATAACGATACAGGCGGAGTGATGCACGAGATCCCAAGCCAGTTCGATGAGGACCTTTATTCATACAATGCGCTCGCAAATGCCCTCGGCACGTTCATTTTCATAATGAACGGTACTACCCAGGTCTCTGAAAGAAGGACATTTTTCCTTTACTTCGACGTGGAAGAGAACGGACCCAAGCAGGACCCTTCATATGCTACTAACCTTAGCTACGCCTTCAGCGGGGACGAACTAAACGTTAACAATACACGAATGGAGTACACGATAGACACAAACAGGAGCGAGAACACGTCTGGTTTGTACATATCAAGACTCAGAAACGTGGGAGGCCCGCCGATCTTTGTCAGCGCCACTGAAAATGACAGGACGATAGAATACATGGAATATTCAAACGGAACGCACAATTTCAGTTTTGACCTGAGGGACAACATCACCATAATCACGGGACCTGTGAGGATAACAGTTATTCAGGAGGGTGACGAGATAATATTCGGTAACACAAGCCTTGCCACAAACGAGGGGTACATGACAAAGAAGTATTACATATACAATAGTGCCGGTCCGGAAGAGTTTGGAAGTTTCATAAAGATCGAGCAGAACTTCACGAACCTTGCAGGATACTCGATAGACAGGAACTCGACTGACGCGGGGTCAATAACATTTGACGTCGAAGAAGGTCTTTCGCCAGTGGGTTCGACACCACCATACCAGTATCTTTACAATTCCACAGATCCTTATTCATGGGCTTATGCATTCCACCCGACCGGTAACGAGATACTCGCCGCGATAAACATGAATGAAAGCACGCAGGAATTCTACGTCAAGAATAGTTCAGGGCTCAACAGGGTAGGAGTACACCTTCCCACTTTGTCCATAGCTTCCGGCCAGTCCATAGTAGAGAGCATGTTGTTTTACACCGGCAGGGGTGGAACCACAGAATTCGTCGACATAAAAAACGCCATAAAAAGCGATATGATCATAACTTCTGATTACTATGAGCCAAGGACCCTCGTCTCTTACACCGAAACGGAGTTCGACTACTACAACAGGAACGAAACAGTACTGATAACGGTCAATGTGACTTACGACCCATATGACCTCGTAAGTTATGTGAACTCTACACTCGACAATTCAACTGCAGGGACCTCGGATGATATAGTCATCATGATGTACGATGATGGTACTCACGGTGACCAGACTGCTGGCGACGATGTTTACACCAACACATACAATGTAACAGTTTACGAGAATTACGGCCTGTGGAGGGCCACTGCGACCTTCTATGACAGCGACACGAACTTTCTCAACTCCTCTTACAAGGACTTCACCGTGACGAAGACGTTTTTCGTTGACACCGTCGTTATCAATCCCCTCGGTGACGTCGGCAGGCTGGTAAACGCCACTGTTGACGTCATGAACTACAGGCAGGACGTTTGGCATCCCGGCGCGAACGTCACATGCGCCGTTTACCAGACAGTCACAAAACTTTTCGACGTGGACGAGGAGAACATAACAGACCACAACAACGGAAGCTATCGCCTGAACTTCACTGCCCCCGCGATGTTTGGGCTGTTCACGCTCAACTGTTCCGCGGAGAAAGACGGAAATGACGGTTACGATGAATACGACTTTTCAGCTGAAGAGGTAGACACGGACGTCCAGATAGTCGTGAGCCCACTGAACTATACCGTCACAAACGTCACGTGGTTTGACAACGAAAGCTTCACGGTAACGGTGAACGCGACCAACACTGCAAACGGCACGGCATACAACGCCACCATAGGAATAGAACTTCCCGTGAACATAACCTCAAACGGCACTTCACTAATGTGTGACGATGGGGAAGGGGGCAACACAATACCGATAACCAAGACATGCACGGTGGATTTCAATCTCACTGTCCTTGAAACGACCGCCCCGACCAACTTCACGATAAATGTCACGGTGGACTGGGACAACAAGGATACAAGCCACGAGCAGAACCAGACTCACATGAATGCCAGTGTCGGCCCGACTTACATACTTGACGTACTCGAGAACAATATCACAAGCTTCGTGTCTTCCGGTAACCTGAAGAACATAGGCAATATCACGGTCAGGTCAATCGGTAATGCGCCCCTCCAGGAAGCAAACTTCACTGTCACCGGGTTCGCATCGGAATTCAATTTCACAGCAGTTCCTTCCGACTATCCCACGATCTCCCCCGGCGTGAATGAAAACGTGGGCTTATACCTACTGGTCGACGACGGCTACTCGACCGGAAACTACAGCGGAACTCTCAACGTCACGAGCATCAATGATGGTTACGAGGAACTTTTGGTAAACATCACAGTATCCGGCACCAACATGACACTCAATACCACGCCAACCAATTTCACTGCAGACAACGTGACTTATTACAGCTCACAGTCCTTTTCACTGGATTTCAACGTGACAAACGAAGGTAACGTGACTGCATACTCAAATAACGTGACCATAGAATTCTCAGACGCACTCATAAGTACCACCAATGCCACTTCCTACTCGTGCGGCGACATGGACCCAGATGAAAGCTGCGATGGTATTTTCAACGTGGTCGTGTCCAATGGCACGTCACCGGGCAATTACACGGTCAACGTGAGTACATTATGGTTCAATCCTGAGATAGGCATATGGCATGAAAACAGCACGACCAATGTGACAGTCCTTTCAAACGTCAACCTGACAATACCTGAGAATGATTTGACAGGGTCCCTCGTCCACGGGACTTCGGGATTCATAGTGGACTTTAGGATGAACTCCACGGGAAACGACAACGTAACGAACGTGACTGTCATCATAGACGACGAGATAGGAAATTTCCAGTATTTCAACCTGGCAGCCGTACCCAACGTGACCCAGACCCAGGGCGGGACGGTATATGCGGGACAGTTCATAACGGTCAACATAACAGGCAGCATACCACTCAGCTATCCCAATGGCACGTACCAGGGTTTTGTTAACGTCACTACCAACAATTCAGGCTACAAAGTCATACCGTTCAATGTCACCGTACCTGAAAGCAGGACCTGGATATTCAGCCCACCAAGCTGCGAACATCCCGAATCTCCCGATTACGGGATAGCTTGTAACATAACGGTCAATAACACAGGTAACGTCAACATATCGTTCAACATAACACCTGCAGCAACGAACACGAGTGAGAACAATCATACATGGCTCAGCACATACGTTTTCTTGCTTGAAAACCAGACAGGAACCCATTTCAGCGTTTATTATAACGTGACTGACGACCTTTTAGTTTTCTACAACGCAAGCTACAACATCACAGCATATCTCGGAGAGCCGCAGAGCGCCAACTTCTCGGTGCTCCTTACTCCCTTCATAGTACCGCTCATAGAGATCAACATCACTCCCCAGCATTTCTCGCAGACCAATTCCACAGAGATACTGGTCTACGTGACCGACCAGGCAGGGATAGCTGGAATAAACAGGACAGTGATAAACGTAACAAGACCCGGAGGCACAGTCGACCAGATCCAGATGAGGAGAGTAGGCGCTGCGACCGACCCATACGTTTACCAGGAATTCTATCCAGACGATCCCATTGACGGCCTGTGGGGAAACACGGCCGAGGACGGCAATTACACCATAATTGTCTATGCCGAAGACAACTTCGGGCTCAATGATACTCTCAACAGCAGCTTCTACGTATACAAGAGACTCTACGTCAGCGTGTCCACGTCAAGGGCCAACGGGCAGTACTATCAGGGAGAGATGGGAACGCTTGTCTACAGCGTCCTTGACGCGCAGGGAGAAGGCGTGCAGGGTGCAAGCGTCAACATAACAATAACTGACCCGACAAACCGTTCAGTCAATATGGAAAACGAGAACTTTGTGACTAACAGCCTCGGGGAACCTTCTTCGTATCCGTATTTCACGCTGTTCTCGGATTCACCGACAGGAACATACGATATAACTGCGCAGTCCTCATACAACGACACGCCCGTCTCCCAGATAGTCACAAACACAAGTGTAGTGAGCTTCAGCGTCCTTGAGACGAGGCCCGGGATGCTCACACTCGACCTTGAAGCGCCCGCTGAGACGAGCACAACAGACGGCCTTGAGGTCACTGCCATAATAACAGATGGCGTCACCAACATAGACCCCGACAATATAGTCGTGTCCCTTTACGACTCCCTTGACAACGCGATACTCGAAAACCAGAGCATGACACAGCTTTCACTTGGTCGGTACCAGAGGTACTACAATACGTCAACCTCCTCAAACCAGGGCAACTGGAGATGGGTGGTCACAGTGACCAAGGACAGCAATACGATCACAAAGGACGTTTACACGCGCCTTATAGGTGGCCCATTCGACGTAAGGGACATTGTAATACTTGACAGTAGCATACCAATTCTTGGCATATCAGTCGTGATAGAGAACACCGGAGACGACTCCCAGGACGCCTTCATACAGTGGAACCTCACAAGGACGGACACCAGCGAGTCCCTTGACGAGGGACTTGACACCGTGCTGATACCTGCAAACTCCGAGGTAACGCACGTCGTGAACCCAGACAACATATCATATATTGGTGACGTCAGGATAACGATCGTAGTGACCTACTCCGGGACCGAGAAGGCTGCAGCGTATGACGAATTCACTACAACCGAGGAAGAGCCTCCAAGACCCCCTGACACCGGAGGCGGCAAGGGCAAGGGTGATGCAGCCGGTCCTGCCGGGCCGGCAGGTCCGGTCGGCGTGCCCGGTATAGAGATAATAGAATACCCCGATGAGATACCGACAGAGACGGGATGGTCGCAGTACCCGTCAGTGACCATAAACAACAGCGGAACCACGGTTCTTCGTGACATTGAACTAAAGCTCAGCGGCATACCTGACAGCTGGTATAATATCACACCGATTATCATACCTCTTCTTAATCCGGGGGAGACGATGACATTCGTCCTGAACCTGCTTGTACCGACGGGGACAGAGGCCAGGCAGTATTACGGTACATTCAACGTGACTTCCGGGGGAGTGTATGACGAGAAACTCACGTCAGTCATAGTGTTCGGCTCCAGGGAGGAGCTTGTCAGATACCAGCTTGAGAAACTCAAGAAAGCTTTTGCTGAATTCGAGGATGATGTCAATGCCACCGCAGAGATCGGCGAAAAGGACCTGAGCAGGGTATATGACATCATGGAAGAGATACAATACCAAATAGACCTCACCGAAGGCTACCTGAGTGCCAGGCTGTTTGAGGAGGCGCTAAACTCAGTGACCACGGGATGGCGGCTTCTTGACAGGGCAAGGGAGCTTCTCAGGGACGCGCCGCCGCTCAAGCCGATGACGATCCTTGAGATACCGGACTGGATGTTAACACTCATACTGATACTCATAATAGCATCACTTGCACTTGTCATAGTTGCAAACCACTACAGGAAGAGGCTGGAGAGGATATTCAAGTTCAGGCAGAAAGGCCCGCAAACAACAACTGCAAAAGACATAATAGGGCTTGGCGCTGACCTGGGAGGCGCTTCTGATGAAACGATGGCAGCTACCAGGAAGCTTGAAGAAAGGAAGAAGATAGAGAAGGTTCTGGGTCTCCTTGAGAGGGAATACAAGGAAGGAATCATCTCGGAGAGGGCCTATAACGAGCTTAGAAAGCGCAACATGGAGAAACTCAAGCAGATGGGAGGAGAAGCGCAGTAACCGCATGCGGTTAACATATTGTACGTTTCTAATATTCCACACTAATTATATGCCCATACAACTTTTTCGTAAAAACAAAAAACAAAACAAACAAACGCCACCGAGCCTGTGGGCGGGGCGCAGCACAGGCCACGTGACAGATACACGTAAATTTTTTATAGGTTCATACAACATAAATAAACAGGTATATGGGAAAGTTAAAGGAAAGGATAACAGATTACAAGAATTTTTGGCTCATATGGCTGAGTTCAGCCGGTCAGGAGCATGGCATTTCACTGTTCAAGATACAGAATTCGTGGGACATAAAGACTAATTACCTTTACCACAACGAAAGCGGGCACGGTAAGCCCCTATTCAGGATAATGGAGGAACAGAGATACATAGACATTGTCGGCAACAAGATAAAGCCGAGGTTTGAATGGATACCAGACTATGTCTACGGCTTGTTCGGCAAGGAAAAACCTGTCGGCGGCTTCTGGTCACCGGAACTGGTCATAAAGGAAAAGTGGCAATACGTCCAGCCATTCATGGAATCCTACAGGAAATACTTCTTTGAGCTTGCGAACCTAAAGATACTGTACAGGGCGGACAGGGACACCGTCGGCATGTACGGAAGATACGCGTTCGTCCACATATTCCTTTACGTGCTTTTCTCAAACATGATAAGTTTTTCCAAAAAGTACAGCGCCGAGATAGTATCGAAGATGATAGCAACCTCGCTTTCGGTAGGTACAGGCGCAGACCTGCTGAATTATATGTACGAACTTCACTCGACTATAGGAGGGTCAGGGGATTTCCCGGTGTTGTTTCAGAACGAACAGGAACTCACCAAATTACTGTGCAATCTGAAGTGGTGAGGCACACGAAGTTTAATTAATCAGAGAATGAAAAAAATAATACAGGTTTGATATAATGGCAAGAGTGATAGGAATCCTGTCCGGCAAGGGTGGTGTCGGAAAAACGACCACTGTAGCAAACCTTGGAACGGCCCTCGCTTCACATTACAAGAAAAAGGTCATAATAGTCGACTGTAACATAACGACATCCCACTTAAGCCTATACCTTGGCATGTATTATTCCCCGGTCACCCTGAACCAGGTGCTCACAGGTAAGGCCAGCATAAACGAGGCCATATACGATTACCACGTTCCGGGACTGAGGGTAATTCCAGCTTCACTTTCACTAAAGGACCTGAGGGGAGTTGACGTCAGCAGGATGTCAAAGGTGCTCAAGAAACTTTCGGGCGAGGCTGACATAGTACTTCTTGACGGTGCGCCCGGAATGGGCAGGGAGGCAATGTCTACGATGAGATCAAGCGACGAGGTGCTTTTCATATCCACACCTTTTGTCCCTTCCACGATGGACATAATAAAATCCCATCAGGTCGCGCTCGAAATGGGGACCAAGCCCATTGGCATAATGCTCAACATGGTCGGAAAGGAAAGATACGAGCTCAGCGTCGAAGAAGTCGAGCAGCTTTCCGAACTTGAGGTGGTCTCTAGCGTTCCCATGGACAAGAACGTGCTCAGGAGCCTTGCGCTCAAGACACCAGTGGTCCTTTTTGACCAGGCATCTCCCGCAAGCAGGGCATTCTACGAGCTTGCAGGAAAGCTTATCGGAGAGAAATACATTCCAGACAATTTCTTCACGAGACTTGCGAAGATGTTTGGCTTTGGCAAAAAGAAGTGATTTTCTTTCTACTGTTACCGGAAAACAAGCAATTTTATTTAAGTCAACTAACCAAATTATAACAAGATATACATGATAGATGTAGCCTTATCGGTCCTGCTTATCGCATCCGTACTTTTTCTTGTATACGAATTGCGCAAGTTCAAGGTACTACACTCGAGAAAGTACGAACTTCCAACTGAGAAAATATGGGAGAAGTTCGTCGGTATAAGACCCGATGACATGGCGGATTCGGACCTTACTTCGAAGCTTCAGCACCTTGAAGGAAAGATGGACGAGCTTCATAACGATTTCAAGCAGCAGAAAAAGCTTACAAAAAAACTCATTGAGGAGTTGGGCAAGTAATGTTTGGGCGTGGCGACGACAAGAAAAAGGATGATGAAAAGAAGAAGGCCGAGGAAGATCAGAAGAAGCCTGAGGAAGAAGCAGCCGGAGGAACCGCTGACGAGGGAAAGCCTGCCGATGACGGAGGCGGGCTTGGCGGACTGAAGGACGTTGGATCTGAGACTGCCGAAGAGGAGAAAGCTGAGGAAAAGCCTGTTGAGGAAAATCCAGGAGAAAAGAAAGACGAAAAGGCGGATGATTCAAAGGAACTTCCAGCAGAAGAACCAGAGCCAGAAGAGAAAGCTGCCGAGACTGAAGTTGCAGAGACCGATATTTCTGTCAAACCCGCTGAAGAACCAGCTGCCGGGAAGAAGCAAAGCAAGTCCGAACTGGAAAAACTGAAAAAACAGCTCGCAACACAGAGAGAGACCATGCGCGAACTTGAAAGAGAGAAGGCCGTTGCGCTGAAGAAAGGCGACGAACTTGCAGGCCTCGTGGAAGACCTGTCCACTGAAATGAAGGAAGCGGCCCCTGCGAATGCTCCGGGTGCCCAGCCTGCGCAGCCCGCCCAGGCAGCGCTGCCTGATTTTGAACCGAAGCTAAAGGAGATGGAAGAAAAAACGGCTTCGCAGATAAAGGCGCTGCAGGAAACCATAGAAGGTATGGGTAAGAAGAAAGAGGAAGACAAAAAGGGCGAGGAAGAAGTCGCAGTGACCATGAAGAAGATGTTTGACAAGCGCCTAAAGGAACTGACTGAAAAACTGGATGACACCAAGGCGAAACCTGCTCCCGGAGTAGCCGGCACTGCTGAGCCAGGAAAGGGGGAGGCTTCCGGAAGCCTTATGGCAATGGGTGGCGGAGTGGAAATCAAGAAAGATGTCGACGACATGAAGAAGACCATAAAAGACCTCGCAACCCTTGTCGATGCCTTCAAGGAAGAAGCCGAGAACAGGTTCATGGCCCTGGACAGAGAACTGGAAGTACTTGACAGGTTCCCAAGACTTGAACAGAGTATGGAACAGTTTGAGAAGAAACTGAACCCAGAAAACGTCCAGCGGCTCAGGATGCTCATATCCACGGCAGACGACCTCAAGGAAGAGGTAATACCACTTGTCGTAAAGAGGGAGGCTGAACAAAAGATCGAGCCCTTCTCCAAGCGGGTCGGTAAAGTAGAGGAAGTCAACGAGAAAGTCAAGGACAAGCTCGCAGAACTTCTACTTGACATGAAAAACGACAAGAAGGACATAAAGACAATATACAAGTTCGAGGAACGCATAGCAAAGCTTGAGGACACGGGAAAGCAGGTAATGCAGCTTATCAGCGAACTGAGGACTGCCATGCGTGATCTCGACAAGAACCAGAGGCATGACATATTCGAGAAGATGAAGGAAACATTCCCAGGCGTAGTTGAGGCAGAGTCAAGCAACATAAGAAAGGACTTTGCAGGAAGGTTCGCTTTCGTTGAGGACAAGATACAGTCAGCAGAAAACAACATATCCGAAATCCACAATGAAATAGCAGAGCTTTCCACGCTCAAGGGAGAAGTCGATACTGCCGAGGACAAGATAGAGGCACTCGGTGAGGGAGATAAAAAGCTCGGCGACAGGATAGACGCACTCAAGGAAAAGCACCACGACGTGCTCGACATGATAGAAAAGCTGAAGACGCCAAAGGAAGTGATAACTGAACTTGACAACAAGACAAAGGACATACTCGAGATACGGGAGTTCTTCGTACGGAGGGCGGACGGACTCGATGAAAGGATAAAGCAGCTTGACGAGAGGGCGGTTCCAACTAAGAAACTTCATGACAAGGTTGACGCCCTGGCGAATAATAACACCGAGCTTCGGGATAACCAAAAGAAGCTCGAGGCGAAGTTCGATTCAGAGAAAAAGGAGCTTCAGAAGATCATAACCCAGCATGCTGCAGAAAAGAAGCAGCTTGAAGAAAAACTCAAGGAGCAGAAGTCAAGGATAGGATACCTGCTAAAGGAGTTCAAGTGATATTATGGACGAGATAAGAGAAGTTGAGGCCGAACTTCGGCGCCTTCGCGAGGATGCACGCCACTACAAGACCGAGGCTGAAACAATAAAGAAAGAGAAGAGGACACTCGAATCCAAGAACGAGTATCTTGTAAACAAGCTCAAGGAAGCTTCATATGTCTACGGTGAAGCAGGAAAGAGGCTTTTATATTTCATAAACAACCAGGTCAACCCTGTCACAAAAAGGCTAAACGACATCGATGCGATGAACAGGAAACTTGGTGCGCAGGACAAGGCACTTGGCGGTTCCATTGCAACTGTGGAGAAGACCGCAAGAGAAGATTTCGCCACGGTTGACAAGCGGCTGAAGGCACTCGGCGAGAACCTGACGGCGACCCACGGGAAGATAAACACCGCAATAAAGGCTTCCGTCAGGAAGGGAGAGAAAGACGACCTTCAGGTCGAGAAGAAGCTTGAGAAAGCCATGGCTGACTTCGATTCTGCCATGAGGTCACTAAAGATATCGATCGACAGGAAGATTTCAACAAAGTCCAATTTGCTTGAGAAGAAGACCGATACCAAGATGGATGCCCTACGTGAACATAACCTCATCGTGGGTAAGGATATAGAGGCACTGAAGAAATTCGAAGGGGACATCCAAGACCTTGAGGGAAAGCTCCATACGACCATTTCCAACCTGACCCAGACACGAATTGACATGGAGAAGCTTGCGCAGCGCGTTAAGGGTGAGATGGCGAAAACGAAAACCGTGGTCAATCAGGAACTGACAAAACTGACCAATGATGTTAATACGAAATTGCTGGAATTCTCCTCCGAACTCAAGCAGGCAGACGAGAAGAATGTCGGTGACATGAAGCTTGCCATCAAGAAAAACCAGACAGAGCTTGGGAAGGAACTGCACAGCATGGCAGTCGACATGGACAGTTTCAGAAAGAGCATAAACTCAAAGCTCAGTTCAGGACAGGCTGCACTAAGAAAAGAGCAGTCAACTTTCGGCGGCGAGATTGAAAAGAGACTCGGCATTTTCGAGACTGAAGTCGCAGCAAACGCCAAAAACCAGAAGGAAGCGGAGCGCATTTTCAACGGGAAGATCCTGGACATAGTCAGCCATGCAGACGCAGCTGACGAGAAGATGGGGACCCTTCAGTTAGAGCTGACAGAACACCTTGAGAATTTCAAAGACGTGACAAAAAGAAGGGAGATCGTACTCAAAAACGAACTTGGAAAACTCAGCAAGACAGTCGACCAGAAGGTAGGCAGCGCATCCATGGGGGCTGACAAGAAGATAGGCCTTGTTGCAAAGGATGTCGAGAGCCTGATGGCAATGCAACCAAGGATCGCATCACTTGAAGAAGATGTCATCAAGAGGAAGGAAGAAAATGCAGCCCTTTCCTCCAGGATAAAGGCAGTTTTGCATGAACTCAAGGACAAATCAGACAAGGATTACATCAAGATGGGTAAGCAGCTCGACCTGATGAAGTCTGAAATCAACAACGGCATGGAGGCTACCGAGGCCAGGATAAGCGAAGATAGCATGAAGTCCTTCTCAACTGCAAGGCATTCACTCAAAAAGGACATCCATTCACTGCGCGAGGAGAATGCCGCGATGAAGGCTGAGATAAAGAACCTTCGCGGCCTCGTCGGTGTCGTAGACGACCTGCAGCAGGCAGTCACCGCGACCCAGGTCAAGGTCGACGGGACTGTAAACGATGTGGAGAAAATATCGGCGAAGGTTTCTGCAGACGTTGACAAGCAGGCGCTCAAGGTCAGTAAGGACATGGCAGGAATATCTTCTGCACTCAAGGCAGACCTGAAGGATATCATAGCAAGGGAAAAGGAAAGATTTGCATCGCAGAGCGCGGAACTCGATGCCAAGTATTCTGCAATTTCCAAGAAATCGGACACCCTGACTACACAGTCGTCGGGTAACCGCCAGACTTCGGTTGCGAACAAGAAGAAGCTGGTACTTCTTGACAGGAAGATAGACAGGCTCATGGGCGAGATAGTCAACCTGAAGAAGGAATATAAAATCGAGATGGGAAGGCTTCTGAAAGAGCTAGAGGGCTGACATGGAAGATTTCACTAAGGTCAGGAGCGGGATAGCGGGCCTCAAGAAAGAAAGAGAAGACCTTAAAAAAAACTACGCTTTTCTCACAAAAGAACTTGAAAGGATAGTCGAAGCCAACGAAGACGCCATAAAGAAGCTTTCGGGAAAATCTGAATCACTTGCAACTTCCATGGCGGCCATGGAAGAGAGGCTAGGAAAGACCGACGGGAGCATAAGTTCGGCAAAGACGTCACTCTCATCAACTCTTTCTGCTGTGCAGAAAAGGCTTGATTCGCAAAAGAAGACGATAGAATCCATTAGTAACAAGGTCCAGAAGGTGACGGATACCGCAGACGCTGCAGTAAGCGGCGTCAGTGAGAACAGGCGGTTTGGAGACGATGCAGCGAAGACACTTCAGAACATATCATCAAAAGTCGCCGGACTTGACGAGAAGCTGGAAGCCTTTGAGAAGTCGGTCTCCCAGAACTTATCATCTGTCGACAACAAGCTGACTTCCGGTATAACCCTTGTCAATAGGGCAACAGATGAGCAGTCGTCTGTAATAAAGGATCACGATTCTGCACTTCAAAGGCTGACCCTGAGCCTTCAGTCACTTAAAAAGGACCTTGAGAAGGAAAACGAAAGGGTATCGAGGATCAAGGAGAGTTCGTCTAAAAACTCAACGAGACTTGAAATGCTTGGGACGCTTCAGTCCAAGATAAAGCACATAGAAGACGTGAAGGCAGGTCTTGTCAAGGGAGTCGAATCCATAAAGAGCATGCGAAACGACATGGCAGCACTCGAGCAGCGCACAAAAGACCTCGGACTGAAGCTTTCTGACGCGGACAAGTTCCTCGAGTCACGACTGGTCGAAAAGGCAAAGGTTTTGGACTCGCAGATAGAGGACAAGACGACTGTAATGGAAAATCAGATGCAGGAAAGGCTAGCTTTCCTTGAGTCTAACCTCTCAGAAAGAGCGAAGACGATGGAAACCAAGATATCGGGAAACCTTTCATCGATGGGTAAGATTCTCGCGCGGGAGGGCACTGACCTGAAGAAGGCCAAGTCCGGCCTGCAGGATGTGAATTCTGAACTGAGGAAAGTGAACGCTTCCAGCGCGGCCCTAAAGACAGGACTTGATGATTCCAAAAAGTCACTAAAGACCCTTTCTCAAAGGGTCGATTCACTCGACTCTCTAGGAGGAAGGGTCAAAGAAATAGAGGAAGCCAAATCCGTAGTGCTCGATGGCATTTCCGCACTGGATGGTCTTGAGAAGAAGGTGGACCTCCTCTCACAGAGAGAAAGATCATTTGAAAGCAACGCGTCCAGTGACATCTCGGCACTCAGGGGTGGCATGAAGAAGAGCGCAGACGACATCTCGAAGATAAGACTTTCAATTGCCGGACTGAAAAAAGATGCAGATAATGCCGCAAAGGCGGTGTCGGCAGTCAAGACTGACCAGACCGAAACCAAAAAGAAGCTTTCTGAAATCGCAACGCTTCGCCAGCGCATCGCTGCTGCAGAGAAGCTTGAGAAGACACTCAGTGCAAACATGGCAGAGATACGCAGACTTCACGGTCACATCGAGACTCTCAGCAAAAACATGGAATCGAACAAGATAAGGATGGAAGATGTCGACGCCGCGATAGACAAGAAGATAGACTACAACATTTCCGCACTGAAGAAAGATGTCGAAGCCGCGTCGAAAAACATAACAGGGATCAATGCCAACCAGAAGTCATTCAGCAAGAAGCTTTCTGAGATAAATGCACTCGGCCAGCGTGTTGCTGCTGTTGAAAAACTTGAAAACAAGCTGTCAGGAAACATGGTAGAGATAAGGAAGCTTCATGATCATATACAGAAACTCGGCAGTGAGATGGAATCCAGCCGGGTAAAGATGGAAGACGTGGACGCAGCGATAGACAAGAAGATAGACTACAATGCGTCTTCTTTCAAAAAAGATGTCGACGGCGCGATGAAGCAGATTTCAGGAATCAACGTCAGCCAGAAGTCGTTCAGCAAGAAACTTCAGGAAATCAACGCCATCCGTCAGCGTGTGGCTGCTGTTGAAAAGCTTGAGAAGACTCTCTCTGGCAACATGGCAGAGACGAGGAAGCTCCATGACAATATCCAGGCTCTTGGCAAGGACATGGAATCCGGAAGGATAAAGATGGAGGACGTTGACGCATCCATCGACAAGAAGATTGACTACAACACATCCACGCTCAAAAAGGACGTTGCAAGTGCCGTGAAGATGATAACCGGGATCAAGGCAGATCACGCAACCACGAAGAAAAAGCTTTCAGAGATCGCTACCATCCGTCAACGTTTGGCATCTGTGGAGAAACTAGAGAAGGTACTTTCGGGAAACATGGCCGAGATAAGAAAGCTTCACGACCACATCCAGACACTGGGAAAGGACATGGAGTCTGGAAGGATAAAAATGGAAGATGTGAATGCGGCGATAGACGCCAAGGTTGACTACAACGTATCTGCACTAAAGAAGGACAATGCTTTCAATTCCGCCGCCCTTTCCAAACTTGAAGATGGAGTGAAGAAGTTCTCGATCGACTTGAACTCACTAAAAAAGGACGTCGGTTCAGGTACCAGGAACATGTCAATTGTCAAGTCATCTGTAGAAAGCCTTCAGAAGAAGTCCGCGGACCTTGAGAAGCTTCAGATAAAGCTTGGCGACATGGGAAACGCAAAGGCTGCACTGACGGATGCAATGGAAGCAAAACTCAATGAGAGGATAAAGTTCCTTGAGAAGACGCTTGGGCAGAAGGCAGACAGCATAGAATCCAGACTCTCTGAAAAATCAAGGCAGGTGGAATCGAGAATCGGCAAGGACGTTTCTGGCATAAAGAAGGAACTTTCGGAAAAGTCAAAATCAATAGAATCGGTCAACAAGCGCATGGAGAAGATGGGAATTCTTGAGGAGAGACTGAAGGCAGTCGACCAGGCAAAAGACATGATAACAAAGGACGTTTCTTCCCTTCGTGACATGAAGGCGAGCATGTCAAAGGCAGACGAAAGGTCCAGGGGCCTTGACAGGGAGCTTAGGGCACTGAAGGCTCAGGTGGAGTCAGGGCTAATAGAGGTCAGGGGAAGGCTTGATTCAAAGACCACAACAGGCGAGAACAAGTTCAACACCGCTGTCAAGGCGTTCCTTAACGCAAGGGCTGACCTTAACAAGAAGATAAGCATGCTTAACGTCAAGATGACAGATTCTGACAGGCGCATAGAAGACTTCTCAAAACTCGTGAGCAGGATAGACATGCTCGAAAGGAAAGTCGACAGGCTCTCCGAGAGAGGCGCAGAGATAAGAAGGGACATCGACGACCTTGAAAGAAAGGAAGATACTGACCAGCAGCAGAAGGTGATGGTCGTTGACCTCGAAAAGGGCAGGGAATTCTGAGGTGCTCAGATGGAGACTTACCTAATGTATGCAGTTGGCATTACTTCGATAATCTTCATAGGACTGGCTTTCTACCTTCACCTTCTAAGGAAGAGATCCGAGAACGTTTTTCCCGCACCTTTTCTGAACCCGCACGGAAAGAGAAAGCCCAAGAAGAAGAATTAAGCGTTCTTCATCTTGTTTGCAACTGACTTTCTCCGTCCCGAGACTATGAGCACGTCACCGTGTTCTATGACATCTTCCCTCTCGGGAAGGTACAGCCACTTGTCGTCCCTCTTCAGGCCTATCACGTTGACATGGCCTTCTGTGAACTCCTCTATGGTCTTTCCCACAGCCTTTGAGCGCTTCTTTATCTCGAGATAGTCGGCAACCTCTATGGAGTCCTTGAGTCCCTTTAGTATTATGGGGTGTATCGGTATGCCTCTTGAGAGCGAATCTATAAGCTCCTTTATGGCATTAGATATGTCCTCCATGGCACTCGACAATCTCAGCACGGACGTCAGCTCGAGTGCATCCTTTGGCGTTTTTGTCGCCAGCATGCACTCCGCCTCTATCTCGTACTGGCGGATGTCTATTTCTTCCTCAAGTTCGTGGATCTTGTCGACCAGCTTCTCGTCCTTCATGAGAAGTGCAGAAAAGCCGAGTGCTATTGCCAGATTTACCATGTCCTTCATTTCGACAATAAGGTCCACGACGTTCTTCTCTTTTTCCAGTATATCTTCGAGAATTTTTTCGCTTTTGTATTCGGATTTGGGTATTCTTACCACCACTCCTTATTTGATTTATTGTGACGCTTTAAATAACTTATCTAGATCACCACCGAAGTTATCAAAAGCAACACGGAAATTCCCACAAAATCACCTACCGTGGTGAGTATGGGAACAACAACATTATCCGGGTCCAGACCCTGGCTGTAAATGAGATAGCTTGTGAATATGGAGCTGAATATCAGTATGGACACCGTTATGAGGCCTGCTGTGAGCGTTACCAGCGGAAAGATCATTATATTTGCATATTCTGCACCGAGGAAGCTGTTGACCATTGCTGCAGCCAGTCCGAGCAGTAAGAATGCCACGATAGATATTATGATCATGGCATAGATGTTTTTGGTAAGTACCCTGCTTTTTCTGAAATGCGGCTTTATCAGGCCCATGTGCAGTGCGGAAGAGAGCCTGCTTGACATGACGCTTGATATGTTCCCGTTTATGGCCATGAACGAAGGAACTATTATCAGTATCCCGGGAAGCATCCTCAGCATCTCCTCGTTCTTTCCGAGGAATAAACCTGAAAGTATGCTTATGGCAGCGCATATGGAGAGCACCGGAAGGCTCTCCTCTATCACTTCTTTTGTGTTTATCATAATCCAAGCCCCAATACGAATTTAATGGAAATGAGAAGGCATATCATGGTTATTATGTCGCCTACGCTTGCCGCTGCCGGAAGTGTCGTGTTGTCTGGGTCAAGCCCGTGCCTGTAGCTCATGATGGCTATGCCGGATGTCGTAAATGACATAAGCACGCCTGACATGAGACCTGTCATGACAGTTATCAACACAAAGTTCACAAGACTCATACATGGACCTCCGATGTACATGCACGTCTGCCATGCAAGAAACGAAAGCACAAACGATATGAAGAGGCTTAAGAGAATGCTCACTTCTATGTTTACTCTGAGACCCTTTGAAAACTTCTTTGTGGAAATGTAGCCAAGATGCAGGCCTGAGCTGAGCCTTGCGCCAAGCGCTGATGATATGTTCCCCCTGAGCCCAAGCAGCCCGGGGACTATTATCAAAAGCCCCGGCGTCATCGCAGATTCAGCTATGACTCCGTTGAGGAAACCTCCTGTGAAAAGTCCCACAAAAGCGAAAAGTAAAATGACAGGCAGCGTCTCCTCGATTATGCGTAACATGGATTTTGCCACTGCCATTAAAATCATTTGCCTGAGATGATATAAATAACGGAATTCAAGGTTATATCATGTTCAGAAAGACCAAGGTCCTTGCGGGTGGCGCGTTCAATATCCTCCACCCGGGCCACATACATTTCCTGCGTGAAGCAAAAGCGCTCGGCGACAGTCTGATCGTTGTAATAGCGTCTGACAAAACTGTCACCAAGAACAAGGACAGGCTCCTTTTCCCGGCTAGGGAAAGGGGCGAACGCGTAGATGCACTGTCTTTCGTCGACAATGTCGTGACAGGTGATGAAAACGACATGTCCATTGTCGTCAGGGAGATAAAGCCCGACATAGTGGCAATAGGATACGACCAGGACGAAAAATCCACCCGAAAGATACTTGACAAAGCGGGGACAGACTGCAGAATTGTGAGGATAGGAAAGTTAAAGGAATACTCGACCAAAAAGATAATGGGTGAAAAAAAGTGAAGAAAGGTCAGATGTGGACGCTTGACATGGCACTTTCGCTTATCATATTTTTCAGTGCAATGATATCTGCTGTGTTTGCATGGAACTACATAAGCACAGATGCGGTCCAGACACAGGAGATGAAAGAAATGCAGCTTAGCGTCCTCACGCTTTCAGATTCAATCCTGCGCACACCCGGAGTCCCAGCTGACTGGAACGAGAGTACTGTGAAGGTCATAGGTCTTGTAAATGATGAAAACATACTGGCTGACTCCAAGGTAAGAAGCTTCACCAACATGAGCTACAGCACCGCGCGCTCTCTTCTCGGCGTGTACCCGTATGATTTCTACTTCGAGATAAAGGACGTCAACGGCACAGTGTATGGGAATACGACATTCCCGGTGTCGTCAGACGCATCCATAGTTGTACCGGCAGAAAGGTATGCGATGTACAACGGAAGGATAGTCAAGGTAAAATTCGTCATGTGGGCATGACTGTTAGCTGGTTCTGAAATATAAGCCAAGAAACCAAATAATTTTCATGATGGATTTGGCAGCGATTTTCAACATGGCAGTTTCGCAGTTCCCG
Source organism: archaeon (assembly GCA_028279705.1). Lineage (GTDB taxonomy): Archaea > Aenigmatarchaeota > Aenigmatarchaeia > QMZP01 > JAFGSV01 > JAFGFG01. Next base: position 28,821 of record JANQNF010000037.1, read on the forward strand.
GTTGTGATCAACACGATGGTGATACTGGTGGCGGCACTGATTTTTTACAAACTAGTCACAAGGGCACTTCGGGGAATAGTGCTCTCCAAGGCAAAGACGAAAAAGCAGAAGAGTAACGCGCTGGTATTCCTGAGCCTGTGGAAGTATGCATTCGTGATAATACTCATAATAGGCCTCATATTCTATCTTGGCGGCGACATAACGGGTCTTGGCGTCTGGGCAGGTCTCATGACGGCAGCACTTGGATGGGCACTCCAGAAACCGATAACAGGCGTCGCCGGATGGGTGATGGTAATAGTGAAGAGGCCGTTTGAGATAGGTGACAGGATAGAGATACAGGGCGTCAAGGGAGACGTGTCAGAGATAACACTTACCCACATATACCTAAAAGAAGTCGGCGGGACAATTGCAAGTGAGGAAAGTTCGGGAAGGACCATCCTCATACCGAATTCGAAGCTTTTCGAGCAGGACATAATAAACTACACAATGAAGGACGACTACATACTTGACCAGGTCGTGACCGCCGTGACCTATGAAAGCAACATGGAGAAGGCCATAAAGATATGCGAGAGTGCAGCAAAGAAGGTCACAAGAGACTTCATAGAGGAAATGCCCCAGAAACCTTACATAAGGACATTCTTCCAGCCGTCAGGAATAGACATCAAGATAAGATATTACGTCCATCCGGCCCAGAGGATACGCGTCGCAAGCGACATAACCCAGGAGATATTCAGGAAGGTAAGCGAAGAAAAGGACATAGAGTTTGCCTACCCGCACACAGAGGTTGTTCTCAGAAAGAAGGGCAAGAAGTAAGATCCGGCTCAACCATTTAAATCACATACCCAAGATAATCACATGAAGAAGCAGTTTGTGAATTCTCTGACAAAGAACGGGGAGCAGGTGGACGACACATTCGCGGTCAAGTTCAAGAAGCCCCCCGTCGCCTACAAGGGAGCTGACAAGAAGGGCAAATGGTTCGAGCTGAGGCTTTCTGACAGGACGGGCGAGATAAGCGCCAAGTACTGGGGCAGGGACGACCACCAGACCGACAGGGCATATGCAAACATAGACCGGGGGGACATCGTCCACGTAACCGGCATGGTGCAGGAATTCCCGCAGGGCAGCGGAAACTTCTCGTTTTCCGTGGATCCCATGAAAGGCGGCATAAGGAAATGCGAGCAGGGAGAATATGCTGCCGAGGACTTCGTTGCCAAGTCAAGCAAGGACACCGGCCAGATGCTGGAAGATGTCAGGACGATGCTTTCTGCTGTTAAGAACGAGCATCTGCGGAAGGTTGCGGATGCGTTCCTAAGCGACAGTGCTTTCATGGATATATTCTCAAAGGCGCCCGCTGCCATGGAATACCACCAGAACTATATAGGAGGACTATTGGAGCACACCCTCAACTCTATGAAGATAGGCAGTGCGCTTTGTGACATCCACAAGGATCTCGACAGAGACTTGGTCATAACAGGGACTTTCATCCACGACATAGGAAAGATAAAGGAGCTTGAAGTGTCAGGTGGCGTGATAGACGTGACAGCAGAAGGCATGATGATAGGCCACATAACCAAGGGCTACGAGATGCTGACAAAGAAGATCGAAGCGATTTCTGGGTTCCCTGAAGAACTGAAGCTGAAACTGCAACACATCATGATAAGCCACCACGGAAAGGTGGAATACGGTGCTGTCAAGCAGCCACAGTTTCCAGAGGCGCTCGCGATATTCTACGCCGACGATGCCGACGCCCAGATAGATCTTCACCTCCGTCTGAGGCGCGAGGCCAACACAGACGACCAGTGGATATGGAGCAACAAGATAAAGGGCCACATCTACCTGAAGTGACATAGCGGTGCTGCAACGCGAATATAATTACTCATACTGCTAAATAAAATATATAGCATATGTTTATATCCGTACATAACAACACCTTCTATGACAGACTTGCTCAATCCATCAGGTATCGTTACTTTTCCTGAAATCGAAGGAATACCCGAAGAATACAGAGGCCAATCAGTTATGGTTAGTAAGAAGGGAAATGGATTTTATGTTGGCGATGTTCAATTAAATGGTTCTGCTGCCAGAATAGCTTCTCAATATATTCACGGCATGCTAAGGCACTATCTTTCCAGCAGATAACTTTATTCAAATCTCACAACTCGAATTCCAGAACCTTGTACTTGACCTTGACCTTGTAGCCGGCTGCCTTTATGGCCTGTATGATGTACTTACTGACTCCCCGCTTCTTTCCTATCTGCTGTATGCCTATCTCCAGCGCCACTATAGGGTCTTTTACCTCGATTACTATCTCCATCGGATTTAATACTATGTCTATTGCAGGCTTTCCCTCAAAAGCGAGATTGAACCTTAACCTCCCGTCAAGCATCTCAAGTATATCGGTTATTTTACTCATGAGAACCAGAAATTCCCAGTTTTAATGAAAATCACTTTTTCTTCTTTGGCGGCACTATAGTGAGCTCGACGTTTCCGTTCACCTTTACTGCAGTGTCACCCAAGTCGAACTTTATGCCGTCGAGGTTCACGTTTGCTGAAGTCTCCTTCCCCTCCATAAGGCTAAGGAACTTGACAAGCAACTCTTCCTTGTTCTTGAGTATTTCTTCAATGAAACCCATCAGTCACACCTCCGTGTGTTATTTTCGTTAAATAAATATACCCCGAGCCAATTAATAAATGACATTCTGGGAAGGAGCTTTCTATGGTTGAAAATATCATTGTTGGACGCGACAAGGACGACATCAAGAAGTACGGCGAGAAGGGGACAGCTTTCATAGGAAAGCACATCGTCGGAAAGGGCGAGGACGCGCACCTCACCAATCCCATACTCATGGATGTGACCAGGCCTCACGTTGTTTTGGTGGCGGGCAAACGTGGAAGTGGCAAAAGCTACAGCGCCGCTTTAATAGCCGAGGAAATACTCGCGCTTCCAGAAAACATAAGGCAGAATCTTGCTGTCGTGTTCTTCGACACCATGGGTATATACTGGTCAATGAAGAATCCCAATGAAAGAGACAAGGATACACTTCTCCAGTGGGGCCTGAAACCAGAGGGAATGCCTGTAAAGCTTTTCGTGCCAAAGGGATATGCTCAGGATTATGAGGATGCTGGCGTGACATTTGATAATACATTCAATCTTGTATGTTCCGATCTTTCCGCTGAAGAATGGGTCCTCACGTTCGGTTTCTCTTTCGTTGACGAATTCGGCAGTACCATAGAAAGAGTGATAAAAAAGATAAAGAAAGACAAAGGAAGCAGCTATTCCATACCGGACATAATAGCCTACATAGAAGCTGACGAGAAGGCAGAAAGGAAGGTCAAGGATTCGATTGTGAACAGGTTCAGCGCTGCGGAAGGCTGGGGAGTGTTTGGTAAGACTGGCACTCGTGTAGAAGACATAGTGCAGCCGGGAACAGTATCAATTATTGACGTTTCACACTACATGCAGATTTCCGAGGGCTGGTCAGTTCGTCCCATGATAATAGGAATGCTTTCAAGGAAGATATATCATGCGAGATCAATGGCAAGAAAAGCTGAAGAGCTCGAAGTCATGACAGGAGAAACAAGGCAGACCATGCCTATGGTATGGATCATCAGCGATGAAAGTCATCAATTTTTGCCTGAGGAAGGCAAGACCGCCGCCACTGAACCCTTGCTGACGCTTGTAAAGCAGGGAAGGGAACCGGGTATATCGCTGCTTTTCATAACACAGAGGCCCGACAAGCTGAACCATGACGCACTCGCCCAGTCTGACATAGTGATAGCCCACAGACTCACAGCAGAAGCCGACCTTACTGCGCTGAGGAGCATTATGCAGACTTACATGCTCGATGACATACAGGAGTACATAAACGCCCTTCCAAGGAAGAAGGGTGTTGCAATAGTTCTTGATGACAATTCAGAAAGAATATATCCGATTCAATGTAGACCGAGAAAGAGCTGGCACGCCGGCGGGTCACCGATAGCCATAAAGGACGTCGGTATACTCGGTTGATTTTTATTTCTACGCCCCAAAAACACGGTCATGGACGATCACAATATGGCATTTGACGACTTCTCGGTCGAGATGTCAGAACTTGAACTGAAAAAGAAAAACGATCTCAATGCGGCCTGGTGGGGAATAACTGAAGGAGGAAGCATAGAGACCAGGCCGGTTTTATATAATGATACAATTATCTTCGGTAGCGCTAATCATAACATATACGCCGTAGAAATCAACGCTCTGAATGAGAGATGGAAATTAAAAACTGGGTCATTTATCTTATCATCCAGTCCTGTGATATACGGGAATTCGGTCATTATAGGTTCCTACGACAAGAATGTATACTGCGTTGATGCGAAGAATGGAGAACTGAAATGGAAATTCAAAACGCAGGGTGAGATCGCATCTCCTGGTGTCGTGCATGATGGACTATTCTTTATCACCGGAAGGGACATGATGCTATACGCTCTTGATTGCGAGACTGGTGAACTCGTATGGAAATTCAAGACGTACAACTCCAACGTATCCGAACCGGTAATACACAATGACACTTTAATACTTCATTCCAGTGACAGGAACCTCTATTGCCTAAACTGCAGGGACGGTAGCCTTTTATGGAAATACACCGCAGAGGAAGAGCTGGTTTCTGACGTAGCCTTTCCCATACAAGACGACATCCTTTACTTTGGAAGCACTGGCGGTATCCTATATGCCATGGACCTTAATACCCAGGTAATAAAGTGGAAATTCTATGTAGGCGATTACGGGATAAGCAAAGCCGGAATTGTGCTTGATGATATGCTGATCCAGCCAACAAACAAAGGGATACTTTATGCAATTTCAACAGACGGGAACGTTTTATGGAAATTCATGAGAGAAGAGTCAGTTGGTGGAGTCGTAACGGACGGCGATAGAATATATGTAAGCGGCGGTGAAAATAACTTCTTCTACTGCCTTGACAAGGACGGTAGTGAAGTCTGGAAGTTCAAGACTCAGGGATACAACTGGTCACCTGCGGTCATAAAAGATGGTTTTGTGTATTTTGGATCGTACGACTGCAACCTGTACAAGCTGGACAAGATTACTGGTGATCTGGCTGCCAAATTCAACTGCCCTGGGGGCGTCTCTACCTATCCGGACTGGAAGGAGTATTTTGAAGTAAGCGTGAGTATACCGGAAACGGAAGTAGAGGAGATTCAAAAGCAGAGATATTCAGTCACTGAAAGTACTGATGAAGAAAGCACGAGCGAGTACAAGACGCGGATAACCTATCAGGTGAGTACGCAGTACTCATCGAAGGGTAAGTACCAGATCGATTCTAGAGAAGAAGCTTTCTGACTTAGAAATCATTACGGGCTCAGAAGCTACCTAGGAAATCATCCTTACGTCATTCTGGAGCGTTTTCCTCATCGCCCTTCATTGTTTTGGGAAAACGTTTTAAAAAGGCCGACATTATTCTTAGTATGGGTTTTCTTGGAATTTTCGGCAAAAAGAAGGAAGAGCCGGTCAAGCCAGAGATGCCGGCGGAGAAGGTTTCCCTTGAGGTTCCCGCTGTCGCGGGATGGATAGACTCGAGGTTTGAGGGCGAGATAGAGTCCGAGAGGATGATGTTCTGCGACCTTTCAAGGCAGTTAATGTCAATGACTGCAGACCTGCAGAACATAATAAATAGCATGCGGGGCAAGGAATTCGAGAAAGGCGACAGGATGTACGCTGCCGTGAACATGATAAAGGACACGTGGGCAAAGAAGGCGCTGAACAGCATTACAGTCTATCGGAGAGACGTGAACGAGGAGGCCGTTTCCCTGGGAACCATGAACTTTTCTGACTTCAGGAGCGTTTACCATGGCGCGACAAAGCTCATGAACGACATCAACATGATACCGAAACAGAAAATAGTGCTGCGCAGGTATTTCGAGAAAGAGAGCAACAAAATGGGAGAAATACTCAAAACAATGGGCGAGAAGATGGAAGAGATGCGCACGATCATGGGGCAGAACACCAAGCTAAAGATACTAAGCAATGTCGAAAAGATGATAGACGAATCCAACAAGCTCGCCGACGAAGTGCCGGTTCTGGTGAAGGACATTGAGGAACTTGAAGACAAGCTCAAATGGAAGAAGAAGGAGCTGTCGGAAGCCAGGAATACCGTGAGTGAAGTCGACAAGAGTCCGGAATGGGGAGAGCTGGACGAGCTGAAGAAGGAACTGGACGCATGTTCCCGCAAAAAGGACGAGCTGGAAAACAGGGTGACAGGAAAACTCGGTGACCTGAAGAGGACGATGAAGCTCTTTGCACATGACTGCAAGGACCTCGACAAGCTTGAGAAGAAGCTTGCAGGAAACCTTTCCCATTCTCCGCTGAAGACTTACCTCTCAACAGATCCATCACAGATACAGGAACTGTTCAAGAAGTTCATACTTAGCACAAAGACCGGCGGATTCACGTTGTCGAAAAAGGACGGCGACAAGGTCCGCATCATAGACGAAATCGTCAAGTCAGGATGGCTTGCCATAGATAAGTCGAAGTACGACGACCTGAACGATAAGTGTGATTCTTTCAGCAAGAAGATGGCAAAGATAGAGGTGAACGTACAGAAGAAGGACGCTCTGAGGACAGCTGAAAAGGCGGGATCTGAACTGGAACGCGTCGAGCGTGAAAGGGAAGAAACCGAAAGGAAAATGAGCGCCAAGAAAGCGGAGATCGAAAAGAAGAAAAACGAGATTTCAGAATACATAATGAACGAACTCGGCGCCGAGGTCGAGGTGTTATGATAGACACACTGAAACTCGCAAGCGGGCACAAAATGCCAATGCTCGGACTGGGTACGTGGATGCTGACTGGCAGGCAGTGCGAGGAATCGGTTAAGGCCGCTATTGAATACGGGTACACCCACATAGACACCGCTGAGCTGTACGGCAACCACAGGGAGGTCGGGAAGGCCATAAAGGGACACGACCGCTCAAAGCTTTTCATAACATCAAAGCTCTGGAGGACCGACCTCACTTACAGGGATGCTCTCAAGGCCTGTGACAGGTCACTCAAAGAGCTGGGTACGGACTATATAGACCTTTACCTCATACACTGGCCAAATGACAAGCTCCCAATAAAAGATACCATGCGCGCATTCAAGTATCTTATCGACGAGGAAAAAGTGAGAAGTGTGGGACTGAGCAATTTCGACGAGACCAGGATAAACGATGCCATGAAGTTTTCAAAGGTTCCCCTGAGTACCAATCAAGTGGAGTTCCATCCCCACCTTTACCAGAGGAAACTTCTACAATATTGTAACAAGCGCGGAATTTCAATGACAGCATACTGCCCACTTGCAAGGGGGGAAGTGCTGCACGACCCCGTCGTAAGGGACATTGCTGAAAAGAACGGAAAGGTGCCCGCGCAGGTGTGCCTTCGATGGCTTGTACAGCATGGCATCGTCGTGATACCCAAGTCCACCAATCCCGATCACATAAAGTCGAACATGGACATATTCGACTGGAAGCTGACGGACCAAGAGATGACGAGGATAGACGGCATAGGAACGTACGAGCGCCAGGTAAATCCCGCTTTCAAGGACATACCACTCATAGGTCCGATACCAAAGCCCATTTTCAGCAGGATACCAAACTTCGTGAAACGGAGATACACAAAGAATGGCAAGTTCTTCAGTGACGGATGATCACTTCTTTCTGAGCAGCAGCTTCAGCGCGTAGAGGTTCACAAGTCCCAGTACTGCTGGATAAAGCATGTAGGTCTTGAATCCGTTCACAAAAATGGCCACTGAAGAGAAAACTGTCAGACCAAGGGCGACTGCAAGTACGAGCCAGTGAGCATTTTACATGATTAAATTTGATTTACTGAACTAAAAAAGTTCATCTGTACTGTTCGTAGCAGTCAGGGAACATGTCAAGCTTGAACTCCTTTGTGGTTATCGTGAATTCGTAGTTCTGTATTATGTCAGAGAACTTCTCCTTTATCTCAAAAAATCTCTCCTGGAATTTGTCGTAGCTTTCTATCTCGAAATCAATCTCGAAGTCCCACGTTCCAAGCACCCTTTGCGGCCATATGGCCTCTGGAATGGATGAGCAGTATCTTACAAATTTGTCAATCTTTTTCTTGTTTGAGCTTGCGAGATAGATTATGGCCTTACAGAATACGTTTCCCATCTTCTTCGGATCGACGAGCACCTTGTATGCCAGTATGACGCCAGCTTTTTCAAGTCTTCTCATCCTGTACTGCACGGTTCTCGGCGTCATTCCGATTCGTTTACCAATGTATATCACCGGCATCCTTGCATTGTTTGCAAGCATCTTTAGTATCTCCATGTCAACTCCATCCACATCGAACTGCTCATCCGCTGATGTGTGATATACGACTGGTTTCATTTCCCTGGATTCCGATGCTTTGAGGTACTCCCTTAAGTGGTGTACCAGATGGAGCGTTGTCGCTGTCGCTTTCTCCTGTATGAAGAATGAAAACTTGTTCATCATCTTTTGCATCTCATCATCGAATTCGTTAACGTTTCTGAGATGAAATGTCACTACCATGTCCCAGCGTCCTGTGCAGGATACCACCCATTCGGCTTTGCCATTTTCTCTGAAGTAGTTTCCGATTTCTTCAAGCTTTTCCTTATCTACATCCTTGAACCTTAAAAACAGCCTGTACTTACTGAAACCTAACTTAAAGTAATTGGTGATCGTGTTGAACTTTATTATTACACCATTTTCGATCATTCTGTCGATCCTGTACTTTACGACCTCTTTACTTAACCTTACCTTTTTTCCAATCTCGGAATTCGACTGCCTAGAATTCTTGTCAAGCTCGTAAAGTATCTTCATATCTTTTGTATCAACAGTTGTCATATTTATCATATATGCAAAATAGTTTTATAAATATGTAGTTTTGATAAAAAAATTAATCTCTATCTTTATATACAAACAATTTTTAACTCTCGATGAAGGTGAAAAAGTGTATTCAAGTGCAATGTATGGAAAAGATGCTCCGGTTGGAATCGGGGCAAAACTAAAAGGTTGGGATATTTCCGAAGGTCATTACAGGGATAGTGACAGGCTTCCAATAGTAGATTTCAGGGCGTTTGGTGCACAGTGTCCTCACGCATGCCCGAAGTGCTTTACTTTCAGGGGAAAACGGACCCTGTCAACTGACGAGATAAAAAATATAATAGATCAGCTAAAAGATCTTGATACTTATGCAATAAACTATGTTGGCGAAGGAGAACCGACGATAGATGGCGATTTTTTTGAAATCGTAAACTATACAACAGACAGTGGTATTATTCCAGTCGTGTTCACTGAAGCTTCTGTAAATCTTAGAGACGAGAACTTTGCGAAAAAACTTAGACAGAGTGGGGCTAGCACTGTCATAAAGGTTGACAGTCTTTATAATAGGGGAATTCAGGGAGACGCGGTTGGGGATAGATATGGGAATTATTTGGTTGAGCGGAATCAAGCAATCGATTTGCTTAGAAGTCTAGGATTTAACGATAAGAATGCTGATGGAACTACCAGACTCGGATTTGACATGGTTGTTACAAAAGAAAATATTTCTGAAGTAGGCGGCATTTTGGATTATGCCAGGGAAAACAATATATGGACAGTTTTTGCTTATCATCTTCCAACAGGACTTGGTGCAAATTCAGATATGATTGACGTGGATGAGAAGGCAAAACTTGCAGATAAGGTCGCATCTACCGATAGGTACAAATTTGATTTCAAGCATAACGAATACAATAACTTTCTTACTCAAGGTTGTGTCGAATTCATGCAGATATTTGGTGACGGGAGAGTGAGTCCGTGTCCTGGAAACGATACTATTATCGGAAGTGTCAGAGAGAGTTCCATAAAGGAACTAAAAGACAGGATAGTTGAGAAGTTTCCAAAACATGACAGGAAAAATTTTGATGGAAATTGTATATATCGTGATGATATATGACTTTACGAGTGCTTTAATCCTTATGGTACTAATCTCTCCGGTGTTCTTGGGAAGAGTATGGCATCCTTTATGTCAGGAAGGTCGAGGAGTTTTTCTACCATGCGCTCGACTCCGAAGCCTATCCCGCCGTGGCTTGGGATGCCGTATTGGAACGGCTCTAGGAAGAACTTGAAGTTCTTGACGTTGAGGCTTTTCTCCTTCATGACCTTCGTCAGCACGTCGTGCCTGTGCTCCCTCTGCCCACCTGATGCCATTTCCATACCCTTGTAATCGAGATCAAGGCCCCTTGAGTGCTTTCCGTCAAGCATTATGTAAAACGGCTTTATCTCGGACGGGAACTTGGTTATGAAGTACCATTCAATGCCCTTCTTCTTCATGATCTCGCCGAACTTCTTTTCCTGCGCGTCCTCTATGTCGTCTCCCCACTTGATCTTCTCACCGGCTTTCTTCAGCTCGTCAACCATGTCGTCGTACGTTACCCTCTTGAATGGGATCTTCGGGGCTTTCACTTCCTTTTCAAGAAGCTTCAGTTCACTTTTGCAGTCCTTTGCTATCGCGCTTATGGAATAGTGGACCATTCCTTCCAGCGTCTTCATTACGTCTTCTTCTGATTCTATCCAGCCCTGTTCAAAGTCTACTGACATGAACTCGGAAACGTGCCTTGTTGTGTGGAACTTCTCAGCACGGAATGCTTGTCCTATCTCAAAGACCTTGTCCATTCCTGATGCCATCATCATCTGCTTGTAAAGCTGCGGGCTCTGTCTGAGGAATGCTTTCTTGTCATAATACTGGACCGGGAACATGGTTGCACCGCCTTCTGCGCCTGCTGCCTGTATGACGGGCGTGAAGACTTCTACGAATCCCTTTTCAACGAAGTATTCCCTTATGGCTTGGATCGCTTTTGCTTTAATCCTGAATATGGCCTGGAGTTTCGGTTCCCTGATGTCAAGGAACCTGTAGTCGAAGCGCTTGTCCTTTCCGGACTCAATCTTTCCAAACACGTCTATCGGCAGTTCCGGGAGGGATTTAGAAACTATCTCAAGGCTTTCCGGGACCATCTCCATGCCACTCTTTGCATGCTCTGATTTGACGATCTTTCCTTTAACAGAAACGCAGTCTTCCTTTCCTATCTTCTTCATCTCTTCGAAAAGCTTGTCAGGGACTTTACCCTTCTTTGCGGCAACCTGCATGGTGCCTTCCCTGTCCCTCAAGAGGAAGAATTGCAGACCTCCAAGATTCCTGAATTTTGCCACCCAGCCGGTCATGTGAACGTGGTCACCGACTTTTGCTTCTCCTGAATATTTCTTTTCCATGACAACCAATTGTTATTATACCTTTAATTATTTTCCAATGGCACGCTTGAACCATTCACCGAGGCTTTTCTGCTCTTTCTCGCCTTTCAGGACATCGTGAGTGGACCAGCTCTTCCTGACGAGATGCTCAGGGAAGTCCTTGTTCTTCCTGATCCATTTCCTCAACCATTCCATGGTCTTCTCGTCTGAAGTGTAACCTGTCCCGAAGTCGCCGTACTTCTCCTTGAGTATGGCTATGTCCTTTTCCCTCTCTACTTTCGCAACAATGCTTGCGGCAGAGACTATTGGATGATCGCGGTCTGCCTTGTGTTTTGCTACTATCTCGATACCATCACCGACGAGCTTTTTCATGAGTGCATTGAATCTTGTAAGGTTTGTGTCCGGGGCGTCTATGTACGCAACTTTTGGACCAAGCATCTTTATGGCATCTGCGAACTTCATGGATTCTATCCTGTTTAGATTTACCCCTTGTTTCATGAACGTGTCTATCTTGCACGGGCCTACTTTGAAAACGATGACATCTTTTGCAGTGTCCTCTATCATCTTGGCAAGTTCTTCCCTTTTAGGATGAGGTAGTTCCTTGGAATCTCTAACTCCGAATTTCTTCAATTCCATTTCCTGTTCAGGTGTCGCTGAGACGGCTGCGACTACTAGTGGTCCGATGATGCAACCTCTCCCGGCCTCGTCCGCCCCTGCTATAATTTTGCTCTCCATATAAGACTTAATTTGTTTTCGGTGTAATAAATTCTTGGCCCGAAATGTTCAATTTTTCCATCTTTTTTGTGAAAAAATGGTGCAATTTTTCCATGTTTTCTGAAATGCCTGCAGTAACTGTTAATCTATATCTATATAAGAGGGTTAAGACAATAAAATAATTGTAGGTTAACTGAATTTTCACGTTATCCAACTCCTACATGCAGGCCGGTGAAGGACTTTTGGTCCACAAGAAATTCATAAAGAGAAATGGGAAGATTTTCGGTCCTTATTATTATGAGAACTATCGCGTAGGCGACAAGGTTAAAACACGCTATCTTGGCAGCAAGCCACCAAGCAATGGTAGGACAACGCTTGGGTTGTCACAACGGAGTGCTGTGATTTTGGTCGTGGCACTTTCACTGGTGACATTATTCTTCGGCGCTAATTACACCGGCCTTCTGATACAGGGAATCGAAACAATACATACAGAAAAAATTCATGTGAGTTTGGGTGACGGAAACTCATACGAATGGGTTCCCGAAAAAGCCGGAGAAATCACGTCACTAAAACTCAGCGGGAGAGTTAAAGGAAACGGAACTGTAAGAATATATCTCGAGAGCAACGCAGAGAGATATCTTGTTCTTGACACTTCAGAAACTGACGAAGTTCCATCATCATTCCCAATAAGCGGCCTGCTTGTGGGAGTTTCCAACGAATCTTTTGCTGAGGAAAACATGTCGGGTAATGGGACCGTGTCAGAAGAGGTTCCGGGTGACAACACGACAGTGGCCGAAACTGAAGAGCCACTTGAAGAAGCTACCATTCGCGTGAATCAGACTGTGGAAGGAGAAAACGTGACAGAAACCTTTGACAACGTCAGCATTCCAGAGGAAAACATAACGATACCTGAAGAAAACGTCACGGTTCTGGAGATAAACATGACGATGCCAGAAGAAATCGTTCCAATAGTTGAGACAAACGTCACTGACAACATCACCGTGGATGAAAACGAATCGGAGGTTATCGAAAACGTGACACTACCTGAAGAGAATGTCACGGAACAGGAGAATGCTACTGTGGAAGAAGAGAACACCGACCTGCCTGAGGTACAAGCGCTCCTTTTCAAGGATGCATGCCTTGAGACTTGCATCCTCTCTGGGATCAACGCTAGTTCTTACGCGCTGGTCGTCGAGGCTGATCCGGGCGTGACAGTGGAGATAGACGACCTGACATACGCCTTCATCGAACGCGTCGTGGTGGACGAAGAATCATTGGAAGAAAATGAAACCAATGTCACAGATGTTGAGCCAGTCGAGGAAAATGTGACAGAGGACCTGACGGTTCTGGAGATAAACATGACTCTTCCTGATATCGAAGAGAACCTGACAGTGCCTGAGATGAACATCACACTCGAGCAGAATGAAAGCATAATAGAACTCAATCAAGAAGAGGAGATAGAACAAGGTAAAGCAGAAATAGGAAAGCCTGTGCTGTGGAAAAGGGCAATAAGACCAAAAGAAGGTGAGACAAATCTGACTGTCGTCATCCCAGAGGCGGCTGTAAACATGAACGCTACGAAGAATGTCAGGGGAGTGATTGAAAACGTCACAGACATCTTCATGAAGAAGATGGAGGAAATCACTAAAAAACCCAGGAGAAAGATCCTAACAAGTGTGAAGAAGGTTATAAGAGTAGATGAAATCAGTGAAGAAGAAATCAGTTATTCCGTGGCACGAGATGTAGGAACAAGAGAAATTGATTATGTTGTGGAAGAAGATGCAGAAACAAGAGAGATTAATTATGTCGTGGCAGGGGATGCAGAAACAAGAGAAATCGAGATTGAAACGGTTGACAATGAAACCGTGTATGAACTGGAATACGAAACACCTGCACCACAGGCTTTCGAGGAAGATATCGGACCGAACAAAAAAAGAATAACGGTTTATTCTGATTATAGTTACACTGATATCATAACCCATGCAAACATAACAGAGTCCCCTGCAACTTCCGTAAAGCTGTACTGGATCATTAATGGTACCAGGCAACCGTGGCCTGCAAAAATAATCGACACGAATAACGACTCCTTCGCAGACAGGATAGAGTGGATAACTCCTCACTTATCAAACCAGACATTTGAGATAGAGATAGATATACTCAATGTTCAGAGTTATCCGACTGTGGGCGGGAACTGGACAGTACTCTTCGTAACAAAAGGCACAGCGAACCTGACAATAAGTGCAGTAAACGGTACTGAGTTTGGAGAGGACATAGAATTCCTCGGTCTCTGGTGTGGCGATGTCCTGATCACTGACGAACTCAGTGAAGGGAAGGTATTTGTAGAAAACTACACATGCAATATGACAGGTAAAGAGATCAGCAGGGTCATGACCGGCGGCGAGCACCACCTTCTTTTCGAATTCGGAACCGAGTTCGGTTATGCTCACAATTACGCCAACATCGATTTCGAGGATTGGGAAGCATACTCTGACACTGACACTGTCTTCACAACATCTATATGGAAAAACATCGCAGGGGATAACTGCGACTGGATAGCAGATTCTTCAGGAACAGCATCAGCAAATACAGGCCCGGGTTGCGACAGTTCAACAGGTTTCGACCACACTCTTGGTACAACAGCTGGCATGTATGCATATCTTGAGACATCGAGTGGATACTGTCTTAACGATGGTGATTATGCTGAGCTTAACTTCACCACCACCTTCAACGGCTCTGATTACAAGTACAACATAACCTTTTGGTACCACATGTACGGGAGCGTGATGGGAGAATTATACCTTGATGTGTTTAACGGGTCATGGCAGAATGCATACTGGTCGCAGGTCGGTAATGCACAGGCGAGCTGTGAAGACGGATACCTGGAAACTGATATAGACTTGTCTGAATTCGATACGGATTTCTACATAAGATTCAGGGGAGTTTCAGGGGGAAACTATTACAGCGACATAGCAATTGATGACATAAACGTAACTGGTGAAGAGAGGAACACGCCGCCATCAATTCCGACTAACATAACGTGCAACGGCGGTGACTGCAACATCACAGTCGACGAGGAAGTGACGCTCAACTGCTCCGGATCGGTGGATTCTGACGGGGACACAGTATCATATTCTTTAGAGGCCCACATGAAGGATTCAGCCACAACCCTGAATTCAACTAATGTGAGTAAGGTCGGGGAACCAGGAATATTGGTAGATGGCTTGCAAGTGGGCACATGGAGGGATACTGCAGGCACGTTTGACGCAACCCCGACAGTTAATGTATGGACAGGGGTTCCGTTTAACAGCGAAGTTTTCGCAGACAGTGAATTCACACAGAATGCAAATGACATTGACGTTGATCTTGCAACAGGGGGGCACTATCTTGTACTTTACAATATACATGTAACAACAGATTATAACAACAGACTAGGTTACGAATCCAAATTAACACTTGGAGGTACAGATGTTCCAGGAAGCTTTGCGAGCTGTTATTCGAGGAATACTGGCAATGACGACGCTGTTTGTGGTGCTGGTGCGATAATCAATGCAAGTCCCGGTGATGATGTAAGGGTGGAATGGGTTTACAGGACAGATAATGGCGAACAGGCAGCAACGACAGTATTGAACAAATCAAGTCTTCAGATAATTAAACTGCCCGACTATCTGGATTACCTGAGACTTGCAAAGACCACCAACCAGCAGAATACGGTACCAAACACGTGGACCAACATAACATGGGAAACAGAGCTTGAAGAAGATACAGGGAGCTTTACCCATGCTGCAAATAGCCACGAAGTCATGCTAGAGCAATCGGGTCATTATCTGGTTGTTGCCGGTGCGGCATTTACAGCAGATTCTTCAGGAAGAAGCGCAATGGAGTTAAGAACCGATATTGATGGCATTATATCAGAATACGGCAGGACTTACGCGTTTACAAGAGGAAGCAATGATCACGTGGAAAACAATCCATGGTATATCACGATTTTCGATGTAAGTGCAGGCGATGTCCTATCCATTTCCATGACAGACACGCAGGCAGAATCAGCAATGACATCAGATACAAATGAGGCTAATATGGGACTTCAGATTGTCAAGCTTCCTGATTCTGCTAATTATTATAGAGCGCATGCAGATACTGCGAGGGATCCAACTGCCGGGGGAACCGTGCCAGTAAAATTCGATATTATTGATGCAGAAGATGAAGAAGATAACGCATTCGATGGTGATGCCGCAACAGGTGATATAACAATCCAAGGCGGATATGAAGGTGATTATTTATTTACATTTACCGGGACAGGTACCAGGACCCCTGCCACATCAGGAGTTAGAACTATACCATATCTTGAGTGGTATAAAGATGGTAGCAGCATGGACCTTGGTGGCATGGGCTGGTATTCAAGGGGGGCGCAGGGATCATATGATTCCTTCAGGGGAGGAAGCTCTGGTGGAATAATTGCCAATGGAAGCGGGACAAGTACGTACAACCTTTATGGTTATCACTTGGGACAGAATTCAGGCGAGGACAGGCTCGATGTCAACGAATACGGTATAGCTGCTGTAAGACTGAATGACATCTTCACTGGAGTGGGCAATCAACCTTCAGACGACACGAACACGGATTATATAAACTATAGTGACATCAATGGTGAGTACGGAAATATTACCAGCATCGAGGTCAGGGTCGAGGTCGACTCCTACGATCCGAGGGCAAGCGTCGACCAGTCCACGAACAAGCCGGACCTGCAGCTCTATATATGGAACAGCACAGATTGGATACTCATAGGCAACTTCAGCCTCAATGAGACCTATACCGGAAGCGGACTGCAGACAACCAATAACATTTTCTCTCTCTCCACGACAGAACCGACGATACTGGCGTCGTGGGAGTCAGTCTCCAATCAGGACCTCAGGATACGCGGGATCTATATGGATTACAATGGCACCATCCCTGACGAGATAAACTACACGGAAATCTGGGTGGAAATCGAGGGAAACAAATGGACGTATATAGGTAACCATACAGAAGATTCCACCTTCAGTTGGAATACAACAGATCTGGAAAACCAGGTCGGTATCGACTTAAGGTGCAGCGCATCGGACCCTGATGGAACCGGTGAGAATACGTCGTACTTTACCAAAGGCTCTTCTCTTGAGATACTACATGACCTCGACTACCCCCAGATCGGGAGCTTCGCTGTAAACGATACCCTGCTAGGAAATGGTGAATACGCGAGATTCTCTGCCGTGGTCACCGACCCCACCACTTCGATAAGCTACGTCAACGGGACTGTGGGCGGGACAACATACCCGTTCTCCATTTTAACCGGTGACACTTACTATTACAACTGGGAATGTACATCTTCAGGCGCTGCTTCATTAACTTACGTGGGCGCCAATGACACCAAGGGTCACTGGAACAGCAGTTTCGTATCCGGGATAACTACTGAATGCGATGCGAATGCACCTGCCGTGTCGAACCTTTATTCCAACGATACTGATCCAGGTTATAATGACTGGCTGAGGATTTACTGCGATATCAGTGATACCGAAGGTAACCTTGATACGTACTGGCTTTCCATAGACTCACCATTGTCACCTGCATATGACGTGGTTCCTTCCCTCCTTTTCGGGGACACATACTATCACGATCTCACGGCAAATGAACTCGGAGACTGGGACTTTACATGCTATGCCAACGATACGGCTGCCCAGCAGAACTCGGCAGGTCCATACGGACTGACAGTAGAGGACGAACAGAGCCCGGTAATATATGCAGACGACGCAGTAAACGCAAGCCTCACACAATATTCCATAAAACTTAACCAGACAGTAACCGATGATCTTACACTGGATACAATCTATTTCGAGGTATCCGGAACCAACTATACGGCGTCGAACGTATCAGAAGAGTGGTACTATATCTGGGACTGTTCTGTGAGTGGTTCGGGCTCTTTCACATGGACGTCAACTTTTGCCAATGACACATACGGTAATCCGTCGACGTTGTCCACCGGACACTCATTCGAATGCGACATAGAAGCCCCTGTCATAACATCGGCAAGCATAAACCACTCCTCGGATGCGGAGATATACACATTCATAAAGGTGAACGCGTCCGTGACAGACAGCAATCTCCACAACGTGATCCTTGAAATCACCTATCCAAACATGACAAGGCAAAACGTTTCGCCTTCAAACAGCGGTGACGAATACTTTAAAGATGATGTGCATCTCAATGTTCTCGGGAACTATTCGTTCAGGTTCTTTGCCAATGACACACTCGGGAATGCCAGTTCTTCGTATGCACTCACTTACGACACCAATGTGAATGTCACAGTCAATGACACGATTTACCCTGCATTCTCTGACTCGAGTGATAACAGCTCCGGTATAGTCGACGAGGGTCTGGATGTTTTGGTGTCAGTGTACTGGAATGATAACATGCAACTAGACACGTCCTGGATCAGGACCAATGAGACAGGAAGCTGGGGTACGAGATGGTATTACGATGTCAACGGGACCGGCAACTGGTCGTACTTCACTATAGGGACCGAAAATCATGATGGTGACATGATCTGCTGGATGGTGCGGGCCAATGACACTTCAGGGAATGTCAATGCTAGCATGGGGGAGCAATGCTTTGATGTTAACAGGCCGCCTCAGATCAATTACGCGACATTGAACGTGAGCGTGCTGAACCAGTATGAGCACGTGCTTTTGACTGCCAATGTTACTGACGGGGATGGCGTGGACACGGTGATAGCGACATTCAGGTACCCTGATCTTGGCAAGGTTAATGTGACTATGGTGCCTGAAGGCGGGGGGAATTACACTTACCTGTGGACAGATACTTCCATTGCCGGTGATTATAACGTGACCGAGGTTTATGCCAATGACACTGCTTCCAGGTGGAACAGCAGCGTTTATTATGACATGGGTTTCGAGGTGGTTGGGGACGCGCCGCCGACATCGCAGCTGAACAGTCCTGGTGACGGGGAGGTCATAAGGACTACGACGATTGTTGTGTTCAACTGCAGCGCCTATGATGAGATAGACCTTGTGAATGTCTCTCTTTACGGGAACTGGTCAGGATGGCACGTCAATGAGACCAACACGACGGGTTATGATGATGCAGATTACCTGTTCACCAAGGTGATTGTTGACGGAGATTATGAGTGGAACTGCAGGGTGTGCGATTCAGCTGGCCAGTGCTCTTTTGGTCCTGACAACGGAAGCTTCAGCGTGAACAGGTATCCATACTATTCTCAGGACGGGGACAATTCGTCGGGAAGCGTCGAGGACGGCCAGGACGTCTATGTGTGGGCCTACTGGGATGACACCTACGGTGACCTTGACACTGCCGTGCTGAGGACGAACGAGAGCGGCACCTGGGTGAACGTGAGCTCATCCGTATTTTCGGTAACGCCGGGATGGTCAAATTTCACTATAGGAACAGATGGTGAACAGGGCAAGACCATCTGCTGGCAGGTCTGGGCGAACGACACTGTGAACAACATGAACACTAGCATGCCTGCCGGATGCTTCGACGTAGTCGACACTTATACTCCATACTATTCGCAGGACGGGGACAATTCTTCAGGCACTGTTGATGAGGAGGAAGGTGTGCATGTGAGTGTGTACTGGGAAGATGACTACGGCAACCTTGACACTGCCGTGCTGAGGACGAACGAGAGCGGCAGCTGGGCGAACGTGAGCTTTACTGACCTGTCTGGCGATTCTGGATGGAGCAACTTTACAATAGATACTACTGACCATCCTGCTGAGACTCTTTGCTGGATGGTGTGGGCTAATGACACGAGCGGGAATCTGAACGCTGGCATGGCTGAGAGCTGCTTTTATGTCAGTGATACAGAGTCCCCGGAGTTTTCTTTGGATGGGGACAACTCTTCTGGAAGTGTTGATGATGGGGAGAGTGTTGATGTGTGGGTGTACTGGACTGACGATGTTCTTTTGGATAGTGCTATTTTCAGGACGAACGAGAGCGGAGCATGGAGTAATGAAAGCACACTGAGCATAGGTGCAGTAACCGGCTGGAGTAACTTCACAATAAATGCGACTGGGAACTTCGGGGAGACGTTGTGCTGGGCGGTCTGGGCTAATGATAGTTCAGGAAATATGAACGCTAGTATGGTGGAGTGCTGCTTTGATGTTGTGGATACTTCAGCACCCCTCTATTCCCAGAACAGCGACGACAGCGGAGGATTCGTTGTCGAGGGAATCGAGATTTCCGTTTCGGCTTATTGGACGGACAACACTGAACTTGATACATCCTGGATCAGGACTAACGAGACAGGAAGCTGGGGCAAGAGAGGGTATTACGATGTCAACGGTACCGGCAACTGGTCTTACTTCATTGTGGATACGAGTGGTTACGCTGAGAAGACCATATGCTGGGTAGTATGGGCAAACGACACCGCAAGTAACACGAATCTGTTAATGGCACAGACGTGCTTTAATGTTCTGGAGTCAGACCCCCCGACTTACCAGAGCGACAGTGATGACAGTTCGGGCAGCGTCATTGCGGGAACCATAGTGAACGCATCCGCTTACTGGCAGGAAGGCAAGGAACTGGATACGGCCACATTCAGGACCAACCAGAGCGGTTCTTGGGAAAAAATTTCCTCTGAAGAACTTTCAGGAACAGGCTCGTGGTCCAACTTCGAGATAGATACTCTGGACATGCTCGGCGACACCATATGCTGGGTGATATGGGCAAACGACACCAACGGGAACATTAATTCAAGCATGGACAGCCACTGCTTCGACGTGGTGGACACCATATTCCCGACTTTCACCGAAAATATGGATGACAGCGGGGGTTCCGTTGAAGTGGGGACGTTCGTGAACGCCTCATCCTACTGGGACGACAACCTCGAATTGGAGCTCGCCATTTTCAGGACTAACGAGAGCGGGACATGGAGCACCAAGGAGCATTACGAGTTCTTCCTCACACCCGGTTACGCCAATTTCAGCATTGCAACGGCGGGAATGGGTAACAAGCATATCTGCTGGGTGATATGGGCAAATGACACTGCAGGAAATATTAATTCGAGCATGCCTGAAAACTGCTTCAGCGTCACTGACAGCAATCCTTTGTTCTGGTCCCAGAACTCGACTAGTTCCGTGCTTCCGGGGGATGACATAGAGCACAGGGTAATGTGGGATGATCTTGGTGGCATCTCTGGGTACGTATTCTCGTTTTACAACGGCAGCAATTCGACAATTGAATCAAGTACAGTAGACACAAACGACGTGAGCAAAGCAATGACAGGTGATCCTATAACCTTCATCGACAGTACCGAAGCCGAATCCGCAGGACAGGTCGCAAGTCTTGCATTTGACGTGCCGTCACATCAGGAAGGCGACCTTCTGCTTGCG
>JANQNF010000016.1 GCA_028279705.1 archaeon
TCGACGTCGAACAACGAGCCATCTTCCATTTCTAGTGGCGTCACTCGCTCTGCGGTAGCTTCGTAATACCACCGACCAGACTCTAGCTCTTTGAACACAGAGCACGGATTGAACTCACCGCAAGGGCAAGGTTCGTGTGTGCCGTCTTCGCAATCACGGATGCTGCAAAGTTTCACTGTCTGATGCTTCATGTAGTGCCTCGTACTTAGGACTGTTTGCCTGTTTCTTCCATCTCTAGCTGCTGCTCGTCCTCTTCCAAGTCGATATCGTACCAGTCATCATCGAGCAGACCCATGACATACTGGAACGGAGCTAGGTGCTCTTCGATTCTGATTCCACTTCGCAACATGCGCTCGGGATGATACTGAACGCCGCCAACGAGCGTGTTGTTCGGACCATCTTCGTGTGACGGCAACGTGAGCATGATAGCTTCCAGCATCTTTGCTTCTTCGTTGCTGCGTGACCATCCGAGAACCGAATCGTCTTCACGAATCCAGTCACCCTTACGGGTCTTACCCTTCATCATGAAGCCCTGATGGTGGAAAGAGTTAATGGGAATTACTTTACCCATCAACTGTCTCAGGATGCCACGATTGGTCATCTTGTGAACCGGGTTGTCGCCGGTAATCTCTTTGCCACCCTGCGAGTGAGCAATGGTAACATCCTTGTACTTATTGATTTCCTGCAACAGCGTGAAACCGTTGAAGATACCAATAAGCTGGAAACCGCGACAGATTCCGAAGATAGGCTTGGCACGACGCAAGAAAGCGTAGTAAAGCTGTTTTTCGAAAACATCGCGTACAATATTGCAGTTCGTAGCACCTTGATAATCAAGGTCTTCGCCGTACAATAATGGGTTGATATCTTTGCCGCCGCTCAGGAGTAGACCGTCCATGCTATCCGCGATGGCTTCTACGTCCATTTCTGGGCAAACGATGAATGGGCTTGCGCCCGCTGCGACGACGAAGTTCACGTAGTCCATGTTACACATGGCTCGTGTCATCTGGGGCTTGCCCATGTACTCCATCTCGCACGTTACTGCGATTCTTTTCATTGTTTAGTCGATGGCCTTAAGTGGTGAGAAATTCTCTGTATCATTACGTTACCGATGCGGTAACTTAAGCCGCCCTCTTGTGGGGGAACTAGTTTTACTTCGTAACTATTCCAAATTTGACCTTTGGTTATACCAACGATTCGTCCTATGTCCGCCGATATGCCGCTGAGCGGTCCGCCTGTTTCTATGATAACCATTTCGCCTAAAATTAGTTCGTGTTCAAGCGGA
Source organism: archaeon (assembly GCA_028279705.1). GTDB lineage: Archaea > Aenigmatarchaeota > Aenigmatarchaeia > QMZP01 > JAFGSV01 > JAFGFG01. The sequence goes on from JANQNF010000016.1 coordinate 1,283, forward strand.
AATGGTTTGGCTACATAGCTTCTACCGCCAATCCGAATTGTTCCAGTGGCATTGTCGCCTAGGAATTTTTTCAGCGCAAGATTTTTGGTCGACATAAAAATAGGGCACTAGGACGTGCCCTTTGTCTTCGCTTTCTTTACTTTGCGGAAAATACACTGAACCGATGACAGTGGTACGTAAGATGGCTGTCTAGACACAACGCTCTTATTCTGCACCCGTCCAATGAAAGGCAGAATGTTGATTGTGGTAAAAAACCAATCGTGGAATCCTTGTTCCCAATCGGACTCTGTGATGTATCCGATACGAAACTCGTTCTTGATGAAGAATCCGATTACGTCTCCGTCTTCCGGGTCATTCTTCCACTTGTATACAGCCCTATAGACGTTTCCGTCTCCTAGAACTATATACAGCTTTTCTTTCTTGCAGACCTTGCCTAGAATATTAGCGTAGTGGCCTGCAATTGGGTTTACCTTTGACATTGTGCTTGTTTATACAGCAGCTTCTTCCGCCTGATGCTGGTCGAGCATGTCTTGCTGGAACTGTCTAAGTTTAGGCGAAAGAACATCAACTTCACCTTTAATTCCATAGCTCGGCTGAACCTTCTGGAAGCTATCGAATTCTTCGATGGTTCTCTGAGAGATAGTAGCGAAACTTTCGTTCAGCGGCCTGAAACCTTCGAAGTCAGGGTTGTTGCATCGGCGCAATACGGGGTCAAAGTACAACACACGAGCATCTTTGTCATCAGATACTTCCGATGTGTGGAATACCGAAGGACCAGTGAAGCACGCAACACCATCGCGTACTAGAACAGTCTTGCCCGGCACACTCATCTTTGCCGGAGTGTCGGATAGCTTGCAAACGATTTCATCTTCCGAACCAGCAGCACACAACTTGTATGCGCTTGAGAAGATATCTCGTGTGGAAGTATTACGCAGCCAGCCACCTACACCAAAGATACCCCAGCCGACGCTGTTGAAACCTTCATCGAATAGACCGCCGAAGACGTCGTCAACCTTGTGGGGGTTCATCGAGTCGCCCTGAATGAATCGAAGGTTAGTGGCGCTGGCACGCTCTGCTCCATCGTGTAGCCCAGCTTCGTATGCCTGTTGGGCGATAAACAAACAGTTCTCGTAGAAGTCTCCGCTGTCGGGCCTAGCTACGATGGTTCCCGCTGCTCGCTGTGCCATGGCTTTCAGATGGTTGCGAACAGCACGGTGGAAGTTGTAGCAGTCGGCAACATAGCTTGCGATACCGCCATTTGTATCAGCACCAAAGATAGCTTCGTAAGCTTCCTCTTCATTTAGATGGCCCTGAACAATACGATGAGCAAGAGCCAAGATGCTAGTTCCTGTCGGACGCTCTGCTCCGCGCTCCATAGCAGCAAAAGCCGCATTGAACGTGTCTGTGCCATGGAACACCAGCAGGTGAGCCATGCCGAGCAGCTCAGACTCTTCTGCACAAGAGCTTGCCCGCATACCGAAGTCATGAATGAAGAATCGAGCCATCGCATCGAACTCTTTGATATCGTCGGTGGTCAACTCATCCATGCCGATGTTGTACTCGTTGTATTTGTTTCTACCAAACTCTTCTCGAATTCGGTTTAACCAATGGCGGCAGATGGTGGCACGAGCACTCATGGTGCTAACCATGCCAAGCATGACAGCTTCAATGTGTGCAGCAATTTCGCCAAATCCCTTACCCATTGATTCAACCTGCACAACCGGTTCGTACGGGAAGAAAGTCGAACCTTCCGGTAGTGCAGTAATACGAATGGGGAGAAAGCCGTGACATTCATCAACGACTCTTCTCCACGTTTTCTCAGGGAAATGCAGAGGTCCACCAAAGCTATGGGCTGTCGCCATGAATTCTTTGGCAGCGTCAATGTCTTCGTGAGTAATCCTCTCCCACAGATGACGACGAACGAACTCACTCAAGCCGTAGAAGACCATACGACTGTCTTCTGCAACATTAAGCAAATCATCTGAATCTAGAGGAGAAATACGGTTGGTCAGATTGTACACTGATTTCTCAACCGCGCGTTCGCCAGCAAACGCTTCACCTGAAATGGTGTAGGCATCTGCCAGCATCGGCAAAGGTACTTTTCTCATAACCTACCTTTTATCTGTGGACGAGATGCGCTGGAATTTCTCATCCATGGTGGCGAATGAGCACAGCGCACGAAGCGTAGGCTCAATCTTTTCAATGTCAGCTTCGTCAGTTAGACGATGGAACACCAAGAACTTATTGCCATTTTCTTTCATCGCAGCAATAAAATCTTGATATTCGAAGTTTTCGTAGTACCGTTCCCAGTCTCCGATACGGAGAATAGTATCGAACCCAACTACGATAGTGCTATTGTTTAGCCAGCGAGCTTTGTCGCAGAATCTTGCGTTGTTTGAAACCGCAATCCACTGTACGGGCTTAAACCCATCAATGGCTCCGACTAACTTTAGATATCTCTCCTGAAATTGAAGAATATCTAGGTCTGCTTTGTCCGCGTTTCGTACGCTCAATTCCAACATGACCGACTGGCCGGTAATCTCGTGCGCTTTCTGGGCCATGGCTGCGTGGCCGTCGTGCCACGGATTGAACGACCCCGGGAAAAGAACTACGGGAGCTAAATCCTTTGGTAGTGCCACGGGTACGAATGAACCGTCGTCAGGTCGTGTGAGATTCATGCGAGAACTGCGTGAATCGAACATTTCCCAAATCAGCGGACTAGCTTCGATGTACTGCTTTGTATCGTTGAGCTTATTCATTAGACCCAACACTTCACCTAAAGCTAGGTAGATGTAAGAAGTAACAATCTCTTCTTGCTCTTCTCTGTAGTAGTCATCGCTGAACTCCCTAGTGTAGTAGAATAGAGAGTTTGTACCGCGAATGGCAATGTGGAAGAAATGGCGGCGACCTTCCCGCTCGGGACCAGCCTTACGCAGAGTAGCTGTGACACCTACGCCGTAGTCGTTTGAGTCGCAGAGTCGATATGCTTTATCTGCAAGAAGCAAAGCGGCCTCCCGAGAACAATACTTCTCAGGCTGGCCCGCAAAGCAGTCGAATAGCTCAGAAGCATATGGAACCACAGCGCCATTGAAGACGCTACTAGCGCCACCGGGTGCTAAAAAGCTATCGATGAACTTAGTGCCGCCTCCTGTAATTGCTACAGAAAACTTCTTACCAGCTTCAATGATTTGTTCGCGCAGATTCATTTTTCGTTAATCCTAACAGCCATCTCTCCTTCCACGTCTTCTAAGATTAGAAAGATGCTGTTTCCGTTTAGAACCGTAATCTTTAGATTGGTGACATGGAGTAAGACAAAGTCTTTGTTTATCCTAGTCACCGTGAATTTAGATTCAGGTGTTGCTTCGGTGATAGTAGTCCACTCACCGTATTTGGCTTTACTCTCTACAGGCTTGTCTAGCTTGTAGTCAGTCGGTATATCCATGGTGGCACATCCGACTAGGAGTAGGAGCGCAAGCATTAAAGCTTTCATAGTTTAGGACAGGGAAAGGTCAGGTCCGCTTTTTAACGTACGAAAAGCGGCAAAACGTTTTTCGGGATTCCCTGTATCTCAGTCGGCACTTAGTCCGATACGGCCCTATGTAAGCCGCTCGATATCATCCCGAATAATGGTGGCGGGGGTGGGACTCGAACCCACGACCTTCAGCGTATGAGGCTGACGAGCTACCAACTGCTCCACCCCGCGGTCTTAATCTTTGAAGAGGTACGGGTAGTACCACATATAGAGGTATTGTCTGATTTCGTAACCAGAAACTTCCCCGTCATCTATAACAACAATCAATGCGCCTACTACACCAACAAAAGGTGCAATAGTCCAAGAAATGAGACCGTATTGGAATATAGTTACGATGAATTTGACTAGGAATGTTATAAGTTTTGCGATGAAGTCCATTATCCCGGAATCTTCTTGTATTTGACGTATTCTGCGTTGCAATGTAGCTGCAACTCACCACTAACGGGGTCAACAATCTGACCACGAGAATCCCTACTACGCAGAGCGGTGAACAGAACATCTCGCTGTGTGACGATGCCGTGCGAGTCGAAATGTTCTAACATTAGTTCGAACGTCTCGGCAGCAGGCCCACCGTGGTCTTTCAACTTCTTTATGAAAGACATAGCAAGATTGAACTTATCAAACTTTGCGTGTTCTCTGTCGCCCAGACCATTTCTATAGAAAACAATGAACATTTGTTATGCCCGACGTATTAGGGATATAGTAAAGAAACTCTGTTTTCGCAACCCTATTTCTCGGATTATATTTGGTGGAGGTGCCGGGAATCGAACCCGGGTGCTGCATAAGTGTCGGGGTAGGCTCTACACGTTTATCAGGGTCTTTCACACTAACGCAGTTTGGTATACCCTGCAAACTCACTTCGTCGTCCTTAACGTGGACCCATTCGCCGGTCTATTTCCCGGTGCCATCTGTCTACTTCCAGCGTCACCCGTATTTCTTTTACCTAGGTGATACAGGATACCTAGCGTCGGAACCTTTAGGCTGCGACGAGAGCAGGGGTGCCGAGGAGTGCCTCAGCGTCAGCCATGCTCAAAGAGTTGGGAATGCCAACTATTGGTTTAGTCCGTTTTAAGGTAGCCTCGGACCAACTACCACGTGCTCCTACTTCGTCTTCTTACCAGTCGATACCTTTCACCCCCATGTATCTATACGTCACTTGTTTCTATCAACCATGGCCATAGTAATGACTTGAACATCCTGCGCCATCTGGATTCTTTACATCCAATAGTGCTCACGTAGGAAACCCCAGCAACCACGAAATAAGCACCGATAATTGCACACATGATTATCGTAAGCCATTCCTGAACAGACAGGCTGTTGTAATTCATGCTATTATTTATGCCACCCCATACGGGCAACAGTGTTTTCTAGAATCTTGAAAAGCTGAGCGTCAATACCGAAACGGTCTTTCGCCTTCTTGAGACTCTGCATGATGTTACCGTCGTGCTGACGAGCAGAAGAAGCCTTCCAGTCTACCAGCATCTCGATAACATCGAGCAAGTCCATATCGTTTACACCCTCCGGATAATGCTCCGGGTGGTGGGTGTTCTTCGCGTAGTGGTGTTCCAGAGCAGGCTTAAGCAGCTTAAGCGATTCCTGATACTCTGGACTACCATAGGTCAAGCCAGCCAGTCGGGCGCTGAACTCGTCAAAGAGTTCCTTTTCCGGACTGGATAGCTTTGACTGGTCGTGTTCCAAAGCCCTCTGCTGAAGGTTCTGAATTACTTCCAGAAGCAGACGTTGGACCATATGAATATGCTCCCACGTTGCAGGACGCGAGTCCTTTCTGGGCTTCTGTCTGCGTTCTTCGTCCATGTTATTTGATATCGTTGAATTTTGCTCTAGGCATTCTATGCCAGAATCTACCCACTTCCTTAAAAGTCGGTCTATCTTCTAAGGAAGTAATCATCTCTGTATTGAAACCGCGCTTCTTTCTAAAGCGCATGATGATTTTAACGGGAGTTCTTCTCCCGGGCTCTTTAACCGAAACTGTTCCTTGTTCAATGCGAACAATTCTATAAAGGGCTCGGAGAGCATGGTTGAATTTGCGGTAATACCGTAGACGCTTGGTTCCATCTTGCTTTACTGCATTCATAATGAAGTAAGGCTTGGTAGCGTCTAGGTCCGTCTTTTTTACTGCTCTCGGGTCCATCCTTGATTATCCAAATCAATCGGGTTTGGCATTTTTACGTAAATGTCGGTTGCGACGATTTTACCGTCTTTCTCTAGTCGGGAGACAAGACGACCTGTTTCGTCATAACCGACGAAAAGGACCGCGCTAGGGTTCTTAGTGTGAACGTATCGTCTTAATTTAGATGGTTTCATTGATTTGAGCGGTAAGTGTATATTATACCCGAATCTGGATTATATTACACTAACTTTCTCTTGATTTCTGTGCTGAATCAGCACGCGCTCTACGTCCACCACTCGGCTCCCCCACTGGTTGAATTTGTAGCGGAGTAGATAGATAGAGTCTACGCTCAAATCATCTTTGCTGAGTTGGACGTTGAATTTACGTTCTCCCTTCAGTCCAACAACAGACCAGACCTTATAGAGTTCGATTACAACGATTACGTGGAATCCTAACTCTTCGGCCTTTTTAACGACGTCTTTAGGGAATAGAGTCATGGTTCTCCTAGAAACCGCAGAACATCCTCTCTACTTTTCGAATGTCTCGGTTTATTTCGGTCGAATGCCTACTGAAATACGAAACAGAGCAACGACCGCATTCGCCTTTTCTGGCGTCACTAACCGGTCTTACTTTGCACGAACTGCACATAGGCATGAGGTCGTCTCCCGGTTTTTCCACTGGTTCCCATTTAGGGCATCCGGGTTTTTGGGGGAGTTTAGTCTTAGCCGCTTTAGCTCTAGCTTTTTCAAGCTGCCTATCGTAGCGACCTTGTGATGACCGTCTTGGTTTTTTACGCTTGCGTCTTCTGCCCATCTTTCTTTCTTTCGCCGCAGGTGGGACACACGGCGTTTCTCTCGGTGGTAGACTTACTGCCATCCCCATCACTAGACCTAGCAAGAATCTTGAGGTAGCCGTTCCACCGAAGCTGGTTGAGAAATCGTTCAATTTCCCGTGCTTTCTTTATTTGACGATTCACCCGACGTGTCTGTCGAACACTGGGCGTAATGATGATTTTTCCGTCAGTGGTTTTGTAGACTACGCGCAGTTTGTGCTTCTTAGCATAGTCTTCAGTTTTATTGACAAGAAAAACCCTACCTTGTTTATTTTTGATGAAGAGATTATCGAACTCTTCTTCGTGAAGACACTCCACACCATGTTCATCTTTGAAATAACCCATGATACTTCTCCGTGATTGCTTAACGCGACCGTTTGTTGGCTCGATTAGCTAGACGCTTAACCTCGTCAGCGTTACGAGCATCGTTGTTGATGATAGCAATTTCCGGTGCGGTTTTGTGTGAGAAAACCATCATACCGGAATATGCAGTAACGTCGGAGCAATCGACGCAACAACGCGGAACTTTACCTTCGTCAATGAGTTTGGCTCTGGCTTCTGGAATTTCTCGGCCACATACGCAGTTCATGCATTCTCCTCTACAATTAGATGAACCGTGGAGTCAAGTTTTTGATGCGCTGGTTTTATACTGTCTGACACACAATTGGTCACAACAGTCCTCGCTTCTCTACTCCTCAACTCCACGGGTTTAGCAGACGCGCTCACGTTCCTGAAATACAGACAGCTTACGACTATGGTATTTCGTTGGCTTGCCCAAGGCTGTCGCGCGTACTGTCTACTGTGGGCGTTCGGTTTCCATCGGCAGGGCTCGAACCTGCAATGCAGCACAACGTACTACATCGGTGGCACAGACAGTCCACCTGCGTATACCATAGAGATACACCTTGCTTCCTCAGTGATATCTCAATTCCGCCACGATGGCTTAGTAGTGTCTTCCGAGCAAGATATCTTTCAATACCCTCTCCAGTTTTTCAACGCAGATATCGTTCGGCAATGACCGATATTCTACACGACCATCGTGGTGTACGTCGTAGAATCCGGGCCTACGCTTAGCTGCTTTGATTTCGTCTGCGAATGCCTCGTCCATCTTCTTGATGAAAGGAACAAAATCCCACATACTGTTAAAGGGGACGGTGACTCCGTTTTTCGTGTGGGTCAGCGGAGCGGTGATGTTCACATGAAAAGCCGCGATACCTTCTGTCATCCTATTACGATGACACGTGTGTCCGTAAAGGTTACGTTCGGTAACGAGGTCTTTCTTAAAGCGACGTCTGGCTAAGTCGCGCAGCTTGCGAGAGATGGGCATTACGGGTGCTAGCACCGGCTCCCAAGTGAATGTTCCTTCGGGAGTGACCCTTGAACAATTCTTCAAGATACGTGAAAGCCTGACATCCTCTACGTTCAGAAGATGAATGGCTTCCAGCACATCGTGAGACGGCCTGCTGCGTACTTCGAACAACCACCCACATTCGTCGTGTGGTGCGTGGCTCGGCACGAGAGTAATCTCTCCGTCGCTTCTCCGACAGAAATATTCTCGCTCAAAGCCGAACTTGTATCTACTCATCGTGAATTTCTCTCGTTCTTTCCAATACTACAGGGATTTCTTCCGGCAAATTGGAGTCTAGGTCCATGTTGGCGATTATACGCAGTCTACGGTAGAACGTATACTTAGGTTTGGTTGACCTAAGTATAGATTTTACCTCATTCCACAAAGACTCGGGCTCGTCTTCTTCGAAAGGAATGAAAGATGCTTTGTCATTCAAAGTGTTGCGTACTTCGTAGCAAAGCAACCCATTGACCTTTAGTTGGCGGACTTGTATCATCGCATAAAGAAAGCCCAAGCTAGGAGGAAAGCACCAAAGAATGCTAGTCCACCCAGATGGGGTTCGTTCATGTTTTCGTAGCTGATGGCTACAGAGATTAATGCAGCGCCAATCCACAGCAATGCATTTAGCAGAAATTTCTTCATAGCATCTCTCTAAAATTAGAAAGGGGGAGCCTTTCGGCTCCCCCAATAGGGCGCTTAGCGCCTCCACCACTCGGTTTTAAGTTCCGAGAAACTGGGCCTGCCGAATATCGGCAGGGTCCACCACTGAGTTTATAGTTCTCAGAAACTACTTGCCGGTGAGCCCGAGTTCGAGCAGTAGCGGCGAGTTGGAAGGCAGAATACGGATGTTGGCGAAGTTCTGCGCGAGAATCGGCAGGGCTTCGGCCTTCTTGCGACGTTCGTACAGTTCGACGTCGAACGTCATTGCGTCCTTGGCCTCCTGTAGCTTTCTCGCAGCATCGGCTTTAGACTGGGCGATGGTGACCTGAAGCTGTGCTTCGGCAGCTTGGTCCTCACGACGCTTGTCGTTCGCCAGCTTCTTGTTGGCCTCGGCAACGATTGCAGCTTCAGAGACAACTTGGTCGTCGATAGCCGCCTGAATCTTCGCGTTGTCGTAGGTTAGACCCTCGGACGAGCCGAACTGGGTAATGGTGATACCCATGACTTCGTACTCAGCGATAAGGGCCGTCTTGGCCGCCTTGAAGATGGTCGTCTTGGACTTCTTGCAGTCTTCCAGATTCAGCTTGCCGAAGGCGTCGGATACGAGAGACAGCGCCGTGCTGCGAATCGGTCCGTCGATGATATCCTCCAACTGCTGACCACCGAAGTAGTACAGGAAGCGGGCGGTGTCCTTTTCGTCGATGCGCGCCTGAATGGTCGCACCAACGCCGAAACCAACCGAGTCGAGAGACTCGACGTGTAGCTTCTGGAAGGCTTCGCTTGTGCCGCTGTCCGAATCGTCGGTCCACTCTCTGTGGACGGGCGCTCGTGAAATCCTGATGACACGAGCGGTAGGAATCCACTCGTAGCTGAACCATGCGCGGCCAGTGCTACGCTTGCGCTGCGGAAGGATGATTCGCTTTGCGCCGACCTTCTTCTCTTCAAGAAACTCGATGCTCTCGAACTTGGCCTGACCGCTCTTCGTGTCACCTTCCAGCTTGATGAGGAAAGCGGTCTCGTCGGGCTCGACTTCGACGGCCTTCTCCACCTGATAGGCACCACAGCCTACCGAAGTCACCGCAAAGATAGCGATGACGAGTGAAAGTAGAAACTTTCGCATTTTTCTGTCTGCTCCTAAATTTAGGCGTTCTTAACGGGAACGAGCTTCCGGTATACGACCGGAGCCCAGAGGCAAATTAGCCAGAGCGCCATCAGGGCGAGCACGTAGCCCGAGTAATCCCGTGACGCAACACGAGCGACACCATACTCCAAGTCACCACCGTTAAGCTGGTCAACTGCGAGGTCGGCCTGCTCTTGCGGCATGAAGTTGTTGTACACGCTCATGAAGAATGCCGTAACCAGAACAATGGCTACGGTCCAGAAGATACGTCTGCGATTTGTCATTGTTTTAAAACTCAACTGGGTCAAAGATACAGACCACATCTCCTCTAGAGATGGTGAATTCTGCAATAGGTAGTTCGGATAGACTGCGGGTATCATCCTTATGAAGGATAGGAATAGCCCTGACCTTCGTCACTACTTTTTGTCGATACCGACCTTGGAAGTAGCTACTCGTATTAACGATACGAGTGATGATGAGATTAGGCTCACCGTGCAACTCCACGATATGACCAATCAACTGACCATTACATAGTTCTGCATCAATGAACTCATATATTGGTTCGTAGACTGTCTCACCGAATGGGAGTTGGACGCGAAAGTCGTCCTTACAAATTGCTCGGTAGCCTAAAGCTTCTTGAATAGACAAAGGCTGTCCGCTTGATGTAATTCTAGGAAGCATGTCCTAAGACACACATTATCTCTTCACGTTGGATGTTGTCATAGATGATAGTAGGCGTCATTCTACTTTGAGAACGATTAATCCGTTTGACGTTGATATACTCCAACGCTGGAGTTTGTTGACTGCTTATTTGCCCAATGAGCAGCTTACCCGTACGCTCAGAAATGTAGATGATATGCGCTCCGGGCGTAATCAATCCAAACATTTCGTAATGCGGACGAAAAGGCTTCATCACACCGTGTGACTTTAAGTAAACGATGAAGCGGCGGCCACGCTCGACGAAGTATTTTAACCCTTCGTCTTCAGCCATACAGGCGATACAGAGCGGGCTCTTTGGGCTAGATGCGTCTTCAGAACAAAGAGCGCACTTTCTATTAGCCATAAGGTAGGAGTGGTACCCCGCCTAGGAGTCGAACCCAGATTCTCGGTTTAGAAGACCGATGCCTTATCCATTAGACGAACGGGGCTTATTTGAATGCTGAAGGTAGTTCCTTCTTTAGTCTCGACAATACAGCAACCATCGAGCCGATGCCATTGCCCTTATCATCAAAGACGTTTCTAACGAGAAGCTTTTTGAAAGCATCGCCGTCAAGTTCTGCTTCCATCAGTGCTTCTGCGATTTTCCTGTTTTCTCTCTTAGCTACTACTTTATCGAGGGTGTTCCCGTGCTTCAACTTACATCTAATAATAGATAGAATGTAAGTCATTCGCAGGTACTTGCCAACGAAATGAGACCCAAACTCGATATAGAGCAGATAGCGTTGGCCTTTGACCCTAAAGACCTTGGTTTTCTTTCTTACGTTCTTCTCGATGCTGCGGAGTCTTGCTCTGATTGCACGCACCGAGTTTTGGTCGATAGGATTGTTACCCGTCTTGATTAGAAGGCCCTTCTGGCCATCTCTAACCCAACCGGCAGCCAATTCTTTACATGTACTTGTTTCTCCGGTCTGCGGACAACCCCACATGAATGTATTTTCATATGGGTTTTCGGAAAACTTATTTCTGAAGTAGACGCTGTTCGAGAGGTCTTTCAGAATTTTGATGTTCTGTTTCATTTAACGAAGTGGTATCCCTGCGAGGACTCGAACCCCGAACTTGGCTTTAGGAGAGCCACGCGATATCCTGTTTCACCACAGGGACAGAGTATCTATTATACCCAAAATTGAGCAGAATTTACAAAACTGCTGCGATAAAAGCCACAATACCTACAATTAGAAGAAACGGGATTAGGATGGCGTTAAGTCGGTCTAAATCACGTCCCCAACATGGGTTAGTGGCTCTAGTCCCAAAACGCTCCGAAGTACGGGTTGTACTCCTCGTCGTCTTCTTCAAAATATTTCTCCACTAACTTCGGGTTGACTCGCCTAAGTAGGCACGGTATTCTGCTCTTTGGCATACACGCCAGTTTTGCCGGAGTTCGGCCGTCGTGACATGGCAATTCTTCTACTTCGTAGTGCATGTGACCTTTGGTATCACCCCTACCTTCGTAGATTAGAGATTCGCCAGTGATTTTGCAAATCGACGCCTGCATCCAACGCTGGTCTCCCCGAATGACTGCACAGAGGTACCCTAGGGCAATCTTCGAACCGTACATTGGTCGGAAGTATCCCTGCTCCGCTTCAACCCAAATTAAAAAGTCTTCCCCTCTTAGGAGTTTAGCGGCGAGTACCTCTCTATTAGCTTTTTTCTTTTTCACGGGTGGTATGTGAAGAACAAACCATCGGTTTGCTCATCCACATCGAGACGGGCGGTAGCAGAGCTTTCCTGCTCCCAGTAGCTCTCGTTGACAACGTACATTTCCGCTTCAACGAGTTCCTGACCCGTATCTACCTCTACCTTCTCACGTCGATAGAAACTGGGCGCACCCTCAATCATATCGAATCGTGTGATGGTATCATCGTCTACGAAGATAAGCTCTCCGCAGATGTTGTGTCCTTCGTTTGAAGGAATGGCTGCCGGGAAAGAACCCATGTCGATGAGTCGGAAACCCTTGACAGTGCCTTTCTCGGCGTTTTCACGGCCTTTCAAAATGCCGTATACAAAGACGGGATTCATGTCTAGTTCTTCTTTAGAATTTGCTGTAGTAACTCCCGATTAGGAGTCAGGGAGTCGATATAAGAAGCCGCGGCGAAGCCGAGGCAAATCAGCACGATAATGACCGCAACAATCTTGATGCCGTTGTAGTCGTTATCGTCGGTTTTCTTTACGATGTAGTTTGAGAACCACCAACCGAAAATCAGCATGAATACTGCAAAAGCTGCAAATGCAATTGCGGTAGCGATATCCGAAAGGTGCTGTTCTTTGGCTAGGACGTGCCAACCTGATTCGGCTTTTTCACCAACTTGTCTAAGAAACTCAGCTAGTTTTTCATCCATCTCTCAGTCTCGAACGGACAACCCGAAAAATGTGATGCCGAATATCGTGTCCGTCTAGCAGCGAGAACATGGCGCTGCGGAAATCCGGCTCGATGTTTTTGTTCACCTCAAATGCGAAATCGCGGCGGGAGCCGCCAGCCATATGTTTGACGGACTCCCATGCCGCCATTATCTGTCGCTCGATATCCCACAACATTGCACGAAGCTGAGCGTAGATATCGTCGAACTGTACCTGTAGTTCCTTCGGAAGTGAGAGTAGAACAGACCTATACTCTCCACCTTCCACCATATCCAGAATCTTTTTCTGGCTGCGCATATCGAGCGCCTTATGGATACGGAGGTACCACGGGTTCTTGATTTTTACTCGGAAGCCGCAGTCCCAGCGGCATACGAAGCCTTCCGTTCCCTCTTCGAAAGGCATCTCTTCGATTTTATCGTAGCCGTTCGTCTTGAGAATCATAGTGCCGAACTTCTTCTCATTATAGACGCGACGGGGTTCCATCCCCATCTGGTCGGCTAGAATCGGAATGCGACCGGCAGGCTGCTCTTGGCCCGTGTGCTTGTTACGCACAGCAAGCAGCCTAAGACCTTCGAAGTCACCGTAGTCTACCACAACCCTGTTGGCCGGGTAGATGATTTCCGTCATGATGGTATCGTTCGGGTCCATCTTGGAGAAATCATATCGCGGCAGTAGAATCTCTCTGGCATAGTTGGCTTGGTCTGATTCCAAACTGCCCTTTGTTGAGACATTCCACTGACCGTTGTGGAAGAACACCACGCCCAATGAACCGTCGAGCTTTTCTTCGGCTACATACCGGCCTTCCGGTAGATTCTTGGGTTCGGTCTCCGACCGCTCAAACAAGTTGAAAAACTTGTCAAAGGGCCGCGCAACGATGTTGCCATCTGCATCTAAGATTAGACCACGAGCCATGCGCGTGGTGGCATTCCAGATACGGTTGACGACAGCGTTCTGTGTGTACACGTAGATGAATAGGTCACCGAACCGACGTTCGTAGACCAAATCATCCTTAGCGGCGCGTCGGAGTTGATTTTGGAGAGGTGTGCTCATTGTCCAGTTTACGCCAGTATGGATGCATACTTTCCACTACTCGGCGCGTTGCTCTTTTCTTTTGTACTTTCTCGAAGTACAGGTCTCTATATCTTCTTACCACCGAATTGTCACCCTGTGAAGTCTTCCTTTGAAGATTTGCTCGGTGACGTCGAATCCGTCTTCTTTCAGTTGAGACACAGCGCGAGCACCATGTTTGTACTCGTCACCAAGAAAATCGTGCTCGTAAGTATTACTAGCACTACGACCTTTGCGCAGGCGAAGCTGGTCGTAGACCTTTTTCATGGCGATTTCAAAACTATCGCCACGCATTTCTGCTGCGGTGATGCGACTCATTCGTCACCCTTTTTGGAATTACCACCTTTGATGGCTTGGATTAGATAAGCCAAAGCTGGAATTCCGAAAAGCGCCATAATGACGATGAACTTGATTAAGTCGTTCATATCTTCAAACATTACGCAGTCCTCGTGATTTCTACATCGTCGAAACCTTCTGAAGTCAGTTTCTTTGCGACGTGTTCATCATCTGCAATTTTACCAAGCCCAGCTACCAAGTCTCCATGGAACTGGACGAGAACTTTATCTGGAATGAGCAGTCGATGCCGGTGAGGCTTCCCGTGCTCATCTCTATTTCTCTGAATGCACACTTCAAGTGGAGCGTACACCAAGTGAGCTTTGACGGTGATGCCGGGGAACTCTTCCCTCAACCACTCCAGCATGTCCCGTCTACGCCTGACGGTGTTGTGACAGTTGTCAACGACGATGCCTTGTCCTCGACCCAGTCCCATTCGAATGTGCTGGCGCTGTACTTTAATTGCCGAGTTTTCCTGATGACGCCATTGACCCGGACCAATACCGAGAACTTCTCGGATATCATCCCGGCTTGTACGTTCGAAGCCCGGCTTCCACCACTCACCGTAGTCTCGACTGGCGTCAACGATGGCTTTACTCATGGTGGATTTACCAGCCGCTTGAATGCCAACCATCAGGATGACCTGATTTCTTCTCGGGTCGAGTTCGTCTAGCGTAGCGTAGATTTCGTCCCACGGCATGTGCTTGCCGTCTTCCCTGCGTCCCGCGTGGTCGTAGTTGTTGAGTCTCATCAACTCGTCAAACCATTCGTGCTGTTCCAAGTCTTTGCGCTTGTGAGCACGCATTTTGCCCGACGTATAATCGTAGGGCTTCATGTGGTTCTCAACCAACCACCTAACTTTAGGCGGAACATCATCGGCAATCATCAGCGCACCGCGATAGGCGTGTTGAGCCCACGCACGGGCATCGTTTTTATTCTTGCCGATATCGTGCAGTAGGGATGCGAAGATAACATCCCATGTATCACTAGCTTCGATAGCTAGAGTGGTCACCTGACCCAGATGGTTTTTCACATTGGGCTCAGGGTGAAACTCTTTTTTAATGTCGGCGTAGTTTGCGGTGTTGTCCACCATACGCCGCAGTCTAGCGGAAATCATCTAGTCTATTCCTAGCGCATCCCTCTCTTCTTCAGAGAGCTTATCTCTTCCTTGTTTGGCCAGCTTTTGCCGATTTGCTTCTTCGGCTTCTTCTCTTTCTCTCTTCCTATCGGCTTCTTGGTGCTCGTCCCACCAATCAGCTACTTTGCGCATGTTCTTATCCCTGCCGTCATAGATAATGACTTCGGGTGTGCCCTTACACAAGCCGCACAAGGCTGCCGTGATTTCGTCAGCGTGTTCTACGTTACCGTAGTTATCTTTGGCTGCTTTAGCGATAAGTTTCGGTACTGTGACACCTATCTTAGTTGCCAACAAAACGAAGCATTTGGCAGCCCTTTTACTTTCACGCTCCCTAGCGTTGGGCTCCAAGTAGTCAGAACGGCACGGCATGATTACTCCTTCGGAGCATGGACTTTATCCATACTGTGTCCAATGCTGGGCTTGGCCAAATGCCCATTGCGTCTCATCCAATCTTGGACGAACCAGAGTTGACCACAACCGCCGCCGATATCGTCCTGACCGGCAGGGTCGAATACGCGCGTGTTGAAACCCAGAGCACGCATCTTTTCTTGAAAGTCAAGAGCCAACTGTCTCTGTCTTTCGTTGGCGGCTGCGACATTCTCATCACGCTCGCAAATGACAGAGATGGTTGATTCCCAGTGGTCGGGCGTGAACAGTTCAGCGAGACGCTCAGCGTCATCTTGACTGTTATTACCATCGTGAACGCAGTAGTTGAAGAACGGCTTGCGTCCGGTGGCCATAGCCCAATACATTCCTTCAATAGCCATTTCACCTAAAGTTAGTTTAGCTTCGAAAGGAATGAGTTTGTTGCGAGCTTCGTTCGTGGATTCGTGGACCGAGAATTGTAGGCCGATGGTGGGGATAGCTGCCGACAGCAGACACAGGTCTTCGTAGATGGGTACTCGTGGCCCACTAGTGCTGATGAGCAGCGCCGCGTTCGGCCACAGCGCACTCAAGTAATGAATGGCCTTCTTCAAGTTAGGCCAATTCAAAAGCGGCTCACCCATGCTCATGAACATGATTTGTAAGCGTTTGATATCCCGCCCGCTCATGCCCGTGGCTTTGATAAGCTCTTTCGGCTGGTCGGCAATCTCTACTGCTGACAGATTGCGAACGAAGTTATCCCCAGCACCGCAGAAGCGGCACCCAACAGGACAGCCACTCTGCGTCGAACAGCAGATTACCGTCCGTTCTTCATAGGTGGGGTATTTATACAGCACAGACTCAGCAACGGCATTCGGTGCTTCGAACACGTACTTTGCTACGTTCTGGTCTGAACTGTCAATCCGTCTAATATTAGTCCACATGTTTCTGGTTCTGGCTGGCGGCGGTCGCCGCTGTGTTGATTCAACAACAACAGTAGATACGCTTCTTGTGACAAAGCATACACTGTCTAAATTGAGATGGGTTGCATTTAGGGCAAGCGTGGTCAAACGGACCACATACAACGGGTCCACCGCACTTGGGACAGGGCTCTAGTTCCTTACCATATGTATCTTTATGGTGAGGATAATGGCATTTAGCCGAGTTCTTTTCTCCGGATGATGGTGTCGCCTTTGTCATCTACTCCTCCGGTTCCGTGTGCTCCACGTCTTCCGCTGGGTTTGTCGTCAGGCTCAAACTTGAACTTCTGTTGTCCTACTTGCCTCTTCCATTCTTCACAGAAACCTAGGAGATTACCGTTGGTGAATGCACCTTGTAGGCAAGTGACTAGGTTGTTGAGCTTGCGGCGTTTGGTCTGTTCGCTTTCGAACTGACCTTTATATCGAGCAGCTTCGGACTTCCACAGGTTGGACTGGCTGATTAATGACAGGCTGTTTTCTTGCAACTCATGAACGCGAGCCTGTAGCTTGTCGCGTGCTATGTCACGCCAGACCGACATGACAATCCACCAGCAAATGATGCCGATTACAAAGCCTCCGGCTGCCCAAAGCATTTCAGGATTGGTCGTCATTAGCAAGCTCCTTCATCTAGGTGCTTTTTGATTAATGCAAATAAAGTTAGAAGAAGCCGTATTGCAGGGTCTCCATTTTTCAAGTCAAGACCCTTTATCCTGATTTCTGCCATCTCGGCTAGTGCCGAGCTATGGTCGAGTCTACGGGCGCGCGGGGTGCGTTGTCCGGGACCACGACGTAGATTGGCGATACGGTCCGCTAACTTACAGCACAGGGCTATATAGCTCTTGTGCCTCATGCTGGAGATTTGCTGCTTTAGCTGCTCATTACGAGGGAGGCGTGGGTCATCTGTCAATTCTGACACATAGCCAGCCACGTCAGTTCCAAAGTCTCTAGCGATATCGTCATACGTTAGACCGCTATCTTCAATGGAATCGTGTAGCGCACCCGTGCAGAGAGCATCTTCTTCGACGACGCCATGCTCAACGAGCACAAACATCACTTCGAAGGTATGAATGAAGTAAACGACCGAGCCGTGCTTTTGCTTCCGGTGTACCCGGGCGCTCAGGTCCATTGCTTCCTTGATTCTTGGAGTGATAATCATTCGTAGATGCTGGCTTTCTTCTTGCGAGGGAAGAGAGGCTTACCGGCTTTTGTGAATGTGTTGTAGTTCACACACCACACATACAGCATACTTCCACGCTGCTGATATCTACGGTTGGGCATCCTGTGGACTAATTTCCACCTATGCCTTTTCATAGCAGGGAAGAGCCAAGTTAATTCTGTGCCTACAAATTGTACACCTGTAGCACAGACACGCCCAGCCATGGCTTTCACTACCTGTAGGTAGAGGTCTCCCCTTTGCTTACCTTTCACCCAATCATCGACTAGGTTACTACAGTTAGGAAGCTTGATGTTTGCGTAACCGCAACATCCCTGTTGCTCAAACATCTTTATGGCCATCGACCCTCTTAGGCCACTTTCTGCTTTTGCGGCAATCCGTACGGTAAAAATGTCGGAGCCGCGTGTGATAGTGACTGTGAATTTATCTTCGTTGAGCCACGGAATGTCTTGTACTAGAAATTCCGTTTGCAGCTCATTGTTCATCCAGTAAGCCATTAAATATCCTGCACCGAGAAACTTCCGTCAGCTTCGAACGTGTAAAGTTTGTCGGGCTCTACGTTTTCTACGTCACCGAATCCCAGCTTACGCAGTAGCGTATCTGAATATGAATCACGAATCATGCCGAATCGTGAAATCAAGGTGGCGGTGTTGAATACCCTACTACGAATGATGTGGTATGGTGAGCAACGTCTAGATTTAGACGCGAAGTAAATCTTGCCCGGCGTTCTCTCATCGTAGATGGCCGTGCCGATTGTCCAGTCATCTAGAACTTTGAAAGCGTGACGTACGCCTTCGAGTACGGTGGGTTGAGAGTCAACCAACCACATCAACAGTTCGGAGTCAGTGTTGGTATCTAGTTCAACGCCGAGTCTTTCGGCTAGTGGGAACCAGTTCTCGTGAGCGTAGCCTTCATGCATAAGCATGACGTGCTTGCCGTGGAACGGGTGGTGATGCTTGTCGTATGCTCGGTCGTCGGGGTAGTTTGCTCCGGACCTAGCGTGAACACCAAGCAAATGCGGTACTCTGCCTTTGATGAGCGTGTCTTCTAAGAACTGACCGCAAGGTACCGGCCGCTTCTTCCACGCTACATACTCTGTATCGAATTCACCCATGAGTCCGGCAGCGCCGTGGCCTTGTGACTCGGCTGCTGTTCCGGCTTCAATCATGAATCGACGCCAGGGTTCGGTATGTTCGTGCGGGACTCGACCCGCAGAGATAATTATCGTACACATAGTTGTTCTCAATTTAGATGGAGGGGAGTGCAGGGCTTGCACCTGCAACCAGAATGCGATTGCGCCCTCGTAGACTGGTCAATCCCAGCTTAGGGATAATCTCCCCATCATTGGTACCCCATAGGGGAATCGAACCCCTCTCTTCAGATTGAAAGTCTGATATCCTAAACCGATAGACGAATGGGGCTTATTGGTAGGCGATGACGGATTTGAACCGCCGACTTCTTCCTTGTAAGGGAAGCACTCTAGCCGCTGAGTTAATCGCCCGTGGGGGTGCCGTATTTTTCAATGTTACGGCGTTCTTCTTCTGTGTATTGCCCGTAGAAGTGTCGCCAGTCCTTTTCGGTAAATCTTTCTACCGGAACACGAACTTTCTTCTTGATTCGAATTTTCTTTTTTTCCATCTCGTCCCCACAGTTCTTGGAGGAACTTTCTGGTCTCTCGCCTTATCGGCTTACGCTTCACACTTGTCATGCGTGTGGTAGCTCCTGCTGCTGGTTGGGCCAGCCGAAGTCTGCTGTGTCATCGTGGAGTTCCTTTTCCTGTAGGAACTCCTCGTAACGCTCGTCTTTGTCGCTCATTTCTTCTCTTGGTTCTGTTCGATTTTCAGGATGCGACCGTGACTATCAAAGCACATGCGCCACCCCTTTTTGACGATTACTTTCAATCGTCCAGTGCGGATACTGCCATCATCCATTGCAACAGTGTAATGCCACAATGAAGAGCGCAGTAGTCTTTTGTCTTTGTCTACTTCGGTCACCGTACCCCAATACTCTTTGGGCTCGGAGCAAGCAACTAAAGTTAGAGCAAGTAGAATTACTAGTTTTTTCATGATAATCGAGGGAATCTGCGGCCACCAACCTGCCCAGAATCCAGCCGCGACACATCCAAGGGGATAAAACGCAGCTTGCCACCTGCCGCTCTCGCGGCGGAGAAAGGAGGAGTCCTACTTCTAGTGAAGTTTGAACGGCGAGACGATGATTTGCGGCTCGACGTAGACCGGGCGAGCATCGCCGGACTTCGGGTCCACCATCATCAGCCACGTAGCCGAGAGACCCTGCGGCATGAACAGACCGTTCGGGTCCGCCTGCGGCATCTTGAGATAGCCTCGGTTGGTCTTCCACGTCGCGCGCTCGGGGTTCGTGTACTGAACGCTGTACGGCAGACCGAAGCCGATGCACTGGCCGATGAAGACCAGTTCGCCGGTCATGTGGTTGACGATGTAGGCGTAGGTCGTCAGGTTCTCTTGGTCACGAAGCTCGAAGATGGTCTTGGCAAGACGTCTCTCCTGATAGTTCGTGATACCCGGCATACCAATCTGTCGATTGGCCTCCATCATGGACTTGGCCGTGGCCTCCGCCTGCTGGGCGTCTGCATCGGAAACACCGCTGCCGCAACCTACGATGGCGACGGCCAGCACGATAAGGGTGATGAAGCGTTTCATCGGTTTCTACACTCCTGAAGAAAGGCCCGAAGCTCGGGCGAAGAAAGACGGTTGATGGGATACTCTGCGAACATGGTTCGCACAGTGGAACGAATCGCGGCTTTCTCGGTCTCGTCTGTCGAGCGCATGTACTCAAGACGGAACCGAGTCAACTGTTGAACCATGCCCTTGTCGTACGAATCCGTGTTGCGGAAAACGTCACGCTCGACGTTGGCACGTTCCTTGTCGAAGAAGCCCTTGATGTGGATTCCGGCAAACTCGATGCCGAAAGACAGGGCGAGCACGACGGCGATAATGACAATCGCCAAGAAGAATGTGAAAACTTTTCTCATGGTTTCCTCTAGGGTTAGAAAGTTGGTACCCCCGGTAGGGTTCGAACCTACGACCTTGGGATTAAAAGTCCCCTACTCTACCAACTGAGTTACGGAGGCGTTATGATGTCTGGCGTTGTTTCTTTATGAAGACCTGTCTAATTCTAAATGCTCTTTGTACAATCAGTTCTCGTTGCCTGATGTTGTAGGATGATTTGGGCTCAATAGAAAGATATTCTTTCTCTAAAGCTTTAATCCAAGCCAGAATTATAGGTATCATACTTTGATATATTCTTCGAACGTACCAAGTCGTTGTTCCGACTCAAGCCACCAGAAAGACTTCATCTGACGAGCACCACCACTTGCTTCTTGAGTGTGGAAGACAATCTCGTCGTCGTTTTCCATACACCCTAAGCAGACTAGGTTGTGCTGTTGTTCTGTCTTTCGGACAGCCCTTTGTAGGGCGGGGTTGTTTTCAAACATGATTATAAACTAAAGATAGACGATAAGCCGGGTTCTGTCGTGGACAGTCATTAATCTAGGACGCACGTTGCCGTACGCCTCAAGCGGCCTCGCCTTGCACCTACTAGAAGTTTACCTAGCTGCCTGTGTCACCACAAGCAC
This sequence comes from archaeon, assembly GCA_028279705.1. Lineage (GTDB taxonomy): Archaea > Aenigmatarchaeota > Aenigmatarchaeia > QMZP01 > JAFGSV01 > JAFGFG01. Next base: position 22,650 of record JANQNF010000016.1, read on the forward strand.
TGGTGGTCTCTTACACCACCCTTTCACCCTTACCTGAGCCAGTTCACTAAACGTCGCCATCTTCTCGACCACTTGAATCGAATGGCTCGTCCAACAATCTGTTCTCCACGTCCTGTAAAAAGGCTCATAGGCGGTCTACTCTCTGTTGCACTTGTCCTATCCTCACGGACGGTGGCCGTTAACCACTAGCTTTTCTGTCGTCTCAATTGCAACATCACAATCCAGAAACATACGGCGAGTATGTGGTGATTTCCCACATGGCCTTCTCCGAAGAAAAGAATTGCAAAGCCAACTAGCCAAAAGATTGTGTCTCGCATAAAAGACGACTCCGGTGCCCGGACTTTCCTCTTGGGTGTGTCTCCCAAGCGACTGTCTATCTATCTTTAGAAGTTTTACCTATAATCGGTGCCGAACTGTTGCAGGTGGTATGCAGCGCCACGACCGAACAAGCAATCCATGACGTACGCTTCACCACCGATGTTATCGACGTACTCGCTGGCTCTCAGCAGCCTGTGCCTATAGCGATTGCGCCATGCAAAAATCGCAGACATAGACTTGAGCTTTCTCTTGATGGTGAATGCCAGAGGCAGTCGCATCGGACGAGACTCCATCCCGTTCAGAGCAAGCGCAATCTTGAATTGCTGAATCTTCCATTGACCAGCCGGACTGTCCGCACCATCCGGAAATACCTCTTCCGGTCGGTATTCCAGCTTCCCTGTAACCAGACCATAAATGGTGATGACTAGAATGGGTCCGAAGATAATCCAAAGGATTGTCATTTCTTGTGCCTCATTTCCTCATTCTCACGCGCTAGAGCTGAGTAGTCTTTGTCGTACTCTTCCATCAACATCCTCTGGACCAAAAGCTCGTGTTCAGCTTTAGCCTGCCCGCGTAGGGCGACTTTCATCATTACTCGCTGTTGGACTTCACATCTCTTCCAGAGAGCAATGACACGCAACACGTCAGGCCACACATCTCTGATGCCTTCAATGTTGCCATCTTCCACCAACTGACCGAATGCTTTCAACAGCGGTAGTCTGGAAAGACGCTTTGTATCTAAGATTAGGCGATGCTCGTGCTGCGCCATTTCTTCAGCGGATTGCTCACGAAGAGCTTTGCCTCTGTCTCTCATTTTATTTTTACAAGACTATATCTAACTGGTGCGTCTGCTTTCTTTGCTCGACGCATCAGTCCTTGTTGCATTTCAACTAGTTTTTCCAAGTTCGTGTCTACGATAATTTCCGTAGTTTTCTCTGAACCCCTATATGTTGTGTGCATACAGAGTCGCCACACGCCTTGTTGTTGTTTGATGAGAACTGCTCGGACGCGGCTGTAGGGTACGATGAAAGAACACTGACTATCACCGCCGCCGTGTTTGGTGGCTGTGATATCAACTGTGTCTTGCAGCATCCTGTGTACACGCCCGATGCTTGCTTGCTTGTCCGGCTCGGATGAGACAAAACAAACGTATAGGTCTGTCTCTAAACCTGTGTTGTAGGAAACTTTGAATAGTTCGTCGCCAACTTTGACGTAGAACTGCTCACAGTTTATTAGACTCTGATAGAGTGTTTCCCTACTTGTTTGCTGTCTTGCGCTCACGCTTCTTCTTCGGCTTCTTGGCGGGCGCGTCGATTAGACGCTGCAAGCGGGCACGCTCTTTCTTTGCGCCGATGCCTTTACCCAACCGCTCGTCGAGCAGAGCCAACTGTTGCTGGGGTGTGCGCTGGGCTCTGTCCTCGTCCCGCTGCTTCGCACCTTTGCGTCGGTATTCCCGAGCCAGTCGTCCGTTGTTACGCGGCATTGTGGTGTCTCTCCTAAAATTAGGTCAACCAGTAAAAACCAATGTTGTATGCGTGCCACACGACTACGCCGACGTGTGCTACTAGCAACACCCAGAAGCAGACTTTCCCTGTCTGGTTCCTGTTGCGTGTGTAGAGAATAAATGGAAGAAACACGGCTGGAATGAGTAGTCGTACTAGATACGCCGCATCCATCCCATGCTCATCCATTACCCACCGCATGAGCGGGTTTAACTCTAGACTAGTGTCTCCGCCTACTTTCTGTATTTCGTAGTCGGTAGCGAAGATATCAATAAATGCTAGAATCAGGAATACGAAGTACCAAGATGTACTACTCACTCATGAGTTCCTGTAGTCTCTTCGCAGCTAGCTCCATCTGGCGAGCGGCTGCGGGATTCGCTGTGTGGATGTAGATATTGGGCATCGGTATCGCTTTGCGAATAACCAACTGTTCGACGTACTTGAACACGTCGTAGCCCTGCTCCGTAGACATAAGGCCCAAGTCGTTGTCAAACGAGATGGAGATAATCTCGTCACCGTCGAGCATCCACTGAAAGATTAACTCTTTTGCTTCTTGCGAAGTCTTAGCTTGAGTCCACTCCCCGCAAGTGAGATGGGAGAACCCTTGGACTCGCTTGAAGACGTCGAGGTCTCTTTCGTCGTCGATGAAGAGATTTCTTTTAGCCACTGTCTAATCCTGTGCTCGTCAACAATTCGTTGTAGTTCAAACCGATGCTTGTGGGCAAACTCGATTTGTTCTAGCGTCATGTCTCTGAGTCTTAGCTTGCCGCCCTTTCTTCTAACTTTAGGCGGGTTGATTTTCTCGTAAGTCTCTTTACCCCGTCTGGTCTTAATCCATTCAGCAATGTGCTTGCAATGTTGGCCGGACTTTCTTTTCCTGAAGACAAAGTCTGGGCACGAACAAGTGAGTCTTTTACCCAGAACTTTGATTTCGTATTGTTTGCCTGTAGACCTACTGGTCACTCGGATTTTCTTTACTATAGCACCAGCTTTAACAAGCGCCCGCTTAAGCTCGGCCTCTTCTCTCTTCTGACGGCCGATGGCTGCTCGTCTCTTTAGCTGGAAACGGGGGAAGGCAATCTCTGCTACTTCTAGCAGATGGTCACTGTCGGTTGGCCAGAGATGCGTGGGGAGTATGACTGTCTTGTCTTTCTCAACCCATGTCATCTTCAACCCAATGTCTTTCCCTTCTAGAAAAAACTTAAGGCTGAATGTGTCGCTCATTACTTAAACCAACTGGCAATTTCACCGAGTCCGCCAACAAGTAGAGCGAATAAGAATCCGAGAACCACGATGGCAACAATCCACGTGAAAGCTCGTTCGGCCGCATCTCCAAGCCATGCCTTAAAGGCTGTCCAATGCAACGACCAAGGAAGACCGCGTTTCTTTTCCATGCGGTCCATCGATTGAGCCACTTCGCAAGAGTGGCATTTATCTATACTTAGGTCATATAGATTTCCACAGTCCTTACACTTCCATACTTTGCGGACAGGGCGGTTTGTCCTGTCTTTGCGCATATGGATGTTCATATCAGTTTCATTGATGATGCGTTGCGCATCAGCCTGACTGATACCTGAAGGATAGTGGTAGTTTTCCATTTATTCCCCAGAGCCCCACGGGGGTCCGTACAAGTGCGGATTAGACCCCCGAGGGATGTACTGTAGACGGCGTGCCGCACGCACTTAAACCGTGGGGGTGATTACCCAAACGTATATATTACACGTCTCTCAATAGATAGAAAAAAAGGGCGGACTCTATAACCTGTAGAGCCCGCCCGAAGCATTGTCAATAATGTCTAATTTTCATTAGAGATGTTTGAGAATGGTGTTACGACTTTACCCATCTCACAACGGTTGAGTGGTTGCTTAGTCTGAACACAGGCGTCTTTCCACTAGACGACTCGCGCGTAATGGCCGCCCACCCTAATTAGCTTTCGCGTAGCGGGCGGCAAGTCTCCATTTCTCTAACTATAGAGTAAATAGAATTGTTATGGTGCGCGAGACCGGATTCGAACCGGCGTTTCCTGTGGCTAATTTCACTACCACAGTCGAGAGAGACGGCGCAACAATGCTGATGCTGCAAGGATAGTCTGAAGCTTAATGCTGTTGGTTTCTCATGAACGGGTTAATATACGTCCATGGGGTGTGCCAGTTTCCCTACTCCCTGTTAAATGCCCAACGCCTGTCGGGGTCGACCAAGTTTTCTGCGCGCTGGTCGTCTTCAACATTCCCCCAGTTGGGCAATGGTCAGGGAGGCAGGATTCGAACCTGCAAGAAACACTGTTGCGATTTAGACTTAGGTTAAGACTAACATTGCCTTGCGATTTGTTTTCGCTCCGCCTAACGTTAGGCGAAGATGAAGTTCAGGATGGCCGACGTGTCGAACTTCGGCGCTTCGCTGGCGTTGGCGCGCGCACGGGCGGCCTTGACAGCGTCGAGCATCTGTTCGATGCGACCCACGATGACCGCCTTTCGGACGGACTGCATCGCGCCGGAGTGCTGGACGGTGTTCCAGTAACCGGCGAGTTCGTCCACCGTGATGAGGTCAGTCTGCGCCGGATGGTGCTCCGTGGCATCGTACTTGACGATGGCCTTGGTCGCTTTCTTGTTCCGGTGCGTCTGGACGACGGGTGTCTTGAAGAGGCCGTCGTTTTCGTCACGGACCCACTCGAAGTCCGGACTCAGCGTCGGAATCGCCTCCGCTGTGGTGCGCAGGTCGGTGAGCTGTGTCTCCAAGAACAGCAGCGTGGTGACCGGGACGTCGCTGAGAATGGTCTCGCCGTTCACAACGATATCGCCGCGGGCATCACAGTTGCCGCGCTCGACGGAAGCGACCGTGCCCCACAACGTACCGAGAGACTCCTTAACGGTCTTCAGGTCGTCTTCGACGTTGCGCTGGACGCGCTTGCTCTCGCCGGGGAGAATCTCTCCGTCTTCCACGAGATTGTCGTAGGTCTTGACGAAACCTGCGAAGATGGCAGGCTTCTTGAAGCCCTTCAGGACTTCTGTCAGACGCGCCTTGTTGCGCCCGACTTCGCCCTTACGGAGGGCGATTGCTTCGTGCAGTTTCATGTTCAGTTTTACTCCCGAGCTACCTTAGCTCTAAGATTAGGTTGATGGCTTTATCTAGTGCTTCGTTGTCGAAGCCTCTTTTATAACTAGTGACGATTTGGTTGCTTCTTACCAAACCCATGTCGTGAACATCGTCATCAAGAACGATAAACCTATGTTCTTCGTCTACTCCATAAAGATAGCTTTTGATTTGCCTACCTCGTGGATGTGTGCTGATTTCCGTCCTGTCTTCCACCACGAAATCGAAGCCCGCTACACCAATGAGTTCGGTAAACCTCTTCGGGTCGAAGTATCGACGCCAAGTGCTAGATAGCACAATCTTAACGTCTTCGTAAACTCTCTCACTATAGGCGAAGTGAACCAGTTGGTTTAGTCTATCAACACACCTAGGGCACAGAAGGCTAAAACCACCTAGCGGCATATCGCCAGCAAATTTACGAAGAGCGTCACCACAATCTTCTGTCTCAGGCTCGTGGTTAAGCACTCCATCTACATCTAGAAAGATGAATAGCTTCACTTGTTTCGTTTTTCTCTGCCAATCACGTATGACAGGCACACAAAAGCAACTACGTCGGAGACATACCCAAAGTGGAGCATCCAAACGGGTACCTCTTTGGTGTTGGGCACGAACTGAATTATACCCAAAGCCATCGTATAGATTGCAAAGATTCCTAGGACTGCCACGCTAATACGCCAAGACAGCCACCAGAAACCATACAGGAAGTCTCTAACGATGTTCATATGTCGCTGTTCAACTCAACACAGGCTACGACGCAGTTATCTCCGTACTCTTCGTAGTCTATGAAAGGATGGGTTCCACCATCCATTAACTCAATGTGTTGTGTCTGTGCTAGCTCTTGTGCTCTTTCCAGAGTCTCCGCATTCACGATGACGATTGTTACGCCGTCTGGCCCGTGACGGTAGTCTCTGTACTTTAGTACAAATGTGCTCACTTGAAGTGCTTTTTAAAGTGAAGCTCCCACAGTGCAGCAGCACAACCGATAATCATCGGCTTGTAATCCCACCATTCACAACTCATGTTGAGTGACATGATGGGACGAGCTTCGTCTCCTTTATCCCGAACCCATTTAATGAATTCGGGCATGTTGTTGTGCTCGTGACCGCAGAGTCTAATGCGTGTGTCGCCTTCTTCCCACGTGGGAATGTCTCGCGGTCTGTGTGCGACTACGTACTTAATACCTTCGTGTTCGAACTCGTAGGTTTCGTTCCGTCTAGTCGTCAAGCACTCAAAACCCAAGCGACTCATTCTCTCTGACCCCCAATCGTGGTTGCCGAGAATCAGTTGCTTGCGGCCATTCAGGCGCTCCATCACTTCGAACATGCGTCCGTAGTTGAAGCATACATCACCTAAATGTAGAACAACGTCATCAGGACCAACGGCTTCATTCCAATTGGCAACTAGTGCCTCTGTCATTTCGTTGATATCAGCAAAAGGCCGCTGACAATAACGAATGATGTTCTTATGGAAGAAATGCGTGTCGCTGACTACAAAGAGCTTCATTACCAGTTGGCGTACCACTCACCCGCTTTATGTCCGGGTGTGCGGTATACAGTATTGGTCACTTTCCCTGTTAGGTGGTAGGGGAGAATGACTGTCCCTGTGTAAAGAACACCGTGGGGATGGCCCTGTGTTCTCTTAATGTTTCGTACCGTGCGTGTGTACCAACGGTTGTTGTATTTCACACGCTGTGAGCTTCTGTCGGGTAGTTCCATCTAAATAGAGATGAAAGGGGAGCCGTGGCATCCGACGCTAATGTCAGTTCTTGTGTGGGTGGAGCGGTGTCCGTGGCTCCCACAACTCATCCGATGTTATTTGAGCGGAACCTCTAGGCGGAAACCGCCGCCCAGAGCCGTGCCCTCTCCACGAGTGGAAGGCTGGATGACGCCGAAGATATCGGCTCTGATGCCGCTATCTCCGATTTCACCACCAACGCCCACCTCTTGGTAGAGCGTGTTGCCTTCGTCGTAGGTGCTGGTCTCGGTATATATCGTATCCGGCCGCCAGAACGGCTTCGTGGGCGCGCAAGCACCTAACGTTAGAAGAAGCAGAATCAGACTCAATGCTTTACGCATTACTGGTCTCCTGTGGTCTGCTGTGTCTTGGGCTCGGGCGCGGGCTGGTCGTCGCTAGACGTGTTAAACGTCATGGACATTCCAAATATCGTTAGGAATGCTAGCACCAGCCCACAAATGCCGTATCCCATCTTCTCGTCTTGGTCCTCACTCTTGAACGAGAGAACGAAGAGAAAAACGGATACAGCTAGCCCACCGAACAGCAGGCAAAGAAAAATGATGAATTCTTGATTGTCAGGCATGACGGCCTCAGTCTTAATGGCGGGCACGACGGGATTCGAACCCGCAAAAGACTAAAACGTTCCCCATCGGAGTGCCGAGAGTAAACATTCTAGCTGCAATCCCAAAGCTCTGCCACGTGCCCGTGATGGAGGTGCGCCGGGGAGTCGAACCCCGATTTTACGTTGCCCACCTTTCCCATGAGGTTAACATGTGGGTCGGTACTGGTCCGCAGTACAGCGCGCACCGTCTAAATTAAGAGGCGCCAAAAAGAAAGGGTCAGCCGCTTGCGGGCGGCTGACCCAATCAGTTCTTAAGTGTCTACAAATGTGTTCTTAGAGAGGTTCTGTGGTTAGTTTACTTCATTGGTCCTACCTAGGTCTATGTGTGTTTAGACTACAAACTTTCCGAGCCAACAGGCCCATTCTCTCATTGCGGAGTAGCTAACTCCATGCGATATCGCTTCCTCCTATAGACAAAAAGAAACCCCGGCCGAAGCCGGGGCTCCTCAGGAGGGAATCAGCGGGTGATACACCCGCGGTTTACTGCTTGTTTTTCCAGAAGGTTCTGCATCTTGTTGCCGAACTTGTACGCAGGAACCACGAGAACGATTATGTCCTTGAAAAGGCTTGTTCGTTCCGCAAAGCCCCAAGCACTCTCATGCTTGTCGCCGGGGAATTCGAACGATTGAGGATACACTTCGTTCTTGCTGCGCAGGAACGCAACATACGTTCCCGGGTTCTTGTGTGATTTGGGTACGCGCATCTACTTTTCCCGCTTGATGACGAAGAGGGTGTTGGTCTCTTCATCCGTGGTCCATCCGGCACTGAACTTGATGCCCGGGAACTGAGCCTTCAGCTCCCCGATGACCGTATGAACCTGCGGGAATCGGTAGAGGGAAATCTCCACACGCTTCGCACCGCTAGCGATGGTGTGGAAGGCACGGCGCAACTTGCGCCGCAACGCGCCCATGTCGTAGGCGTACGGAGTATGCAGCGAGAATCGTTCGGTGAGAACGAACTCCTCCGTCTTGCCGGTCTTGCGATTCTTCTTCTGCTTGCGACCGGTCTCGACCTCGTACTTGGTGGGCTTGAGCTTGACTTCTCCGAATGTCACGTTTCTCAGTCTCCTCATTCTAACTAATGTTAGAGCAATAGTCTGTCGTCGGGCAATCTTCGCACTTCTTGATTTTATGTCCGGACCCACACGGGCACGGGTCATTGCGACCGAACACCCTCTTCCCGCGCACGCGGTTCGGGTTGTTTAGTGAGCGATGTACCGGAGGCAAGATACCCACCGGGCCATCATCGACCTCAGGTGTTTCCGCCTCTTCACTGTCGGCTGCTTCTAGAACATCAGGATTCCCAGCGGTGATGGGCTGATTGTCCTCTTTCTCAGCGAGTTCTTTGAATCGTTCTTCGTTCATGGTATTTGTGGGCGACCTGTGCCGCCTAAGTCACCGAGGTGCGGATAGCCTCCGTTGTCCCCAGAATTCTCATCTATCCACTCTTGAATCTCTTCGTCGAGTGTCGGTGGAAAAAAGAGAATCTCTACTACATCCGGCTCCCACTTGGCCGGTAGGTTTTCTTGTATGTGCTCGGCATACTTAGCGCCGTGCTCTTTTGTTTTGTGGTAGTTGAAAGTAACTGACCACTCTGGTCCGTACTCCCCGTCCCGTCTAACTTTAGAGAAGTGGCCGTACTCTTTGAAGTCTGAGAAGACTTTTGTTAGGAGTTGCACCCATCTCTCTAGGTGCTGTTGGATTCTATCTTCATAGCGAGCAAAACCCGGACAGGGAGATTGCTCACCCGAAGGTGCTGGACCTAAGTCAACACCGATGTAGTCGTCTGGATTTGGGAGAAAGTTCACCCCAAACATGTGGCTATCCGTCAAATAGCCAAGCGAAAAAGAACGTCAACGCAGCCAAGCCTACGACAGACACCATCATCACAGACATGACGCCGAAGTTGACGAATACATTGACGATGACAAGAACAGCTAGGAGTCCCGCTAGGCTTACTCCGTAGATTTCTGTCTTTTCCATTACTTCCTCTATACTTAGAAAAATAGCCCGCCGGATTTCTCCGGCGAGCTTTGAAGGAACGGGTGCATAAAGCACCACAAATGACCGTGCCCAGTAATCTGGCTGGGCGCACGAATCACACCCGTATTATACGTAAGTGTCTGAAACCTCTGCGGGCTGCGCGTTGATGATGCAGTCCACGTCCCAGTGACCTTCTTCGGACCACTGGCAGCGATAGACCCCGAACAAAGTTGTGACCAGATGGGTCTTCTTCTCGGGATACATCGCAATCAGTGAGCGTAGACCACCGCTCAATTGGTTTGTCTGCTGCGGGTCTCGCACGTCCAGACCTTCACGACAGTTGAACCTGATGTGCTTGAAGTCGTACTGCTTCATTACAGAACCGCCTTTAGAAGACTCAGCCAAAAGAGAAGAGTCAGCGCCACCACGATTACAGGAGGCCAGTTGATGTCTCTGAGCCTCAACTGTCTACTCCATGTCCTCGTCGGTCAGGTTCGCCAACTCAGCGAACGCCTTCCCCCGGCCCGTCTTGAACTTGGCGGCCTGCCTCTTGGTGGGCGGAATGCCGGCCTTCAGGCAGCACACCTGAAAGGTCTTGTCGCCCGCCGCGAACTTCTTGTGGATGAGAGTCTCCTCCTCGTTGCGCTTGGCGGCCTCGGCAGCGGTGGAGCGGCGGTTCTTCTTGGTCTTCACGGGATGTTTCTCCTCAGACAGGTAGAGCCCTCGCTTTGCAGCGAGAGACGGAACGTAAACGCGACCAGAGTAAGAGAGTCCGGGTAGCGTCTTCATCTAATCTAAGATGGACTCGATATACAAATCCATCTTCTCCAACACTTCCTCTAGAGTGAAGCTATTGACACTCCAAGTGCCAAACAACACTCCGTTGTGAATCAGTCTATACTGTGTGCTCTTAGGCCACGAGTCACCTTGTGCAAGCAGAACGACCCCGTGCTCTTCATGGGTCCAAATTCTGTGGAATGTGGCCATAGCTACTCTATACAAAAAAAACACCCCGGAGAAAACTCCGGGGTGCTGCAACGTCTGCCACATCATCTCCGAGTGACGGCTTGCGGGCCGTTCACTCATCACGTTGTCCGGCTAACCAGACAACAAACCAACCAAACGCTGCGGTCGCCCTACCGGACTCAGCACCATTGTTCAGTTATCCTGATGTTGGCCAACAGGACAGCGGGTTCCATAAACATTTTTAGTTTAGAAAAATTTATTAGCGCGGTTTAACCGCCGCGTCGGTTTGCCGGACTCATCTCGGCATTTCCACGATTAGGTGCTTTTCGCTTCGAGTCTATCTATACAAAAAAGAGCCCGGCTTTGCAGCCGGGCGTGGGGACTCTTCGGGCGTAGGTCGAAGACCGTTGACGTGGTCGGCCGTCGAGCGCGGTCAGAGTCCTCTAAATGTAGTTGGGGTCGTTGAGATGCGGAGCGATTTGATTAATAGGTACGTGTTTGCGCTGAGCTGTCTTGCTCAGATGATTGTGCAACTCACCATCTCGAATTTGGATACGGCCTTCTTTCTCTTTCATCTCAAACATCGCATCCATCTCTGCCCTTTTCTTGGCCGCCTGTGATTCGCAGCCTATCTCGGCCTCTCTCCATGTTTTCGGGAGGTTCTTGACCAAGTAATCTCCGTACCACCCGTGAGGATAGGACAAGTGCAACTCAGTGCTATCCCAAGCAGGCATGAAAGTCAGGACAATCTCGGGTCCGTAATCTGTCGGCCTTCTATCCAACAAGAGATAACCACGAGTGAGCATCTCCGGGAAATAGGCGACGAGAGCCTCTCGCCATCTCTCCACCAGCGCCTCGGTCTTCTCGATATATCTCGGAAGACCAACGCACGGATGCTGTTCTTCTGTCGGACAGACACCCAAGTCGAACTTGGGCAACTTGCTGTTCGGCTCGGGTGTATCGTCGAACGAGACTAGAGTCTCGGGCGGTACCGTCCAGTCGTACCGTTCCACCCTTCCCGGGTAAGAGTAGTCGATATACACCTGACCGCTGGTGAGGTAAATATCGTTGGCAACCACTCGGGCACCGCCAAGATAAAATATGTCACCAGCTTTCAGATGCCTAGCTTCAATGTGTTTCATCTTCTCCACCTAATTTTAGTCTGAACTCTCTTCCCAGTCTTCGGGCTTGGGATAAATCCAAGCACCAGCCACACCAAAGATGACTACGAACACGACGAGCATAGTCAGAACAGCTTTGTCTTGCCCAAACAACCTGTCAACCTCATGCAGAGTATGCACGAAAGAGAACAGAATGAAGAGCATGGCTATCAGTGTGCCAACGCCAATGGCCGCGCCCTTGATGTAGTGCATCATTCCTTCACCTTTTCGTAGATGCGGCCCATACCCCACCCTTTGGACCTGTAAACACACCTGACCCGTCTATCTTTAGGCCATATGTGCTCACACCACCAAGGTAGGATGATGAGCGCTTCGAGCTTTGCTTCTTCTATCAGACGTCGCTGGAGGGCTTCCCAGAGTTCCGGGTCAGCCATCGGCCGCCAGCTATATAGAATGTCGTAGTCGCCGTACTTTCTGTACGTTAAGGCGTTCGCCTTGAAAAGGTGGGCGTTGTGGGTCGTGACGAACTTGCGCCCGTGTTTGAGCATCACTTCGTCTAAGTCTAGACCGTTGGCGTGCATTCCGACTGCATTTGCCAGTAAGCAGATGTTGCCAGCACCACAGCCAATGTCGAGAAAACTGGGCCTGCCGTGATACATGCGACTGTAGGGCCGGTACCCAAACAGCATAGCGGCTTTCTCAAGCAGATTGATTGCTTCTTCGCACCGGTAAGGTATGAAGGGGTACGAGCCTTCGGCGGGCGCTCTCTGTCTCGGTCTGGTGTTGTGGCTGGTGGCCTGAAACATGGAGTTCATAGCCGACGTGAGGGCTTTAACCCTATCAGAATTCTTGGGTTTGTGCATGGTCCCTACCTTTTATAACCGAACGAAGCTAGCTGTTCGTCGGTCATCAGGTCCACTTGGAACCAACCCGCAGGCGTTCTCACCTCTTCATACCGGTCCTCAGCCATCCCACGTCCGCAGTACCGGCATTTACCACTATCGAAGCACTCGTCACACCCACAAGAATGGCACGTCGCACAGAGCGTTCTACGGCCGCTCTCGGGAAAGGTGTGGCCTTCTCTCGGCCGTCTATCGCCAACGACCGGGCCGTCCCCGCTACGTTCGCAGCGGCATTTTCTGGCAACGCGAGTTTCTTGTCCCGTGTGCGGTACACGCCGGAACAACTCTTCGCCACATATTGTGCAGCAAGTCACTGTTGATTCCCTCTTCTTTTAGAATTATCTATCTGCGGTACTCGATGTTCCCCGGATTCTTACGGTGGAAGACCCAAGCCTTGAAGTTCATTGTCTGCATGAGATGCCAGTCGTTGTCGTGTCCGTCTTCCAGCCTCTCACCGTTATGAAATGCCTGTGCCATGCTCTTGTTATCTAAACCTAGAGCAACAGCAGCATCTCCAACTACTACGGCGTGGATACCGTCCTCTTTATAATTTCCACCCGAATGGCCGCACTTGCAGTAACGGCGCTCATAATCGAGCTTGATTACGTCAGAACAGTCTCTACACAGTACCAGTTTCATCCCTGTCTCTCGGGCCACTGATGAGATACACTACGGAAGGCCAGATGAACAGCCAACCAACCAGCGACACCAGTCCCGACAGGGAACCATGCAGTAGCCAGTAGTAGGCTGTCGTGAACACCATGAAACCGAACATGGCGATGTGGCCCTTGACGGTGTGGTGTACCCAGTAGTGTTTATAAATGGCGAAAATGTGTTTCATCTCTATTTAGAACAACGGCAATCAGGGCCGTCTACCCCATCAGGTTTATAGAACGAATCACACTGGACACACTTGACAGGTCCGGTGCTGAAGATAGTCTCGCTAGTCACCTGAGCCATCGCGCCTTCTTTCGGCATGACACTCCTACGAAGCTCGCAGGCGCTCTTAAACGACAGGTGAGACATAGTTCCAGTCTCTCCCCCGTGTTTATGGTAGGTGAAATACCACATTGTATTTAGATTGGGCTGGTGTCACAACTTGTGTGCTGTCTACCCAACTTTATCTATAGTGGGCTGGGGAGCCAGTCGGCCGAAAATAACTGGTCTTCTTTATCTAATTCTAGATGGAAGTGCCGCGTCTTACCCTTATTGACCTCATCTTCCCGACCAAACAAATTAGGTCGGTACTGAGCGCCTCAGGAGCGAAACAACAACCCAAATAGCCTTAAACACAGGGTGTCCAGCCATCTCCTTAGATGACTCCCCAGTTTTGGGACAACTTACCTCTACGCGCTCCGCAATGCACGTTTTAGCTCGAAATCCCGGCGCAAAGCTGCAATCTGCAAGGAACCTTTGTCTTAGTGACCCAAACACATAGGACTAACAACCCTCGGGTACGCCACAATCATAACGTCCACCGCTCAGTGTCTTCCGTGGTACTCTGTCTAGCCACCCATCTGTGGTCTCAAACAGCCTATGTACTAACAACAAGAAGAATGGTGCGGCATCGGATTATGAAAGGTGAGAGGGACGCGGGACTAGGGCCTCCTATTTATATTTACAACTTCACTTATATAATGCGACTTGTAGCTTTATTGACGCCGGAGCGTGTTTCCCGTCGCATATATCTATTTTTAGAACATAGCCAGCAGGATACTGGCCGAAACAACCCCAAATACCAGAGAAATGAACAGTCCCCGCTCCAAATCAGAGAAAATACTGCCGTTTCTACTCATATCCGGGTGTTTGTGTAGGTTATCTGTCTATATTTAGAAAAAAAGGGCCGCAATCGTGGCTTCTATGCATCTTTTGTGCATTTTAGCGACGTATTGGCCCTAGCTTGGTGTCTTTTATATATATCTGTCTATTTTTAGATGAAGAGCTTGGTGTGTAGCTTGTTAGCGTGTCGGCGTGGCCGTTGAGGCACGCATTACACAGAGGCTACACGCCTACCCAGAGCATCGCAAGAAGGATAGCTCCGAAGAAGAGGAGACCTACTATGGCTAGAACAACCTCTCCACCTTCCTCATATAGCGTAACTATAATGAGAAGGAGAATGAAGAAGAAGAGACCGGGAAGGCCACCAACCATATGAAGTGCCTCTAATTATAGATATAAAAAAACCCCGGCCTCAGTGACGAAACCGGGGTCGAGCCATCCCGTGAGGGAGGCTCAGGTGGGGAAGAGGGAGACTATCGCCTTGGGGATTTCACCCAAGGATGGAACTTGCTGATGTACCTCGGAGTGACCCAGCCCTCGCCCAGAGAGCTGTCCTTGAACTCAGGCGGGAACCAGAAGGTCTGTGTGACACCCCGCGCGAACTCGAAGACAACCTTGTACTGTCGGTGCTCCTCCACCCATTCTATTTTTAGAGGCATCACCTCGTAGATACTGGTGTGCTTCCAAGGGTTTGTCTTGCTGCGAGCACCTCTAGGCCACTCACGCATACCGCGCGTAGCCTTGTAATTCTTGGAGAAGGCCGTAGTCCATTCGGCTTCGTACCTCTCCCTACTAAAGAAGACGAAGGTCTCGAACTGGTGCAAGGCACACAGGCGGAACCAGCCGTCGTCTAGTTGGAGGCCGAACTCTAGCTCCATCTCATCGTAGAAGGCGTCCAATTCCTCGAACGGCTTATACTTGAGAAGCTTGTCCTTCGGAGGCTCCGGTCTATTGGCCTTCCGGGCGCGCTTGCGTCTGATGGCCTCTAGGCGCAACTCCCGTTCCTCTAAGCTTAGGTCTTCCCAGAGGTAGGCAACGAACTTGGGAGCTTCCTTGCCGCTTGCTTTTACCTCGTGTTCCATAGTCGCCTCTATTTATACCCCTTGAGGTCTAGTAGACAAAAAAAGGGGAACCCGCCTTGCGGCGGGCTCCCTGAGAAGGTTGTGGTCTGAGGCTAGCTCTCGACCGTCTCCTCCTCGACCTCGGCCTCGTCGGCCTCGGACGGGTCGGGCTCGCGGGAGAGCACCTCGCCGCCGCGCTGGTCCTGCTCCTCGATGTTCGAGGTGCCGCGGTCCTTCGCGCGGTCCAGCCGGGCCTGCTCGGCCTCCAGCTTGCGGGCCTCCGCCGCTTCGACCTCGCACTCCGCGAGCGTGACGGCCATGTCGCCTCGGAGGTCCGAGATGACGCCGTCGAGGTTGTCGCAGAAGTCCGCGATGACCTCGCTCTTGAGGTGCTCGTTGTCCGTGCGGAGCTTGGCGACCACCTTGGCCAGCTCACCCGGCCTCTTTTCGAGGTTCTCGGGGTTGCCGAGCACGCGCATGAGGGACGCACCCACCTTGGGGTTCACGTCGCCGCGCTGGTTGAGCGCCTTGATTTCCGCGATGGAGAGCGTGGCCCAGTGCCTCTCGTTGCCCTCCTTGTCGACGGCGATGATACCGTCCATGTCCGCGCGGAAGGGCGTGTCCTCCGTGCGAACGAGACGACCCCAGCCCGCGTTGAGGCGGCCCGGCGTGTAGAGGGGACCCTTGGTCTGGGCACCCTCGTGCTCCTCGCCCGTGACGAGGAAGTCGTCCCAGATGGCGAGGATGACCGGGGAGGCCTTCCCGCCGTGCAGGGTCGAGGCGAACGTGAACGCCGGGTTGAGGTAGCTCTTGGCGAGCGTGCCCTTCTCCCCGAAGCCCGCGATGATGAGGCCGTTCTTCATGGCCGCCATCAGGCCTCGCGGTGCCTGCTTGTCCCCGTCCCGATGAGCCTCCAGCTCGTCGTAGACGTACGAGATGAGGTCACGGAAAGCGACCTGCGCCTCGTTCTCGCCCTTGGCGAACCCGTCACGGATGAGGGTGACGCGCTCCTCGTTGGGGGACCAGTTGGTGAAATCCTTCATGGAATTTCCTCTATGCTTAGACCAACTGATGAGGTTTCTGACCGTTCGTACGCGCGGAAGGAGTCGAACGCTCCTCGATTGCCGCACACACGCAACGCGCCTCTAGCTCAGTCGGCTGTCGGCAAGTTTCGTCTAAATTTAGATGGAGTGACGTCTCCTTGAGGTGGGCCGCAACCTTCAGGTGGGCTCTCACCTTGAGGTTCCCCGGTACCTTCAGGTGGACTGCTACCTTGAGGTGGCGTCCTACCTTCACAAAGCCCGAACCTCGCGTCCGGGTTGACCTTCGAGTGGTGACCTTCAGAGTAGGGAACATTTCCGTTGGAAGTATAGCAAGCGCCGTGCCAACTATATATTGCGCTTTGAGGTAGCAATAACCACAATATCTTGTATGCCTAGCGTCGTACAGTATGTCATGGCGGCAAACGGTCTATGTCATTTCAGCAGAGCGGTCATAAGTCTATATCTGACAAGCACTTACGTCGGTGTGAGGTGTTTGTCATTTCGGCATGGTCCTCGGTCATTCCACCTAGAGGTCGTATGCAGCCTCAAGGTCCGGCAATCGGTGTGCCAATTGCTCATTCACAAAGTATGCCATATGGTTTTTTTGTAGCCTCATGAGACAGTGACCTCATACAGCCTTGGAAGGTGAAACTTTGACCGGAAGGTGGGACTTTGGGAAGGCCTATCATAAATTCTCGAAAAGTCAAATTATAAAAGTATGCCAATGGGAGCAAATGACTCAAGATGAGACGTGCCAATATGACACGCCTCAAGGTCGGGCTTGGTGTGTATGTGGTATGTGTCCTCAAGGTGCGGCGGGCGGTGGCCTCGTTGAACAAAGCCACCTCTACCCTACGTGTGATTGTCCTTGATGCGGTCAAGTTCCTCGATAAGGTCTTGTAGCTCGAACTGGTAGCCACCTCTGATATAGATGGCGCAATCTTCTAGGGCTTCCTTGGCTTTTTGGAAGGCCCGTTCCTTAGCTCTTTCTTCCATGTTATTTTACCTCAATGACGTCGTCGCGCCAAGTGATGAAGTAGATTTCCCCTGTTTCCTTGTCGAACATATCTAGGTTGCGGGTTAGCTTCTCCTCTCCGCGAGCTGCCCGCACCCTATTAAGTGCGAAGGTACCTATGACTTCGTTCTCAAACCAGAATTTCTGGAGAGGCGGGCGCACGTGCCAAACGAAGGGTAGGCTTAGCATTGTCATGCGGCCTCTCCTGCCTCGAACGTGACCGCCTGTACGTCCACAACGATATCCTCAGTCTCGTCGGGAAACTCGCTGATGTGGAGGTAGTGGAAACCATCCTCGTCGTCGCGTGTGTGACTCACCGGAAGGGTCATCCACCCTTGGAACTTGCGAATGATGAAGGAGTCGGGCTTGCCCTTGGTAAGCCACTGGAGAACGACTAGGTACCTCAGCAGGCGCTTCTCGGCTGCCCTCTTATCCTTCAGGAGACCTTCGCGGGCCTCGTTGATTTTCTTCAGTAGAGCGGGTCGAATCTTCATATCTGCACCTTCGCCAGCTCCATAAGCTGACCCGTGTGTGTGACCTTGGAAACAAAGAGGACGGCCAAGGGCTCACGTCCTCCAAGCAACATCTTGACGTGTACCTCAATGGACCAGCCTAGGTAGCTGAAGCCAAACGGGTGATGCGGTCTGTCTGAGGTGAAGAACCGTTCCTTGGCTATTTCAGCACAAGCCATTCTAGCCTCGTGGAGAGGGTCCCTAGGTATCGGCATCGGTCTGCTCCTTCGGAATCTCCACCTGAAACGAGCGTGTCACTTCGAGGTTACGCTTGGGCAGCATCAAACGGCGTGCCCTCTTCTCACCCGGTAGCTTGGGGTTCAGCGTCACCTTCTCCTTGGTGTGCTCGTCTAGGCGGTAGACGTTCAGTATGAGTTCGGCCTCGTAGTGTTCGAGCTTGTCGGTCACCTTGCCGCGGATAAGCTCAGCCACGAATACGCCTTCGTGGTGTCTAAATCCGCAAGCTGTCTGTTCCTTGAGGACCTGTAGGTTAAACCTACTAATGGCCTTCTCGACCAGCTCTTGATTGAGGTCGGCTGTTACTTCGTATGACATAAGTTCACCTATATAGAGGATATCACGACTTGAGCCGAAAGCAAGTTGTATTTTTTAGACATCTCATAATGAGCCATGCCAAACTTGAAATAAATAAGTATGCCAAAGAGGGCGTTTGGCTCAACTTGGTACGTATTATTATGAGACCCCTCAAGGTGCTTGGTGTGTTGGTCTTATGGGCCTCAAGGTCAGGCGGGCGCTCGCCTCATTGAACGGTACACCCTTGAGGATGCGCAAGGCGCACGAAAAAAGGGGAGGCTACGCGCCTCCCCGAGCAACAAAGGAGTCAGCACCTAGGTCTAGAGGTCGCGGACCATATGGCCTTGCCAATCGCCAGCGACGTAGACAAAGAAGTTGAGGCGGTCGTCGATGAGTCGTACCTCCACCTGAACCTCCTCGTCGTCGTCGAACAGCGGGAACGTCGTGTCCTCCGCGTAGCCGTTCGGGCACCTCTCCTTGTAGCGCCTCCACAGGCACACCTCTAGTAGCTTCTGCTTGAGCCTGTCGCCATCGGCAAAAGCCTCACGGATGCGGTCGATAGCCTCTCTGCTCAGAGGCGGCGTGTCATTCTCAATTCCCATAGCTCAACTCCTCCGCAGCCTGACGCCGCGCCTTCTCGTAATACATAGCTTCCGCCATGTACCTCATAATGAGCATGGCAGCGTGGTCTCGGATATCCTCGCACGGGTCATCGATGAAGGTCTCAGCCTGCCTCATCATATATTCGGCCCGTAGTTTTGCATGGTAGGACAGGGAGGCCCGCCGAATGGCGAGCTTCCTCCAGTCTACGCCTCTATCGAAGTTAACCCGTCGCATTAGCTGTGCTCCGGGCAAGTGAGGGAGAGGCCACACATGCATCTCGATTCGGGAAGGTTCTCACGCGGGAGGGAGAATACCGCTCCCACATTGAAGCCTTCGACTTGCGTGTGAGGCACGGCGATGATGTATCGCGCGAAGTCCTCAAGGTGCGGCCATTCCTGAATCGCACCCTTGATAGCCTCTTCCGGGGTTTCTGCGCTAACGTCTGTTTGGTAGAGTAGCTCCCGGTCGGAGGTGATGCGGTAGATGCTGAAACGTACCACCCTACACCTCCTTGTCCGCGAACGGGTACTTGTGCGCCACCTTGAAGTAGGCGTCCATGAGCTTGGCAGGCTGGAACCCGAGGGTACGGTTGAGGTCCCGCACGTATTCGACCAGCTTAAGCTCAGTCGCCTCAGAGGCGGTACCGGCAAGTATCTGCCGCCGCCAGTTGAGCAAGGTTGATTCGGAAGGCTGTGACATTTTGACTCCTATTCGTTGCTACTAAGAGTATAGCCGGGATTGAGCGGGAAGCCACCCAATCCCGGTTTTCGTGGTCTCAGTATGAGACGCTAGCTCTTGGCGACCTTCCCGCGCTTGACTTCGACGGTCAGCGGGAGGTGGATGGTCTCCGTGTAGAGGCCAATCTTGTCCTTGAACGCCTTGCCCAAGTACACCTTGCCCGTCTCCTCCTCGCGCACGACGACCAGCTTGGAGAAGTAAGACTTCCCCGCCGCCTTGCTCTCTTCGAGGACGTCGGCCACCAGCGTCAGAACCTCCTCGGGCTTCGTACCCTTCTTCACCGTGAGCGCCTTGCCGTTAGTCTGCGTAGCCATTTCTGACTCCTGTTGTTCGCTAGGCCCTATTGCCTATTCACTACAAGGATACCAGCTTGGGGTAAGAAAGCAAAAACATTCTGAGGCTTGGTGTGTATCGGTGTATCGTTTCGGGACGGGCCGAAGGCACATAGATTAAACCTAGAGGTTGCATTCGGCTGAGCCGTCTTCCTCAAGGCAAGGTGGGCCTCAGCGCATACCATATGGCTGTGCGTTGTCAAGTTTCTAATAGTATGCCAATGGACCAGAATGGCGCAAAATGATACGTCTCATTATGAGACAGCAAGGGCAAAAAAAAGTGGAGGCGACTGCGTTTCTGGGAGGTCGCTAGCGCGTGTGATTCCTCTGCGCCAACAGGCTGCCTCGTCTCTGCGTTCCGAGGTTCGACAAGCCTTTTCTCTAATCGCCTAGGTACCTTCAGCGATTCTTGAGGATGCCGATTCGTGTTGAGAAACGGAGCGAGGGAGCCGTAGGCCGTTGCGCCTTGACGTCCGCTGTGTCCGTCGCCTCCGTTTGTCTCCCGGAGACACTAGTAGAATACCATGATTCCCCTGATATGCAAGCAAAAAGCAAAAAATATTTCAGCCTTGGGCATACCACACAGTAGCCGGGTAGTCAAAATATAATACTATGCCAAACGGGCCGTTTGCACCAAAATAGTACGTATCAAAATGAGACACTGAGGCGGCGGCGTATCATTTAGATACACACTACCTCTTGGCCTTCTCGCGCGTGATAGCCCAGTATGCCTCGTTAAGATAGCCTACGCCTAGACGTTTGTTATCGGCCATCCACTTGGCTAGAGCCTTGCGCTGATTCTTTTGACCCTTGATTTTCATTGTATTAAAGTAGGCCGGGAGGCGAGTCCCACGTTGGGACTACCTTGTATTCCTCCCGGAGCCTACCGAAGAGTTCAAAGAAGTGGGGGAGGCGGGAGCCTCCCCCGTGCGTACGTTCTCAACACAGCGGGAAGAATCGGAATTGGAAAGGGAATCGGAACAACGACCTTCTTGCGCAGCCTCGTATTCGTCGTACGCGGTACGAATCGGGCGCGCACCTCCAGCTTTGCCGCATCTGCGGCAGAAAGACAACACCTCGGTCGGAAAGCCCAAGGCGTCGGCAAGCAGCACAACCCAACGCCTTCTGACGTTGACCTTGCACTGACAGCCGTCGCACCTTGTGTGCGTCCGCGTCCGAATGAATGTTGTGTAGTCCATTTCTCTAGTCCACCCGTAGTCTACCCGTCATTGTCCGCGTGGGCAAGCCTGCCGGATAATCTTTTGCGTCCGTCCGTCTCATCATGATACAGGTCCCGTCCAGCAAGGTGTACTCTGCCTTGATTACGAAGGGTACCTCGATGGGCTTGCCAGCCTCTCGGGTCGGCCTTCGCTTCTGTCGGCATACGCTCCGGTATTTCATGGGTAAGCCTTTCGTGCTTACCCCCCTAAACCTCACACCTATACTATCATCTAAAGTTAAATCCGCAAGCCTAGTTTGATATAGTATCCCATAGTGGGACATGCCATGCTTGAATTATATTACTGTGCCAATTGGCCCGAATGCCCCAAAATAGAACGTCTCAATATGGTACACCGGCCGGGCGTCTCAGTATGAGACACACACGATAAAAGAAAAGGGCCGGGTACTCTTGACCCGGCCCGATTCTGTGGTAGGCGCGTGGGCTAGGACTTGGCAATCTTGCCCCGCTTGACCTCGACCTGCAACGGCAGGTGCATGGCCTCGACGTACAGCCCGATGCGGTCCTTGAACGCCTTCCCGAGGTAGACCTTGCCGGTCTCCTCTTCGCGGACGACGACCTGCTTCGAGTAGTAGGACTTGCCCTCCGCTTTGGACTTTTCGAGTTCGTCCGCAACCAGAGTGAGAACCGCTTCCGGCTTGGTTCCCTTTTTGACAGTGAGTGCTTTTCCGTTGGCCATTGTGCTAACTCCTAAGTTTGGGTTACTTGCTTCACCTACATAGTATCCCGTAGTGCTAGGCAAGCAATTGGTTTTTTTGGTTTGTTTGTGAGGCGTATCAAGGTGAGACTGGGCGTGCATACCACACAGTGTGCCAATAGCCAATTATATTAGTGTGCCAATCAACCCTTTTGTATCAAGAATATACGTATCAATATGAGACACCCGCGCGGCGGGCGAAGTGTCCAATAAACAGGACACCTCCCGCACTAGTATAGCCAAGCGTAGACAGTGTGTGCATAGTAGCATACCGCACACAAGGCTACGATAGTCCAGAAGTTTTTGAAGATAAAGCGTAGCATTGTTAGACAATCCCTAGTGTGATGAGGTGCATGGTAGCAATGACAGTGTAGATACCCACTAGTGCGAGTGACCCATATCGAGCCATCTGCTTATGGCGATAGGCATACAGGAGAGTGATGCAGAATGAGACAAGGGCGATTTTGAGCCAAAAGAGATTCATAGGATTGCTATGCGCCATGTCTCGAAGGAGAACGTTCCCCTCTGAGACAATGCCTAGGTAGAGGCCGATGGCGGTAGCGTAGCCGTCCCACGCATTGAGAAGAAGAAGAATCAAGTGTCTCATTTTAAGCCTCGCTCTGGTAGTAGTCCCAATCCGAGTCAGTCTGTTTCCGCTCGGGTTCGTCCGCGTGGCATTCGTGGCAGATGCCCGAAGCCTTCTCATCCTGATACAGTTCGCAGCCGCAAACGTCGCATTCGTAGTTTTCCACCATTGTCTCCTTCTAAGACACCTGCTCGTTAGTGCGAATGTCCATAATGTAGTGATAGGTGCGGTTTTCGTGGTACTCCGCGCCTCCGCGACCCGTCGCAACCTCCGTGCCGATGCCGGTCCGATGGTCGCGCTTGCTGCGCTCGACCGTCTCAAGGCGGGACAGTTTCTCTCGCGCCTCTTCGATGGTCCGCGCCCAGCCTACGGTACGCTTGCTTGTCCCATATCGAGAATCGACTGCCACGATATGATAGGGTGAAGACAGTTTGCCCGTACCTCGGCCCGTTGCGAAGTTTGCACGTTCCGTCTTATTGTGAGACAGCACGATTCCCTGCGAGGCAAGAAATTCTTTTGCAATCCGACTAGCCATTAGCCAATCCCCCACGCGATAGCGACAGACAGCGCGAAACCGAAAGTTGCGGCGAGCGCAACCAAGTAGGACAAGCGGTTGATTCTCATTGCACCTATATAGTACCTCATGGGCGCAAGTAGGCAAGCGGGGAAATTATTTTTGTATGCCATTCGCGCGTTTTGTTTCAAAATGAGCATAATGCTTTTTTCTCATAACGAGACACACCGGGGGGAGTTTTTTGAGATTTTTCTTGATTTTGTGGGAATGACCGGGACGGAGGTCCCACGCAATAAAATCCTCGGGCCTCAAGAAGTGTGTATCCAGCACACCAACGGCACCGCCATCCGTGAAACCTCCGGTGCCCCTTGCAATTCTCTAAGGAACTATCTATATATATGCATGAACGAAAATGAACCAACACCAAGCGGCATTGACACCGTAGAAATCTCGGAAGAGCTTGCGCGCATGAAAGCGCAGAAGCACAAGTTCAGCTATTATGACGCAGACGATATAGCACAGGAAATCTGGCTGTCTGTTAATAAGGCCGCTAAGAAATTCGACGGTGACCGCGTGAAAAAGGGTAAGCGCCCGCTATCATTCTTCAATGTCGCTTCAGAGAATGCGCTAAAGAATCTAAAGCGCGACAATAAGATTGCAGACAACGTGAATCTCGGTGACACGCCGGTACAGGAGGTTGACCATACCATAGCTGGGGAAATGCGTGCCCGCGAGTTGCGCCAGTTCATTCTAGACAAGCTGCCAGATAAGTTGAAAGAGCCATTTATAAGGCTGGTAGACTATGGTGGCGAAGGCGTCTCGCAGTATATTAAGACCAAGATTCGTCATGCAGTCGCAGAGATTTTAGAGGAATTCAATGGCGAATGAGATTGTGAGCGTCTCGATTCCACAGATGGATGATGACATTGATATTATTATGGATATCGAGGCTGTTTTAAGAGTTCGCGGCTTTCATGTTATCGACCCAGAAATTAATCGGGCCACTAATGAAATCGTATATCGCTTTCAAAAGGTGAACGATGGAGAATCTTAAACTCCGTCTTCCCGTGCTTTGGGTTGAGACGAAACTGAAAGATGGCGTACATCCCCGCTATATCTTCAAGATTCTTGGCTACGAGATGATTGGCGATGAACGCTGGGACGATGACCCAGACTACATCTATTTTATCTATGAGAAACGTGATTAGAATTATAAAAGACTTTCGCTACTACGTAGTAGAGGACAACGAGCTTTACACGGTGGCTCGTCCGGTGGAAGTCGGCACAGAAGAAGACACGTTCTATGCTAGTCTAGGCTATAAGGTGGAGCGTCACTTTAGAAAAGGGGACCTGCTAGAAGCTCGCCTAGCACCCGATTCTAAATTAGCCTTTGTACAATTCGGCACTGAATGGATTGGTCTACTTCCGCGGTTCTGGGAGATGGCCACTTAAACTCTAGCCGGGAATGAGAGCGAAGCGAACAATGAAGCTTGTAGCTAAATCTTGGGGGATGGAGGTGTGGTTTGTTAACCGCGAATACTGTGGCAAGCGCCTGATTTTTGCGGAAGACCACCGATGCTCTATCCATTATCATAAAGAGAAACACGAGACCTTTTTGGTTACGCATGGGCGTATCCTACTAGAATATCTCGCGCCGTATTCATCGGCTTGGGAATATAGAATTCTAGAAGTGGGTGATACCGCCGAAATAGAAGTGGCCGCCGCTCACAGGATGACCGCGATTGGTGGCAACGCCGCCATGATTGAATTTTCAACGCATCACGAAGATGCCGACTCTTACAGATTAGAAAGTGGACAAGTATGGACTTGATTTGGACCGCGTTTATCGCGTTTACTGTGGGTCACATCTTTGGTGACCTCAAGGTATTTGAGAAGTGCTGGCGCGTCTTTGAGCGCGGCTGGTACAGTGTTATGTATCCAGACTACTTCTACGGGCGATACGCAAAAGAGATTCTAGATGCAGCAGAGAAGTATAAGTGTATGCCGCATCAGATTATGTGGAATGGGGAAGAGTTAGTGCCTAATTATAATATTCCAAAGTGGAGGCAGCCTAAGAGCTACGCTGACATTCATAATGACTAGTGCAATCGCTTTAGCTATCTTCGTATCAATCTTTTTCGCCATCACTAAATTTTGGGCGGCTTGGTATGCCCTAGATAGCGATAAAGATAACCGGCTCGCCAATCGTATCTCGATAATTATGGCTGGGCCGCGATTTCTTGTGATGATTGGGGCGTTGATGTTTGGGATGATGGTGCTTGATTGGGATAGCTCTGCTCAGGGCTGGTTCGTTGGAATTGCCTTTGCAGCGTGGATTATATTCACAACGTTAGAAGTTATGTACGTCCAAACGAAGCTAAAACAGAAGAAAGAGAACGCCAAAGCTGCTATAGATAATTGATTTATAATCGAAAACACAACTTTTGGTGTAGTATATCTATGCACCTCAATCACGAAGAGTATTTTGATTGTACCGAATGCGGAACTAGAATATTCATTAGCAAAGCTAATGGAGAATTGGAGCCGCACGACAAGAAGTGGATTGAAGAGCATGATTGTTGTAAGAGAGCATATTACATTTGGTTAAACCCATCAGCTTGGAAAGATTATGGTAGATAATGAAGTATACGTGGGAAACCCAAAGAGAATTTTGGAACTTACCGCTAGAAGAACAACAGAGGATATTTAGTACACCTCGTGGAGATGGTTACACTTGTCCTACATGTGGCAAGTTTTTTGCATACCATTCTGGCCCACCAACTAGTGGAGGTATGTGGTCTTGCTTTGTTCCAGAAGCGGCTGATTATATTTTCCACAATGAGGGTTGTTGTAGCTCTGGGTGGAGAGAGTTTTGTTGGGGACCGTATATCAAATGAAGTACCGCAAGTACAAGTGCTCACGTCATAAGTATAAGACTGTACGTGAAGCGGTTGCATATCTAGAAGGCACACGTCGTGGTCGTGGCAAGGGCATCAGTAAGATGCAGACCCGTCACACCAATTACGAGTGGGTTTTTGTGGAGCGTATTGATGCCTAAGAAGGGCAAATGGGAAGACTGGGAAGTAGACTACTTATATAAACACTACTCCCATAAAACCGATGCAGAGATGGCCGCGGACCTCGACCGCACAAAGACAGCAGTCGTGGAGCGCCGCCGTCTTCTCAATCTGAAGAAGAACAAGAAATCCATCAAGCCTGAAGACATTCAGCATGTGATGGCTGAGCATACGAAGCTACGTGAGTCCACTAATGTAGCTGACCTAGACGATGCTCAGCAGCGCCGATTCTGGATTAACGATTTAAAGAACGCGCCTATCTGGGCTGAGTGTATCCAGATGTTTGATGATGATGAGTTAGAACTGTATAAAGAGAAGTGGATTGATTTCATGATGACACTCGATACCGTTAATGAAATCGAAAAAGGTTCTATCCATATTATGATTTCTAGCCTCATTCGTATCAACCGTTACCAGAAGCTCGAAAAAGAGTATCGAGACATTTCTAAAGGTAACGAAGATAGCGAGCTTGCCGCCAAGTCTATTTCTTTGCATAAAGAGATGAAAGACATGGCCGAGATGTATCTCAAGGCCCAGCAGGACTTGGACGCTTCTCGCGCACAGCGTATTAAGAAAGAAGGCGAACAGAAGATTAATCTAATCGAACTTCTCAAGGAACTTGAGAAGAAAGAAGCACGCGAAAAACTCGGACGTGAGGCAGATGCTTTTGAACAAATCAAGCAATTAGAAAATGCTAGATTACGTCGTGGCAACTTCATCCGAGGTTCGGAGTAATGGTAAAAGACAATGAAGATATGTCTAGGGATTTTCCGCACATCCAAGACATTTTTGATGCTATGGAGATTAACCAACGCGGAGATAAGGTAGTAGATTTAATTAACACTTTCGCCAATCTGCTAGGTTCGGCTGCTATGGCGATGGACGCGCTCGAAGATGATGGAGCACGTTTTCTCGACAAGCAGAAATTGCAAATGGTCATCAACATAATTATTCATAAGCTTGATGACACGATGAGTGATATTATCACGGAGGCCAATAATGGGTCATAAGAAAGACGCAGGGAAGAGCAACATTAAAATCAATCACATCTTCTTTCTACTAGATGATAGTGGTTCAATGAATCATTTGCGAAAGCCAACAGTTGACAATTTCAATGAAACTGTTCAAGCACTTAAGGCAGACGCAACTGGCGACCAAGCTAATATGGTTTCACTAGTCAAGTTTGGCAAAGGTGTAACTACAGTTCGTGAACCTACTGCACTTAGTGAATTTGAAGAGATTAGTATTGAGGAGTACAATCCAAACGCTTGGACACCTCTATACGATGGTCTAGGATATGTGATTGGTCAGGCGAAAGCAGCATTTGAAAAGTATAAGAACTTTGACAATGCAGCACTCATCTATGTTCTAACTGACGGACAGGAGAATGCCTCTAAAGAGTTTAATCGTGAACAGATTAGCTCAATGATTAAGGAGCTACAGGAAGAGGGAAGGTTTACCTTCACATTTATGGGTTGTTCCGACGACCTAATTCATGAAGCACGCGCACTGGGTATTTATGATGGCAACACTGTCAAGTGGGACTTCAACCCAGAGGGGCTTGGACAGGTAACTGTTCTTAACAACGTTGCAACAAAGAGCTTCTTTGGCGCACGTTCTGCCGGTATGACTGCGTGCTCAGGTTTTTACAGCCATGATGGTTATATGACCGCAGAAGGCTAAAATGAGCAAAAAGAAGACTTTCACTATTATCCAAGATACCCGAGAAAAAAAGCCGTGGACTTTTGAGGCTACTGGGTCTGTCGAGGATGTGAGGGTCACTAAACTCGACACTGGTGATTACTCCATTGAAGGAATGGAAGAAATCTTTATGCTTGAAAGGAAGGCATCAGTTGATGAGTTGTTCGTTAACTTGGGGGTTCAATGGGCTCGCTTCGAACGAGAGATGGAAAGGGCCAAACCCTATAAATATAAGTACCTCGTCATCGAGGCGACCCTCCCCCAACTTTACAAAGGTTCAAAGTATTCCAAGATGAGCGGTAAGTTCATCATGGGTAGACTATTGTACATCCAACACAAATATGGAGTAGTGCCTTTGATTGTTGGTAAAAGCCCCTATACTACAATGCTGATTGTTCAATTGATGAAGTCAGCAGTCTCAGCCGAAAATGCCGATAGTTAATCCCGACTTTCTAGGTTACGAAGCGATGCTAAGCGAGCTTTACGGAGCACGCTTGGATGATGCGCCACGTACTTCTTACATTGGTTCTGATGCAGTAAGCTTAGGAACCATGACACGCAAAGAAGCACTAGCGCGTGATTTTCGTACGAACCTAGCACTAACAGCAAAGTACATTCTTAACATCACTTTGTTGCCATTCCAGCTAAGCGTTTTGGAAATGCTTTGGAATAAGCGATTCCCGTATATGGTAATGACTCGTGGTGGTGGTAAGACTTTCATTCTAGCGGTATACTCCTGCCTACGTGCTTTGCTAACACCGGGTTCTAAGATTGTTCTTGTTGGTGCGAACTTCCGTCAGTCTCAATTGATTTTCGAATACATCGAGACCATTTACAATAGCGCACCTATGTTCCGCCAGTGCTGCGTTGGTCGTGGTCCATCCAAGCAGCCAGCAAAGTGGATTCTCAAAGTTGGCACTTCAACTATCACCGCTGTACCCCTAGGTCACGATGGTAGTACAATTCGTGGTCTTCGTGCAACATGCATCATCGCTGATGAGTTCGCATCTATCCCTGAAGAAATCTTTCAGGTTGTTGTTCGTGGTTTCGCAGCCGTATCTAAAGACCCAGCCAAGAATGTAATCGATAAGTGGAAGCACAGGCACCTGAAAGACAAAGGTATCGACACAGAAGAAATTGACACCCAAGGTAACCAAATTATTCTAAGTGGTACCGCATACTACACTTTCAATCATTTCTACAAGACCAAAGAACGATACGAAGAGATTATTGGTAACAAGGTTCAAAGTGATGTAGAAAACGAAAATGGAGTTTTAGAAAGAGTCGATTACAGGGACTATGGAATTATTGAAATTCCATACCAAGCAATGCCGCCCGGCTTTATGGATGTAACCCAGATTGGTCAGGCTAAGGCTACTATGCATCCTATCTTCTTTGGGATGGAGTATGAAGCTAAGTTCGCCGGTACTACTGGTGGTTTCTTCCCAATGATTGACATTGAGAATGCAACTGCTGGTTCTACTCTAAAAGACGACACTGGCGCGGCTAAGCTCGTGAACGGCGAAGCTATCACTAACCCCTATCATGCTATTGAACTAGAAGCTCAGGCTGACGGTATCTATGTTATGGGTGCAGACCCAGCGCGTGATACAGATAACTTCGCGGTTTGCGTCATCAAGATTACTAAAGACGGTCACTACAACGTGGTCTATGCTGACGCATGGAACCGCAAAGAGTGGGGATACTCCGTTCGTCGTATTAGGGAGCTAATCAAGCGTTTCAACATTCAGCGCATCAGTATTGACCGTGGTGGTGGTGGTACAACCATCGAAGACCTACTAAAAGACAAGAGGTATATGGAGCCGGGCGAACTGCCCATCTTCAATATTGAAAAGCAGGACGAAGAGGGAGACTGGTTTGTTGGTCAAGAGATTTTACAGGTTCAAGACTTCTCAGAATATACTTGGTATCGTAGCGCCAATTATTCTCTCCAAGGAGAAATTCACCACAGGAAAATTATGTTCCCAGCCAATTATATCGACGAAGCAGTTTATCATAAATTCACTTTCAGGGAAGACGAGATTAATCGCTGTTTTGAGAACGTTCAGGCGATGAGGCTGGAACTAGCTCAAATTGAGCGCACCGTAAAGGGCTCGAATCGTGAGCACTTCGATTTGCCTGAAGACCAGATTAAACAGGCTAAAGAAAAAGGCGTTATTCACCGTAAAGACCGCTACTCGGCACTCCTACTGGCTGCCCATGCCGCCCGAGACTTCCACGGATACGGTGAATGGAAAGACAAGGTGGAATACATCCCCGGATTCTGGTTGCAGTAAGCTCCAATCTTTACTATAAATATGTGTATAATTGATTGATTATCTATCATCAATTGATTGGAGATACAATGGCTAAAGATAATAAGGTCAATCCGCTAACCCCCGAAGAGCAGGCAGAGCTGAATCAGGCTATTGCCAAAGCTAACGAAGAGGTGCTAGCTGCCGGAAATCGTGGTTTTACTGGTACAGGCTTTGAACGTGGTGCATTTGCACCGTCAGCTACCACAGTCCACGGTGGATTTCAGGACCACAATCACGCGCAACAGATTAAGAATATGCGCGAAGCCGATAAGGCTTATAGAGAAGTCGGAATCGTACGCAATGTAATCGATATTATGACCGACTTCGCTTCAGAGGGTCTATCTATAGACCACCCTGTAGAAGCCCAGCAAAGATTCTATGAAGCATGGGCTAAGAAAGTCAACGTTCAGGAGTTGACACGCCAAATCCTACAGGGTATGTATAAATGGGGCAACGTAGGCGTATTTAGATTCTGGGGCAAGATTCGCCCTAGAACTCGCCGTGAAATGATGGCAAAGGCTCGTGAGCTATTTGCACAGGGTAAGGATAGAGAAGCCACTAAGGCTTTCTTCAGGGACAATAAGAAGTTCCAGAAGTCTCGCATCCCAGTACGCTATACATGCATTCCCCCATTTAGAATTCGAATCTTCGGCACCATCCTATTTGACGATAGGCGTCATTTCTATAATCTGTCTAATCTAGATAGGCTCAAGCTGGAAAATCCAGAAGAGAATGCTACGCCTATGGAAAGGACTCTAATTGACCAGATGCCCGAAGCAACTCGTTTGCAACTACATGCAGACGGTTTCATCGAGATGCCGAAGGAAAACTTCGATATGTTCCACTACAAGCGTGACTGTTCTCGCTTGTGGGCAGACCCCCTAGTGCTTCCTATTATGGACGACTTGCGCTACAAGAAGTTGCTACGTCGTTTAGATATGAGCGTTGCCGAGTCTATTATTAACCCAATTACCGTGTTCAAGCTCGGTAAGACTGTTGAAGGTTTCGCTCCCACTAAGGAGATGTTCCAGAACCTAGCAACTCTACTTAAGACTCCCGTTCAAACCAAAACCCTAGTATGGTCGGACCTTATTGAAGTAGAGCAACACCACGTCGATGCTAAAGACGTGTTGACAATGGATAAGTACCTAGAAGTCAACGATGCTATCTTGGCTGGTTTAGGTATTTCTTCTGTTCTAATCAATGGCGGTCAAATGAGTGGCGGTCGTGCTTCTGGTGGTTTCGCTGGTGCATTCCTATCTGTACGTACACTACTTGAGCGCCTAGAAGATGCGCGCACTGTCGTACTACGTTTCCTAAACAAGGAAGTGGAAACTATCCGTAGAGCTATGGGTTGGAGCACCAAGCCTGTTATCCATTGGAGCCAGATGAGCCTCAAGGATGAAGCTGCGGAGAAGCGCATTGTTATGGACCTACTTGACCGTAAGGTTATCTCTGCTGAGAGTGCTCTTAGCTTCCTTGGTTTCGATAAGGACATTGAAATGCGTCGTAAGCAGCGCGAAGACAAGGTTAGTGATAGAACTGGCGTTGTACATAGTGTGGGACCATTCGAGCAGGGCGTTCAGGTTCAGCAGGGTGAAGACCCGGGTACTCGTAGCGCAGACCTTGGTGAAAAGGACCTTGACCTTCGTAAAGAAGACCTTGCCGAGAAGCGCAAGATTATGGAACAGAAGCAGAAAGAACAGGGTCAAACAGGCCCAAGCCGTGGCCCCGGTCGTCCGGTCAACCAAGGTGATGAAGAGAGTCGTCGCCAAAAGACCGAGCGTAAGCCGCGCGTAACCGCCACTATGGTTGAGCACGGTATGCGTAACAGGAAGCTAGTGGAGAACTGGTGGAAACCTCGTTACCTAGAAGCACTCGGTAAAGACAATCTCCGCCAGCTAACCGCTGACGAGAGGGCAGCCTACGATGACTGCATTAGGGCTATTTACTCACGAGTACCGATGTATTCAAATCTTACTGAGGAGTCCGTAGAACGCGCTGCTACTGAGATTATGGAAGGTGGCGTATACGTAAATTCTCAGTTTGCTGAAATTAGACAAGAGCTTATTGAATCTTTCCGTCGTGAAAATGGTCGTAAGCCTGTTACTTCTGAAATGAAGAGATTAGACAGTGAAGCGTATGCTGCATACAGACAGACGTTATAATGGTAAATAGGAGACGCCGTCGCCGTGGAAATCAGTTCGATTCGCTCGAACCCGATTTGCAAACACCGCGAAGGGTACATTACGTTGGATTTGAAGATAACCCGTGGAGTCTAGTATGTAGTCAGTCTGGTATTGTCGATTCAATGCGAATTGGTGATATGCATGTAACAGGAAGTATGAGTGGTGTATCAGTTGACGGTTATGACGACGCTGTACATCAGGCTTCCAGTGGGGAAGTTACACTAATAGACAATCCGCCCCGTGCTATAATTAATCACAATCTGGGTACTGCGATTGTAGATGTTACAACATATGACGGCGTGACATCTGGTATTTTTATCCCTGATTGTGTGCGTCCGATAGATGAAAATAATGTAGAGATAACATTGGTAGAACCTCAACCAATGATTGTTCTAATCCAACGAGGTAAGGTAGTGTAATGTCTTTAGGATTTAACGCACATATTGTCGCAAGCGGCGACATTGAGACCAAGAGGGTTTTCATTGGTGACGCATCTGGTCTCACTAACATTCCGGCCGACCAACTTTCTGGTACTGTGCCAAGTGGTAATCTACCTTCTGATGTGGTTTTTGAGCTAGACCTTGTTAATGCAAGTGGCGAGATTGTTGGACAGATTGTTTCTGCTAGCGGTGAACTGAGCACAAGGCTTGAAGCTTCGGGTCTAACGCTCAACACCGACTTAGTTGCATCAGGTCTAACATTAGACACTAAGATTAATGTTGCTAGCGGTGACCTACAGGCTCAGATTAACTCACTAAGTGCTGGTAGCGTAATGTCTGTCAGCGGCGCAGACGGTGGTGCTGGATTTACCGGTGATGTAGTTGTTTCAGGTCTAGGAGCGCAGGTATATGGCAGCGGCGCTGCTCTAGTTATCGAGCCCGATGTACGTAGAGCAGAACTGGTATTCACTTCTGGCGTCAATCAGGCCATTCTTACCCACAACTACGGCGAGAGGCCTTTGGTTCAGATTTATGACGGCAGCGACCAAATAGTTTTTGCCTGTGTAACTCATAACTCTGTAAATGAAGTACAAGTAGATTTCCTAGAACCACAAATCGGCAGACTAGTAGTAGTAGGCTAATGACCAGCGGGGTGTTCCATGAGCGTTGTATGGAATACTGATATCGATGAATATAGCTTTTTCACAATTGATTCCGTAGATGCGCCAAATAAAGGCACAACTGCGGGTATTCGTAGGTCTAATTTTCCTGATGCTACTAATTCGGAAGCTAGATTTATACATCCCGTCAGGGCTGGCGGCGTAGGGCCGGTTCATGTGGGTGTGTCTTGGTTTCCCAATAATAATGCTACAGGCGATATTAGATGGAGACTTCGCTATTCGTTTATTCCGTTCGGCTCTGGGGTTGTCAGTCCTTCTAATAATGTAGTAGAGATTCAACCGTCGCCCGGAGTTCAGAATCAGCTTACTCTGCAACTGTTTGAGATTCCCGAATCGGCCATTCCGGGGTCGGGCCAGTTAAGCATCCATGTACAAAGGCGCGGGTCAGCGGGAAGTGACACTTACACTGGAACTGCTAGGGTGGTTGGTTTCTGTTATAGAAGGAATCGCATACCCAAAAAGCAATAAAAACTTTCATAATTTTTGACTTTTTTGGTTATTATTATTGAATAAACCATGCATTCTGAGGGCGTTTAATGGTTGATAAGTACCGTACTCTGATACGTGCAAAGTTAGAGTTGGCTGATGTAACCCCATCTGATGAACAGCTTCGCGCTGTTGCTCAGAAACTAGAAGAACGCGGGAAGTTCCCATTGGGAATCATTGCTCAGCCGGATGTTCTAGCTCTACGTTCAGTTATTCTAACTACTGGCCGTCCGGGCAATCTCAACGACGACGTAATGTTGAACGAAGAGATTCTGCCTGTACTACATACGGCCGCTTTAAAGCCGTTTAATGTAGAGCACACTAAGCTAATCATCGGTACCATTTTTGACGCCTTCGCTATTGACAGAGATACTGGCAAAGTAGTGAAGGCTGTTGAAGTTTTTGACGAAGACGCAACCGACGAAGAGCGTGAAGAAGAGATTGAAGCGGTTCTTTCAAAAGTCGATAATCTTCCCGAGAATCTAGACATTATTACTAATCAGGTTCTATGGGCACTACATTTCCCACAGATTGTGGCTGAGATTAAGCGCAAGGCCATTCAAGGCGAGATGTTTGTGTCTATGGAACTTTGGTTCACCGAATTTGACTTTTTGGTGGGTAACCGAATCGTCAAGCGAATTCCTGAGACTGCTGCGATTCTCGATGAAAAGTTGAGAGTCAACGGTGGCTCAGGATTTCTTGGTTTAGAGAAGGTGAAGAGAATCCCCCGCAACATTACTTTCGCGGGTAACGCTGCTGTAGAAACACCAGCGAACCCCGATAGTTTCATTCTAGATGTAATGGATAGAAGTGACTTGATGGACCAGCGCGAGTTGGTCCGTGAAGATGAAGAAGCTGAGAGTGTTTCTGCGAGCGTTTTGGATGCGCTAAAGGCGAACACTATTTCAGTTTTACCAAGTCTCAGAGATGGCAGCGAAGCAGACGAGCAGGATGTTGTTGGTGATGC
The DNA here is from genome assembly GCA_028279705.1 of archaeon. Lineage (GTDB taxonomy): Archaea > Aenigmatarchaeota > Aenigmatarchaeia > QMZP01 > JAFGSV01 > JAFGFG01. The sequence goes on from JANQNF010000016.1 coordinate 57,399, forward strand.
GGGGAGGTCCCGCACGCCTCTGGGTAGCAATGCTTCTGTAAGTTCTGCGGACGCTGAAGTCGATGAGGTTGTTAACCAAAGCGAGGTTAATCAAATGAACGAAGGTAACGAGAAGAAGGTCGTTGAGCTAATTGAGAAGAACGCAGTTCTTACCAAGACCGCAGACGACGCAACTCGTGAACTCGCTGAGGCCAGCAAGGCAAATGACGAGCTTCAGACACAGAACGCAGAACTTGAAGCAAAGCTCGAAGAGCATGTTGCTACTATCAAGGAGCGTGAGGAAGAGCTAGCTGCCAAGGCTGAGGCTGCCGAAAAGCTAGAGGCTGAGAAGGCCGAGCTAGAGCAGAAGCTTGAAGAGACTAACGCTAAGCTAGCGGAAATCGAAGAAGCTCGTAAGCTTGAAGCTCGCACCGCAGAGTTGTCAGACCTAGGTCTTTCAGAAGAGCGTGTCGCACGCACTATTGCTAAGACCGCAGAGCTTGATGACGAGGCATTTGCAGTAGAGGTCGCAGACCTCAAGGCCTTCATTGGTGAGTTCGCAAAGGAAGAGGTTGCAGAAGAGACTGACGAAGTTGAGACTGAAGAGGCACCCGCCGCTGAGGTCGAGACAGCCGAAGCTAACGAAGAAGAGCTTGTAGAAGTTCTTGATGAGTTGGAAGAGGAAGAAGAGCCAGTAGCTAACGCAATCGCAAGCGTCCCAGTATCCGACGAAGAGGACGAGGCTGATGACGCACTAAAGGGTATTTTTGCTAAGGCAATGGGCGTACGCCTAAATGCTAAGTAATCTTTTATTGTAAAGGATAAGACACAATGGCTATTCGTGGTCTAAGAAAGATTGAAGCCGACGTTATCCGTCACAAGGCAGGTCAGGCTATGGAAGCTGGCATCGTTGTTCGTCACTCTGACACAGTTGACAGCGACACCGGACTTCCGAAGGTCAGCCCTGCTGAAAGCGGTAACGCAAAGGTAATCGGTGTTCTTCTAGACAAGGTAATCGCCCGCCCAGCCGAGGCAGAGGATAGCAGCGACACACAGCTCGCAGGCATCAAGTCTGACTATGTGTTCGTATCTGCTCAGCCTCTCTTCAGGGAAGAGGGTCTACGTTTTGTCGATGAAGAGGTTGGAATCATGCGTAAGGGCCTAATCAGCACTAACGAGATTGCAGCCGGAGCAGTTCCTTCTGGTGGTCTGCTTGCTTACGCAAGCACCAGCGGTAAGGTTGGTACTACAGCAAGTGGTACACCAATCGGTGTATGGCAGTCAGCAACCGGCACTGACGGTTACGCTCAGCTTTACGTTGACGTAAAGATTGCCTAATTTAAGTAGGAGAAAAGAATAATGCAGTACGCATGGGATAATGGTCTTCAGCTATCTGGGGACGAACTAACCCTCGTCAAGGCTCTCCTACGTGAGACTGCCAACCCAAACGCAGAGATTGCATCTGCTGCTATGATGAAGCTAGCAAAGGCTGTGGAACTTCCACTCCGTAAGGGCTTCTTCATTGGCGACACAGTTGGCAACATTTATCTCCGTGAGGACCTTGAACCGGGCACCTCAGCGAAGTACCCATTGGACTTCGTTGGCCCATCTGGCGAGCGTGACTTCGCCGCGTTCTTGATTGCTGACGAGGGTGGAATCCCCGACCGTCTAATCAAGGGCTCAGAGGTCGCTGTGGACACCTTCGAGCTAGGTAACGCTATCTCTTGGAAGCTACAGTATGCTCGTGACGCTCGCTGGCCTATGGTCGAGCGCGCACTAAAGGTATTCCGCGATGGTTTCGTTCACACCGTGAACAACGAAGGTTGGAAGGTTCTTCTTTCAGCAATCGGTAACCGCGTGGACACTCAGTTCAGCACTGTAACCGGTGGTGCATTCACCCTCGGTCTACTTTCTGATATGCAGCTAAAGATGAAGCGTGGTATTGAGTTCGCTCGTAACGAGCTAACCGACCTATACGTTTCTTCTGAGGTTATGAAGGACATTCGTGATTTCGCAACCGAGACCACAATTGACTTCCTAACCCGTCGTGAGATTTTCCAGGCTGTTCCACGTCCAGACGGCAACGGTGGCGAGATTATCGTTCCTACCGTCTACGGTGTAAGTATTCATGAGCTTAAGCAGCTCGGTATCGACCAAGAGTACAACACCACATTCGACAGCTTGAAGGGCTCACACCTATCTGGCTTCGACGTAAGTGCCGACGAAATTGTTGTTGGTCTTGACCTCACACCTGAAGGTCGCCAGCAGTTCGTCATGCCTGTACGTCGTGACCTTGAAATGTTCGAGGACCCAACCCTACATCGTCAGCAGAAGGCTGGTGTTTATGGTTGGATGGAGCTAGCATTCGCGCTTCTTGATGACCGTCGAGCACTCGCCGGTTGGATTGACGCAAGCTAATTCTAACCCAAATAAAAAGGGGGACTTCGGTCCCCCTTTCTTTTGATTCAATTATGGAAATGAGCATTTTGTCCAAAAAGCGCAGTTATACGCGAGTCACAGTCAGACAAGTCATGCGACTGTATAATCAAGGCATGAACTTTAGTCAGATAGCGGAACATCTCGGGTGTGCGCGAAATACAGTACGAGCCAAAGTTCGAGAATATATTGAAACGACTGGTAAGCCCGTACCGACGAGAACCAAACCCGGATTAGGATTCCGAGATATCACAAAAGTTCTTCGATGGTACAAAGCGGGGAAGAAAGTTTCTGATATAGCGGAACACTTTAATGTAACTGCGAGTTGCATATATAAGATTCTTCAGAAGTACGGGGATTAACATGGCAGCCGGAAACGATATCACTAACATGATTCGCTTTATCCGCATGGATATTGGCGACGATGGCTCGACTCAAACATATTCAGATACACAGTTGATGACCATGGTGCAAAAGACCACTATGCGTGTGGATGCAGCGATTGCTGGTTGTTTAACAGCTAAAGGTGGCACGGCCGTCTCAGGTGGCTTCGTGCAGTTTGAACAGGCATCATCTGGCTCTACATTTTTACCTAGCGGTTCGTTTATCCTCCCCTCAGGTGCAGGTGTCTCGGGTCTTCCTGACCCACTATTCAACCTAGTTTTGCTTAAGACAGAATGCATGTTGGCAAAACGAGCACACTTCGACGCTGCTGGTAAAGGTATTCGAGTACGAGATGGGGATACTGAAATTGATACCAGCGTTTCTTTTGCTGGTCTAGCTTCTCTTGTCAACGACAAGGGCGGCCCGTGCGCCGAATTTGATAGATTCTTAGAAGCATATTGTAGTTGGGTACATCGCACCACAGAAGGTGATGTTACCAAGTACGGAACCATTATTTGGGCTGGTACAACTAGAAAGGTTGTTACACACGCTGAAGCGGGTCCAGATGGTTTGATTAATACTGAATATCTTGGTACATTCCAAGACTATCTACGAAGTGATGGTTTCGGTCAAACTAACAACATTGTACCGAACAACACTGACAGGAGTTCATAATGGTTAGAGGTAGAGTAGGCGCAAGCCGTGCGGTTCTTACCAAAGATTTGGATGGAAACGACCTACACGCAAATGCTGACTTTGTGGCGAACCCACAAGACGTAGGTAGTCTTGGTCAAGGTATTGCTACTTCTGGTTACGCTAGCGTAGGCACATCTGAAACAGAATTAACCGCTGGTTTAGACCGTCGCGTCATTGCAATTAATAACAATGGCTCACAAGTTCTTTTTGTTGGTCCGTCTGGTATTCCAGTCGCCAATATGTATCCCGTTCCCACTGGCCAGCAAATTTCATTTAACGCTACTAGTGGAATCAAAATTTATGGCAAGACTTCAACTGGCACTACAGATGCCCGTGTTGTAGAGCTAGCATAAGGCGAGGTTAAGTAATGAGTAAAATTGGCTTTCCCGGCGGTGGCGGCGGCGGTGGCGGTGGCAGCGGTAGTCCCGTAGACTCGCGCGCAGTAACCGGCGTTATTATCCCTGATACCAGTGGAGCGTATTCTATTGGTCAGAATGGCACACCCTTTGGTAGTGGTTTCTATCAGGGAGTAGCTGTTGGTGGCCAAGATGCTTTTGATACTGTAGCACCTTTTGCCGTAGCTTCTGGTGGGGTTAGTGGTACACGCGCTGGTGGTTTCACTGGCGAGTTCACACCCAAAGAAGGAACAGTATATATAGCTGATGGGAACATTTATGTTCCTAATGACCGCGGTGTATATATGGGTAACACCGCAAATACCACATTCCAGCTAGCACTCTATCGTGACGAATTCAACCGCTTCATCATTAATGGTGGTAACGGCTCTGGTATTGCTCAGTTCGATACCGGTGGTAGAATGGGTTGGGGTCTTGGTATTGGTGAATCTGGTCTAGGAAACATGGACGGTGGTAACGTTGGTAGCCTTATCTATCACAACCGACGTCACAATGCTTTCAGCTTGTTCCAAGTACAGGCTAACCCAAACCAAGGTGCTAACAACCTAATCCGCACAGTAGATACTGACAACAATGTCGGTATGCGAATTCTTCAGAGCGGTACTATTCTTCCCGGCTCTGATGATAATGGCGGCGAAGTAGGTAACGCAAGTGCTCGATGGAGTAGCATTCATGGTGTTAGCGTATCTGGCACCAACGTTGGCGCTGGCACACAAATGTACATCAGCGGTATTGCTGTTGGTGACTTCCTAGGTGGTGGCGGTGGTGGTAACCCTGTAGACTCTAGGGCTGCAACCGGTGATATTCTAGTGGATGCAGATAGCAGCTACACACTAGGTAATTCACCTTCAAGTGGTTGGCAGGACGTATTCGCCACATCTGGTCATTTCGCATCAGGTATTGTAATCACTGCACCTAACGGTTCAGGTTGGTTGCTTGATTTAGACAACGCAGGTATTCTAAGCACTAACGGTCCATTTGCACTATAAAGGGGATAGCCATGCCTAGGCATCTAAATGAAGGTAGTGAGTTTATCCCTATGAGTGGCGCCACATTAGATATGTCTAATGGTAACCTCGCTCTGCCTAGTGGGACCGCTCCGCCTGCTGTAGAGTCGCGTCTTATTAGCGATGCTTTAACCACACTAGAATCTGAAGTAAAGTTTCTACCATCTTCAGGTATTTTAATTGTGGCTTCAGGAACACAATGGATGGGTATAGAATTCAATGCCTAAACATCTAGCAGATTCAACTAGCGGAAATATGCTAGGAATGCTTCAGGTTACTGATGGCAGACTCTTTCTACCACAAGTTTCCAATCTAGATTCCATTACTAATCCGGCCAGTGGCGAAATTTATTTTGTCAAGCCGAGTGGTCGTATTGTTATCTGGGGCGGAGAGTCACGCGGTTGGGACTTATATTCACTTACAGAAAATTACTCTGTTAGCAGAGACGTTCTGCTTCTAGGTGTTGGTGGAGTAACTGAAAATAGTGCTATTTATAAAGCTCGTAGTAACCTCCAGAACACCACAGCGAAGATGAGATATAGTGTTAATCCCGACCTAAGTGGATTTACAGATTCTCCCGGTCAGGTAGTTTCTAGCGAAAGTGGTAACACTGTCGAAGAACTAGTAACAGGACTAGAAACAGACACTAAATATTACTACGATATCTTAATTGATGATGCTCCGGTTTTTGGCGCACCGTATCCAGAATTTGTAACCGCTCCGTCTGGTGGTGTTGATACTCCATTTGTATTTGGTTGGGCGGGAGACCAATCTGGTTCTATGGCCGATATCTTCAATACGGTTAGCGGTCACGGTATGAGCTTCTTGGGATATTTGGGTGACTTTGGATATAATGATGCTGAAGGCGACATTACCATCTATCGCACATTCTACGAAAGTCTTTATGGTGTCAACACACAATATGTAAGCGGTGTTGTACGTCAAATGTCAACAAACCACGGTTGGGACGACCACGACTACGGTGCCAACAACAGTGGTATCACCATGACCGGCAAAGAGAGCGGTCGCCAAGCATTTCTTGAGTATTGTCCGCATTATCCTCTAGAAGTAACCGAAGTAGTTAGCGGCATTAACTACAAGCATACTTGGGGTAATGCAGAGTTTTTCTATCTAGATACTAGGTACTTGAGAATTGAAAATACAGATACTAGCCGCAGGCTTCCATCTTCAGATACTAATGATGCTGATACAGGAAGCAGCACCACAACTGTAGTAATTCAAAGTACCGATTCACCAAGCTCTGAAGATAATTTCTACAACGGATGGTATATCAAGAGTAGCGGCCGCGTAAGCCTTATTACTGCCTATGATGGCGGAACTAGAACCGCCACATTCCAGCCTGCAATTCCGGGATTTGGTATTAGCGGTGCGTACTTCTTAAGTGGAAAATCTATGCTCAATGGAGCGGGCGACCCAAGCGGACAAACACAATGGTTGGTAGATGGAATTAATCACTCTACTAAGAGGTGGAAGTTCGTTATGGTTTCAACGCCGTTTGCCAGTGGTTTTGACACTTCTAACAACGACCATTTTGGAGGATATGATAGTCCTGACTTTGTAGAGAGAGATTATCTCAATCAGCAAATCAGCGGATACAATGTTATTTGGCTATGCACAGATAAACACTTTGCTGCTGTAGATGACAGCACTAACGCTGGCAAGTTCCCCGTAGCTTTGTGTGGCTCTATTTACCAGAGTACACCAACGCCATTTGGCACTTGGAGCAATGGTACGTATGAAGGTAACAACTATGGATTGGTAGAAGTTAATACTTCTCCTAGACATGAAATTGTTATTAGTATTAGAGACGATACTGGTGCCGAAGCAACAGGACCGACACCGCTGACAATTCCTGACCAAAACACAGTAGACCCAACACACGTATCTGGCCTAATCTTCTGGTTAAAGGCTGAGTCTGGAACTATGTATACCGATGGTAGTAAGACGACTACTGCTACCAGCGGCGATAGTGTTCAGGTTTGGGAAGACAACAGTGGTAGCGGCAACGACGCTAGTCAGTCCAGTGCTGGTTTACAGCCAACATACGTTCAGAACTACTTCAACGGACGTGACGCACTGGTATTCGATGGCACTGAAGATATGTTCATCAATGCTATTACTGGTATGTTTACTGGTTCTGATACACCATTTAATGTATTTGCACTAATCAAGCAAAACTCAATTTCTACCAATCAGAATGTTGTAGGTGTGGGTAACTCTGCTTCTAATACTCAGGCACTAACACTACGCACACGTATTGATGGCGGCGGCGGTTCTGATGATGTTTATGGGGCTAGAAAGTCTGACAACGCAGGCTCTCAGTCGGTAGTAGAAAGCACTACGCCACCAGACACTTCCGGTCTGTATCTGCTTAACTGGCGCACAAATCCTGATGGTAACTCAATATCAATGTGGAGGAATGGTAGTGGTTTGTTTGATGCAGCAACTTTCAATGTTGGCGCTGCTACATACAATCAGGCTACCATCGGTGGTTTAAACCGTATTAGTAACTCACCGAGTTTCGATGGTGGTATTTTAGAAGTTTTTGGTTTTGATACTCCTCTTTCTAGGCTCGACCGACTAAGGATGGAGAGCTATATTCAGCGCACCTATGGTGTGGTAATGAGTGGTGCAGTATAATGCCTAGACATATCACAAATCAAACAGACCACATTATTAGTGGCGCACTAGACCTAGAAGACCACGGTCCCGATGCAGCCGACAACAGGCTGATGGTGCCAGTGGTAAGTGGTCTTCCAGCAATTACTGTCAACAATGGTCAGATGTGTTATGTTGCTGATTCTGGCGTATTAGCCGTAACCAGAGATGGCGCGTGGCAGACTAAAGCTTCTGAGACTTTTGGAAGTGGCATTTCTCCTGTTGATACTCCACAGATTCATGCATGGTGGGATGCAACAGAAAGCGTAATTACAAAAGGTGGCGATGTAAGCGGTGTACAGACTTGGGCTGATGCTGGTCCAAATGGTTTTGATTTATCGATTAATAATGACCGAGCACACGTTGTTGATGTAGATGGCATGTCTGGCGTATATTTCGATGGTGATGATATGCTAGAAAATACCGCAGTAGACAATGCTATTGATGGTAATGACCAGCCTGTTACAGTCATAATGGTTTATGAGCCCACCGAAGATTTAAGTTTGGGAACTAACACTGTATTTATGTGTTGGAGTACAGTTTCTAATACACCGGGTTATGTAATGGCCTTCAACGCAGATAATACATACAATTTATTCAAGCGCGGCCAAGACGTAGACCAGATTAGTGTTAGTGCAGGATTTGCTCCAAGTGGCAATAAACAAGTAGTAACATTTTGGCATAACGGAACTCAGACTGCCATATATAGTAGTGGGGTAGCGCAGCAGACAGCAATTTCTGGTCAAGATGTATCTAATATTACGGCGGGTAAATGCACAGTTGGCGCTCAAGACCGTCCGGGTTTTGGTAAACAGAATTACTGCCGAGGTATTCTATATTCTCTAGCCGTATTTACATCTGGTTTGAGTAGCGAGCACAGAAAACAAGTGGAAACCAATTTGGCTTATAGGTATGGCGTAGCTGTACTAGAACCGTTTGAAGATAACTTGGCATAATAATGGTTAACAACAGATTTTTATCCAGCGCAGGAACACATTCTCCTTCTGGCGAGTGGATGTATGAAAACCATGGTCCAGATGCAGGAAATAACGTATGCGTTATACCTATTGGAACAGGAGCACCGGCTGTTACATTTAACGATGGCGAGTTGTTTTTTGTTGCACCCAGTAGTATGCTCCTGATGAGTCATGGTGGCGTTTGGAAATCTGTCAGCGGTGTTAAACCACCCTCTGCTCCTCCTGCTGCTGTTACAGGATTGTCGTTCCATTTAGATGCGCAGAGAGAAGCAGATGCTAGTGGCTATGTTGATGGCGTTTCAGTTAGCGGTGCTACAGATATATCTGCATCAGGATTTGATATTGTTGTTAGTGGTGCTACATCTACCTATCCAACTTTCCGAGCAACAGGCATAAACGGACTACCTTCGTTTGAGTTCGACGGTGGTGATTATCTACGTGTAGACCAAGCAGTAAGATTGTTTGATACTAGATTTACTGGTCAAGATAGCGAATACACAGTATTTATTGTAACTAGTCCAAACAATTTAGATTCTACATCAGACAATCTTTTCTCTTGTGGTAATACTTTAGTGAATATTTATTTCCAAAGTCATTATCATCGAGGTGTAAATGGTTGGACTATGGCTAAAAGCGACATAGATGAAAACGTGTTTATCTCTGAAGGAGCCAGCGGTTCTATCACACCAGTATATCTATCATTTACTTCACATCCAACTAGTGGTATAGTACGAAGAGATGGTAATGTCGTTGGTTCTGGTTCTACTTGGGGTAACCTAGAAGAAATCCAGCTCAATACACTCTTAATTGCTGCTCAAGATAGGCAAACTGGTGGAGTACAAAACTTCTTCAATGGACATATTGGTGAGATTCTAGTATACGACAGTGCTCTTAGCGATGCTGATAGAGTGCAAATTGAACAATACATTCAAGATAGGTGGGGATTATAATGCCAAGGTTTTTATCAGAGTCAGGAAGATTCCAGCCTTTTGACGGTGTAATTCATCATTACTCTAGTGGTGTCTTTGTAGTTCCTAGTGGTGAAGCATTTAACGATGTAGAAACTCGTTCGATTTCTGATACACTGACAAGTCTAGAATCTGAGGTGCAGATGTCACCTGCTAGTGGTGTTCTTGGTGTTGTGACCGAAAGTAGTGGTTGGATTGGTTTGGATTTTGGAAGTTAAGACATGACCATAAACACGTTTTTAAATGAATCAGGCACAAGTCCTAACTTGCAAGGCCAATATAATTTTGGCGGTGCTAGGTTGTGGTTTCCTTCTGAAGAGAATCTAACGGCCGCACCTACTACTTCTGGTGAAATTCGTTACATCACTAACAGTGGTATGCTGGTTATTTACAATGGTGAAGACTGGACTAGATTCCAGATGGCTCCTGTTGTGGGAACTGGTTTGCCTCCATCTGAAATTAACAACTTGTTTGCTTGGCTGCGAGCTGATAACATAGAAACTAGTGGTGTTAGCGGAATTAAAACTTGGTTTGATAATTCTGCTAATGGTAATGATTTTTTGGGGAACGCTGATGACCCCGGAGGCGGAACCACAGAATTTCCATTTATTGCTAGCGGCTCCGATGGCATTAACGGTAAAGACGCTTGTTATTTCAATGGCGTAGATGATAGAAAACCATATTTCATCTTAAATGATTCGACTTTTGCTAGTGCTGATAAAGCAATGACCGTTATCATGACTTACGAGCAGGGTCGTGATATTGATGCTGTTGCTGCCGAGTATTGCTTGTTGGGTCTTGGTTTGACTACAGACAACTCTCCATTTATGGAATTCGGTATTAGAGACAGCACAGATGCGTGGCAGTTCAACCGCCGCGATGACGCAGATTTAGCCATAGTTAGCGATGACGGTGCTCCTGCCAGTCAGGAAGGAAGACAAACTATTGCAGCGTTTGTCTTCGACGGTACAGTTTATCATGCGTATATTGATGGAAACGAAATAACGCCTTCGAGCGGTATTCTTGCTGATGTTGGCTCAATGGGTACTAATAGGATTTCTATTGGTGGTCTTATTCGTTCATCCAATATTCACTTTATGATTGGTAAGATTGGTGAAGTGGCGATATACGAATCAGGCTTGAGTAACGAAGATAGACGCAATGTTCAAAAGTATATGTCAGACTATTGGGGTATTGCTCTAAGTGGAACCGATTAATGTTTAATATATATATATAGATTGAATGGTGAATTATAATGGCAGACCAAGGACTACCACCCGCAGGCCGATTTGTTGGCGATGCACTAGTAAACCTGTTCCAAGATAGAATCAAGCAATTGATTGCTGACCTAGGAAGAGAAGTTACCTACGTGCTAACTCCGCAGCAGGTCGATTGCCCTAACTGTGGTTTTGACTTTGTTAATAACAGGTCTAACAATGTTCATACGCCAAATGCTTCTGGCGCATCTTTTAACAAGTCCTTTACTACAGGGCAAAGGTGCCCGGTATGTCAGGGTAGAGGCAAGCTAGAATTCTCGCGCTCTGTCACACACAAATCACTAGTAGGTTTTCAACCTGCACCTGAAGAGTTCAACTACACCGAATATGGTTTGACGCCAGACCAAGTATTGAGAACTAAGAATGCACTAGCTGTTCTTCCAGATATTGAAGTAGCTCAGTACGCCATCATTGATGGCTTTGAGTGTGAGAAAATTACTATTCCAAGAAAAACAGGATTGCGAGATTTAGCTTTTCTTGTTACATATTGGAAGAGAAGGAATACATAATGGATGAAAAGAGAAAGCACGATGAGGGCGGCTTCATCTTTGAAGAAAATGATATTGGTACTGACCAAGGTAGAGAACTGCCCGAAGACGGCAAGATTCTAGACAACTTTGATACTATTGATTTTGGTCTACCTCCTAGCTATAGAGGTAAGCAGAAATACGAACCTGATGCCTAATCTTCGATTCAAGATTCGTAATGCCAAGAAGCTAGAAGCACGCATTGCCGTGGCGGCGCGCAATTATGCCAACGCTGCATTCAATGCTATTGAGAAAGAGCTAGAGAAAACAGGCGCACGAATCATTAGGCGAATCGAAAACAGCGAAGAATATAGGCAGCTAGTCAGTGACCCTATTCTTCGTGGCAAGCTAGGATTAGCGGCTCCGGGTCGTAAGTCTGGCGGGGATACTGATGCACCAGACTTAATCAGAGCCCTAGGAAACTTTAAGGTCACCAGAAACAGAGCCTTTAACACTAGGCGTTTCAGGTTGGAAATGCCCAGCCTGCAAGACTTAGAGCAGCAGTTAACACATAGACTGACTACTTTTGGTCGTGGAGCATTTCTACCGGGACCTATCCAAAGTTGGTTCAGGTGGTGGGAGTTTGGAGATAGAGGAGAGATTGATACACTTACTGTATTCCAGAGAAGTTCTGCTGCGGCAGCAGGAAGACTCAGGACATCTCGTGTATCATTAAATAGGTTAATTGCCGAAAGAAGCCGTTCTGGTAGTGCTATTCAGATAGCTAGCGAGCCTGCAAACGATGCAAGTAGTATCACTGGCTCTAACTTAATCGGCAGGACCTATGCGAATTTCGGTAGGATTTTACCGGCTCAGTTGGGGAAGGTATTAAGGCAGTTTACTAGAAACAACAAGCCTAACAGCTTCTTTGCTAGGGTGGTTCGATAATGGCATTTGGACAGAGAAAGCGTGGATTTAGAAATCGCGTCTATCATAATCTGAAGATGTTCCTAGATGATTTCTTCATTAGTAGGGGGTTCTTCGATACGGTAGCATCTGGCGAAACAACATACGAAGGCATCAATCAGTCACAGCTATTGCCTGTTCAGAACGACCCGCTGTATCCAGTTGACTCTGGAACCACCGTCCATGTGTGGCAGGGTTACAGAAGGAACTGGGTAAGTGAATCGGGAACGCAACAAGTTCACCCGAATATGTCCGACCCAATTCTAGTTAGCGGTGTATATATTAATGGTGTTTTCCACGAACCCACACCATTTAACTCGGGAGGTAGTAGTGGGCTTGCAGTAGACAGATTAAACGGTAGAGTTATCGTAGAGTCGGGTTTGCCAGCCAGCTACACCGTGGAAGTGGAGCACTCGTTTAAGGAAGTCTGGGTGGATACTATCTCACGAGATATGATTACCAACCAGATTACCGCTATTGACAATACCAAGCGTATCGTCATCAACAATGCGCCATCGGGGGAAATCGGACAACTCCCGATGGTGCTAATGGAAATGAAGAACAATCCAAGCCCAGAAGGATTACAACTTGGTGGCGGCATTATTTTCCGTCCTGTAGTCGATTTGCATGTTGTGACCAATAGCAGATACGACAAAGATGAGATTATTGATGCTCTCACACTCAGAGCTTTTAACACTATGCAGATGGTGGATTTGGACGCAGCGCCGCAGGAACAGTTTACTTTCTACGGTAACTATGGTTCAGGATACCAAACATATAGTGAGTTAAAGGCAAATTACTTAGACCGTAATGCTTTCGTGCAGAGCGTTTCATTGGTGGCCAACGATGATATTGCTCAAGAAGGCTATTACACAGCACTAGTGCGAATGGAATTCAGAATTGATATTCCAGAAGAAGTTTAAGGAGATTAGACATGTCTATGAGTCACGAGATGGTGAAGGCATATGTCAAGAACCAGCTTGCTAAGGCAGTATCAGGTGGTATCGTTAAGGGTACTACTGAACTTGCTAACGGCCACACTCATAAGTTTGCCGTCCTATACGACGAGCACAACAAGATGTTTGTTGGCGAGACAAGCTTCGATGGCAGAGGCCCTCACACACATTACATTATGATGGGTTTTCAGGATGTTGTTGAAACACACCTGAACAATGACCCACAGCCTAGAGATGAAGACGCAATTAATGCGGTTGTTCCCATGGCCAACCTACCAGAGAACATGCGCCGTATTATTGACTTTTACAATCTAAAGGCAATCCGTATGGAGACACACCCTGCGCACCCAGACAACCACACTCACGTTTTGGTGGTTCGTTTTGCTGGTCACGACGTTGACCATATGGGTCGTAAGGTAGAAGCCAAGCTTGACTTTGAAAAGGGCGAGCAGTATGGCGAGCAGATGGAAAAGGCTAAGAAGAACCGTGCTGAAGCTGAAGCAGAGCTTTCTGCTGTTCTTACTAAGGCTATCCGCCCAAGTGTCGTAGAACAGGAAGGTGCTAAGAAGCCTACTGGTCCAGATACAGCGCAGATGCCAGCCGAAGAAGTTGCCAAGCCAGCCGATACTTCTACTATGCCTACTGACACACCCGATGTGGAAATTGAAGCAGAAGTAGAGCTTAAGGATGAAGCTGGTGACGTTAGCTCGCCACAGGCTTCGCGTGATATTGATGGGGCTGTAGATGGCACCCCTAAGACCGTAGCCGAGAAGATGGTCGAAGATATCCGCCGTAAGGCTATGAGTGCCGAAGAAGAGCTTATGGCTCGTCTAAAAGAGCACATGAAGGCTCGTAAAGAAGCCAAAACTAAGTACGAGTAATTTTTATAAATATAACTAAATGGTGTATAATTATTGAGATTTTATCTTTACCCAGAGAGACGAGTCTCAGCGTGGACCATAATTGCCCTATATATTAGGGGGGAAGTCTAAATGGTTAACAACAGAACTTTCTATGCTGTCAAGCAGCTCAGCATCAAGAACAACGACTACGCTAACAACAGTGTACTACTTGACGCAATTCAGGTTAACGCTTCTGGTCAGCACGCTTCAGGTGTTACCCAAATCGACCTAAACGCTAGCGGTTCCCTAGATGCACTACCGTCTATCGGTCAGTTCATCACCCCGTCTGGCGAGTTGATTACCTACACAAGCACATCAGGTGACTCACTTGGTGGTGGTCTTCTAGGTGTAACACGTGGTGCTACCAACACACAGGCAACTGTGATTGAAAGCGGCGACCTACTCAAGTATGCAGGTTGGGAAGTTGTCCACGGTGTTCAGAGTGTTGGCGTAACAACCAACTTCAGTCTAGAGCAGGTTTTCGAATTTGGTCAGATTGAGATTTACGAGAACATCGAGGCGCTACCAGAGCTAGAAGTAACCGTTGAGCGTGTACTTGATGGCACAAAGCCACTATGGTTCATGGTAACTGACGATACTAAGACCACTTTGAACGAAGCGGTTGCTAACTATAAGGCCGACGTCGGTCTTAACATCTATGCAGACTCACAGAACCGTGCGTCTGGTACCATCCGTCAGTTCATGTTTATGTCTGGTATGTTCATCTCGAACGCTACCTACACCTTCCCTGTTGATGGAAACTTCACTGAGTCTATCACCATGGTCGGTAACGACAAGACATGGACACAGAGTGCAAACGCCCCAAGCGGCAACTGGACTCAAGAGCGTGTTGGTAATGGTGGTGTAGAGGATGCAACTGTCATCGGCTCAGGTGTTCAGCGTCGTGAAAACCTATCTCTAACTGCTTCTGAAGTTCCAACAGACCTACCGGGCGTGCCCGGCGCAGGCGTTGGTAACCTTGGTTCAGGTATTAACGAGCACCTCCAGACCATTACTCTCTCTGTAGATATTGGTCGTGAGGACTTGTTCGAGCTAGGTGCTAAGAAGCCATTCTTCAAGTCTGTAACCTTCCCAGTGGAGGTTTCAGCAACTTTCGAAGTAGTAACCGCTGAAGGTGACCTCGTTGAAGCTCTAAGCGACAACGACACTAACCTCGTCAACCAGAACATTCTAATTAAGACTGACTCTGGTCTCACCGTTAACCTTGGTGCCGAGAACAAGCTTCTCAGCATTGATTTCGGTGGTGGCGATGCTGGTGGTGGTAACGACAACGTTACTTACACCTACCAGACATTCAACGTGTTCAGTGTGTCACACGATAACGCTGACTACTCACGCAGAGTGGCCGCAACTGGTGCGTAATTTCGTATAAGTTACCGGAACTGGTACGTAAATATGAGGGGAGCCTTCGGGCTCCCCTTTTTTTCGTGTATTATACATAGCTGTAAAGCAGGTTCGTCTAGCGACGGAGGATTGGTATGGTTGAGAATAGTGATAGACTGGAAGAGATTCTAAATGAAATTATCACTGACAGGCGTTATATCATTGCCGTAGATAGTGCCGGTGATGAACGGGTTTTAGCGATAAGGACACCTCTACCAGCAGAGAAGCACTATGCCCGCCATATCTACAGACAAGAGTTGAAGCGTGCAAAACTCAATGGTCTGCCTTCCGAACATGAAATGCTGGAATCCGCCCTGCTCCGCGGTGATTGGTCTGATGACAATGAACGTCTAATTAAACTGTATAAAAGCAAGATACAGCAATTAGAACAACTCATTGACCCCCGTACCGGGATGTTCAGACATAACAAAGGTAAAGCTCACAAGACTCGTCTTGAGATTATTAAAAGCCGAAAGGAGCTAGAAAGATTAGAAGAAACGCGAGATGCGTTACTCGTCTTCACGGCGGAGTATCACGCCCGAAATCAAGAATTCATCTATGTATTTAGCAGACTGGTTGTTGATGAAACTGGTGACCAGCTATGGCCTAGATGGAGTGATTATCAGACTGAGCGTGATGATAAACTAATTGCTTCTATTATCCTGAAGTATAGACACCTTAAGTCTCCTACAGAATCAGACTTTAGAGCTTTGGTTCGTTCTTCAGGTTGGAGTATTATTTGGAATACCGCAAAGAAGACAGCGGCTAATATTTTTGACAGGCCGCCAAGTGATTATACCAGAGACCAACTTAGTTTGCTTTTTTGGTCTATGATGTACGATAGTGTTTACGAATCTATTGACCGACCACCGGACGATGTTATTGAAAACGATGACAAGCTAGACAAGTGGTTCGAAGAACAGCGAGAAGAAAGAAAGAAGGACGCCAAGAAGAAGCAGCGAGAGAAGAGTTCTACTAGCAGGCATCCAGAACAGTTCATTATGGTAAACAACGAACAGGAAGCCGATGAAATTTACCAGATGAACGATAAGATGACACTAGCTAGAATTCAGAAAGAAATTCGCAGAGTTGCAGAAAGTAAGAAAGAATACGTTGACGAAGTTGAACTGCGAAAAGGTCAGATTATCAAACAGGCACTACTACAGAGAGACACAGGAAAAGCAAGACAAGCTGGTCTTAAAAACCGTTCAAGGCGCTTTCTAGGATAGGAAAGGTAAGATGAAAAGAAGGATTAGTGATATCACTAGAAGCACCGACCCCTATGATGTGAATTCGCGTCGTCGTCTTGAAGCAAATCTAGAGCGTAAATTCAAGCAATTATTTGGCAAAGCTCTATATTTATTTGAGACAGCCGTGCGTGAAGAAATTGAAAGGAATCCAGAACTCCACAGGGAATTCAAGTCGGAGCTATTCAGGATTGGAAATCGTATTATTCAAAATATGAAGAAAGAAGTCAATTGTTACAATGTACAGTATATTCCAGTAAGTGTAACAATGGCCGGACCGGAGAAGAAAGATGAGAGACAGGATTGAATTTGTTGTAGATGGTAAGAAGTACCACGTACTTAAGCCAACTCAGGAACAAACAGCACAGGCAGAGTTTGTTTACAAAACTAAGTATTCGGAAGCTCTACGATACGGCGCTTTGACTCATCATGAAGCACAGCGTATTATCGAAGAGCGTAATCTATTTAATGAAGACGATGCAAAGAAGTCAGCTAAACTTCTACTCAAAGCTACTGAGCTTGGTAGTAAGCTAGGTGAGACTACATCTGTTACAGAAGGACTAGAAGTCCTAACTGAAATTGATGCTACTCGCAAAGAGATTCTAATGTTGAACAGGAAGCGTAATGCTATCCTAGACAATACTGCGGAAGCTTATGCTGACGAGCAGCGTCTACATTATTACATTGTATCAACTACTTTTCAGGAGAACGGTGAAAGGGCCTTTGCCAGCACCGAAGACCTTATTAGTAGAAGTGACGACGAAGTAGCAGTAAAGGCTACTCGTTATGTAATTTACATGGTTGCCAATGATGGCGAAGACTTCCGTGTTGATTGGCCTGATTATCAGTGGCGTGTCAAGCACGGTCTAGTTGATTCTGAAATGGAGCCTGTATCAGAACTCCCAGAAGAGTTTGTTAAGCAGCTAGAAGCTGAAAAGAAGCCAGCTCCAAAGAAGAAGACTGCTCGCCGTCCTAGGAAAAAGAAGACAACCAAAGAAAGCTAAGTAAATGGTTACCGAGAGACTAGAGCTTGATGTAGCGTTACGAACGCAACAGCTACAACGAGACGCTCGTGAAGTATTGCGTACCGCACGTGCTCTTGACAGGGCTTTTGCGGGTATTAGCCCGCGCTCAGTAAGTTTGGTAGAAAGAGAACTACGTAGGTCTAAGACTACTGTAGATAGACTTGCTGGCTCTGTACGTAACGCGGACAGTAATCTAACCGGTCTAGGCAGAACTGCCCAGTTGACCGCGCGCAGATTCATTGTTTATAACATCATCGCTGGTTTCTTCTTCCGTCTAGCGGGTGCGATACGTGAAGGTGTGAGCGCGTTTGTGGCGTTCGATGCCGAACTCAACAAAGCACGCCAGATTCTTAACCCGCTTAACACAGACTTCGAACAGTTTGTAAGTAGTATCTTCGAGCTAGGCGAAGCATTCGGCGTAAGTATTGCTGAAATTCAGTCAGCTCAGGAAACATTCATTAGACAGGGTAAGTCACAAGCTGATACTCTTGAGCTTACTCGTCAGGCTCTTGCACTTGCGGCAGCCGCAGGTGTGGACTACGCAGAAGCCACAGAAGCTATCACCGCAGCAGTTAACCAGTTCACTCAGGAACAGCTAACAGCGGTAGAAGTAGCCGACAAGTTTACTGCGGTATCTATTCGTAACGCTGTAACAGCAACAGACCTTGACCAAGCAATTCGTCGTGCTGGTGCTGCCGCTGCAACCGTAGGCGTAGAATTCGACAACCTAGTCGGCTTCATCACCGCCGCTCAGGAAGCCACTCGTCGTGGTGGTACTGTTATCGGTACTGGTCTTCGTACTATCTTCACTCGTATTTTCCGTGCTCCTGCTATCGAAGCATTGCAAGAACTTGGCATTGAAACTCGAAAGGCGACTGGTGAGTTCCGTAACGCCGACGCTATTATCGCAGACTTGGCTGCACGATTCGAAGACCTTAACCAGACTCAGCGTATTGCTGTAGCATCTACTATCGCTGGTCAGCGTCAGATTGCTACTTTGCTTGCTGTTCTAAGTAACTTTGAAAGCGCGCAGAGAGCGGCTACTGACGCCCAGACTTCTAGCGGTGAAGCCGCACGTCTTGTACGTATTCGTCAGGAATCTCTAGAAGCACAGCTTCAGAAGGTAACTAACCAGTTCCTACGCTTCGGTGCAGCAATTGGTGAAGCTATCTCTGATGACGTTATTGCTTTCTTGAAGACCTTTGCTGATGCTTTCGGTTTCTTGGGCGAAGCAATCACTGGTGCTGATGGCCTTGGTATCGGCCCTCTAATTGGTACTCTTGGTAAGCTTGGTGCTATTCTTGCCCTACAGACTGTTGGCGTTGGTAAGATTGGTCAGTCTTTCAGAACTGCTCGTGAAGAAGCTAAGGATGCCCGTGTGGCGGTACAAGAGTTCAATGCGGCGCAGGGTAGAACGCAGAGTAGGTTTAGTCGCGCACGTGAGCTATTCACCGGTACAGACCCACAGCTTCTACTTAAGGCTCGTGAGAAGCAGGTTGTTGACCAACAGGCTCAGGTCGAAGCAGTTATCGTCCAGCAGAAAGAACTACAGCTACAGCGTGAGCGTGAAATTGTAACACAGAAGGATGCTACTGCTCGCCTAACCGCTGAAGAGAAGGCTCTTAACGATATTAACAACTCTATCCTTAAGGATGTACAAGCCATCCGTAAGGCAGAGGTTGAAATCATCAGAGAGCGTAACAAACTCGACCAGCAGGGCACACGCATTAAGAGAAGTGAAGACAACCTTAAGGTTCTCGAAGCAGAACGTAAGGAAATTGAAAAGGCTGTCGCCGCGGCGCAAGGCAGACTTGCTGAAGTAGTAGGTACTCGTGGCGCCGGTCGTGGTACTGCGGGTGGTCGTGGTATTCAGCTTGAACGTGACCGTATCAATCTAGCCAAAGAACTTCTGCGTAATCAGGAGAAGATTGAGCGTATTGATTCGCGTATTGCACGTTCGCGCGAAGCAGCCAGTGCAGGCAGACAGAGAGAAGTTCTTACTGAGACACAACTAGCTCGTGCTACTCAGGCTCGTGAGCGTCTACGTGGTCAGAATGCTAGGGTTTTGCGCGACCTACGTGCAGATGCTTCGAACGAAGAAATTAAGGCTGCAAGAGCAGTTGGTTCTGCTGAATTGAAGCAGCTACGTAACACTCAAGCTGTTGCACGAGAGAAGAAGAAGCTCACCGACTTGGATAAGGGTCGTGAGAACATTGCTAACAATGTTGCTGCTGCTGAAAGCCGTGTAGCCCAGATTACTGCGCAGATTGCCACCAAGGAACAAGATATCGCTTTCATTAAGAGTGAGATTGTTCGCTTGGAGCAGTTGCGTTCTAGCTCTGCCGCCAACAACGAGCAGCTTGCTGTACGAGAGCTTGCTCTTACTAAGCAACTAGCTGGTGAAGAAAAGAAGCTTCTAGACCTAGAGAATAAGCGTGTCGCTGCTCAAGAGCAGGCTAGCGGCCGCTTGATTCGTGGCGGAGCACTACGCCGTGGTATCGGCGCGTTTGGTATTTCTGCTATCTTCCAAGTAGCAACCGAATCTCTTGAAATCTTCGGTGACGAAGCAGATAAGCAGACTCAGCGCGTTAAGGGCTTCGTACAAGATATTGGTGGCGCTCTAAGCACCGCATTCCTACTCGGTGGACCACTGGGTATTGTCCTAGGTGGTGTACAGGCAATCTTCGCGGTCGTGAAGTTGATTCGCGGCCAAGCTTTCGAATGGAAGGATGCTACAGAAGCCATTGAAGACCTACAATCTAAGATTAACAACAGTCTTCGTGCAAGTAAGGGTCTGTTTGAAAGCATTCTAAGTCTATCGCAAAAGGTACAACTTGAAGGTCTAAGTTCTGCTAACTTTGCCGAGTTGACTACTAGACTAAATGAACTTAAGGATACTTTCGAAGGTCTTACCGATGCTCAGCTTGCTTCATTCAGAGATAGGCTAACACGCGCTGTCGAAAGAAACGACATTGAAGAATTCGCTAGACTCCGTAAGGAAATTGAGCGTCTCAACATCATTGAGGGAATTAAGCTTGGTGGTGATTTCTTCGACAGAGAGAGTTTCGAGAGAGGCCTTGCATCTGTAATCGATACACGAAACGAAATTCAGGACCTTGAGAGACTAATCGAAAGTGCGCGTAGAACTGCTGCCGACCCGGGTCTGGGCGACCAACTACTTAACGGTCTACTAGGCACACCGGGTGAACGTGTAAAGATTCTTGAAGGTGACTTGCGTGGACTACGCGCTGAGCTAGAAAAGAACGTTGCCGCGCTACAGGGCCAGGGTCCAGCACTGGTACAGCTATTCACACAGGTTATTGACCCAGTACGTACACTTAGGCAGAACCTACAGGAAGGCTTGCTAGAGAACTTCATTGAAGAAGCAGGCGTTCTTGGCATTGCAGCCGAAAGATTCCTAGAGGTTAAGGCTTCAGCAACTATTGCTGCGACCGCTATTGAAGAATTAGATAACCGAAGCAAGACTCAGGTAGATACTACAAGGGCTCTTGTTGAGCGTCTAAGACAAGAAGAAGACGGTATTCGTGGCGTTATTAATGCTCTAGCTGAAAATGAACTTACTCAGAACAAACTCACTCAGTCTGTTGTAGAGTTTACTGATAATATTCCAGAAGACCAGCTTCGTGCGCTTTCTAGGCAGTTCGCTACTATCACACAGCAACAGCCTGATGCAGTATTCAGAGACCTAAACAACGTCATCAACGAAGGAAATGGAAACATCCGTGTTCTAAGAGATGAAACTGGCGCACTGTTCATTGCTGTTGATGGTCTAAATGGTGTCATTCCTCAGGGAACTCAGGCTTTCGAAGACTTGTTCGCAATCATTGAGCGTGGCGCAACATTCACCGACCTAGCAATCACAGGATTCAACAAGTTAGGCGTAGATATTATCAGCAATGCTCGTATTACAGAAATTCTAGCAAGAAGCTACGAAGCACTAACTTCTAGACTAAACCGTACAACCGAAGCTCTTTCAGAGACACGTCGTTCTTTGTCTTCTGTAGCTGCGGCCAATGCCACCATCGCTCAGTCGTTCCCAACAAGGGCTCTACAGAGCAACAGAGATATCTTGGCAGACCTTGCTATTACAGCATTGGATGTTGATGAGTCTATTCTAGCAAGCATCGATACTTTCAACGCTCTAGAAAAGGTAGCACAAGATAACGCTATTACTTTCGGTACTAGGTTGCAGGAAGCACTAACTCAGGGCGGTAAGGCTGCTGACCTAATTAACATTCAGCTTGATGTTGCAAGAGAAAGCCTAGAGAGGTTCAGAGACACAGGAGAAAGAACAGCAGAAGTATTCCGTACAGCTAACTTTGGTGGTGGCGAAGGTTTCGAAAGCGTACGTACTGGCGCTGTCAGGTTGGTAGAAGAGCTTATTGCTGTACAGGAGCTAGGTGCAGCAGTTCTTGGACTAGATGCATTGAAGCAGAAGCTACTTCGTGATACTGGTGAAGTTCTAGCAGAAGACGTAGACTTAATCATTCAGTTCCGCGAAGTTCTAAGCCGAGGCTTTAACATTGGCCCTACAGAGTTTGCTGGTGAAGACCTAATTGACTCTCGTGCGCTTGGACAGCAAATTGCTGACTTGTTGAATTCTTTGGGTGCGAACATCATTCGTGATAGTGAAAGCCCATTCGCAGCAGCCGGTCAGAGACTAGCAACTGCTCTTATCGAAAGCACCAACAGAGAAATCTCTACTGGTGGTGACGCCATCGCTAAGAGGTTCGATACTATTCTAACAGAACTAGCTATCGTTGTAGCCGAGAGACTACAGGAGCCTATCCAGAATCTACGCGAAGCTCTTGCGGCCGTTCGACAGGAGAGCGACGAGTCTCTAGGATTTGTAGTAGAGTCTGTAGGTAAGGGATTAGATAGTCTCGGTTCTATCATTCAGCGTGGCGTTGTTCCGCCCGAGCAGACACTATCTGAATTCCTAGTTGGAGACTTCAACGTTGCTATTGTGGCGGCAGAAGAACTTGTAAGTCGTGCTACAGATGAAGTTGATAAGTTTAACGCACGACTTGAACCACAAATTGAGCTTCGTGATGAAATTAGAAAGCTAAGCGAATTAGATGCCGACCAAGCTGCATTACTAAAATCACTTGAAGAGGAAATTAATGCAGAGCGAGAAAAAGGCGCAGAGCTAGAATCTAAGAAGAGAGAAGCTCTTGCTAACCAGAATGCTCTACTATCCAGATTTAATCAGGTTCTACAGGCAGGACTACAACGTCTGGGCCAGAATTTCCAAGAAGTCATTAGAACACAGGCTGCGGTTGCTACAGCAGAAACCAAGTTGTTCCAGCTACGCCTTGGATTCATTGATGAAGAAACCTCTCTATTCACAGAAAGAACTGCACAGCTCGCTCTTGAAAGAGAGCAGGTAGCGCAAATTCGTCGTAGCATTGCCGGTCTAGCTGATGAGGTTGACGTTCAGGCTGTAGGTCAGCAAATCGAGCAGCTTACCGCTGAAGCTGCAACTGCGGCATTTAGTGATACTGCTCAGGCTCAGGCTATTGAAAACCGAATCGCCAACCTAAACAACCAGCTATCCTTAGAGAAGACTATTAGCGAAGCTCGCCTAGGTTCTCTACAAAAGGAACTTGAGCTGATTAATAAGCAGTCTGATGCTATCACTAGCCTTGGCGTGAACTTCGTTAAGGCAAGCGATGAGCAGCAGCGCGAGCTACTACAGGCGGCTCGACTAACCGAGCAGTTCTTCGGTGGTCTACGACCACAAGCTTTTGATAGTGGTCAGGTAACTGGTTCTATTCAGAACTTCTTGCGTAATGCTAATGAGCAGACAAGAAGTTTGGTAATCGGACAGCTAGAGCGTCTAAAGGCAGCCGGTGGCGAAATTGCTCCGGGTGTTGGTGCCGCTGAAATTCTACGTCAGATTGGTGACGCTGTTGGCGGTGCGATTCTACGCAACCCAGAGATTGAGCTTGCTGAAAGACAGAAGCAGCTACAAGAAGAGATTGTTGCTGAACAGAAGCGTCTTATTGAGATTGCTGCTGTGCAGTTGCGCGTTCAGACTGCGCAGCTTAACGCTACTCAGGGACTAGTAAACTCACTAACAGTTAAGGCTGTTGCCGGTGACGTAACTGGTGGCGAGACTCTGGCAGAAGTACAGCGCAACGCAACTGCGACCGAAGCTGCAACTAGGGCGGCTGACTCGCTAATCAGAAAGGAAGAAGAGAGAGCAAGAGTTCTAGCAGAAGAAACAGCAGAAGCAGGCCGTGCGGCTGTTTCTAACAAGAGATTCGTAGATAGCTTCCGCGGAGTTGAACTCAGTGCTGGCGATGCAGGAATCACAGTAGAAGAATTTAGAAGTCAACTAGTAGAACTGCGCGATGCTCTAATTACAGCAGAAGATGCGGTAATCGAAGCGCGTGACGGCGTGACTGAAGCATTCAACGGCGTTGCTGATGCACTACGTGCATCTACCGTTGCTCAGTCTCAGTACATCCTAGGTCTACGTGCCGCTGAAGCTGAGAACATCAGAGCAGTTGGTGGATTCCAGACATTCACAGACGAGCTTAACTTCCTAGCAGATGCTTTCCAGACTCAGATTAGAACTCTTGAGCAGGTAGGCGCTGCTGAGACGGAAGTGGCGCGTCTGCGTGCAGATTTGGCACAACAGCAGCTTAACATTTTCCAGCAGCAGATTCAGAGAGTTGAAGCTAACGCTGAGCGCCTGCTAACTTCTGCAAGCGGACGAGACTTCTTCGAAGCTTCGCGCGCTGGTGAAATTGTCGGCCAGCTTGTACGCAGCATCGGTATTGACCCAAGCCGCGGAGCTACTGCCACACAGCAGAGTCAGCTAGCTGATGCGGTCCTATCATTGCCACTTGAGCTACGCCAGTCTCTAGCAGACTCGTTCCGCTTGGCTCCACCGGGCACCACATTTGCCGGATTCTCACCAGAAGAACTAAGACAGCTTGTTCTTTCTTCTGTAGGTGGCCAAGGTCCTGCAACACCAGACCTGTTGACCCTACAGCAGAGAGCTGCCGAACAGCGTAACATTATTGCTGAGAATCAGATTCAGCAGCTTGAACAGACTAGAATCGGTGTAAACACCGCTCTAGATAGGCTGCGTGTTGCTCAGGAAGAGTTGCTAGCTGCGGAAGCACAGAGAGATTTGGCTCAGTTACAGCTTGATGCCCTACAGCTTGAGCTACCACGCCAGACTAGCTTGCTACAGGAAGTGGCAGACCAGCTAAGAAGTGGTGTGGCAACACTGGAATCATTCAACAGTTTTGTAAGAACACCGGTTGGAACTGCGAGCCAGTTGCTCAACGCGGCGGGTGGTACTTTGACACCAGCAGAAGTTGGTGGGCTAGTACGCGCTGCTTCTCGTGAGAAGCGTGCTATGCCTTCTGGCGCACAGTTGGGCGTATTTAATACTTCCGAAACAGTGCTAACAAACCGTCAGGCTAGAATGCTCAGGAAGACAAGCAGGATTCCAAACGCAGTTGACGGATTCGGAAATGTAAGCACAGACAACCAAGCAATTATTGCCGGTCTAAATGCAATCAGCAATAAGCTTGATAGAGTTGTTCGTGACGATGGAACACGTACTGTGAACCTACAGCTAGATAGCGCACGTCGTATCCGCGTAGATGGTGCTGCTGGCCTAGACACAGCACTACAGGATATCTTCTCAGAGAGAAGTGCTGAGATGTTCTCAAGAGAAGAGGGTGATGCTATTAGAAGTTTCATCCTAGGATTGGTACAGAGACTCAGAGTGAATGGCTTGAACCTACCACCTGATGTAGAACGAGGTCTATAATGACAGCTCACGTTGATGAATCAAAGGTAGCAATTTTCTATGGTGACCATAGACTTAATCCAGCTCCCTTAATTACATATGCACAGCAATCACTCACCAATGATGCTGGTGAGCGTCTGGCTGATGAAGTTACTATTACATTAAATGGTAGTCTTCTAAATCTAGATAACCTAACATCTGGCGATGCTTCGCAGATGATTACTAGGAGAGATGAACTTATCGCTGCTATGAGTGGCGATAGGAGAGAATTCAGAGTTGTTCACGGAATCAATGGTTCAGCTCCTTCTGGAACTTCCATTATTTCTAATGTGTTCCCGAAAGTTGCAGACTTATCATTTGATGAAGGCATCTGGACCAATCAGATTAATTATAGTATCACGCTGGTATATGAGACTAACTTCGCCAGTGGTCAGGTGCCAGTTGCCGACTTTTCTGATGATTGGTCGTTTGAAGAAGATGCTGACAAGAGAGTAATTCGTATTACTCACAGCGTACAAGCTAATGGTATTGATACTTCTGTATCAGGCTCATCAAGTACGGCATTAGATAATGCTAAGACTTGGGTATTAGCTAGGGCGGGCGTAGATACGGTTCCCGCTGGCTTCCCAGCATTTGCTGATAGTGGAACGCTAGGCGACCTGAAGTTTGAGAAATATAGGACTGAAAGTGCCAGCGTAACGGATGGCAGCTATAACATTCAAGAAGAAATTGTTATGGCTTCTGGCAACTATGCAAATAGCTTTACAAGTCAGTTCCAAACAAACGAAGAGGGTATTACTACAGTAACAATTAATGGTAGCATTGAAGGTATGGGTCGATTCGAGACTGCCATCAATGCTGCGATGAGTGGTTGGAACGATAACGTTCAGCCAGCGTTGTCTGGTCAGGCATATGATATATACTTGGCTCTTGGTGGTTCAGGCAGTTTGAATGTCGGACGACAGCAAGCTTTCTCTGTATCCCGCGATGGATTTAATGGTACAGTAGGATACTCAGTAAGCTACAACGACGACCCGGCAGAAGACCTGCCGAGCGGTATTTCAGACATTCAAATTACAAAGCAAGTACAGTTCCCAGTAGAGAAGGCCGTCCCGTTTGAGATTCCGGGACGTGCTCAGGGTAGCATCCTACATAAGATTGGTACACCCACTGACGGACAGATTACAATTAACGGAACAGTACAAGGAGAAGCACAAACCCAGCTAACGTATGTAAAGCAGATTGCCGAAGACGAAGTAAACGCACTACGTCCGAATGTGGCATCGTTTAACGAACTATGGCTTCAGACTAAGAATGGAACTGAAAATGATAAGCAAAAGAGCTTTTCATTCAATCTAGTTTGGGGTTACACTGATAACCTAGCTGGTGTTCAGAGCGCAAGTGGTGAGGTAACATTCTAATGGCAGCTCCAACAATCGTATTCAGACAGTTTGCTGTATCTGGCGTTGACCCGTCTGGGTTTAGGGCACAAGATACGCACCCGTCTTTTATTAAGCAACTGGGTGTTGGAGCCGACGAGCAACTAGACTTTGGCTCTAACGACATTAGTATCTCTGGTGTTAATTCACCAACAAGAGTAGCATCTGCACATATGGAGGCTAGTGGCGATTTAACCACTCAGCTTTTCAATATGAAATTCTGGCTACCAAGTGTTACTTCTTTTGAAGGCACTGTTAGATTCAATATGCTAACTTCGTCTGGTTGGTTGCAAAACGAAGTTGTACAAAATAACTCTGTTCAGCAAGTTCCAGTTACTCTACCTACATCTGGTAATATCTTAAGACAAGATGCTAGTGGTATTATTACAGGTAGCGGAGATGCAGAAGTTACGGAGTGGATTTATCTGAGTGTATTTACGGGAACTGATGAATCACCCGGAATTAAAGGTGGCGCTGGGCAGAATACTTTTAGATACAGGCTTACTGCGGATTACTATTAATGCCCGAAAACGTAATTGTAACTGACAACAACCTCGTCGCACTATACAGGTTTAAGACTTGGGTAGAAGACGAAGCGTTGGTCAATATTTCAGAATCACCTACCTACACTGGTTTGAATACCATGCAGGTAAGTGGTACGTCTGTACGTGATGGCGACGTCCCGGCAAACGCTCCTAGCGGCAGCGGTGTTAAGTTTGATAGCTCTGCTGACTCTTTCCACATTAGCATGACAAGTGGCAATGCTAGTGGATTAGAAGTTGCATCTGGAATGAGATTCTCTTTCGGCTTCTTTGGTAGACCGGGACAGATGCACAATGGCGATAGAAGCTGGTTTACAAAACACCACTCTAACACGAGTGGTTCTTTTTATAGACTACAATCTGCTTCTGGCGGTGACAACATCTTGAATTGGGAGTTAACATTAGGTAGAAGCAATGGTGGCTCTAATTTACTGATTGCAAGTCCTTTTACTATTAACACTGGCGTTTACGAAAGTGTTGTTGCAGTCGTAGACACTGTAGCTGACACAGCTATTCTTTATGTAAGCGGTGTACCTGCTGCTAGTTCTACTTCGGTTCAGTATTCTCCGGGACCTTCTGGCTGGGGCCAGTCTCCTGTTAGATTAGGTAACCATCGTTCTTTCAGCAGTCAAGGTAACACTAACGCTGTCGGCTTTGAAAGCGGCCTTATGGCTGAAGCTTTCTTTATGGATAGGGCTCTAACAGAAGATGAAGTTCAGGGGTATCATGCCAGTGGTTTTAGAGCTGGACAAGGCGCTTTTGTTCCAAGCGACGATAGTAACACAAACGATTCACAGAAAGATAATATTGGAACCATCTCAACTGATGCTCCTACACTAAGAATAACAGCTTGGAATGCAACCGACGCTGCCAACCCTTCTGGTATGAGACATACCGAATCTGGCTCACACCCAGCGTTTGTTAAGGTTATCGGAACTGGTTCTGGAATCACATTCAATAGAGCAATATTCAATGGAGTTTCTGACCCGCTGGCACTTACCGTCAGAAACGTGACACCAAGTAAAGTAGTCAGCGGCATTAAAGTATGGTTACAGAACGAAGCCGCTTTTGCTGGCGTAGATGGCTATGAAGTATCTGCTCGAATTAAAAGTGAGTGGGACCCGAATCTAGAGATGGGTAGTGGTGGTGGCTTCTTGGCGAGGAATTTTGCAGCAGCGTCTTCTGTGTTGCGCTCAGACCTTGGGCTTACTATAAATGGTGTAGTGGCACAAAGCAATGCTACTTCTGGAGAGCCAGACGTTTCTCAATATATCTACTTGGCTCTACACACAGACGGCAACTTTATTCCGGGCACATATGGCCCTAGCGGTTTTAACATCAGAATAACTTCGGATTTTGTAGATGCATAGAGTTCATGAATTCAGCTATTCTCCAATTCTAATTGGTGGCAAGAAGCGTTATCTTTTAGAATTACCTGTGGATGATAAGCCAGTCGTATTTAAAACCATGACTACCGATATGGGCGCTTGGTTCGGAGAAGTAGAGCTTATTATAACAAATCAAGACATAGTGGGGGACGAAGGGCCTATGGCAACCGTCATGACCGCCAAGGGGGCTCTCATGGGCCGCCTGATTGGCCCTGTGACGCGCAAAGGCCCAGCATGGGTCATGGAGCATCTAACAGTAGACGGCCGCATGGAGTACGTGGTGGCTTCTGAGCGCCTGCTTGAAGGTAATCAGAATTTTGTCAATTACGGCGTACCTCAAGGCAAGTATTTGAGAATTGATATATATACTGGTGAGCATAGGATTATAAATGCCTAATACAAGTGGATTATTCGGCGGAGTAGCCGGTATCGCAGACCTAGCTGCGCAGGGTGACGTTGAGGCGGCTGCCACAGTGTCCGGCGTTAGTGTAGCTAATTTTGATGCTGAGCTAATCACTCAAATCGAATTCTTCTCAGAGTTTGATGCTATGCTGTGTGTAGGCGTTCAGGCTACTCAGGTGGCTCCGTCTGCTATTATCCAGCTTCCACTTGCGGCAAACACCAGCGGCTTGCCGGACTTCAATGTGACGTTCTCTGGTATCGGTCAGGCTTCTGGCCAGAAGAGAATTGTAGATTATAAATGGTTCTTTAACGACATAGAAACTAGCGTGAGTGGCGGACAGGTCACAGACCATACCTTTACTGAATCGGGTTCATTCTTGGTAACTTTCAGAGTTATGGATGAGGACGGGCTATTTGGATTCGATACAATCCGAATCAACACATTCAGTGGTATTGCTCTTGAACTGCCGGGTTTGGAAACATCTGGTACACCACAGGGCGGTGAAGCACCGCTTGTTGTGGACTTTACATCATCTGGTAGTGGCGTAGCCGGAACAACCATTCTAGGTTATAGCTGGAACTTTGGTAACGGAACTCTATCGCGCAGACAAAACCAGAACGATATTACATATCATGTACCGGGTCTGTACATTCCAGTATGTACTTTGGTTGACTCTAGAAATGTCAAGGTATCTGACAGTATTACTATCGGGGTAAATAACTAATGAGCAACATAGTTGCAGCAAGCGGCCTTGAAGGCAATTTCATTCCTTTTAAGGCTCCATCAGGTCAGTGGGGTGTAGACCTAGACGCTAGTCTTGTTTCCATGAACGCTTCGTTCGGATTTAATGAGACTGCACATAGGTTTAACCTCCAGTTCGTAACGGAAGATTTCAATGGTGGTTCGGGTAACTTGCCGCCAATTGATACGTATACCCGTTTCGAAATCAGACCTAATGCTTGTGACCAAGGATTCTTTCTTGCTGGTAAGATTATTCATGCTGATTACAGCAACAGTGCTAACGGCACCAGTGTAAGTATCGAAATAGAAGATAGGCGCAAGTGCATTCTAGATGAAGTTAAGATTACCACAGAAGACCTTGGAGAAGGTGTGCCATCTGGCCTAGTGTCTGTGGGCGCTTACTATCGCAATGCGATTGGCTTTAAGGATGCTGGTGGTTCTATCTCTGATGCTAGAGTGAAAGAGTATCGTAACATTCTAGAGCTTGGCGCTACATATGAGCAGATTTACAATGCGTTGATTTGGGCTAGCGGTCAGAACCAGACTACGTTCGATACTTCACGCCTGCCCGAGCCTGCTGTAATCTCAGCTAACCTACTGGGTTCTACAGAGCCTCTAAGGTGGAAGTTAACTTCTACCACTCTGTCTACAGTAATTAGCACAGTATGCAGCGACTCTTCTTACGATTGGTATTGGGGTATGCGTGATGACAAGGTTAAGCTTGTCAACCGCAAAGTTGAGTTCATCGTAAATGAAGATGCCCTACCAATTCAGACTCTAAGCCCAGACAGTGTGGACTTCAAGTTCGGCGCTGACCGTGTTCAGGCTCCGGGCGAAGTAACCGTTCTAGGTGCTCATCAGGAAGGTTTCCTGAACTCACGACTACTATCACCTATTGACGGTATTGATGAACCATCTGTAGACTTCACATTCACACCAGCTTGGAGTGAAATCAGCATCAGTTTCTATGATGCATTCGGCGTATACAGAACTTATAAGCCAACCGACACAGAGCTTAAGATGGCTCTTATGGGTATTGATTGGTGGTCTCACTATAAAAAGTTCCAAGTGACTGATTACGGTGATGCAGAAGACGAAGGCGTTGTTGCTGCGCAACATCCAACTTTCCAATCTCGCCTAGACCCAGCGATGCCTGTTTCAGATTTCTTCAATAACTCTGTAAGCGGTATTCGAGTAATTAACAGCAGGTATGGCGATGAGCACATCTGGACTCTAGAGTGGTTCTCTCGTGTGGCCAACCATGCAAACAACCACTTCGGTAAGACCTATAAGCTTGAAGGCTTCGCTTTTGACGAGACAGATGGTTTCTTCCAGCCTGTTGAAGCTGCGTGGTGTAACCTAGAGAATCAGAAAGACGGTCCTCTATTCGTAGAGAACTATTCTATTAACCCGCTTTACCTAGCGGTAAGCCCATTCGTAACTCAGGACTTCAAGGTTCGCGCACACGCGGTTATGCCATCAAGCACTATTTATGGTGCTGATGGTCTCAATGCGCCTGCGGCGTTTACTGACTGGAACGAAGATGCTCACCCAAGCGGTGACCAGACCTATGAACACTATGTTCCTGTAACAGTTAAGAGGGTTGGTCAGAAGGTGATTAACCCAAGAGATGAACAAAACGCATTTGAAGATTATCCAGAAGGAACTATCATTGCGCAGTTTCCTATTCTAGTAGCTTCAGGTCGTAATCCAAATGTCATTCTGGCCGACTTGGTAACGCTACATGAACTAGGCGTTCTAGCTGCATCTTCTGGCGTAGAAGATATCATTGACCCAACACAGCTTGTTGAGCCATATCAAAGTATCTCTGGTATTGCCATTCCAGTGCAGACACGTAAGAGATATGGTCAGACATATCCAGCACCGTGGGCTTCTGGTAGCGCCAGCGGCGTGCGCCACGAAATGGTGGTCGAAGATAGATTTGCTCCATGGAACTACTTCGCCAGCAATAACAATAGTTCTGTAGATATTATGAGTCAGAGAGTGTCTGGTTTTATTCAGGCAAGACTGATTGGCGTAGATGAATCTAGATTTGCCGAGCTAAATAAGATTGACTGGCCATTCGTTGGTTTCGACGAATATTCATCTCAGTCATTCATTAGTGGGGTTTACGGACGTCGTGACCACGGCGTAAGCGATATTTCTGTATCTTACACGCAGGGTGTACCGCGTACCACTTATGGTGTTAAGAGCTTCTTCACTGATTTTGTTAAGGATGCTCCGCTAGGTGAAAAGAACTTTGCCGACCTAAACAACATTATCCACCCGGTTGATTTCCAAGAGTTGAACAATAACCCAATTCGACCTGACCCAGACTTCAGGAGCATTGGAGATGGTTCACCAAGACCTCTGGGAATTCCATCACAGAGTATTAGAAAGCAGACTTATGCTGTAACTATCACTCAGGTTCTTAATCGTGGTAGCACCACGGAACCAGAGCGTTACTTCAGCATTACAAAAGATAGTGTTCCTAAGCCCGGTGGTGCAGTTGACCCACTGGATTCTAACGACCTTATTTGCCGTGACGGCTTCCTGAATGTAGGCGACCCAGCTCTATACATTGTAGAGTATAAGAGCAACGGACAGAGGCGTCGTTATTACACCAATGGAACAGACTTAACAGAAGGCGGCGCACTTGCACAGGTAACATCTGTTGGCGCTTCTACTGTAGATATTTCTTACCGTGGATTCAGCCTAACAAGCGTTCCAACTATCGGTAAAGACCCATCAGAGATTGTGGTTAACGAGCAGGGTACTATTGTAACGGATGGTACCATGAAGCCGGACAATGATGGTGGCCTCAATGGTCTCCGTCCTGATAGGGACGTGCCAGCGGGCGTATTCTTCCAGCCTTCGAGCGGTGCTGCTGTTGCAGGTAGCGGTGCTGCTCTACCAGTAATCATTAACGAGATTTCAAACTTTGCTACATGCAGCGGAATCGCTGTTGTTCAGCCTGTTATTCCTAGCGGTGCTGACGGCTGCTCTTTTGCTGGTAGCGGAGCTACGACAGGTAGTGTGCAACCAATTCCAATTCCAGAGTTCGCACAGAGCGGAGATATCGGAGTATTTACTCAGAACTCTGCTGGTGACAAATTTGTCTTTATCAACAGGCAGTCTTTCTCTGCCTATAACGGTAGCTAATACATGGTAGTAGAGTCAGGACAGGCACCCTACCAATACGTAGGGTCGAAACTTCGTTTTAGTGCTTTAGGCCAGAATATCGCACCTAGTGCTATTCTGTACGAAGAGGCTATGTTCGCGCTTAAAGCGGAGTACAATCGTGTCAGAACGCAATCAAGTGGTTTTAACGCAACCAATCGTGAAATCACTGGCGCTGACTACGACCCTGAAAACCCTGAAGCTTCTTTCAAGTTTGTAAACAGCAGCGGCAGTTTCATCAAGTATGTTAACGTAGGACTTTCTGGTATATTCGACCCTAACCCAAGTGGCGGATATCTTGACGGTAGATTAACACCTGTTAGCGGCACCGCTTCTGGTATGGAGAATCTGCCGGGCGCTTGGCATTCTCGTGATTATATCACAGACATGCAAGATGTAATGGTGAGTGTGCATACTCGAATTGCTGACTATATCGATGATGATGCGGACGTATCTCCATCTGATGTTTACCGTTCATGGTTTACTTCTTACAAAGGTTACAAGGACGGGTGGGCTGAGTCTGGTCTGTTCTATGAAGAATCTGGCGTACTGGACGAACTTAATGGTGACTTCTGGGACGACATTAGGTTCAACACTAGTAGGGCTAATATCGGAGTTACCAGCGGTATTTTCGATAGACACTTAGACGAAGTAAGAATTCAGCCTATGCCTTATATCTTAGGGCAGTCGGGTAGTCTAACCAGCCTAGGCGCTGGTGGCGCTGCACCATGGGAAGATGGCGTTTCAAATCTCAATCCAACTAAACCGAGATATTTTAGAACTGACGGAACTGTAGCTTCTGGTTGGGATAATATCAAAGTCTACGGAGATGTTCTGGTTTCCGGAATGGACATTGTTCTTAGTGGGTTAAATGGCGACACCCATGTAACTCAAAGTTGGGTAGCTGAAACTGATGACTTCTTTCCTAACTTCCCGCGTAGTGGAGCATTCACACCTCCTGCAATGTCTGCTGGTTGGTATAAGATGATTCTTAGTGCCAGCGGCACAGACAATGACTTAGATGTTTTGTTTCCTTGGGGAACTGGTACAGACGATGCGTCTCTAATAGCGCAATGGCCTAGGCAAACCAGATGGTACGGCGAAGGTGGTAACCGTGGCTTTATTGTAAACAACACTATTCAGGGTTTGCAAGACCATGAGCCTAACGCAGCTCGAACAAGCTTTAGTCCACCTGACACCGAATCGGGTTTGTTCTGGTACGGTCTATCGCCAAGCGGGGTTGAAGATGGTCCTGCTGATGCGCAAATTGTTGACCTAGTTCCAGTAAGGCCTTTTACTAGCGGTGTTGGTGATGGTGTTTGGGGACATGACCTAAGAACTAAGTGGGGTAATGGAACCGGCACAAAGGTTAGGTCTGGTGGCTGGATTTATGATAGAAGCAACGACCAGATTGTTAGAACTATGAGTAGCGGCGGTCATGATGTGTGGTTGACCGCAGCGGCTCAGACAGACTACATCTTTGGAAGTGGTGTTATTAATGTATTCGAACCGCGAACCATTGACCTGCAAAGCGTTAACCTAGTAGGCACCGCTGGCGGTGCAGGCGGGGAAACTTTTAGGGCGTATGGACTATCTGCTATCACATTTGATGGTACGGATTATATCGTCAATGGTTTTCTTAACCACGACCCGCCTTCTGGCACACAAAGCCAAAGTGGCGCATATCTCAAAATTAATACATCGTTTAACCTAGTAGATGCTGTATTATATACAGCAAGCTCTGGTTCGTTCAGACTGCACTGGGCTCGTGATACTGATGAATTTTTGGGCGTATCTAATGCTTTATCTACTTCTATGCCGGGAGTTGGTAGTGGTGGATATTTTGTTGTAGATTTGACCTTTGGTGCTATTACATCTGCTGGTGGTGGAAGTTATACCGTATTACGTCATACAATGCAATTAGCTTCTGGTGTTTCCGGCTTACTAAACCTAGACGGAGTAGGGCCAAGGGATAGAACACCTAGGATTATTGACTTTTTTGATGCTGAAGATGGCAGCAATACTCTCCACTGTATGTTCTGGGGATATGCTGCGGGAACAGCTAGTGGCGCAGGCAACACTTGGAGAAGATGGATTGGTGAAGTAGATACTGCCGGTGGTCATCCGTATGAGATTACAGAAGCATGGCAAGTTGGATTAGATTCTACAAGAAACTCGATTAACTCTAATGTCCAGAATGCTGAGTTTAGTATGTACATGGACAACTGGGAATACTAATATGGCAAACGTAAGGTTTTACATTGCTGGCGGTCCGGGTTCGGGTCTGGAAATTCAGCCACTATCCGACACAGAGAGGTTTAAGTACATTGGTTTCTACGCTTCTAGTGGAGCGGGAGACTTTGTTACTGTGGGTGAATCTCAAGACTTAACTTGGCTAAGTGACCCATCTGGATTTATTGATGGAGCTATCGCGGGCTCTGGTAAGATGGTAAATAACAAATGGGTTGACGCTAGCGGTGTATCTATTGACGGCGCCTCAAGGGAACCACTATCAGGCGTGAGAGAATCGGGTGAAGCGACAATTAGAATTGCCGTAGAATCTACGTCAGGCATCTGGGTTCATAATCCGCGACTTTACGCTTATAATGGGACTTCTGTAGATAGTGACTCTGATGACGTATTTGTGTTGTCATACGAGATTATACCTCAAGGTACTTCTGGTATTGGCGATAATGAATGGGCGGTAACAGATTCAACAAATTACAATCAGTTTGTAGATAGAGCGTCAGGTGTTGGATATACTAGTGGGTTGGAGCATAACTTTTACGTTGGTCTAGCTATAAGACCTAAAGCAGCATCTACCAGCGGACACCGAATCTTTGGATTAAGATTTGAATGTGACGTTACAGATATTCCTGCGTAAACAAATATAATCTTATTTTTTTACGTATAGTTGTGTAGATTTTGAGATATAATCCTAATATGGGGAACTAAGCATAAGACTTTGAGTTGAACTTAAAACTTGCTATGAACGTTAAAAGGGTTAAGCCCCATTGGAGGCATAGATGGCACGAGAATTTACGTACAGAACAGAACCAACGAAACAATGTCCCTACCCACTAGTGCTAACGCCACAACCTCACTACGTTAGCGCGAGCCATAAGATTATCGAAATAATTCTTGTCAATAATTTTGGTAAGAAGAATATCCCTCCTTGTATCTGGTGGCGACAGAGTGACCCTCACACTCCGGTTACGGTCTATAATTTCCAGAAGAGTTATTGGCCTACCGTAAAACGATTACTTAAAACCTATGATGACGAAGTCGTTATCGCCATGGTTGAGAGTAGACGTTTAAAGTGGCTATCTCCCAAGCTTATTGCTAAATATTTGTACTGGTGTAAGATTACTCAGACGAAAATGAAGCAAAAGCCCGAGGAATTTAGATATAATAAAGAAGACACTATCGTTGTAGAAGATAGTCCAGTTATTGAAATTGAAAAACAAGAGGATGAAAATCTAAGGGATTGGCTTGATTAATGGACCAGAATACACTAAAGGCTATTCTTAAAAAGCATAAAGACACAGTAGTTCGCCCAGCGAATGAAATCCGCATTAAGAATCTAAAGCCTATTTCTACAGGGAGTCTCTCCCTAGACATTGCCCTCGGAGTGCCTCTACCTTACGGCATTACCGAATTTGCTGGTGGTAAAGGTGTGGGCAAAACTACCATCGCACTTGAGTCAGCAGCTAACGCTCAGAAGATGGGTTTTGAAGTTCACTACTTTAATATTGAGCGTTCCGTAAACGAGAAGTCGTTTGATGGTATCGATATTAATAGAGAGCAGATGCAGGTCTGGTATCCAGATAGTGCAGAAGCTACTCTTGATATTATCGAGTCCGTTGCACGTAGTGGAAAGAATAAGTTCTTCGTTCTTGACTCTGTGGCTGCAATGGTTTCAGAGAAAGCACTGGCTGAGAGTGCCGGTAAAGAATTCATGGCTCTTATCGCTCGACTATTGAGCGGCTGGCTTCCAAAAGCGTCTATGCTGCTTGAGAAGCAGGAGTCTGTTCTTCTACTTATCAACCAGCTACGTGATAGTCTAAACCCTTACGGTGGCGCATACACCACGCCGGGTGGTAAGAGTAAAGACTTCTACTCGCATGAACAGGTATTCTTCCGTACCAATAAGTCTTCTCGACTAACTGGCTCGGAAGCAGACGATTATCAGGGCCATATGGTTATGGCAGAAGTGACAAAGAATCGCTTCGCTCCACCATTCAAAAAGGCTCAATTCCCAATTATGTATCTCCCCGGCCCGCATATCGACCAGTGCCGCGAAGTAGCACAGCTAGCTATTGACTTTGCTCTGGTTCAGAAAGGCGGTGCTTGGATTACCCTACCAGACGGTGAGACTAAGATTCAGGGAATGGATTCATTTGTTCAGACACTTCGTGATAACAACGAACTACGAAAAGAGCTAACGGACAATATCAAAGAGATTGTCGCATGAACGAGTACGACTATAACATAGGCGATGAAAATTGGCGTAATTCAGAAAAGATGCTGAATGTCTTTGTTCAGCTAGAGTCGGGCTTCGTAGCATGTCAGTATGATGTTTTGCTCGCAGTAGAGTGTTTACAGAAAACTAGAAAAGATGGCGTATCATCAGATGATATAGAAGCCTTTTGCTGCGCCATGGTAGGCTATTAAAATGTACGATGTAAAAAGCATGTTAGTACCTAACGACGGTAATCTTGGTAATGACACCAAAGTACCACTTGGCGAAGCTTTGAAAGAGGCTTTTATTCATAGGGCTGCTGCTGAGTGTATTCGTAGAATTAATCACATGGGCAGCTACGGGTGCCATCGTGAAGCAATTAAAGACGTTGCGCACGCTATGTTGCGCGCATACGAACTAGCGGAAAAATCAGAATGAACTTCGTTGGCGTAGACGGACAGATTCATATTATCACCACAAATCCACGTAAGTATCCTTTAAGGCTCAGTGCATCTAAGCTGCACTTAGAAGCCATGGCAAAGGTTGAGCAGGAATTCGGCAACTACGATATTTTGCATGAGTTCCCCGTTGCTGGAAGTAAGATGCGTTTCGATATGTTTTTGCCGCAAATCAATGTGGCTGTCGAAGCACAGGGTGAACAACACGACAAATACGTCAAGCACTTTCATAGGAATCGCAAGAAATTTGCGCAAGCAAGAATGCGTGACGAAAAGAAGAAATCCTTTTGCATAAGGAATCAAATCTCACTATATCACTACATGACAGATGGTACTTTCAAGCAGGTGGTGTGATGGGACGACTAAATGAATGGGTGAAAGAGAATTTCACCGACGAACCGAACAAGCCTGATGAAGAAAAGCTTAGTGGGATTATGGGTTTGCCGTACGCTCGTTTTCGTGAAATGCCAATGCACGAAGTTGAGCGTGCTGTTTTCATTCTCGGCTCTTGGGTCTACTATATCGGATACCAACTAGGTGTTCTAGAAGGCCGAGCTAGAGCTATGGAAAACGCTTTGAATATAGACATTGCATTCGAAGCACAGAAGCTAAAAGATGGTTATTTCCCGGAGCGATGCGAACTCGCTAAAGCGAATAATCCAAAGCTTCGTGACCGTTCTATAAAACTTTTTGAGCTAAAAGCACAGGCTGGTACGTTGAAAGAGATGAAATTTGCGATAAAAGATAAGGTAGATGCACTAAAGATGATTTACTATAGGAGACGCAAAGTAAATGAACGAAGTGGTGAGTGAGTCAATCGTACTAGCTGGGATTTCTAAGAATCCCAAAATGCTATTTGAATTGGACGGTAAGATTGGTGAGCATGACTTTTTTCATGAGCAGCACAGTAAGCTGTATAAGCTACTCAAGCATGTGATTGTTGAAATTCAGCCAGAAAGAGTTGATGAGTTTGTTTGTTTGACGACAGCTAATGAACTTGGTCTAACTTTAAACAAAGTAGAGAAAGAAGCACTTGACGTAGCACTTAGTAGAAACGTTGGCAAAGAAGCCTTGGTATCAGCAGCTAAAGCTGTTAAGAAAGCTTCTGTCAAGCGTTATCTAAATGAAGTGTTGCAGAATGAAGCAGACGAGATTCTAAACTCAGAAGGCTCGGTCAACGAAATGTTGGGCGGAGTTGAGAGTAGACTCTTTGATGCGTTTACTCATTTGGGCGCACAGCAAGAAGGTGAGTTGACACCTATCTCTGATAAGGTGTTCAAATATGTTCGCGGACTTGTTGGTAGCGAGCCAGTCGGCCTAGACCTAGGCTTTCCAAACTGGCAGCGTGCGTTTGGTAAAATCCGCAATGGCTCTGTTAATGGCGTATTTGCACGAATGAAGCAGGGTAAGTCTCAGCTTGCTCTACAGCTTGCAATTCGCGCTGCGGTATTTAAGAACATCCCAACGCTAATTCTTGACACAGAGCTAACTGAAGAGATGCAGATGATTCGTATGGCTGCCCAGCTTGCTAAGGTTCCATATGACCTAGTAGAAGAAGGTAAGTGGGTTAACACGCACGAATATGTAAGACGTATGGAAGAAGCAGAGAAAGTAATTGCTGGTAAGCCTATTATCTATGAGAGCATCTCAGGTATGCCAATTGAAGAAGTTATACCCATTATCCGTCGTTTTGCTATGAAGTTTAATGCTAAGCCTACGACTACACCACAGGCTCTTGTAATCTACGACTACATCAAGCTGCCTGACATTGGTCAGCTTAGCACAGCAAACGAGTATCAGATTCTCGGTGCGATTACTTCAAAGCTACACGACGAAGCAGTTCGCTGCAAACTACCTTTCTTTGTAGTAGGCCAGCAGAATCGCTCAGGTGCAGAAGAAGACTCTATTACCACCATTGCTGACTCAGACAAGATTGCACGTGATATCGACTCAATTAGCATCATCAGACGTAAGACTGAGAGAGAGCTAAACATGGACCCAACTGATAATGGTAGTCATGTGCTTAAGGTTCTCGCGGCTCGCAATGGTGCGGGTCATCTTGGTGATGAATATGTTAACCTGCATTTCGATATGAGTTGTGGTTTCATGACTGAAGGAAATGCTTTTACATATGATAGATTGCAGCAGCTAAGAGATAAGGTTGCAGAACAAGAGCTATAATGAAGCATAAAAAGATAGGTTTTGTATGTAGCGCGTTTGATTTGCTTCATGCTGGACATATTCTCATGCTTAAAGATTGTAGGTCGCGCTGTGACAGGCTAATCGTTGGATTACAGATTAATCCTAATGTTGATAGAAAATGGAAGAACAAACCGATTCAGAGCCTAGAAGAAAGAAAGATTCAACTAGAAGCTGTGAAATATGTTGATGAAATCATACTGTACAAAACAGAAGAAGACTTGAGAAACTTGCTCGGACACCTAATGCCTGATGTACGTTTCTTGGGCAACGATTACATCGGTAAGAGATTTACCGGCGACCAACTTGAAATGAAATACGAATTTTTGGATAGGAGCCATGGCTACTCTTCAAGCGAATTACGAAAAAGAATCTGGGAAGCTGAGAATGAACACAGACGCACTGAAGGAAATAGCTAACGAGAACGTTACTAAAATCTTTGACGCTCTAGAGTTAGATTACCACGACAGGTATGACTATTATCAGATGGCCTGTCCAATTCACGGCGGCGATAATCCCACAGCATTTTCGTGG
Source organism: archaeon (assembly GCA_028279705.1). Classification (GTDB taxonomy): domain Archaea; phylum Aenigmatarchaeota; class Aenigmatarchaeia; order QMZP01; family JAFGSV01; genus JAFGFG01. The sequence goes on from JANQNF010000016.1 coordinate 98,326, forward strand.
GTAAAGCACCGTGGTTACTTCCGTTGCTTCACGCATAAGTGTGAGCGAGGCGGCGCAGACATTTTTGATTTCGTTCAGAAACTAAAGCGTTGCAGTTTTGCTAGAGCCAAAGAAATCGTTCAGTCTATCGTTATTGATGAGAACTACGAACAGATGAGCGATGCGGAAGTAGCAGCAGAAGTAGCTTTCCAGAAGTATATTAAGAATAATGCGCCACGAAAGAAGATTGCAAAGCTATATGACCCAGCGGTTCTTAAGGGTCTTGAACCCCATCCTTATTTAGAAGAACGCGGCTTTGCTAAAGAAGTATTGGATGAATTCAATGTTGGCTATTGCAGCAACCCTAAAAGTCGCTTTCATCGCCGTATGTGTATTCCTGTTACCAATCCTGATGGGGGGATTATCGGATTCACAGGTAGAGCGGTTTTTGACTGGGAAGCCGAAGGAAAAGGCAAGTGGCTCCACACTAACGGAATGCCAAAGTCCGAAACCCTCTTTAACTTCCACAGAGCGGCAGAGCATATTAGAAAACAACACACCGTCATTCTTGTTGAAGGACCACTCGATGTTTTCAAGTTTGAAATGGCCGGAATTAAAAACTCAGTGGCCGTACTTGGTTCAAGCTTGTCAGGACCGCAGCGTTCTTTACTCTTAGAGAATGATTGTTACGATATTATAATGGCATTTGACGATGATGAAGCCGGAGTTATCTGCACAAACGACGTTATAAAAACATGTGCATCATATTTCGGATTATCTAAGTATCTACTGCCTCAAGGCAAAGATGTTGGAGACTTAGACGTAGAAACTATTAGAAATTTGGATATCATAAGAGTATGAGCGAACTTCTAAAGAACTATCCGAGCTTTCACGTATACTTGGCCGGACCTATTGATTTCCTAGATGATAGGGGAGTAGGGTTCAGGAAACCGTTAAAAGAGAAGCTCATGTCCATCGGGTTGACTAGAAACATGATTCTAGACCCAACCGACAAGCCTGTTACATATGCAGGCTATGCAGATTTTGATACTGAAAAGGATTACTACTATAATTTACGCAAGCACGGTCATTGGGACGAACTCGAAAGAATGTGTCAGATGACCATGCACGTAGACTTGCGTCTTGTTGATAAGAGCGACGTAGTAATTGCTGTCCTCAACCCGGATGTTCCTATGTTCGGAACTATTCACGAGATTGTAGCCGCGCGCCAGCAGAAGAAACCAGTTCTTCTTATTGACCCACGTGGGCGTGAAGGTACTTCCATTTGGGCAATTGGACTTGTTGGTTATAAGCACATCTTCTCAACTATTGACGAAGCTGTGGATTACATGGCAGATATTCTACATGGGAAGCTAGCAGCAGACCATACAGAATGGTTATTTCTTAATTTCGAACATAATGACTAAATTTATTGTACTGTCGGGAAAGAAGCAGTCCGGTAAAACTACCGCCGCCAATCACCTTAAAGATAAGCTTAAGGGTAAGGTACACATTACTTCTTTCGCTTCTCCCATTAAAGACTTTTGCACCAATGTAATTGGGCTTACAGAAGCACAGGTTTACGGTAGTAATGCCGCTAAAGAAACAGAAACCCATGTTCTATGGGACACTATGCCTGATGAAATCAGATATCGTTATGCTGAAGGCGCGGCAAAACTACGACAGGAACTAAATACCACCACAGTTCTTTACAGCGACAAGCTGGAACCTAGGTCTGGTCCAATGACTGCTAGAGAAGTTATGCAGATTTTCGGTACCGATGTAATGCGCAACTTCTTTGATTTCGATATGTGGGCCAAAGCACCGTTTAAGAAGTATGCAAACTCCAAGTATGACTTTGTAATTATTGACGATTGCCGTTTTCCTAACGAAGCGAACATGGCTCTTGCTAATGGTGCCATACTCATTCGTTTGCAGAGAGACGTACTAGGGGACGACGCACATGTCTCTGAAAAGGCCATGGACGATTATCCAGAAGATAAATACCATAAGGTGATAGACAATAATAACTTTGTCAACATCTATGCGTTACACGGCGCACTAGAGATGACACTCTATCAGTTGAATCTACTATAATATGCAACCACGTTCAGATTATCTATCGGCATCGCGCATTAAGACGCTGCGTTCTTGCCCGATGAAGTTCTACCTTCAGTATGTATCGCCAGATAAGCCGGTTATGCCGGACAACTGGGGAGCAGCTAATGGTACACTACTTCACGAAGTATTTGAAGATTACGCATCGGGTGAGCGCCGTGACTGGCGAGTTAATCTGATGGAGAAGTTCCGTCGTTACATGGCGGATAATAACATTCTCGATTCGGTGTTCAAGTTCACTAAGGGTGTTAAGACTTCTGTAGAAGACAACATCAAAGCCACTAAGCGTAGTTGTCACGCCTGTCCGTTCGCACAGATTATGGCAGATGGTCAGACCGTACACTGTAATGCGGTTGGCAAGACCACTACAGAGTTTGTTGGCACTCCACGCAAGATGCTTGAAGATACAATCAAACTAGCTGAAGCTATCTTTGATGATGACTTCAATCCTATTGATGAAATGAAAGTCATTGGTATTGAGCAGAAGTTCGATATCACATTCCCTAATGGTGTACGCACATTTGGATTTATTGACTTAGTATCAGAGATTAGTGAAGACACTATCGAAATTCGAGACTATAAGAGCGCCAAGCGTGTTCCAAGTGACAAAGAGATTACAGAAGGCTGGGTGGCTAAAGATATTCAGATGCAGATGTATTTCGCCGTTACGAAATATATGTGCGACAATAATATTCCACCCTTTAAAGATACCTACAAAAATATCTTTGTTACAATCCATTTTCTACGCAAGTGTCCTATTACAATGACATATAGTGATGGAGATTATCGTAGGATTTTGGATAAAATAGCTAAAGCCAAGCAGCACATTCTAGAAGTCGAAAAGCCTCTTCCTAAAGGAATGTGGGGTAGAGATAAATTCTGGATTTGCAACTACTGTAACGTAGAAGCGTGTGAAAAGGCTTGCTTAGAAATTCATGGTAAAACTAGAGAGGAACTAGCTAATGAGCATTCGTAAAGAGCCACTCAGTGAGTTGCTAGAAAAGTACGTACTCATTATGATTGAACTACAAAGGCTAAACGCTTTACTTGTTCATTACTCAGAAAGCGGCGTCAGTGCTAAGGTGGCACAGGCAGCCGACTCCATCAAGAGATTGGAACTATCTAAAAAGACAATCGCGCTAGAATTAGACCGCAGGATGCCAAATGCAGACAACCCACCTACAGGAACAGAAGACGGCTCTAGTCCATCTTCATAATCATTCAGACGCTTCTCTTCTAGACGGGCTCTCAAGAGTCCCCGATATTGTTGAGCGAGCGAAAGAGTTAGGCCACGAAGCTATTGCTATTACCGACCACGGTAATGTATTCAATGCATGGTCTTTCTATAAAGAAGCCAAGAAGAAAGGCATCAAGCCGATTCTTGGTGTTGAAGCATATATCTGTAACGATATCAAAGAGAAGAATCGCAAACAGAACCACATCACCTTGTTGGCTAAGAGCTATCAGGGTCTTCGTACTATCAACAAGCTGTTGACAATTGCCAACACCGAAGGGTTCTACTACTATCCTCGTATTGACCCTAACATCCTACTAGAAGTTAATGAAGATATCATCGTGCTGAGCGGGTGCTTGGGCGGTCTTTGGTCACAAGCTGTACTTCGTGGAGACATGCAGTACGCTTACGACCTAGCTAAGAAGTTCCGCGAGAAGTTTGGCGATGACTTCTATATCGAGATTCAGGATTCAGGAATCGAAGACCAGAAGATTACCAAGCCGCGTCTTCGTGAGATAGCCGCAGATTTGGGCATTAAGACCGTATGTTCTAACGATGCACATTATTCTAGACCAGAAGACGCTCTTACGCATGAGATTATTCTAACCAATGGTCAGCGTAGAAAGCTGTCTGACCCTGTTCGTGGTTATGATGATTTTAGCGGCGATGATTCATTGCCTACTCGCTGGCGTTTCGAAACTCCTGACTACTATCTCAAGTCACGCCAAGAGCTAGCTTCTGTATATACAGGAGATGAACTAGACAACACTGTTGAAGTTGCAGAAAAATGCAACGTAGAGTTTCCTAAGAAGACTTCGCACGTTCCAACTTTTGAGACACCAGACGGAAGCACACCGTTCGACTATCTTCGTAAGATGTGTTGGGAGGGCTGGAAGAAGCTTGGATTAGACGATAAGGTGAATGTAGATGAATATAAAGAACGTATGCGCAAAGAGCTTGCGGATATTGAGGATGGTGATTTGGCTAGCTATTTTCTTATTGTGTGGGATGTTTGCCGATACGCTGATATTCACGGGATTGGACGCGGCGATGGTCGAGGCTCGGCCGTTGGCAGTCTTGTTAGCTATACTCTTTTCATTCATTCTTGTGACCCAATCACGTACAGTCTCATCTGGGAGAGGTTTTACAACAAAGCACGTAAAGGTTCAATGCCCGACATTGACCTCGACATCGAAACTGAAAGACGTGAAGAGGTTATTGAATACGTTAGAAGACGCTATGGTGAGAATAAGGTCTTCCAATTCATTACGTACGACACGTACAAGCTTAAAAACGCTATCAAAGACATTGGAAGAGTCCTTGGAATCCCTTTGGACGAATGCCAATTCATCTCGAATTGCGTTCCCTTCAAATACAAAGATTTTGACGACGCACTCGCTCAATCAGAAGATTTACGAGATTACGCAAAACAATACCCTGAGCTATTCAGACATGTTAAGCGTGTTGAAAACGCTAAAAAAGCAAAGTCGTCTCACGCATCAGCAGTTCTTATCTGCGATGAAGATGTTATCACAAGTGGCTGCATCCCTCTCAGTTACGATGCCAAGAACAAGAAGGTAGTAACCGGATGGGATATGTATACTCTAGATGACCACGGTTATCTAAAACTAGATGTTCTAGGACTTAAGACAGTTAGTGTTCTAGATGAAGTAGAGAGAATTGTAAATGCAAATTAAAAATATCATTAGAGATAGAATCACTCTTCACGTACAGAACTACTTTGAAGAAAATCATCCTGATTTTGATGACACAAATCTATCCGACGAAGAAGTGCATATGATTGCTAAAGATTTAGGACCGAAGTTGAAAGATAAAATTATGGATGATTTGATGGAGCTACTAGGTGGTAATGAGGTGCATCCAAATGGAACTTAAACCTAACGAACCTGAAAAGAAAGAGATTGGTATTAAGGTTCTTCGAGGGGAAGAAGAAATCCCCGTTGATGAGCTAAAGGTTATTCTCGACTTTGACGGAACAGAAGCGGAAGTGGAACTTAAAAACGCAGTAATTCGTAGTATGGTTCTAGCACAAGAGAATATCCTATTGAAGAATGCGTTGGCTCAAGCTAAGGCCATTATTACAGGTAAGGCACCACAGGCTAAGCCACAGAGGTTCTACGAAGGTGAAGAATAAAGTGGCACGCGGCGGACCAATCAAGCGAAAGAAGTTTCTGTCTGATTTAAGAGACGGAAAGAAAATGGAAGAGTATGTTGCTTCCATCTACAAAGAGAACTTCTTCCCGACTTGCGACTACATTTCCTATAACATTGGGAAAGAGTATGACATTAGCTTTTCATTTCCGCGTAAAGAAAGCATTCACGTAGAAGTGAAATACGACAAGATGGCAAATAAGACCGGCAATCTCTGTTTTGAGATGTTTGACCATAATCATGAGCCATCTGGAATCTTTGCGACCGAAGCACACCTAATGGTCTTTGTTCTAAATAAAGAATTGATGTTCGAGTTCAAAGTTGAAGAGCTAAGACGCTTTGTGCAGCATCATGTAACTACAGGTAGGTACAGAGTATTAAAAGGTGGTGACGGCAACGCATTTGAAATGATGTTAGTGCCAATCACCGAGATTATGAAAGAAGATTTTTGTACAAGAATCGACATTACCTGATATAATAGACTATGCTAGATTTCGACACAATTCCACTGGACGACAAAAGCACCTACAACCTAATGAGTATGGGACTCACCAAAGGTATCTTTCAACTGGAAGAACACCTAGGCGAGCGTTACTCTCAAGTTGTAAAGCCCCAGAATATTGAAGATGTTGCCGACATTGTTTCAATCATCCGTCCGGGCTGTAAAGAAGCTTTTCATGTAGACGGCGAGACTTCAATGCTTGACGCCTATTGTAAGATTCGCAATGGGCAGATGGAAGAAGCTTATCTTCATGATGACCTAAAACCCATTCTGGGTAAAACACACAGCGTTCTTATCTATCAGGAGCAGATTATCGAAATCTGTCGTGACATGGCGGGTATGTCTCTAGAAGACGGAGACATGGTACGCAAAGCGATGGGTAAGAAACTTCCGTCTGAAATGAAGAAGTGGCAGGATGTTTTTGTTAAAGGTTGCATAGAGCAGGGTTATGAAGAAGAACTCGGCTTGAAGATGTGGGACTGGATTGAAAAAGCCGCAGGCTATCTATTCAATAAGTCGCACGCGGTGGCTTACGCTAAGATTGCATATAAGACCGCCTATGCTAAAACCAACCATCCAACTGCATTCTATTCAGCGATGCTGAAGTTTGCTGACAAGAAGACAGATACCTATGAAGAAATGCTTGAGTTAATCAATGACGCTAAGCTTTTCGGCATTAGAGTGATTCCACCGGTAATTAAAGAGGCCAACCCTGACTTTCACATTCTAAACAAGAGCACTATCGCTTTTGGTATTGAGTACCTAAAGGGTGTTGGGCATTCTTCTATGGCAGCAATTGAGCGCCTGCGTGGCGTTTCAAGCTGGACAGACTTCCTAATTATGGTGGATAGATACAAAGTCGACAAGACTTCTTGTGAAGCACTTATTAAGTCTGGCGTTCTAGATGAGCTTAATTTACCTAGAACATTCATGCTTGCCGAGTACGAGCTATTTCGCGCATTAACTCGCAACGAGCAGGCAGTAGTCCTATCTTTGATTGGCCGAAAGTTACACCCACAGATTCTAATTGATATCGATAAATCTGATTTCGAACAGAAGCGTACAGTCACCAAATATGTCAAGTTGCACAAGACTGGCGTCTTTGATATTTGTGGGCGCTACGGCCCTGTCAGAAGTATTCCTTTGCCTAGAAACGACATTAACTTCAAAGAAGAGACTTTCGACCTAGAACACGCCATCAGGCATTTAGTAAGTTGCGAGATTCCCACATCTAGGCGCAGACAGAAGCTTATGCAGCTTCTACTCGAATACACAGATAAAGAACCGTTCGGCATCAATAAGGGTCTTCATCAGGCGTGGGAAAAGTTCTACTTTGGCATTCCACTCACAGTTCAGGATAAGGGCCTAGTCGTAACTAGTGATGTGACACCCTGCATCGAAGTCATCAATATGGCCCCAGATTCCAACGTGACTATTGCTGGAATTATCGAGAGAGTAAACTATGCCAAAGTTAAGCGCGGCGAGTCTAAAGGTAAAACAATGGCTTTCCTAGATATTGCTGATGGAAGCTACATGCTAAAGGGTGTTTTGGTCTTCTCGAAAGCTTTTGAGAAGTACGGCGAGAATATCCAAAAGGGTATGGCGGTCACCATCCGTGGTAGAAAAATGGAAGATAGCAACTCAATTATGGCATATTCTGTGGAAAGATTGTAGGTTTTTAGATACAATATTTTTAGAGGCACAGTGCCTCTTCAGTGTGAACGTATTTATAATTAGGAGTAACGATGAATTTCAACAGTTGCACACTTGTTGGTCGTATGGTTCGTGACCCTGAAATCAGGGAAGTTGGCGGAACTAACGTTGTAATGTTTACTGTAGCTTCAAACCGAAGCTTCAAGAAGAAAGATGGCGAAAAGGCGGAAAAGACCCTGTTCATGGACTGTGAGCTATGGGGACCAGCCGCAAGTATCATCAATGACCGTGGCGTAAAGGGTACCACAATCCTAGTCAGCGGACCCATTGAGCAGGATACATTCCAGACGCAGGATGGTAGCAAGCGTACTCGCTACAAGCTGCGTGTAGACTTTTTCCAGTTCGGTCAGGGCTCAGTAGTCCCAGCCGAGACTGGTAATGCCGCAGATGCGGGTGGCGATGACATTCCATTCTAATTCGGAATTATACAACAAATACGACAAGACGGTTAGAGCAGTAGTAAATACGCTACTGCTCAGCCGTCGTTTAGTTTCCCTACCTATTGATAGGGATGACCTATACCAAGTGGGGTGGGTGGCACTTATTCAATGCCTGCCGCACTTCGATGAAACTCGCGGCGTAAAGTTCGAAACTTATGCGAGTAGAGTTATTGTAAACGCTGTTAATAGAGAGATTGGCCTACATCTTGCTCGACGCATGGCCCACACCCACACTGACATAGCTGGAGAAGACTGTTGGGTTGACGAGCGTAGTCGAATGATGGCAGAGCTAATTGATGTTGTTGGCGACAAACTATCTGTTAGGGAGCGAGAGGTTTTCTGGAAGAGGTTCATTGACGATAAAACCTTTGAAGAAATTGGCGTAGAAAAAGGATTTTCACGAGAAACTGCTAGAAAGATTTATCACCACTCTCTAGAAAAAATCAAGGAAGCAGTTGCATGAGCAAGAAAGTAAAGGTAAAGGATTTAGGTCGTAAGCCTAAGATTCTTTTTGTCAATGAGGCCAGCTTTTTGCGTACGGGATTCTCTACGTATGGTTGGCAGGTTCTAAAGAGGCTTCAAGCTACTGGCAGATATGAGCTAGTAGAACTAGCTTCTTATGCTAAGACTTCTGACCCGCGTTGGAAAGACCCTAAGTTTGGAATCACTTGGAAATACTACGGTGCAATGCCGGAAGATAATGACGCCGAAGCAGTCAGGGCATATCAGCAGAATTATCACTTCTACCAGTTCGGCAAGTCTATTTTCGATGATGTTCTAATCAAAGAAAAGCCTGATATCGTCATTGATATCAGAGACAGGTGGATGGCTTCAGAATGGCAGCTTAAGTCGCCATACAGGAAGTATTTCACCTATATCTATATGCCGTGTGTGGACTCACATCCACCGCAGCCTGATTGGGTCAAAGATTACAAAGAGACAGACTACATTCTCGGGTACTCACACTACGCTAAGCATGTTCTCGAACGAGAAGGTGTTAAGTGTTGGGATGTTACCAATCCCGGAGTAGACCGTAATGTATTCAACACAGATAAAACTCGTAAAGAAGCTTTATCACGTTGGGGTTTCCGTGAGAGCGTAAAGCCCATTCTCGGCGTTTTTAGAAATCAAAAGCGCAAGCTTCTACCAGAGATGATTTATTCTTATGTCATCCTAAAGAACAAGTATCCTGAAGCGTATAAGGATACCTGCTTGTGGTTCCATACTTCATGGCCAGATGTTGGTTTCAACATCGATATCGTCATGGAATGGGCTATGCAGGGCCGCGTACCAAGAGTAGACCAAAAAGGGCGCATCAAGGAAAAGAAGTACAAGATTCCGATTCGTCCAAGCGATGTATATTTCTCATACATTTGCCATAAGTGCGGTCATACTTTTGTAAGCGCATACATTCCTAAAGGTAAAGACGCCCAAGTTAAAAACAACGAGACTGGTGAAACACGTATCATTAAGATGGATTGCGCTACTGTGCCATGCCAGAAATGTGGTGAGTTCACCGCTCGAATGCCTAATACTCAAAAGGGCTTCTATCCAGAAGACTTCGCTGATGTATACAGGGCGGCGTGGGTACACGTACAGCCAGCAATTGCCGGTGCGGACGAAATGCCCACCAATGAAGCTAAAGCTTGCGGTACTCCTATTATTGCTCCCGTACACGCTGCTATGCATGAAAAGGTAGAGAAAACCCACTTCTGTCCTGACGACAGGTGGAAGGGTGGTCTACCTATTGAAATCGCTTCTATGTACACCGAAGCGGAGACAATGCAGCAGCGAGCGTACTTCTGCAAAGATAGTTTAGCTAAGCAGCTAAATAAGATTCTCACACAACCTGCTCTAAGAGCTAAGCTAAGCAAAGAAGCTGAAGAGGTAACAAAGAAGTATTACGATTGGGATGACATTGCTGAAAAGTGGGATAGCCTACTCTGGAACACTGTAGAAATTAACACCGAGAGTAGCTGGGATGCTCCGGCGACACTTCGTGAATATGGTGATTTCCAAGTTCCAACCGAACAGGAAATGTCAGACCCCGAATTCATCAAGTGGTGCTATCAGCACTTCTTGCATGTTGAAGAACCAGATGCGCCCGGCTTCCAGTATTGGATGGGTGATATCGGTAAAGGCAGGGCAAGAGATAACATCGTTGCATACTTTAAGCAGCAAGCCGATGAGCATAACGCTAAAGAACTTAAGCGCATTGGTAAGTCTGGCGCGGCAAAGGGCGGTAAGAGTATCACCATTTCTGACTACATTGACAAAGAAGATACATTCCGCATCTTAGTGGTAATGCCGGGCACCGCTGGTGACCTACACCTACTAACAGGCTCTTTGAAAGCACTTCATAAGAAGTTTAATCGTAAAGAAAAGTGGGGTCTATACCTATCTTGTGATGAAAGATTCTTTGATGTTGTTAAAAACCTACCGTTCATCAAGAACCTAATTCCGTACGGAAACACACTAGATAATGCTAAGGCTGTTGAAAAGAGCGGTCTGTTCAACATCTGCTACACACCACACATTATTACACAGCGTTTTGAACACTATGTGCATAATGGTTATGGCAAGCATCTAATTAATGCCTATGCAGATATGTGCGATGTGGAACCAGAAACTCCAGAAATCTGGCTAGACCCCGTTGATGGCCTTCCAGCTAAGTTTTATGCTCTACATGCCAAGACTTCTATGAATAGTAAAGACTGGCCTTTGGAGCGATTCAAGAGCATCGCTCGTATGTTCCCCGACGAACAGTTTGTTCAGGTAGGAGGCCCAAGTGACCCAAACATTGATGAACCTAACGTCATTGATTTGCGTGGCAAGACTACATTTAACCAGATGGCTTACGTCATTCGCAAGTCAGACGGAATTATTGGTCTGGACAGCATTGCCCTACACCTAGCATCCACACTAGGGACTAGAAGTGTAGGTATCTTCGCAGCTACCTATCCACAGGTATGTGGTCCAAAGGATATGCATGGCGGTCTTATTGTGATGCCTAATCAGCGTCCCGATACATGTAAGTCTCCATGTCATATGGCAGAATGTCCATCTAAGAATGACCCCTGCATCACACGTGTTTCTGTGAGGCACGTAGCAGCGGCTATGGAGAAAGCGTTTTAAATGAGTTTAACATTCGACGAATTACGACAGGCGAATGTACAGAGATGCATTAATGACTTTAATCACCCTCTTGACGAGTGGAGTCTAACTGACTGGTGCTGCGCTATGGCAGGTGAAGTTGGTGAAGCTTGTAACTTTGCCAAGAAGATTAGACGTGATTTAGAAGTTGATAAAGAGAATAAAGATTTAAAAGCAGAGCTAGCCAAAGAACTAGCTGATGTTGTTACATACGTAGACCTTATCGCGGCAAGCCTAGGAGTTGACCTAGGTGAAGTTATCAGACAGAAGTTTAACGAAGTCTCGGACCGTCGCGGTGTAAAGACTAAGCTATAAGGTGTAAGATGCAGAATATTAGAAGTAGAAATTTCTATGATGTATTTCAGCGTGAACTTGGTAAAGCCGAAAGATTAGGTTTGACCGAAGTTCTCCTAACCGTTCGTGACAAACAGCAAAAGGGTTGGGAATATCTAGAAGTTGAAGAGTCTCTAGATAGAATTAAGTCTGAAGGACACAGTATTAAAACTGAGCGTCATGATAGCAATAATGAACACGGGTTCTTCGGTTATTTCATCATCATTTCTGTGAGCAAGAGTAATGCAAGCTAAGTTACCAACCTTTGGTGCATACCTAATCCTATATAATGCAGAAGCTTCTCGCTACCCGTGGCGCGAGTGTATCCATAACGCACTTACATTCTGTGACCAAGTATACATTCTAGAGTGTAACTCACAGGATGATACTTATGAGAAGATTCTTGAAGAATTTGGCGATGTGGCGAATATCACACTTAAGCGTTCGGAAACCGAATGGGATATGGATGATACCACCGTTGTCGGAAAGAAGAAGCAAGAAGCCCGCGAAATGGTGCGCACAGACTATTGTGTATACCTAGACGCAGATGAGATTCTTGTTGTTAAGAGCAGAGAAGTTCTTATGGACTTGATTCTTCATCATCCATCAGCAGAGGTGTTCTCGCTTCCATACGTAACTTTCTTCGGTAACCCATACGAGATTGGTAATTTCAAAGACGCAGAAAATTTCTGGCGTTGGAAGGTTTTTGCCAACAAGCCACACATCGGCCATGGCGTACATGGAAACGCGCGCAAGTATGATGAGAACGGCAAGATGTATCTAGATAAAACCATTTCTGATGGTTGTGAAATCATCAATATGGAAACACTAGAAGTAATGCCGTCTCTGATGTACATGCCAGTACCATACGCTCAAGCTGGTGAAAAGTACAGAGAAGCACCTGAAGACCCACAGATGAAGAAAGGTATTGGTCTTGTATTCTCTGAAATGGTTAATGATTTCCCACTAATCTGCCTACATTATGGTTGGGTAAACTTCGAAGATAAGGCTCGTAATGGAATCGAATACTGGACTAAGACAAAGAACTTCCGCGAAGGCAATGTCGAACATAGTAGGCTTTTCGACGGTCTAGAAGAAGGTAAGATTCAGGATAAGATTACTCAGTGGGAACAGCTTGATACAATCCAACTCCGAGTAAAAGAACATCCTGAAATCATGCGACCACGCCTAGCTCCACAGCTTAAGCCAAAGGTCTTGAATGTTGCTTTGACTTCTGATGGTCCTTTTGGCGTACCTAAGTGGGGTAAGCAACTAGAAGCAGCACTTGCAGATTACGATGTACAGAACTTTGCTTTTACTGATTATAACACTGTGGCTCCACCTAACGCACTAGAGTTCCACAAAGCTGAATCGATGATTAAGCACATTAAGTCTATCGAAGCTGATAAGAACGCCCTAGTGGTATTCGGTGATGGATTCTGGGCAGCTACATATCCCGGACCAGCAAAGGTAGTCTCTGTCGTACACGGCCTTTGGCACCACCCTCTAAGAGAGAAGTGGGGAGACGATGGTCTACTAGAGCAACGTAAGCAGCTATTCCAATACCAGATTGAATACTTCAAGAAAGCTAAAGAGATGGGTCACACATTGGCTTGTGTTAGCCCATTTATCGCTAACATCTTAAAAGAAGAGCATGGTGTTGATACCGTTGTAATTCCTAACGCTGTTGACCTAGATTTCTGGGACAGCGTTACCATCAAGAGTATGGAAGCCGAAAGGCCGCTCATTCTCCACGGTATCACTTCACATAACAAGGGTTTGGACATTCTTGAACAGATTGAGAACCACCCACTACTTAAAGATAGGTTTGACATTGCCAGCATCGACGAAGTGTCCGAGCACTGTCAGGTGCCGAAAGCCGTCGCTTTTAAGGCGGCTGACGTCGCGTTTCTGCCAACGAAGTGGGAAGCTTCTAGCTATCTGCTTCTTGAGTGCTTGGCTAACAATCTACCCGTTGTCGCTCATCGAGCGGGTATCCTCAATTGTAAGGATTTACACCGCTTGGATGATATCGGCATCATCCTTGATGATTATGATGTGGACAAGTTCGCAGAGGCTCTCGTTGAAGCATACGAAAATCGTATGAACTATAAGATGGGTCGTATCTTCCTACAAGAGAACGGTATGACTAAAGAACATTGGGACGACAGTATTAAGAAACTCGTCTACGGAGTTATGTAATGGACCACACTACAAGATATGCCTTTTGCCTAGAGATGGCACAGAAAGCGGAAGCTAATGAGCAGCATAAAGCTGCTAACCAGTGGTATGCTCGTGCTTGGCACTTTCTTTTGAAAGACACCGACTACGAAAACATGGCATCCATGAAGGATTTTTGGGAAGTATATAAGAATGCCTAGACTATGGATTTGCGGCATCATGCAGAACAACGCTGATGACCTTAAAGAGATTTTTGAGCCGCTAGAACACTTACTAGAGACTCGTGAAATTGGGGCTTTATGGGTTGATGGTGGAAGTTCAGCAGACCAGATTATGCATGTAAAGTCGTTAGGTGTTTGGGTTAAGCATCGTGCTTGGACAAACGACCACGACTTCTCTATGAATGAATATCTACGTGACCGTGATATTAAGCATGGAGACTGGATTATCCAGTGTGATACATCTGAGCGTATTCATCCAGACTTCGTGCATAAGCTTTTAGACCAGATGCTAGACAACTTTGAAGAGCAGGGAATTAATACGGTCTATCAGAGAAGCAAACCGTTACTGTTCAGAAAATTTGACGACCAGTTCTTTATGGGTACTCCGCACTGGGGACTACAGAACCAAATGCCGCACACTGTTGATATTGCTACCTTTGATGGATTCGAAGACGACAAGACCTACTTTTGGTCTAATAGGGATGATATTAACAAGTGGATTACCAACGGGATGAAATACTACTATGTTTACGGCCGTTCTAATCATATGTGGCTTGTTTATAGCCCGGCAAACTATCCTGAAAGTACAAGAAATCTTATCCGTGAACACGAGATTCAACGTATGGTATTTCGCCGTTATTGTCGTACTGAGCTTGGTTTGTCTATGGACAATTTGGATGATATCACCGAATTCATGAAAAACGAAGAACTTACACAAACATTCATTGCTTTTCTAAATTATGAAAAAGTTCTAGCAAATTATTACAGATATATTCACGGTGAAGACCAACAAATTATTTATGATACGCAGAATTCTTGGAAATTTTGATATAATAAAGTAATATGTTCAAAGCCGGATATCAGCTAGCCGCAGAAGAAATGGGCAAAAGTAGAATTAAAGCACAGCGCAAACAGCGCGAGTGGGACCTGTATTTCTTGGAAATGGTTGAACTAGTACGCCAGAAGTCGGAAGACCCGAATACAAAGGTGGGCTGCATTCTAGTTGCTGAAGATAATCAGCTAGTCAGCACTGGATATAACGGTCTACCGCGCAAAGTGAAAGCGCACAAGCATAGGCTCACACGAGAGAATGGTGAGAAGTACCATTGGTTTGAACACGCTGAGCGCAATGCTATTTACAATGCGGTAAGACACGGAGTAAGACTGCTTGGTTGCACAGCTTATGTTAGTATGTATCCATGCACAGATTGTGCTCGTGCTCTTATTCAATCGGGTATTTCAGAGATAGTAATTGATATCAACAACCTAGATTTGGACAATGTACGTTGGAGGGAAAGATACGCTCGTTCCAGTGCTATGCTCATGGAAGCTAAAGTTAGAATTCGCAAGGTGAACTGTGATGCCTAATCTTAGTTTTGGTTTTCTAGCTTTCAACAACTGGCCAATTCTTAAGCGCACACTAGAGTCTGCGAAGAAGCTACAGCATACTCAGGGCGAAGTACAGTGGGTTATCGTAGATAATAGCACACCCGATTGTTGCTCAGATATGGTGAAAAACATCATTGCTTGGGAAAAAGAGCAGGGTGGAATCTGGCTCGATACTATATTTAACAATGGCGTAAATGGCGGAGAAGGCGCTGGTATGAATCAGTGCTTTGATGCGTGTCGTGCTGACAATATCTTGTTTTTTCAGGATGACTGGGAATGTGTTGTAGACTATCCGTTCGTTGACACCGCTATTGAGATACTAGATAGGTTTAACGACCTATTTATGATACAGTTTAGTAAGAGAGCGTGGAGTACGACCAATCCGAATATTCGTATCGGTCGTGTTCTACATAATGAAGGCGATAAGACTGTTTTTGAAATGCAGAATAACGGATACGGAAATAATACTTTCCAAGTTCGTATGTTCAAGAAAGAACGTTGGCAGCAAGTTGGACCATATCTGGAAGATAAAGATATCGGACCACAATGGAAAGGTCACCGTCCCGGCTCCGTAAGTGAGCGCGACTACGGCATTCGCCTACAGTCTTTAGGCTATAAGGCTGCTAAAATCAATGATGGGCAGTTCATTCATACTATTGCCGAGAACGCCCGTTGGAATGTGGAGAAAGTTCCAGATGAGTCAACTTAATTTGTTAAATGAATTGAAAAGACTTGGTAACCTTGCTGGCAAAGGCGGGCGTGTTACTATTTCAGTAGTATGCGAAGACGGAATTAAGAACTCCATTTCATGGGCTTCTGAATACAGCGATAAAGAACCTATGATGGCACGAGCAGTTGCCGTGCTTAACGATGGTATTGAAATCGCTCAGGAGGAAAAGTAATGAGTGATAGTTTCGTATATAAAAGCAATGTAAGCGACGAAGAATTTAAGCAAGCCCTAGTTAACCTAGAGCGTGCTATTCTCGTTAAAGATACACCAGAAGAGTGGGCGAAATTTACAGGTAAGGTACTGCTCACCGTTGGTAAGCTGGCTGTCAACCACTTCGGTTTTGGCCCAGCAATTTCTCTCCTTGAGGAGATTTTTGGACAGGACCATGAGCTAATTGCTCTGGTCAAGCTATTAGGAGATAGCGATGAGAACACTTAAGAGTTTGGTACTCGTTCTCGTTCTTGCGGTTGCTGCGTGTCGTTCAGTGCCAAGTGATGTTGCCACAGCACACCAGACCAGTAAGACCGAGAGTGCAGCAGCGTTGACTCTCGCAGAAGGTACTCTTCAGAAGATTGAAGATAAGTCTGCCGAGCTAAATGACGCTTCTGTGACCGCAGCATACAACGAGTGGGCTGCTCACGTGGCTAAGATTCGTGAAGCACGCGCCGTTGTTGCGAAGTATCTGGTGGACACCAGCGCAGGCCCAGACCTCACTGGTCCATATCAGGTTGCAAATCAGATTCTTGCAGACATGGATACCGGCTTCGGTCTGGTAAACCTTCATTGGCAAGAAATGCTAGAAGATGGGCGAGCAGCCGATGCAGCAGAATTTAGGCGACTATTTCGTAGAGATATCGAGCGTTATCGCATTCTACAGCGTAAGTTCGATGAGTGGATTAGTCAGTTTAGGGTAAAGGATTAAGCCATGCCAGAAACTAGTCTATCGTGGGGTTACGTAAGCAACGTAACCGAACAGCAGTTTGAAGAGGCATCAGCCGCTCTCGACCGCGCTCTACTACGTGAAATCGGCTTGCCCGAGAGTATTGAGATTCGTGAGTTTGAGAATGGCGTGTTCGCCATGACAGAAAAGGTTAAGAGCCTTGTCAAAGACTTCTCTGTAGGTAAGTTTATCGGTATTCTACCGCTGCTTATTGCTGATGGTGAAGCACTGTGGTCAAAGGTTAAGCCAAAGCTTACCGAGCCCATGGACCGCAAGATTTTCATTAGCAACGTAATTCGTTACGTCTACAAGAAGCACAACCCTGACCTACCAGTTCTCATCGAGCCTTTCGAGACAATCGTTGAGAACATGATTCTAGACGCAGTACCCGGCCTAATTGACAGCTTGGAAGGACAGCTTGAAAAGCTTGAAGCTAAGCTAAGGTCAATTTTCGGTGGATAATATCCGCGTAGCAACCAACTTGCTGGACTCCCCGGCTCATTCAGGGCCGGGGAAGTTCGGCCGTTTACTAGCGAAGCACATCGCTCCGCTAGGCGTGGACCTATTGCCAAGCCACACTCTCATGCGTGGCGCTCGTGCATATCTGGGCTCAGCCATTATTCCGCCCAACATCGTCAACTTCGCTAAGCAGAATGAAATTCCTATCATTCTAAGATTAGATGGTGTTGGCGAGATTTTCCCTTATGGTACATTCAACGACGATTTTTCTAGAGTCAAGTACGCACACGCCAATGCTGATTATGTAATTTACCAAAGTAACTTTGCACGTCAGTATGTACAGCGTACAACTAGATTTATTCCAACTCGTTGCGGCGTCATCTTAAATGGCATCGAAGTAAGCCCTCCGGTAATTCGCGCACCCGAAAAGACAGACAGAGACTTCATCTCTATTTGTAACAACTGGACCGAATTTAGATATCATATCTTTAAGAAAGCCATTCTAGATAACTTCAAAACTCTAAAAGCGCAGCACCCACATCTCAGATGGGTCATTATCGGTAAGAATGAAAAATTCAAAAGGCTCGTTGGTAGTGTAGACGGTATAGAGTTTGTCGGATTTACAGAAGACCTAGACAAGCTAAGGCGCGAAGCCTACGGCGTTATTCATCTAGTTGGCAAAGATTCTTGTCCGAATAGTTTGATTGAGTCTATGTCTTTTTCTCTTCCGGCTATTGTGTGGCATGAATCTGGTGGTCCAGAGATTGCATTGAGCGGCGGCGTGGTGCTACAGAACACCGAGCCTAAGTCTGTACTCAATGCTTTCAACACCATCGAACAGAATTATCAAAACATGTCGTTGGCAGCACATAAGTCAATCATGAGTAACTGTAATATTCTTGATGTGGCGGTTAAATATAAGAAAGCTATTCTAGAGGCTCTAAATGAGGACGATAGCACTAGCGGTATCTACGTACAATCACCCTAAGTATCTTAAGGGATTCGTTGAATCTTTCGAGCAGTACACAGAACATTCAGATAGTCTGGACCTGTCTTTACAGATTCACAGCGATGACCCTAGGTACAAAATCGAAGATTACCTACCCGAAACTCTAAAGTTTGCTTGGACTGCCATCGAAGATGGACAGAACATTCTATTCGGAGCTAGGCGTAATCGTATGATTGACGAAACGCTGGCAACTAATCCAGACTATGTTCTGCTATTCGATGATGACATGCGTTTCATCAAAGAGAACTGGCTTCTGTATGCTATTAATCAGATGGATGCCTATAAAGAAGTTGGCATTATGGGACTTCATTGGGCACGACTGAAAGATGGTAAGACTCGTCAGGCGCATCACGCACCAGTAAATACGGTCTATGCTCTTGGAGCAGACCCTATTCATATCAAGCGAGTTGCTCCCGGCAATTCTTGGATTTGTAGGCCAGAAGCACTCAGGCAAACGGGTCACTTCATTACTGCTAAGACTAGGGAAGAATGGAAAGCACAGTCTCCCGGTCCTGACACAGAATACCATAACAGAATGCTTGCAAAGACTGACTTCTGGCTTGCAGCCACAGTCGATGACCTTGTGTGGCATTCAGGATTGGACGAAATGAGATGAGAGAAGACGTATACGTCGGTAAGTTCAAAGTAGTATATCGCCCTGATATTCCCGGTGACTACACAGTTATCGAAGAACATTGTAAGGGTAGCTCCTACTCGGACCATCTAAATTTAGAGGAAACCGACCGCTGGTTAGACCTAGGTTCTCACATCGGTTGCTTTGCGCTAGATATCGCTCGTACAGTTGATTATGTACATTGCGTAGAAGCTGAACATTCTAATGTACGCCTAGCTCTTAGAAATGTTTCTCTGAATCCCTACGCTAATGTAGTTACTCAGCACGCAGCGGTTGTACCCAGCACCTTCCCTGACGACCACATTACATTATATCTGGCTAAGAAGTCTCATAGTAACTCTTTGCATCCAGAAATGTATAATGTCCAGCATGGTCCAGCGGGAACTGTCAAAGTTCCAGTCGTTCATGCGAACGAGTTGATTGAGAAGCACAACATCAACAAGATTAAGCTAGACATTGAAGGAGCCGAATATGATGTAGTTCCTGATATCGACTGGTCTAAGATTGACGAGTTTATCATGGAAGCGCATACACAGGTTCCCAAGGCTGACGTAACTGGACTATTCAACTTCTTCGAAGAGCAGGGATTTTCAGTGTTGCAGACTACCGCTGGTGTTCCGCAACCTAATTTCCTACTTCATGGAGTTAGAGAATAATGGAACACTTTACACCTTATTTCAAAAGAGATATAAAAGATATTCCGCCAGCTAGAACCGACTTACTTGACATGGTCGGTGACCGAAAGCTAATTGTTCTTGGTCCCTTTACTGGTGGTTACGGACACTTCTTTTGCCAATACTTAACAGCATTGGCAGGTATTCGTGAAGCCAACCCCGACGCATACATTATCGCATCGGCGGCACATGTGTTTGCGCACTATTGTCTACGTTTTGCCGATGCGTTTTACGGCTTCAAGCACAACTGGGCTCACATCAAGCCCGCGGCCAGCGTATCAGACGGCTTAAAGGTAAACCCTGACCTTACACGTTTTCTCGACTACGTTGAGCGTGATTTCCGTTCACCGGACACACTCTTAAACACTTTGCGTGATAACGATGCGTGCCACAATCTGTACATTGGTCAATTCGGCAGCGCCATGCCGATGCTCCGCGAGAAGCCATACAACCCAGATTCTAACCTAATCATTGTCTGGGGTAGGATGAAGAAGGGCGCTGACTGGCGCAATGGGAACGCTAAACAGTGGCGCGAAACGATTAGGCACCTACAGGGTCGCGGATTCGACATTGCCGTTGCAGGTGCTCGTGGTTCGTCTATGTTCTTCGAGGATATGGACAACATTCGGGACCTCACCGACTTTGACGATGTGAAGCGCGGTGCCATCATTAATGAAGCCCTACAGGAAGCACGCTGTGCCTTAGTTGACATGAGCGGCACCATGTGCGAATGTTACCTAGTAGGCTGCCCACTCCTAACCTACAATGCAGACCCAAGGCACATCGTAGTCATTCCGCGCCGCAATATCTTTGGCGTACGTGAAGACTTCATGGTTCCTAAGCCTTGGCCGCACTGGCAGAAGAATCCGATGGTCGATGGCGACATGTCATTCATGCCGGACTGGCTAGTTGCGGTAGACAAGTTCGTGGACGGGTGCGCGACAGAGCCGCCCTTTAAGAGAGAGGTATCGACTAGTCGTGGCGTCTTTAAACCCTTCTGACCCTAAGTGGGATAACGCTATTCTATTCTGTGGCAGAGATGCTGCTAAATATCCGTGGCTATCAAACTTTTATGTTCACCCGCTCATTGATTCAGATGCGCGCGAGTGGCGTACGGCAGAACACTATTATCAGGCCCTTAAGTTTGAAGATAAGCTACTGCAAGAAGAGATTAGGAAAGTTAGAACACCTAAGCAGGCTAAAGAGCTAGCGCATCTAATGGCACCAGCCAGTGGCCGCAAAGATTGGCTGGAAGTTAGAATTAACATGATGCGCATTGTGTTGCGAAGAAAATTTGCTGACCCTGAGTTGCGTGACAAACTAGAAAATACGGGTGGCAAATGGCTGGTTGAACACCGCCTAAAGGATGGTTTCTGGGGGTGCGGTCCACGCATGACAGGACACAACTGGCTAGGCAAACTGTTGATGGAGATTAGAGATGAAGTCTGAAGTACATATCATCGGAGCAGGTTTGGCAGGATGTTGTCTTGCGCGCGTTGCCGCGGAGAATGATTGTAAGGTAATTCTGTATGAAGCCGCCCGCCATGTCGGAGGTATCTGCCGCGAGAAGGAAAAGGAAGGTATTAGATACCATCCACTTGGTCCGCATGTATTTCATAGTCATCTGAAAGAGCGCACAGACTTCTTCAAGCGTTTCACAGACGTCGTTAAGTACGTACAGCGTACCAAGACGCTAGTGGACGTGAACGGCAAGACAGGCTACGTACCGTGGCCACCAACTCAAGAGTCTATCGAGAAGCTAGATGAGTTAGAGCCGGGCATCAAGCAGAAGATTCTAGACGAAATAGCCGCTCGTCCCGATGAACTCGACATGACTAACTTCGAGACTTGCGTTCGAACACTAGTTGGCGACACACTCTATGAGCTATTCATTAAGAACTATACAGAGAAGTTCTGGAAGGTACCAGCGACTACACTATCTTCCGAGTGGGCTCCAAAGAGAATGGATGTACGTCCCAACTATGATGATAGGGTCTTCAAAGACCAGATTCAGTTCATGCCGGATTATAATAAGTTCTTCGAGAACGTGATTGACCATCCGAACATCGAAGTGCGTTACAAGCACAGTATGAAGAAAGTAGACGCCTATCGTCTCGCGGAAGAGGGTCATATTGTAGTTTGGACCGGCAACCTAGATAAGCTGCGTGATACTGATAAGTTGAAATACACCGGGCCGACCATCCACGTCGAGTTGCATAAGCAGGAGCACTATCAGGACTTCCCAGTTGTCAACTATCCTAACACCACGCATGATTATCACCGCATCACGGAGTACAAGAAGATGACCGGTCAGGAGCACCCATGGACCGTCATCACTAAAGAGTATCCGGGCCGTTCGCGTATGTACCCCATCAACACTAAAGAGACCGCGGCGGAGCGAGAGAGGCTGGTATTAGAATTAGCCCGAGAAGGCAAAGTAATCCCATACGGTAGACTAGGCCTCTACCGCTACCTAGACATGCATATCGTAGTAGGTATGGGACTTTATTTTGGGACTATTGTCGGAAAGTGGGACAAACTTTCTGAGGATGAAAGAGTTGATGCATGTAGAAAACTCTTAGAAATTGAATAGAATATATCATGAAGTTATTCCTATATAACGATGACTTCGATATGAATGGTGACTTCGCTGTTCTGCACGGATTTAGGTTGGCGATGGATAAATGCCACCGTAGACCAGAGCTACTAGAAGCAGCATCACCATCTAGCGTGTACGGCAGAGTCGTAGACGTTGATGAATTTGACCTAGAAAAGTTCGATACATACTATTGCCTAGGTCTTGAAGTATACCACCGTATTGAAGTGGAAGTAGTTCTAGGCGGCGGGGAGACAATCGTCGCCTTCACATACAAGTTCAATGTTGAAGAGCCAGTAAAATGATTAGATGGTTATTAGATAAATTTGCTCGCCGTCGTGTTATGGAAATGACTTTTGGTGAGCTACTCGATAAGCGAAGCATCTTTGCTGTTAAAGCAGACCGTGGCATTGCGCCTGACCAGCATTGGGAGCAGATTAAGCGTATCGACGCATGGTTGATGCCTTACGTTAGACGTAATTTTGACCCTGACACCAGAGCGCGAATTGTAGTTTTGATGGGTCTTTTGTTCGACTGTAACAACACACAGTTTGATTTCGAAGACCAAGTTTTTGAACTAGGTGGCGAAGAAGGATTACAAGCTGCGAAGAATTCTCGCAAATATAATCAGCGCCGTGCAGCCCTTAAAAAAGAGATTGATGAGATTTTTGGCGAGAAGTATTTAGAAGTCAAAAAGTACGCGAAGTTAAACAATTAGAATGGGTTAATATCATATGCAAAACAACAACGAACTAAAGGTTATTGTAGAAAAACTACATCCAGACGCAAAAATTCCTACCAAAGGAAGTGCAGAAGCGGCATGTTTTGATATTTATTCAGTAGAGAATGCTGTTGTCCAGCAGGGTCTAGTGACTATTGTCAGAACGGGCGTAAAAATGCGCATTCCAACTGGTTACATGATTCATATTGTGCCTAGAAGCGGGCTGGCTTATCATCATGGCGTTGCTGTGCTGGGTGGTATTGTCGACTCAGATTATCGTGGCGAAATTATGGTCATGCTTTCGGCGCTGGATTCAGGAACTTACAAAACAATTGAAGTTGGCGAACGTATCGCTCAGCTTCAAATCATTCCTGTACCACCAGTTTCGATGGTAGAAGGAAGTGTTGATAATGACACAGAGCGAGGTGAAGGCGGGTTCGGAAGCACGGGTAGTTAATCTCTACAAGGAACGATACGATGTTTATATCGGGCGTGCTGGTAAAGGAAAAGATGGGTACTTTGGAAACCCATTTAGACTAGAAACAGGAGAAGCGCGCGGTGGTACTATTGAAAGATATCGTAAATGGTTTTATACTCGCCTACAGAACGACAAAGAATTTCGAAAAAGAATTGAAAGCCTTAGAGGTAAAACTCTCGGCTGCTTCTGTAAACCAAAACCCTGCCATGGGGACGTAATTGTGGAGTATTTGAATGGCGCGTAATAACGACTTTTACGATAACTACTTTTCGTACGGTATTGACCCGCGTCGTCGCCGTATTTTTCTGGATGAGAGTATCGATGAAGTAAGTATCGGTAGGCTTATCCAGTCTCTTTATGTGATGAAGGATGAGAGCACCGATAGGCCAATTGAGATTGTCATTTCGTCTTTCGGTGGTTGTGAATACGAAATGTTTGCAGCTTACGATGTTATCCGTAGTCTGCATAATGTTACCATTAAAACAATTGCTGTAGGTAAAGTAATGAGTGCAGCGCCGCTTATCTTAGCGGCTGGCGATGAGCGTTATTGCTATCCAACAACTCAGTTTATGGTTCACGAGAGCGCATACGAAATGCTTGAGCGTCATAATAACGCCAAGGTTACAGTAGCACATTTCGAAGACCTGACAAAAATCTGGGCTGAAAAGATGGCTGAGCGCACAGCACTTTCTGCAAAACAATGGCTTAACCTAACTGAGCGTACGGGTAGAGATAAATACTTTGGCGCTAAGCAAGCACTAAAGTACGAACTGGTAGATGGTATCATCATGCCAGATGGTAAGATTTATAGAGGCGAGTAATGCCTACATATGAATTCAAATGCGCTGACTGTGAAGTCATCATTGAAGAAGAGCATTCTATGAAAGATGCTCCATCGGAAACTACATGTCCTGACTGTGGAAACACAGTCGGGCGTTTTTATGGCTCCATGAACTTCGTTCTGAAGGGTGGAGATTGGCCCGGCAAAATTGTTAAGCGTTCTGGAGGCAAGGTTCTTGGTAAAGGCGCTACTCTAGACGAAGTAATGGCAGACCGTAAGAAAAAGGGATTGGATACGCGCGAGAAAGAAAAGCCAATGTCTGACGCAGAGTTCGAGCGTCGTAGAGCATTGAATAAAAGGTGGTTGGAGGAGAATAAGGGCTAATGCAATATTTTAAGCTCTCCGAAGTATTCTTGGAGGGTTATAAAGGACGACAACCGGACTGGGGGTTCGGCGCGTTGTCCTTTTTTACCTTCAAGCGCACATACGCAAGAAATGTTCCCGGAGAAAACCGCACGGAAGAATTTTGGGAAGCTGTAAAGCGAATTGTTGAAGGTGTGTTCACCATTCAAAAGATGCATTGCAGCTACCATAAGTTAATCTGGGATAACCGCAAAGCGCAGCGTTCAGCGCAAAAGATGTTCGAGAAGATTTGGAACTTCAAGTTCTCTCCACCCGGCCGTGGCTGGTGGGCTATGGGAACTCCGATGATTTACAACAACTCGGCAGCACTGAATAACTGCGGTTTTGTTTCCACCAAAGACATTGCCAAAGAAGGACTAGCATCACCATTCTGCTGGTCTATGGATATGTTAATGCTTGGTGTTGGCATTGGGTTCGACACCAAAGGCGCTGGCTTTGTAGTAAAAGAGCCGCGCTCACGCGAAGGCGAATTTGTCATTCCTGATACAAGAGAGGGGTGGGTCGAAGCACTTAACATGGTCCTTTCGGCCTTCGAAGGGCGCAACTTGCCTAACTTCGTATATGACAAAATTCGCAAAGCCGGGGAGCCCATTAAGGGTTTCGGTGGAGTCGCTTCTGGACCTGCTCCTCTCAAGCAATTACTCGAAGATATTGATGCGATGCTAACCGCAAAGGTTGGTGAAGAACTAGATTCGGTTGATATCGTCGATATTATGAATATGGTTGGACGAGCCGTTGTGGCTGGCAACGTCCGTCGTTCAGCCGAAGTAGCACTAGGCGAATCTGGTGACCACTACTTTATCCAGTGCAAAGACCCTGACAAATACAAAGACCAGCTTCTCAGCCATAGGTGGGCGTCTAATAACTCT
Source organism: archaeon (assembly GCA_028279705.1). Lineage (GTDB taxonomy): Archaea > Aenigmatarchaeota > Aenigmatarchaeia > QMZP01 > JAFGSV01 > JAFGFG01. The sequence continues at coordinate 124,075 of JANQNF010000016.1, forward strand.
GTCTATGCTAAGACTGATGATGACCTTACTTTCCCAGCGCAATATACTGCTAAAAACGGAGAGCCGGGTTATGCATTCGAAGATATTATCAAGAAGTATGGCCGTCTAAAAGATGAGCCAGATTGGATTGACATTGACTTTGCTGGTCTGAATCCTTGCATGGAGCAGATTCTTGAATCGTATGAACTATGCTGCCTAGTGGAAACTTATCCAAGCAACCACGAGTCAGCAGAGGAATACTATGATACTCTTAAGTATGCCTATCTATATGCTAAGAGCGTAACGCTTCTACCCACACATGAGCCAAGAACAAATGCTGTGATGCTTCGTAATCGTCGTATTGGCGTTAGTCAGAGTGGCATTGAAATGGCAAAGGCTAAGTTTGGGTCAGGTAGTTACTATCGTGAGTTCTGCGATAAAGGCTATGATGCAGTCAAGCATTGGGATAAGATTTACTCTCGTTGGCTCTGCATTCCAATGTCTAAGCGTGTTACATCGGTGAAACCTAGCGGCACAGTCTCCCTACTAGCTGGTGTGACTCCGGGAGTTCATTATGACCATGCGGAATTCTATTACCGTACGGTACGTGTCGCTAAGAACTCCCCACTTGTTATCAAGTTGCGCGAAGCTGGATATAGAATTGAAAATGCTCTGACCGACCCTAATAACACAGTTGTTATCTACTTCCCAATCAAAGCAAAGAACTTCCGTAAGAGCAAAGATGATGTTACAGTATGGGAGCAGCTTAATAATGTAGCTCAGATGCAGTATTATTGGGCCGACAATTCGGTAAGCTGTACAGTCACGTTCAAACCGCACGAAGCCGCCGATATCCCAGAAGCTATTGAAATGTTTAGGGATAAGCTAAAGGCCGTATCATTCCTACCATTGATGGACCACGGCTATGAGCAGGCACCATATCAGACTATCACTGAATCAGAATATCTAAATGCTATTAAGGGCCTCAAGGAATTCTCCTTGGATGAAGAGATATCTGAAGAAGACAGGAAGTTTGATAAATACTGTACTGGCGAAGCCTGCGAGCTAGATATTACCGAAAAAATAAATACATAAATTGGTAGACCGCTGCTCTTTTTTGAGAAACCCCGCGTAAATATGCGGGGTTTTTCTATATAATAAGCTTATGCAAGAACAAAAAATCAGCGTTCTAGACCACGGACATGTCACGCTGATTGACCACCTAGGCGACGACCTAACGGTAGTCAATAGTGCTCGTGTATCTTTCGGTAATAAGAAAGAAAAGCTAGACAAACGCGATATAAAACTAATCGAATATCTAGTCAAAAATAAACACGATTCCCCCCTTCGCCACGTACAACTACAGTTCCGAGTTAAAGCGCCTGAGTTCATCATGCGTCAGTGGTACAAGCACGTAATTGGTATTGGTTATACCGTACATCGTGAGCCTGACCACGCTTGGAATGAAATTAGTGGCAGATACGTAACCTACGAACCTCAGTTCTATAGACCTGAAAGGTTCCGCTTACAGTCCGAAGATAACAAACAAGCCACTAAAGATGAAGCAGTAGAAAACAATCTTGGTGCTAAAGTAGCCTATAATACAGCCATTGAACTATCCTATAAGCTGTATAAAGAACTATTAGGTATGGGTGTTGGTAAAGAGCAGGCACGAGGCGTTCTGCCTGTCTCATTCTATACAGAAGTAATTTGGACAGCATCACTACAAGCTGTTATGAATTTCGTGTCTTTGCGCGACCATGAGCACGCACAGTGGGAAATTCGTGAGTATGCTAAAGCTGTTCGTAGTCTAGTATCTCAAGTTGCACCACACACGCTGGAAGCATGGGATAAATTTAGGAGTTAAGATGAGAAGCCTAATCACAATAGCTATGGTATTGGTGCTATTTTTCGGTGGCCTGAGCATCATGGATGCAAGAGCACAAGAAGATGCGATTGGTGGCGGTGTTGTCAAGACAGTTAAAACTAAGATGACACCCGCACAGTTTATCGCTAGGTTTGTAGAACTTGGAAATCAAGATGGCACACTGAGAGGCCCGTTTGATATTATCGTTGGCACTACAGATAAGGGCGCTGGCGGCATGAAGTATTCAAATGTTCCTTTTGCTATTCTGCTTGGCGATGGTAGCATTGCTTTTCCAAATGGTGATAAGGGTAAAGGCGGCAAAGCAGTCCTAGTCCTCACATCTAATTGGACTTTGAGAACTAAGTAATGAAAACAGCACTAATTACTGGCGCTAGCGGACAAGACGCCTACTACCTAGCACTTCTTCTTCTAGAGAAGGGGTATAGGGTGGTAGCAACTCAGCGTCGTTCTGCGCGCGCTTATTCTAGCACAGTTGAAGAATTGTGCAAGAACGACAACTACATTCTAGAATGGGGTGATGTAACTGATATGTCGGCCATTCTGAGAGTTGTTAAACAATATCAGCCGGATGAGTTTTACCATCTGGCGGCACAATCGGAAGTTGGCACAAGCTTTCACGAGCCTCTAAGCACCATCAGTATTACAGGAAAAGGTGCTGCAATTTGCTTAGAAGCTGTACGTATCGGAGCGCCAGAATGCAAGTTCTACTTTGCAGGTAGTTCAGAGCAGTACGGTGACGCTCACGGTGGTCTACCCACTAATGAAGAATCACCAATGCTCCCGCGCAGTCCCTATGCATGTGCTAAGCTTATGGGGTATAACCTAACTCGTGTCTATCGTGAATCATATGGAATGTTTGCATGTGCGGGCGTTCTATTTAATCATGAATCACCAGAGCGCAAGCCATACTTTGTTACTCGTAAGATTACTCACGGCGTAGCTCGTATCGTAGCTGGCATTGACAAGCATATTGAACTCGGTAATCTGGACTCTGGTCGAGATTGGGGTCATTCTGCTGACTACATGCGTGCTGCGTGGATGATGCTACAAGCCGACAAGCCTGATGACTACGTAGTAGCAATGGGTACATTTAACACAATTGAAGACTTACTTAGGATTGCTTTTGCAGAGGCAGGACTATCATCATGGGAGAATCCAGATGGATGGAAGCCTTATATCAAACAGAATCCTAAGTGGATGCGCCCACACGACGTTACTCGTCTAATCGGAGATTCATCTAAAATTAGAAAGAGTCTTGGCTGGCAGCCAGACTATACTTTCGAAAAGATGATTAGAGAGATGGTTCAGCATGACCTTAGACTTCTTAAGTGCGCTAGCAATAGCAATTAGCATCGTAGTCGGATTTGTATTACAGCATAAGCGCAACAAGAAGCTTATCAGCTTGCTATCTGATAAAAACAGAAAACTAGATAAACACTTAGCGAAAAAGACTAGTGAGTTAGCTTCTGTACGAGTAAAGCACGGGCAAGCATGGGAAGTCTTCCTGCCATTGATGGAAGTATTTGAGGAAGAACTAGGAGACAGAAACGAAGCTGTATTCTTAGGTCAACCTATTGACCTTATATACTTCAAACAAGACGAAATTGTCTTTGCCGAAGTGAAAACCGGAAATAGTCGTTTGTCCCAGAGACAGCGAAATATCAAAAAGTTAGTACAAGAAGGAAAAATCCGATGGGCAGAAGTCAACGACGACTTAAGGTTTGCTTCACCGGCCACCGACCAGATAAACTCGGTGGATACGATGACAACCCAACCCAAAAACGAACCAGAAAAGCACTCGCAGGAATGATTGCAAAGCTTGTCGAAGACAACGACTTTGTTGAATTCACTTCCGGTATGGCTGTTGGAGTAGATACTTGGGCAGCTATTGAAGTTCTCAAATTAAGATTGGCCCACCCAGATAAAGTGTCTCTGCGTCTTGCCATCCCATTCGTAGGACAGCAAAACAAGTGGCCGCTTGCTTCACAAATGGAGTGGCTCGAAGTGTATCGAGCAGCCGATTCTGTACAGTTTGTAGATGAAGAAGGCTATGCTCCGTGGAAGCTACTTAATCGAAACAAATGGATGGTTGATAATTGTGACCTAGTTGTTGCAGTATGGAATGGTGAGAAGCGCGGTGGAACCGCACACTGTATTCGTTATGCTTCTCGCAAAGGCAAAGAGATTATCAATCTTTGGAGAGAAATTCATGTCAATTAGTTCAACCGAACTTCACTGGCTAGCAGGAATTCTAGAAGGTGAAGGTAGTTTCTATGTTGGCAAAACTCCAAACGGCGCACCGCGCATTCGTATTCAATGCATTATGACGGATGAAGATATCATCCGACGTATGCATCAAATTACTGGAATTGGTAATGTAACTTTTAAGAAGCAGAATAATCCTAAGTGGGCAGATACTTGGTGCTGGTCTGTGACATATAGCGAAGATGTCGCCACCCTAGCCCAAACACTCAAGCCACTAATGGGTCAAAGACGTAACTTGCAAATAGATAAGCTGTTGAAAACTCATGAAACTATGAGTGGCAATAGAGGTTTCTTAGGTAGAAAACATACCGAAGCTACGAAAAGGAAAATGAGACTTGCACATGCGAGACGCAAAGCACAATAAAGAAATAATCGTCTTGATTGGCACGCAGGGCGCTGGAAAGTCTACTTACAGTAGAGACTTAGAGAAACGCGCTGCAATGCACAAGCGCATTGCGAAAGATGATATTCGTGAGTTGTTGTTTCACCCGCAGGTGCAGTTCGACGACCATTTCCATCTTGAAATCCTAGTTACCCAAATTCAGAATATGCAAATTGAAGCTGCTGTTCTACTTGGGCTGACCCCTATCATTGATAACAACAATCATACTAAAGAAGAGCGCATGGGTCTTCTGTGGTCGCTTCGCTACCACTATCCTAACTGTCGCATTGTAGCACACTATGTCTATGCTCCTATTGAGCTATGTCTAGAACGTAACAAGCAGCGTCCGGGTAAAGCCATGGTTCCAGAAGATGTTGTTATAGAGTTCAATGACACTATGAAGAACAGTTTTGGTGGTTGCGACAACCCAACGTGGGTTCCTGACTTTCTTCGTGAAGAAGGTTTTGACGAAGTTCTAGTCATCGGACCTGACACCGTTAGCGCCATTAGAAAGCATAGCACCAATGTTGCTAACTAAATCATACGCACGTAAAAAGAGATTAATCGCCATCTTTTGGGCTGGCGAGTTTGGCCATCTAATCATGAACGTGGTCCCGCGTGTAAATAAGATTCGTCAGGAGAATCCTGATGCACACATCTTGTTCTCATCTTTTGAAGGTGACCACATCTATTTTAGGGATAGCGATGGCAGTTGGACTATTGATGAGTATCTGGCATTTCCGTGGTGGGCATGTGACCGTGGCTGCCACGAAGTTAAGAGTACGCTAACTCCCGAAGCACAAGCTGCCAAAGACCAGATTCGTGAAAAGGCAGACTACACTTATGAAGGTAGTAGGATTTGGGACGAAGTCATCTGGATGGATACACCATCTTGGACTCTGGCGCAGTACACAGAAGAGTTCAAGAATAAGCCGGTCATTGCATATCCCTTTAAAGACATTCTCGGTGACGAGCCCAAGATTGCAGACGGTAACCACTTTGTAATCATGTCTCGCGCCAAGAACTACTCAGGCAGCCACTTCCGTAGCTGGGACTCCCCAAGATGGAATATGTTCCTTAATCTAGTATTAGGTTATACTGGTGGTACAGCATACGTTTGTGGCGTAGAAGCCGAGTCTGTTCAGTTTGGTTGGTCTGACCGTATTGTCAATATGACACAAGACACACCAGACCGCTCAGCTAAAACACTAAACATTCTATCGAATGCTAGATTCTGCATCGGAGATTGCTCTGGTTCAAGCAACTACGCAATCCAATGTGGCGTTCCGACATTTGTGTCAGGTCCACCAGAGTATGAGACTGCATTCATGGACAAGAAGAACTATTTTGGAGCCTACGTTCGTTACCAGAACACAAAGATGGACCTATTGAGTCCAGCAGCTAGGTTCAGAGAGTTTATGAAGTTCATGGAGAACTACCATAGAACTTTACAGAGGACTATCTATGAAAGATAGAGTAAGACTCGGTACTGTAACTATTACCGATGAAGAGCGTCGTGCGGTAAACGAAGTTCTTGATAGTGGTTACGTATCTCCGGGTGAAATTACAAAGCAGTTTGAGCAGCAGGTGGCCGCTGCACATGGTAAGAAGTTTGGTCTAGCACTGAACAGTGGCCAGAGCGCCCTTATGGTTGCTCTTGAAGCCGCAGCCAAAGACATGAACATTACACACGTAGCTGTTCCTGCTGTTACATATATTTCTTCTGTGTCAGCTATCATTCAGGCTGGCTTAACTCCCATTCTGGTTGATGTTGAGCCGACACCGGAAGCACAGATGAAATGGAGAGAGATTCCAAAACATGCTCAGGCAATTCTTCCATGCCATCTCTTTGGAAAGGCTAATGATAACATTAGCCCGGATGGGCGTTTCATTTGTGAAGACGCCTGCGAGAGTATTTACGCTGATGGTATTGGTGTTGGTGATTGCATTTGTCTATCATTTTACCCTAGTCACACTATTACTGCGGGCTTTGGGGGGATGATTCTAACTGACCACGAAGAGTTCTATTTCAAGTGCTGGCAGTTAGTGAATCACGGTAGAGCGGACTGGGATGATTATACAACCTGCCACACTCTTAAAGAGCGTTTTACATTCAGTGACGTTGGATATTCACTCAAGTTCTCAGACCTAAATGCAGCACTAGGACTAGCTCAGCACAGAAACCGAGAGTTCATTCTACAGACACGATATAAGAACGCACTTAGGCTTCGCTCTGAGCTATCTGGCCTAGATGACTTGATTCTACCGAACAACAACGGCCACACATTCATGATGTTCCCAATCGTAGTTCGTAGTGACCGCAGAGACGCTCTAGAAAAGGCTCTGAACGACGAAGATGTTGAGACTCGTAGGCTCATGCCTATCACCACACAGCCGCTCATTCAGCGTATGTACGGTCCACATGTGGCCCACGCATATCCGGGAGCAAACTTCCTGAATGAGCATGGTTTCTATGTGGGTTGCCATCAGGGTATGACAGATGAACACCTAGAGCGTATTATAAATACCATTAAGAAATTTTATTCTAAATAAATGTTGCGCCGGATGAGGGTCGGCTACTATATATATATATGAGAAAACGTATTCTTGTTGCGGGCGGTGCTGGCTTCATGGGTTCACATATTGCCCGTAGATTTGCTGAACTAGGCCATGAAGTCTTTGTCATCGATAATTTTACTGTCGGAAGCCCGGATAACATCAAAGGTATTGATTACATGAGCGGCGATTGCGCTCACTTGCCCGATGTACACACAGCCTTCCGATATTTCAAACCAGAGGTCGTATATAATCTAGCTGCTTTTGCTAGAGAGGGTACATCTTCCCTATGTCCTCTGACATGCATCAGAAACAATATCGACATTCATGCCAATCTGGTAACAGAGGGAATCAGGTCACCGAATTTCGAGAAGATTGTCTATTTCAGTTCCGAAGCGGTCTATGGTCATGGTACACCGCCGTTCGATGAAACGACACCTAGAAAACCTTGTGACCCATACGGTAGTGCTAAAGCATTCTGCGAAGAGTTCACAGAATCTATGGCACAGGTCCATGACTTCGAGTACACTATTATTAGACCACACAATGTCTTTGGTCCGGGCCAGTCTCTCAGAGATAGAGGGCGTAACGTAATCGCTATTTTCATCAATCAAACTATGCGCGGTGAACCCATCACTGTATACGGAGACGGTAGTTCAGTAAGGGCGTTCTCTTATATTGATAACTCTCTACCGTGCTATGTCAATGCTATTGATGGATTCCATGGTCGTATCTTTAATGTAGGCGACGACGAGCCTGTGTCAGTAAATCACGTGGCTAAAGTAGTTGGCGATGCTATGGATGCACAGGGTTTCAACAGAGTTCCTGTAATCTATCTTAGAGACAGGCCACTTGAAATTGAAACTGGCTTCGCTACTACAGAAAGACAATACGAGCTAGGTTATGAAAAGAAAGTCGATTTTGTAGCCGGTGTTTACAAGATGGCCGAGTGGGCAAGCAAGCTTGGTCCGCATGATTGGTTGAATATCCCGATGGAACTACCGATTCCATCGATGCCTGAAAGCTGGAGATAATATGAGAATTTCCGTTATTGGTACAGGATATGTAGGCTTGGTTACAGGAGCATGTTTGGCTTCTGTGGGCCGCGACGTGCTTTGCTGCGATATCGATGAAGAGAAGATTAAGAAGCTGCGTCAGTGCATCAGTCCTATTTATGAAGATGGTCTTGAGCATCTTATGTGGCCTTCCATTGAAGAAGGTCTTCTGCAATTCAATACTTCCATTAAAGAAGCTGTTACTTTCTCGGATATTATCTTTGTGTGCGTAGGTACACCATCACGCGAAGATGGTTCAGTAAACCTAGATTATGTCAAGAGTGTTTGTGATTCTATTAATGAACACGCAAACACAAAAAAGATTGTAGTCATGAAGTCTACAGTTCCAGTAGGAACTCATAAGGTATTAGCAGAATGGCTACCGGGCCACGCTATTGTATCTAATCCTGAGTTTTTGCGTGAAGGTGTGGCTGTTAATGATTTCCTAAAGCCTGACAGAATTGTTATTGGCCTAAAGAGAAACATTGAAGTCGAAACCATTATGCAAAGTGTCTATGAAGGTATTAAGGGTGCTATCTATTTCACCGACAACGCTAGTGCTGAAATGACCAAGTACGCTTCAAACGCTATGCTTGCTATGCGAATCGCTTTCATCAATGAAATTGCACAGCTATGCGATGAAACTGGCGCAAACGTACTACATGTGAAAGAAATGGTTGGTGCCGATACCCGTATTGGTCCTAAGTTTCTTGAACCCGGTCCGGGCTATGGAGGCTCGTGCTTTCCTAAAGACACACGTGGTCTACTACAAACTTTCAGAGACTATAGGCCCGAAGGCCGACTTGTGGCCGCTACTATTACAGCTAACGAATATCACAAAGAATACATCGTTAATAAACTACAAGGTAAAGGCGTCGATTTTAATATGAAGAAAGTAGCTGTTCTAGGCTTGGCGTTTAAGCCTGAAACAGATGATACTAGAGACTCCCCAACTCACACTATTGTACCACTACTTGAGAAAGCAGGAGCCGTAGTAGCTGTTCATGACCCAATTGCTAAACCTGCCAATGAAAATCTTGGAGACGTATTATTCAACGCAGATGTGGTTATTGTGGTTACTGAATGGGATTGTTATAAAGGCTTAGATGCATTTACACTTAGAAAGCTTACTGGTAAGAATTCCGTTATCGGTGATGCTAGAAATATCTGGAATCCAGAAGAGATGAAAGAAGCTGGATTCACTTACTATGGAATGGGTAGATAATGGGTAAAGAAAGGCTAACCGCTGACTTCCTATTAAAAGAGTACGTTGAAAACGAGAAGAGCACCGTTGCCATCGCAAAGGCAACTGGTACTTATCCCGAGCAGGTTCGTCGTGCGCTAAAGAAGCACAACATCCCTGTACGCTCACGCTCAAAGGCCAGCCGTACGTTCTATAAGAACGGTGGTGTCAATGCTCGTAAGGGCTACGAGTTCACCGAAGAAGAAAAAGAACGTGCAAGCATTACTGCTAAGGAATTCTGGCTTTCGGAAGAAAGCGAAGACGCTCGCAAGAAAATTGCCAAAGCGTCAAAGAAATACTGGAAGACTGTTCCCAAGTCTGAAAAGAAAAAGATTGTAGAGAGACTACACCAAGCTTGTCGTGAAGCGTCTCAGAAAGGCAGCAAAGCACAGCTAACGCTAGCAGCTATTCTAGCTGAGAAGTATGACTACTACGTGCAGACCGGTGTTGTCCAGATTGCAGGTCTTGGCGACTTAGAGGTTGACATTGCTCTACCGCACGAAGGTATTGCCATTGAGGTAGACGGCATCACTCACTTTGAAGATGTATACTCAGACGACCGCTTTGAACGCGCTCAGGAAGCTGACCAGCGTAAAAATGACCAACTGACAGGGGTGGGTTGGTCAGTTATCCGTGTCCAGCTTCATTGCGAGCGGTTCTCTCGCGGAAGCTGCCTACTAGCCGCTGAGCAGCTACACGAAATGATTAACGAAAAAAATTATGATAAAAACGGCGTTTCCTTTGTAGAAATGCACTAATTTATATATAATAGGACATGGAGAAACATCAAAATGACAAACGCAGTAGCTAAAGCAGTAACAGAAATGCACCTTGAAGAAGAAGTTGCAGCGATTAAATCAACCTTTAAGGCTTTAGCAGCCGAACAAGGGCTTGAGTTAGACCTAGAAGCAGTACAGCGACTAGAAGTTGATTGGGCTTCAATGGTACGACCCGAAGATAAGATTGAACTTAATGGCGATGAATACATCAAGCTATCTGGTCTTCGCCGCCTAGCAAGACTACGCGGCTATCTATCTTCGACAAGCCGTGTCGTTCAGGCAGCAGAATACGACAATCATCGTAACTGCACCGTTGAGCACACAATCCAGTGGTCTGACGGGGTTGTAGACTGCCACGCGGCAGACGCATCTTGGAGAACCATCAATGATGGGTTCAAGAACTTCCCTACAGCCATGGCGTGTAACCGAGCAGAGGCACGATGCATTCGTGCAGCACTCGGAATTGAAATGTGCTCACATGAAGAGATTGGTCCAGACAGCGGTGACGAAGACCTTAGTGGTCCTAGTAATGACCAGCAGAAGTCAGCCATCGACATGCTAATCAAGCGTCGTAAGGTGACTGTAGAGCAGGCAGCCGAAATGTTTGGAGAGACCCTAGCTAACAAAGTAGTTCAAGACGGACAATTTGTACTTAAAGACGTGAGCCATCAGGAAGCTATTAGCATGATGGCGGCTTTAAACAAGCCAACAAAGAAAAAGTAGGAGCATAAAATGCCTCGCAACAGATGTTGGACAGAAGAAGAGAACCAGTTCATTACAGGTGTTCTACAGCAGTACGGTGAGAAGCCGCGCCAGTGGCCTCTCGAAGTAAAGGCAATGATTCAGGAGCGTCTTGCTGACCGCACAGAAAGTGGTATCTACCAGCAGGCACTAAAGCTAATTAAGGCTCGCAAGACAACCGCAGCCGAAGAAGCACCAACTGCCGAAGAGCAGGGCTTTATGAGCGCACACGGTGCATAACGTTAAAACGGAAGAGGAATAACAATGGAATATACAATCTATAAGCCAACCAAGAAGCAAACTGGTGGTGCATTTAAGTTCAATCTGCACAAAGACGGAAAATTCTCTTTCCTAAAGGGCGCACCGCAGGTAGCACCTATGGGTGAGTCTAAGGTGTTTGGTTGGACCGACGATAAAGCTATCAACGCTAAGATGAGCGCAGAAGACCTAGGAGCTATCCTATCTGTCATTATGCGACTACAGCCTAGCGTCAGCTTGTATCACCAGACCGATGCTGGCAACAAGATTATCGAATTTACGCACGTACCTGACCGCAAGGGGTACTCGCTAAAAATCTCCTACAAGCCTACAGGAGCCTCTCAGGCTACTCAGGTCTTTGCAGGGATTAGCTACACAGAAGCGATGGTTCTTAAAGGCTATTGTGAAGCTGTAATCAGAGAGAATCTTTGGAATGCAGGTAGACAAGATTAAAGCACTTGATGAAGGCACAAAATTCAGCGGTATCTTCGCTGTATCAAATGCCGAAGTGCGACAGACCAGAAATAACAAAGACTTCTTAAGCTGTGTCTTGATTGACAAGACTGGCAAGCTAGCTGCCAAAGTGTGGGGTTTCGAAGGTGAAGCCCCACCCAACGGCACCATCTGGTCCATTGATGGTGAGTTCTCACCGTATCAGGGACAGAGTCAGGCGGTAGTTCGCAAGTTTGCTGTTGTAGACCCAACTACAGTCGATAAGCGCATGTTTATTGCGTGTCTATCAGAAGAAGAGATGGCGTTCTACACCGATGAAATGCATCGTCTACTGAACGAGATTCAGGATGACAGCCTACGCAAGTTCATTGAGTTCGTCCTGCTTGAGAAGTATCCTCAGTTCAGAGAAGCAGTAGGTGCTAAGAGCAACCACCATGGTCATATTGGCGGTCTAATGCAGCACAGCGTTAACGTTACCAAGCTAGCACTAGCGATGGCTAACTCATATCGTGGCACGCCTACTTTTGAACTAGTAAACACAGACCTCCTCATCGCTGGTGGTCTAATTCACGACCTAGGTAAACTAGGTGAGTATACTCTTGAAGAGAACATTATCGACTTCTCTCTTGAAGGAACTCTTACACGTCACTACGATACCACACCGGCATACATCATGGAAGCGTGGGTTGAAGCTGGTCGTCCAGTAGGGCGCGACGTCCTCAACTTCCTATTTCATATTGCGGTGACACATCACGGTATCGAACTAAGCGAGCGTCCACCTAGCTCGTTCAGTGCATGGCTAATCTCTTGTGCTGACGCAGCCGACGCCTACACACAGGCCGGTATCGAGCTAATGACAGAGAGCGGCGTCCGAGAAGACGGTCGTACCAAAGAACGCTCTTGGATGCTTGGAAACCACTTCTATGACGAGACGGTGCTTCGTGCGTGAAATTGTATTTGCACGTAATCTAACAGGCCCGATTGATAGTGGCCGAAAGGTATCTACAATCCGCGCTGGTTGGCGTGACTACAGACCCGGCCGTATGCTGGCTCGTTGTGACACAATTGGCTGGAAGCGTGAACTAGAAGTTACTGCTGTTTTATTGACAAAGCCGCGTAACATCTCTGCTCAGGCTTATGGATATGAAGATATGGATGAGTTGATTGAAAGTCTTAGGAAATACTATCCAGACTTTAGTGAGAACTCACCAATCACTATCGTAGCCTTTAGGACGGTATGAAAACAGCAAAAGGTAATCTTTGGTCATATGACGCGGACTGGAAAGTTGTTACTACTAACGGTATCATCAAAAAGAATGGTGAAGCGGTTATGGGCCGCGGAGTGGCTAGGCAGGCTAAAGATAGGTTTCCAAAGCTACCCTATCGTCTCGCCAGACACCTTAAGACTAGAGGTAACCATGTTGCGGTCTTTGAAGACATTAAAGTCATCACGTTCCCAACAAAACACCATTGGAAAAATCCATCGTCACTAAAACTAATTGAGCAGTCTTGTATAGAGATTGCTTCATTACCATACAGCGAAACATTTGTAATGCCTAAGCCCGGCTGTGGCTTAGGGGGTCTAGATTGGGAGATTGTCAGACCAATTCTAGAGGAAAGGTTAGATGACAGGTTTACGGTATTAGTATGAAGACAGTATATCTATGTGGTGGCATTAATGGTCTATCTGACGAAGATGCTACTGATTGGCGCGAAGCAGCTAAGGCTGAGCTATTTAACACTGTAGAGTTTCTAGACCCCATGCGTCGTGATTATCGCGGTCGTGAAATGGAATGTGTCGATGAGATTGTAGATGGCGACCTAGTAGACGTTATCAATAGCGATATCATTCTAGTCAACGCCGTACGTCCAAGTTGGGGTACAGCTATGGAGTGCTTCTTCGCAGCCAGCATGGGTAAGACAATTGTAACTGTATGCCAAAAGGATAGCCCATCACCATGGCTAGTACGCCACAGCACTGTGATAGTCAAGTCCTTTGCCGAAGCATTCAACAAGATTGAAGAATTAGCAGCATGAGTGAAATTAAGCTAGAAGTCCCTATTCACCACGATGAGTATACTGCTCATGTGTCTCAGATGTTTGATTTTGAGATGGGTGACAAAAGTATCACTGTGGTAAAAAACAACCTAGAGCTACCTGAGAACTGGCAGCTTGGCGTTATTTACGGTCCAAGCGGAGCGGGTAAGTCAACCCTACTCGGTAAGTTCGGTAAGCCGCAAGAATATGAGTGGGATGAAAGGGGAATTGTATCCAACCTAGGAAATGTTAGTCCATCAGAAGCAACTCGCCTCCTTTCTGCCGTAGGGTTATCAAGTGTCCCAAGTTGGACCAGACCCTTCCATTGCTTAAGTGTTGGTGAGCAATTTCGAGCAAAACTTGCTCGGCTTCTAGCTGAAACCACAGAAGATGATATTATTCTAATCGACGAGTTCACATCAGTTGTAGACCGTAACGTTGCTAAGGCAGCGTCATACGCATTCGCTAAGTACATTAGGAGAACCGGACGTCGTGCGATTCTAGCCACCTGTCATAGCGATATTCTAGAGTGGCTAGAGCCTGATTGGGGTTACAACCCCATCGAAGGAGTTACGCACCACTCCGGGAGGTGGAAAAGACCACCTATCGAACTCAAGATTTTCAGAGGCAAATACCAAGCGTGGGAACTATTCGCTCCACATCATTATCTAACAGCAACCATCAATAAGTCTGCTAGGGTTTACCTAGCTTATTGGAAAGATACACTTGTTGGATTTACTTGTGTTCTAAGGTTCCCACACGGACACATTAAAAACGGTTGGAGATTAAGCCGAAGCGTTGTTCTTCCAGACTATCAGGGGTTAGGCATAGGAGCTAAGCTGACAGACTTTATTGCTTCATGCATTACTTCTGGTAAGGATAAAGACGGAAACTACGGAAGATGCTACGCTAGAACCACGCATCCGGCAATGATTGCTCACCGACTCAAGACTGGTTGGTGGAGAGAAGCTGCGGGCAGCAGGAGAGCCGGTAATGAGTCTAAGACAGGCAGTTCCAGTATGGCAGGTAACAAAGGATGGTCAGTTGATTCCAAAGTCAGATATTCATTCGAGTATACCGGCCCAAAGGCGACTGAAGAACATGCCAAACTATTCTGGGAATAAGAAAATGTCTCCCAAGTTCAGAAAAGGTGATAAGGTAATCTATAAAGACGGTAAAGAATATACCGTTGGTGAAGTTATGGAAAGCACAGAGAAAAGTGTGCCAAATGCCTATGACCTAGTAGGGACACTAATCGTAGCTAGAGAGCACGAATTAAAAAAAAGTAGGAGCTAAGAACTATGCCGAATATACGTGGGACGGCCAACTTATTAGCGGAAGCTATGAATGAGTTCATAAGTGCCACGGGTGGAAATCTAGACCACCGGGCTGCTTGTAATAGGGATAGGAAAGCCCTGATGGCGTTCTTAGACCGCTGCCTATCTATCATGCCAACTCACCACTATGGCCAGATGGACCTAATGAGAGCGGCTCAGATGGTCTTAGACGAGCGACTCCCCCAACTCACCTGTCAAACAGAAGCGCCGGTCTATACGAAATCGTAGACCGGCTTTTTCGAGGTTGGATTTATTTTTTCGTATGTATAATTCGGGCGGCACAGCAATGGATAAACAAGTAGAATTTTGGTCGTGCGACTTCTGCGGGCGATGTTACCTTCTTGATGGGGTAGACCTTGAGCCTGAATCAGAGAAGAGGATGAGCGACTTAGAGAAGTCTTGGATTAAACAGGGCGAAATGACACTTTGTTGCCGAGAAGGTTACGATAAGTGGAGGATTGCTCAATTAGTGTAATATAATTATGGAGGTCTATCCATGAGTTTAGATAAGGCCGAGGCCGTCATTAGGAAAGTCGGCACTCAGTTTTGTGTTTTTAGTAAATCTGGCAAGAAACTTTCGTGTCACCCTACCAGAAAGGCTGCTCTAAAGCGTCTTCGACAGATTGAGTTTTTTAAGAACAAGGGAATGACCGCACGCGAAGCGCGCGCGTTTTGTCTTGTTCATGGCAAGAACTTTGACCCTGACAAGTTTAAAGACTACAACCCTGAAGGATGAGTCCCATGAAGAAGTTTTGGAAGATTCTATCTAACTGGAAGCGAATTGTAAAGCTTATCGACCTAATTAAGACTGCCGCAGAAGACAAGAAGGTCACCGGCGCCGAGGCAGAAGCAGTCGTAGACGAAGCTATCGCTATGCTAGTGGAGATGGAAGTTATCGACGCCGAATAAAATCGTACCTCAGACTACTGAGGGAATTTGCCTGCCCGAGCAGGTGGAGACAGTATGAGTACACTTAGAGGACTAAGATTCTGTGACAAGTGTAAGAATTCCATTAGTAGAGGAGAAGTCCACTACAACTATGGTAAGAAGCACTATTGCGCGAAATGTGAAAAGAAGAAGTTTCCATTCTTGAAAGCAATTGCCGCCATTCTAATTGCGGCGGTCTTAGCTGTTGGATATGGTCGTGATAGTTATACCCAAGACCGTATTGACGCCAATGCTGAAGATATCGAGCTAGTGGCCGAGTACGTCGTTGACCTAGAGAGAAAAGTTAGAGCTTCATTTTCACAAGTATCTATGTGGGCGAACACGGTAGAGAAGAGACTGTATGAATTGAAATTGTCTTATTCTGACCAACACGCTGAGATGACCAGACTGTTGAAAGAAACAAAGAAAGAAATTGACGGTCTACTAGCAGCACATAATAGCCTAAAGAAAGAACTTAGAGGTGAAAAGGTCACTTCTGAGAACGCTGCGGCGATAATCGCCAGTCTACAAGAGAGGGCAAATGCACTAGAAGTCAGACTAGAATATGTACTTCGCAATTCTGATGTTCTATTGGAGAAAGTCATTAAGCCTACTGTTGGCATCGGAGCCCATGATAAAAACGGGCAACATCAACGTGGTAGCGGAGTTCTATACAAGCGCGTAGAAGTAGTAGACAAAAAAACAGGCCGCAAAACCTACCGTTACAGAGGTTTCACAGCCTACCATGTGTGCGAAGATATTTTGAACTATCTTGGCCAAGTTAAGATGGGTAAAAGAAAAGACGATATGAAATTCAAGTCTTTTCAGGTATATGTCTACAAAGGCGTCGGTTCAACACCTCTGATTCGAAACATTGAATTAGTACATCCATTTAGATATCTTGGTCCTCATAAGCCTATAATCGATATTTTGGTTTTTGAGTTCGAGTGGCACGAGAAGCTACCTGTTGCTGAACTAGCTACGGACGCAGAGATTGATGCCATCCTAAAGCACGGTCGTACTATCTTGACCACTGGTGTAAGTCTAACAAAGACCCCATCTGTATACAGCGGAATTATTGCGAATCCTAAGCCAGCAAATGGTTATGGCACACTATTCCATGCGTATGGATACTACGGTCAATCAGGAGGCCCGGTCTTTGACGCTAAGACACTCAAAGTCATTGCTGTAAATCAGCGTATTCATGTGCATAAGGGATTCTCTCCAAATACCAATATTCTATATGGAACGTCACTTAAGACGTTGAGAAAGTATTTTGACATTACTGCTCCTAAAGAAGCAAAGGGAGCACTTAAGTAGCTAACATCTAAAATTAGAGGGTGGGGAAATGCTAGATACGGTACAAAGTATCCTACAATGGGTGGATGACTATGGGGCCGACAAGGTCTTCATGGTGTTCTTCTTCGTATTGTATATACTAGCAAGACGTAAGCTCGATAAAGAGAAAGATGAGCGTCTAGAAGACAATAAAAAAGCTCTAGGCGCTCTTATCGAAGCCAAGCATGTTTTTGCCGAGATGAACAAGAATGCTGAAGAGCTTAATGACAAGTTCGAAGCACATGAAAAGCTTGACATTGAAGAATTCGGCAAAATCAAAGGTCGTCTAGATATTGTGATTGAAAAGCTGGAGGCTAGAAATGACTCGTAAAGAAATTGCTGCGAAGAAGTCTGAATTGTGCGCGATGTATACAAATGCCATCGATGACTTTCGCAAGTTCTTTGAGAACAAAAAGAAGCTGATGAAGGCCAAAAACGGCAAGAAAGAAGAGAAGTCCGAAGAAGAAGAATCGGAGGAGACATAAAAAAAAGCCCGCAGGCCGAAGCCTACGGGCTAATTCTCTGGTAATGGAATATTACCCTTGTCTGCTATTGTCGAAGTCCTCTGGCTTAATTACATCCGTCGAACGTGTAATGCCATAACCACCAGTATCCTGTGGCTTAGCCGAATACTGGGTATCGAGATACTCTCTCGCGGCATCAACTAGCTTTTCAGCTAGCTCCTGACGTGCGTCCGCACGACCAGCTTTGTCTTGTTCGAGAATGAGCAAGAGTCGGCCGACTAGCTCGCTTCTCTGGAAATCGTTGAACATATGTTCTCCTTATACGAGAAGCCACTGTTCTGGAATGAACGGTAGCTCTTTTGTATCTTCCATATCCCTTAGCATTTGCATATATGCTAGATGCAATTCATTGCCATCAGGATATCTTGTCTGAAGTATAGCGACATTGTGCTTAATTACGTCTTCTTTGACTTTTTCTGCGTCTTTGCCAAAGTATGGCTGACGGCCGCGAACCGTTGGGTGGCTCATATCGCCTGTTAGACACTTATGTCTGTGCGGCTCGCTAGTCCACAATGACTTTTCTGCGTATTCTGTTTTCTCGAAGATTTCACCGTCTGCATACGGCCCGTCTGGAATCCCATCTGGTGCGTCATCTACGAACTCTTCACGGAAGAGCCTGTTGCCGTTCTTATCAACGTATGTAGTATCCTGTTTTTCAGAAGTACCCGGGTAAGTAACCCGTGGCTGTTTTCTTTTACGCGGCTTCATTTGCTCTGCTTTTTGGTGCAACGCTTGGACCTTTTTTGCCCAGTCTGGAGTTTTCCAGTCTTTTGGATTGGCAGTTTTCAGAGTATCTTTCTCTTTGCGCGCCATAGCTTCATCTACAAGATTTGCTACAGGCATTAGCTGCCCGAAAACATAGTCTTCACGGATTCTAAGTCCGTATCTCTGACAATCTGCAAGTGTCACCCACTGTTCCCTAAAGCCTCGTGAGTTAACACGATTACTAGTAGACCTCAGTTGTAGCTGTACGCCTGTAGTAAGACCGTAGGTCGTAAGCAGGTGTTTTAATGCAGCTAGGGCGTGGTTGTATTTGTCAAAGAAAAGGCTTCGGTGCTCCGTTCTCAAAATCTGCTGAGAATCATAGATTCTGAAATTAGCACCCGGAGCCGCTTCCAATGGAAGTTGTCCTTTAAACATCACCGTTTTGTTCAATCTTTTCGTCTTCGTAAGGGTGCTGAATCCTACGTCTGAACTCATCCTTACAATTATCTAGGGCACCAACAATATCGTTCATGTTCTGATAATTAGTGCCATTGGTCTCAAGGTAAATCTTTGCTAGACGGAAGAAAATGTAGTTCAGTTCTCCCGCGCAAGTTACCTGCTCACCAACTGTCCGAATCAGGTCTCTTTTGCCTGAAACACCCTCCCGGTCAAGTCTCAACCGGGCTTCTTTACCTATATATGGCATAACCTATTATATCGAAATATAATGGAAATCTACGATTTTTTACGCTTCTGTTTCCAGTTGTACCACTTGTCTTCTATTGTGTCGATAATAAAACCAATCACGAATAGAATCCAGTAGGCCAATCCGTACAGTATATTTCTAATGAAATTCATATTTATACCGGCCATTTGTACGGCAAGTCGTCAGGTTCAGACCAGCCGAATTGACCGTACCACTCTTCATCTTTACGAAGAAGATTACTGCGGTGAGAAGCATGAAACTCTTCATCACCAAACCAGTCTGGATATACAACAGGATTTCTGATTCTAGCTTGAACCATTGTGTTGTTATACCCGCGCTTTATCCACTCCCGAATACATAGATTCATGTAGTGCTTCAAAGCGTTCGTGTGGCCGCGCCACATCTTGACGGCTGGATGATTTACCCAGCCGCCTTTTCTACGATTCTTACAAAGAATGTTTAGAATTTGCATAGCTTCGACTCGCTGTTTGCCGAGTCTACGCCAATCTAGGCACTCTATACTTTTCTGTAAATCTGGATAGGGTAAGAATGTCTGCATTCTCTATTGTATCCAAATCACTAGCTCGTTTCTCTATCTTTTTCAAATCGAGCGTAATACTCTTCTGAGAAGTCTCTGTCCCATTCTTCTTTGAAGTCTTCTCCGCATCGCTCGCAACGCCATGGTGCTGAAGGCCACCAGCCTTCTTTATGACCTAGCTTCTTACAAATCCACTTATTCCAAGCGGTAGGTAGGAATGCTTCAATCATCCTACCACATCCCGTCTAGGTGAATGTACATATAGTCGAGACTCTGCATACCCTGTTCGGTCCAGTCTGCTTTGGGCTCGTTAAGTAGCTCTCTTAGCTGTTCCATGATGCCCGTATCTGTGTATGGTAGACAGTGTGGGTCACCCTGTACTACTTCGTAGTATACTCGCGCACATCGCTCGCCGGGCTCACCTTCTTCTTCGCAGGCTCCGAACGGGTCGTTCATAAATCCCGTGACATGAATTTGGTCACCCTCTTCAAATCCCCACAAACCATCACCGCGTGCGGTGAGAATCGCGTCTAGTTTTTCCATTACCAGCTTACCTTGTGAGTGTAGGCACCGTAATTGTTTCTAATAACTTTGAAACCTCTACTCTCCAAATTTGCAATGACAGTAGGGGTTAGCTCGCCAGCGAAACATCCGATTCTTCTTTGTCTGTTTCTTGCTGCACGCTTGATTCTTCCCAGAATGTTTCTGAGACGCCAGTTGCGGTTTATCTGCCGCATTGATTTTGCAGTTACTTTCATTTTATGAACCTACGAAAAAAGGCCAGTCTTTCGACTGACCTAAGTTTAGATGGTGTGCGTTACAGGACTCGAACCCGTACCCTATGGTTGGAAGCCATATGTGCTAGCCATTAACACCAAACGCACGTCTGGACCATCTAGTCGGAATCGAACCGACATCCCATGCATGGCAAGCATGTATAATAACCGTTATACTATAGATGGATATGGAGCTACCAGTGAGATTTGAACTCACGACCTCGTGTATACCAAACACGCGCTCTGACCAGACTGAGCTATGATAGCATTTAGTTCTTCCTAAATTGGTCTGGAATCCAGTAGCGAATAAACCACCACATAAACATGAATGGTGTGGTTACGCACATTAAAACCAAGTCTACGAAGAACTTTCTGTCTTCTCTGTCCATTATTGGAGCTAGGTACAGGAATCGAACCCGCATCACCGGAGTACAAAACCGGCATAATCCCATTATACTAACCTAGCATTTGGTGCCGCACGTAGGAATCGAACCTACTTGGCTTTTACACGACGGGGTTACAGCCCGCCCCACATCCATAGTGGTCTAGTACGGCATCTGGCGGATACGGCAGGATTCGAACCTGCGGGGATGTATTACACCCCACCCGGTTAGCAGCCGGGCGCCTTAATCCTCTCAGCCACGTATCCATTTGGCGGAAGGAGGAGGAGTCGAACCCCTGGCCTTGCGACCCACTAGTTTTCAAGACTAGCCGCCTACCCACGTAGCGTTCACCTTCCAAATGGTACCCTGAACAGGATTCGAACCTGTACTCTCCGAAGAGATGCGGGGTTTAAGCCCGCTGCGTCTGCCTATTTCGCCATCAGGGCGTATCTTCATCTAGCTTTAGAGCGTTTAGGAGTCTTTTAATTCCTTGGTCTAAACACTCTAAGCAATAGTCGCCTCTAAGAGTCTCGTTCCACTCTCTATGAGACTTGTCGTTTGTTTTTTCAAAGAACACGTTTCCGCACTTTGTGCAGTTCTTAAATTCAATTGGTGGGATTTCCATAACTGGTACCCGAGGAGGGATTCGAACCCCCAAAATCATGTGTTTGAAACATGCACGTATGCCAGTTCCGTCACTCGGGCTTGTGGTAGGCACGGTAGGATTTGAACCCACGACCAGTAGTTAATAAGACTACCGCTCTAACCAGACTGAGCTACGTGCCCGTTTGGAGGTCCGTGTCAGAATCGAACTGACGATGATGAGTTTTGCAGACTCACGCCTTACCACTTGGCTAACGGACCGTGGTACCCCCGGTAGGACTTGAACCTACAACCTTCGGCTTAAGAGGCCGCTACTCTAGACCAATTGAGTTACGGAGGCATGGTGGCGGCCGCAGGAGTCGAACCTGCTATCATCGGTTTATGAGACCGATATGGTTATCCGTTCCACTCGACCGCAGTTAATGGTGGGAGCGACAGGAATCGAACCTGCAACCTTCGGTTTAAAAGACCGCTACTCTGCCTAATTGAGTTACACTCCCAGCGCCGCTCGGTAAGCTTCCTTCTGGTCTACTCACAGCCCTAAGTGGCTGCTTTCGCCGTACTGACGGCAAACCGAGCTATTTCCGGCATCACGCAGCCGGAATTCGCGTGGTAGGCGATATTGGACTTGCACCAATGACCTTCTGTTTGTAAGACAGATGCTCTTCTAACTGAGCTAATCGCCCGTATGGCACACGCACAAGGAATCGAACCTTGCCTCTGAGTTTTGGAGACTCTGAGTGCCAGCTCAGGACTACGTGTATCTAGTGGTGGGCATAATTGGACTTGAACCAATGACCTCCGGTTTATCAGACCGACGCTCTAACCAACTGAGCTACATGCCCTTAATGGTGGTACCCCTCAGAATCGAACTGAGTCCTTGGGTTCTTCAGACCCACGCGCAGACCACTTACGCCAGAGTACCGTGGGGTAGACGACGGGATTCGCACCCGCTCCCCGAGCGTCACAAGCTCGTGTGCTAAACTCTTACACTACATCTACCGTCTGGTAGTGAAGGAGAGATTCGAACTCTCGACCTCGGGTTTATGAGACCCGCGCTCTTGCCTACTGAGCTACTTCACCGAATGGTGGCCTAGACTGGATTCGAACCAGTACCCCTGCGCTTGAGGGAGCAGGCTCTCAACCTGCCGCGTCTGCCTGTTCCGCCACTAGGCCTTCTCTTGCTCGTTTTTCGTATTCTTCGTATTTCTTTTCGAATCTGTGAATCTCTGGACCATAATGGCGATAAAACAGTCTCATCAGACGGTCTCTTTCGCCTAGGTCTTCTATAGTCCAAGAGGTTTGTTCGTCGAGTTCTTTGAGTCGTTCTAGTTGTTCTTTTGTCATTGTAAAATGGTAGCAGAGGTGAGATTCGAACTCACACTCCCGAAGGAACTGGTTCCTAAGACCAGCGCGTCTGCCTAATTCCGCCACTCTGCCATCTTAAAAAATTGGCGAAGGACGGACGTGATACGACTACTGTCTGCGCGCATTTCTCACGCCCGTCCCCCACCGAAGCGGGAAGGATTGGTGGACCTGATAGGATTCGAACCTACAACCTTGGCCTTGCAAAGGCCCTGCTCTCCCATTGAGCTACAAGCCCATATGCCAGTGTTTTCCCGTTAAACTACCCAGCAAAAGCTGGGGCCGGATTCGAACCGACACTCTCTGGCTCATGGCTCAGGAACTAGGATTTGCACCTAGGCTAAGAGTTTCAAAGACTCCTGTGCTACTGTTACACCATTCCTGAATCTGGCTGACAGACTAGGATTCGAACCTAGAATAAGTGGTTCAGAGCCACTCGTGTTACCTGTTACACCATCTGTCAATCTGGTCGGGATGGTTGGATTCGAACCAACGACCTCCTGTGTCCAAGACAGGCGAGAACGGCCAAACTTCTCCACATCCCGGTGGCACCGCCCGTAGGAGTCGAACCTACAACCTTCCGGTTCGTAGCCGGATGCTCTATCCTATTGAGCTAGAGCGGCATATGGTGACCTTGCGGGGAATCGAACCCCGATTTCGAGTGTGAGAGACTCGTGTCCTAACCGTTAGACGACAAGGCCGTGGTACGGCGACGGGGAATCGAACCCCGGTTTCATGGGTGAAAGCCATGTGTCCTAGTCCACTAGACGACCGCCGCGTGTACTGTTAAATTGTCAAAGAATAAATGGCGAGACTACGGGGAGTCGAACCCCGGCTTCTAGTTAGACAGACTAGCGTGCTACCGTAACACTTTAGCCCCATACGACTATAGGATACTAGCCCGAACCTATAGTCCCTCGCCACATTCGGGTTTTGGCATTATCCGCCGTGGAGTCTAACCCACGACCTTTATAGCGCATGGCTCAGGGTGTTGGAATCGAACCAACCACGATGCGGTTAACAGCCGCCTCTAGGCTTCCAGCCACAACCCTGAAACTGGCTCTGGCGGTAGGACTCGAACCTACGACCGGACGGTTAACAGCCGTCTGCTCTACCTGCTGAGCTACACCAGAAACAAGAAGCCGGGAATTTCCCGGCTCTGTGTGTATTATACCCAAAAGTGGACAAAATGTTCAATCTTTTTGGGAATTTTTTCGTCTTTTTTCGGCACTTTCTTTCAGCAATTTCTCGAAGAAGGCATCTAGCTCTTCGTCGGTCATTTGCTTCGGATACTCCCACTCGGTGAATGTCATTTTATTCGGGTCTTCTTCACCTAGTTGAGTACGTGCGTATAGCCGGTCGCCTATCTTAATCCGCTTGAAAAACGGGCATTCATCTTGGAACCAGACTTTGCCACCGTCCCAAGATGGAATTACAAAGTAGATTACATTATCTACTATGTTCTTGCCCACTACCCGAATCAGGACTCTCAATTTTCGCTGCGATGGTCGCTCCATTATTCCACTCTCTCCAAATCTTGGGTGAGACAACTTTCTTTAGCTCTTCTAGGGCTTTTTCTGGTCCGCCTATTAGCCACACCCAGTGTCTAATTACAGGCAAATTATCCTGTTCGATGGCGTCCATCAGTTTTCTCACTAGACTGGGTGGGGTCATTCACGACCTCCGCTATTCATAGCACCATACCCACCACCGGGATAGTCGGGTGATTTACCGACATGCTTATCTTGGAATTCGGCTTCTCGACCGGCTGCGAGAGCAGCATCCCAGATTTTCTTGCAGTCTTTTCTGTATGGCTCCATCCTGTTGTCAGGATATAGAGCATCAAATGCTTCTTCGAAAGTCATTTGCGCGTAATTCCTTTCGCTGATTCTTCTAGGGCTTTAGCATAGCCTTCGCAGAATCCGCGTTCGTTTGCTTCATCCCAAGCATCATGAGCAACTATTCTCAGGAGTTTCTCTAAGTCAACTCTATCATTTTGGATTAGGCTAACTCTTTTTCTCTTTTCGTAGAAATTATCGTACCATTCTTCGAAAGTCATGTGATTACCACTCTCTTGAAATCATGACGATTAGGATAGACTGGTTCTGCCCTATGTTCAACAGAGATGAATTCTTTCTCGATTTCAAACCCAGTTGCTTCTGGGTCGCCATTGTCCCAAAACGCCAAGTGTACTGGAAGGTCCATATCGTATTCTTCCAGTAGTGCGATTAGTTCTCTAACGGTCATGTAATTCTCTACCTTCTTCTACGCCCTCTTCGTGCCCGTCTGAGTATCCGTCTTCCCAGCCTGATTGACGACCGTCTTCGTACCCACGGTCGTAGCCTTCGTCTTCACCTTCGTCTTTGCCGTCATTGAAACCATCTTCGTAAGCTTGGTCCCATGCCGCTCGTGCTGCGGCTTCTACGACTTCTTGGAAAGAGCCGTGAGGCATATCAAATTGGTCAAACCAATCTTCAAAACTCATCGTCTTCGTTTCTTCTTAGTGTCTTTGGGTTTTACCCAGCGCCAGCTAAAATATTTCCTTTCGCATCGGTAGACTTCTTCTAGTCTACCTGCTTCTGGATTCAGCTTTTTAATAATAATGTACACGCCATCCATGTCAATATGTACAACGTATACTTTATGGAAAGTCTTTACTACATCACCGTTATTCTTAGAGAAGATTTCTACAGAATCTTGCTGCGGCGAAGTGGGGAAGTGGTCTTTTGCACATCCAACTAAAGTTAGTAGTATGATTAGACTAGCTAGAAGTGTCTTCATCTTTTTCGTCCTCGTCTAGCCCGAACAGGTCAATTGCTTTCTCGGCTCTATCATCCGGGCGACCTTCTAGAATATGGTCGGGCTCGATGCCAGCGTCGGCTTCTTCTTCTGCCGGATAAAGATTGTCTGGGTGGAATTCTGTTCTCTCAGGAATAGCAGGTTTCTTCTGAAACTCTTCCTGTTCAAACGTTAGCGTTCCGCCTTCTGGAATCCAAGGTCTCTCTTCTTCGTCTTCTTCGAAAACGATATCTTGTGTATCTTCAAAGATAGCTCGTGCGGCTTCTTTGTTCTTGACCATATCTGGCCCACAGAGAATGTTCTGGTACTTCTCAAACCATTCGTTAAATGTCATGGAGCGATTCCTTCATCATATGACCCACCACAGGCTTCGACCATTTTCTTGTATCGCTCCGGCTCCATAAGCCTACGCAACATTTGGTCGATTACCCAATCTTTATGGTGAGCACCATCATATCCGCCATATTCGACGGCTAGCATAATTGCTTCTTCTACTTTTGGTTCAAACGACATTTTATCCCCAAAATGCGGTTGATACTACATGTGTAGATAGATTTTCAATAGCTTGAGATAGAGCTTCGTGTCTATCTGTATATTCATCACGGCTTTCGATTTCTTCTGCGTCGGCCGCCACTTTTTCCCAAAACTCCGGTGTGTCTTCAAATTCTGACACACAAATCCCACCGTCGTCAGAGCTAGAGCGACAAATAAAAGACCTGCCGGTCTGTCTATTTTTAGCCAATCCAACTGGATAGCCGTCACCCGGGCCTGAACGCAGAATTTCGTCTGCTTCTTTATAGTTCACTTTTTTCTCCAATGTAACCATCCTCTAATATGTAGAAAGAGGAACAGAAGTTCACAAATTATGATGGATGGGTCTCCAGTTTGTGTGAAAATCTGTACGCCTTCTACAATCCAGAGGCAGTCTCCGAGCATGAACCACAACCAACCGGAGATTTTCTTATCTCCTACTTTCTTGGCTCCCCACAGAACGGCCGCAGTCCCTAAATATGCCCACATTTATCTTGATATCTTACAAAAAAAGGGTCGGGTGGCGCTTTCACGCCACCCGACTTAACTGCGATTCAACTGAGAAGTCTACTACCAAGTGATGGTGGTGAACTTCTGCTGCTTGCCGCGAGGGAGGTCTTCGGTTGTCTTGGTTACGGTGAACCCGAGACCCTCGAGGAACTCGCGCTTGCGCTTGTTGACCCAGTAGCGAAGCTTCACACTGTTCTTGCCCTTCTTGGATGCGGGCTCAACGAACTTTGTGATGAGACGGTTGAGAGGTGCAGCCTTTGCTGCCTCTACGTTTGTGCGTGCTGCTTCTGCGTTGAAACTCATTTTTACTATTCCTTTACCAGTTAAAGGTCCAATTGAAGCCAATTTCAGGCTTCCAACCATCAGGGATGTGTTCGTACTCTCCCTGAGCTTCGTGTCTATCACCATTACCTAGTGGATGACGACCGCCGCCATACACGGTGAAAGACTTATATTGCCAGCCAATACGGAAACCAACCTCTGGTTCCCATGGCGTACCAAGTTCGTTATAGTAAGCTACTTCAAAGCGCGGCTCTACAAAGAAGCCATGCGGTAGCTTTACTCGATAGAAGGGTCCAAATGCATAACGGTCTACGTACTCGCCATACAACTGAGCCCATTTATCCGGTAGTCTCTCTCTTCCCGCACTTACACGTACACCCAAATTAGGATTACGTTTGCTAGTGGTTGTAACTTCAGTAGTCCAACCATCGTCTGCGTAGCCGCCACCTAGTTCCAGTGAGCTACATCCGACACTAAGAAGTAGTGTCAGCAGAATGAGTATCTTCTTCATTTTCACTTTGGGGTAAGTCTTCTATTTTTAGAACGTGTCTTCGTTGTACGTCATTCAACATTCTCTTTAGTTGACTGTGAATATCGTGCATACTCGTTCCGGTCAACTCAGCGTTTGCTGTCCATGAATGGACACGTCCGCTCTCATCTTTGTGAACTTCATGCAACCTAAAATCTTCATCACCGTGCTTGATAATCTGATAATTCCAACTCATATCACACACTCTACTTCGTCTCTAGTTTCAATCCATACTGTAGCGCCACATGAAAGTGGTTTTTCTGGACGATTTACCAGTGTCCCGTCTTTGAAGTCTACGTGATGACAGATAACGTTCTCTTTGTAAGTCTTAACTGTAAAGACTGGTCTATTGCCACCGTCTTTTTTGTTCGCTCGAACGTTATGTTGATTAACGTGAATTCTCTTTAGAAGACCCTTCTTGAGAATCTTAGTCATCTTTGACGCCGCTTATCATTGTCAGCCAGCCTGATGCAAATGCAATTACGCATACTACATCTTTATTTGAGATTTCGTAATTTTGGTACGACAACCATACTCCGAAACCAACTAATACTAGGCCAACAAAAGATTTGAATAGTCCCATCATAGTAAGCCTTCGTCATAGATTCGTTCGCATTCTTTAGAGCAGAAAGCGTACTTGTGCTTTCTTTCACTTTTGGGTTCGCGCACAGAACCTTGACGGTAAGGATTAAACTTGTCACCGCAAACAGTGCAGTTCTTATGGATGACAACAGTCACAGACCCGTGGCCGTGTCCACCGTAAGGGCGGCTACGTCCGTGGTCGTGTGTCTCAGGAGTTTCGTATACGGTCTTGGTCTTTGTTTTTGTTTTACTCATGGCAAATAGAAAGGGGGTCGTTTCCGACCCCCTGTTGCTAAATGTCTAGCTGTTGTGACCGAGCACAACACGCTCAAAACGACGCCTTAGCGCCTTAATCGAACGCCGACCGCTGAATGTCTTCATGCTTGCGATGGACGCATAGCTGCGACCGCGGTTGTGATTGCGTACGAGAATGTTGGTCTCGCCCTTTGTCCAAGGCTGACCTGAGCGTGAAAATGTTGACATTTTGCGCTTCTCCAAATTTTGTGTTACAAACTTTTATTACCGAACCTTCGAATTGCGGTTTTCGAACGGTTTCCAATTTAAGAATCTAATGACCCATTTAGGCCATTGTCCTTTTTCGTTGTAGTAGATAAACGCCGCTGCTAAAGCAAGCCCGAGTAGAGGTCCTGTCATCCACCAATGCATTACTTTTTCTCCAAGTCGTCTTCTTCCCAAACGTGGGATTTCTTTAAACCCATCTTGTTGTATAGGTCTAGGATTTTCGCACCTCTATCCATAGCCCACTTAATCCAGTCATTTTCTGTCTTACCTGAATTTAGATGGGACTTGCGGGAAGCACGGAGTCGCATTTTAGCCATGGTCATGGCTTCTTCACGGGTTTCACCTACGCCGACGAAGCGGCCGGGAAACGCAAACGCAATATAACCTTCTAGTTCTTCTGAAACTTGAAAGTCTGCGGCGTGATTGCGATAGTAGTTGAGTTCTATTACACGAATTTCATTAGGCATAGACGTCAAGCCCAGCCGCGACGAATTTATCCTTTAGACTTTCTTTTACTTTGTGATATCGGTAATTAACCGAGCGCCAACTCATATTCATTTTGCTGGCAATGAAGTCAAAGGTTTCGCCTTGGAACATACGGCTGATTATGATATCTTTGTCATCATCATCTAAGCTGTCGAGAATAGCGTCTACTTTCTCGGCAATCTCAGCCGTCTGGGCACCTTCTTCGGGTGATAAAGAACCTGATGCTACGGCTTTAGCTACTTTGTTAACGCTAGTAAAACCGCCACTAGGACTAATGTCGTGTTCTAGTCCCTGCTCATCGTCTCTATCTCTATTGTGCATAGCGACGATTGTAGCATTTTGAAATGCAACTTCTTCTTTAGCACCTTCGGTGTTTTTCACATGATAGGTACTGCATGAAAGTTCGTTGACATTGTTCTGCCACTCTTTCATAATATCATTGTCGATGATACCATAAGCGTGTGTGGTGAACTTAACGCCTTTTGCTGGGTCAAATGTTTCTTTGGCTTTATGCAAAGCCATGATACCAACGCTAACGTAGTCGTCAAACGAACATCTTGCATTCTCCGCATACTTGTGAGCTACTTCATACACCATTTTGATATATGGCTCATCTTCTGCTGGATACTGAATTTCTAATAGTTCGTTCATGATTTATGAATGTAGATTTGGCTGGAATTGCTATCGGTCCAACTGCTACTACTAGTAGTCAAAGTCTGCTGCATCATCTTCTGCTGCTGCTTTTCCTCTTCAATTAGAGGAGGTAGCTTTAGTCCAATAGCCCTATATATTACCCTAGAACGCTCTAATCTACTTAAATGATTGAATTTTACTGGTTCGCGCACAAGCTTAGGCCCAGAATTCAGATTTGGATAATCTACTCTGGTTCTATATAAAACTTGACACGCTTCGGCGTATTTAGGGTTGTCCCGCCAAGTCTTCAAGCACGCCATCAAAAGGTATATCTTTCAATTCTGCGACTTCTGCGTCAGGACGCAACATTGAGTATTCGCCATGCTTTCTCTTAATGATTAAGCCGCGCTCAATTAGTTGATTAAGATTACGGTGCATTGTACTCTTGCTGATAAATCTACCAGTTTCAAGCAACCATTCCTTAATCTCGTTTGTGCTGCGTGTCTTATCAGGTGCAGTTTCTAGTGAATAAATGATATCTCTCTGCACAACGCCTAAGTGGGCGATTGCAACAGGATTCAAACTTACAGATTCGTAAGCTAGGTTTACAGCCGCTTCGAATACATCCGGGTCTTTAAGACCACCGTGTTCGCGGAACAACCTCTTCATAAAGA
This sequence comes from archaeon, assembly GCA_028279705.1. GTDB lineage: Archaea > Aenigmatarchaeota > Aenigmatarchaeia > QMZP01 > JAFGSV01 > JAFGFG01. The sequence goes on from JANQNF010000016.1 coordinate 154,461, forward strand.
TAAAGCAGTCTACAAAGTCGTAGCCTGCTCTTGTAAGCACGCGGTCGTCTAGGCATTCACGAAGTTTAGTTAACCAGAAAGGCCTAATTGCAGCCCTTTCTTCTGCGGTCAATACTTCGTCGTCATGCGCAGCTAATGCGTGAGCGACCATTTCCCAATCCACTTTCGCATTCTTCCTTCTGAGATAGTGGGCTTCGTCCTCAATAGCTAACGCAGGGTCGTACCCGTCAGGCGGGCCAATCTCTACGATATCTAATCTATCTCTAAGGGCTTCCAAGTCACGTCCCACCTTACCCTTTGCCGAGAAGTCATTAGTTGACCCAATCAGCAATCCCGTGAACTTGGTCTCTTCTAGGTCGCCGTGCTTCATATAGCTGATAACCCCTTCAGCCATTTGCTTCATTAGTCTGACGTCTCCTACGTCATTGCACGCGATTTCATTCCAGAAGATAATCGAATGTGGATTCTCTTTGAACTTCTCCCTTCTTCCCACAGTGGTTGCAGCACCGTCAATCCATACTGCGGACGTTACACCATCTTTATGAAATGCGTCTAATTTTAGACCAGTGTAAATCTGTCGGCAAACGTATGTTTTTCCGGTTCCTGCTCTACCCGTTAAGATAACTCCCTTTAGCGAAGGGAAATGTTTGCTCAAGCGGTTGGCCTGTTTACGGCCCAACTCAATCTTAGCTCTAAGTCCCTTAAGAACGCATAGGGCGGCACTTGTATAGCCGATGTTTCGAACGTTCTCAAGTAGTTTGTTCATGGGTGTCGTTTTCTATATCTCTACCTTTTAATGTCCTAGTTTTCCGGCAATGATTCGACGCCGGACGTAAGACACCCTTATTGTATCGAAATTTGGTAGTAATTCCCAAACTTTTTCTGCTAAAACCCTCAAATGTTTCTTTTCGACTCTCCACTCTCTGTTGACTTGTTTAACCATCAACATAGAATCAGTGAAACAATCGATTTCTTTTATTCCTTCATCTCTACAGAATTCTAGTCCTGCGATGAGGGCGGCGTATTCTGCGCCGTTGTTTGTATCGATAGGCGGCCCGAACTTTAAGCGGCCGAGTTTTACTAGAAGACCGTTTTCATCTTCAAGTAGAAAGCTGCCATATGTTCCTTTGTCCGGAGAATTACCCCCATCCGTGTAGAGTTTCATCATCTAAATGTACATTCCATCTGCGCAGATAGGCAATCTGCGTGTGAATCGCGTTTTTTAACGCGCTTACGGCAATTGGGCGGCACACTTCTTCGATTGCGCCGCTGGGCGGAGCCGAGTTAAGAAGAGTGTAGTTCCGAATCATATTTCGGAGTTTTTCTTTTTCTAGCTCTACCCTTTTCTCGGGGAGCAAAGCCATCATCTTTAGGAATCTTCCTTCTTTTCTGGCTTTTTCTTGGTGGTTTTTCTTCCAATTCGTCGTGAAGATTTTCCAAATCTTCTTTCGAGTAATTTGACATACTGCGCTTCTAACTTATATTTCTCTTCTGTATTCTCTTCATATGCATTCCAGAATCTAGTCATTATGTAACAACCGATAGCTACAAGCACAGTGAGTATTACAGGAACTAGTGTAGAAACTTCTGTTAGCCTACCAAGATAAGATATAACTAATGCGAGAGCAAGCCAAACTAACATGAACGCAGTCCATGCCCAATATAGAATCTTCCCTCTATATTTAAACCAATTGAAAAGCAGGACTTTTAAGTATTCTTTCAGCATCGGCTTGCTATGTATTGATTGAACTAACCAAGCCCAAGTGCGTCGTCGAGCCGGTCTAGTGCTTTCTTTGCGTCTCGTGCTAGGTCGCGCAACTCAGCATCTTCGATATCGTCGATGTTGATGTAATTCTGAATTGCGTATGCTGTACCTTCTAAATCGCAAAGTTCTGCAAGTTGTTCTTTGTTGTATGTAGCCATTTGATTACCTATACTCTATGATATCAGAACTTTTCGGTCCTGTACCAATAAAAATCTTTCTAACTTTAGCCGCATCTTTGAGGGCGTCTAGGAACATAGCTCCCTGACGGGTGAGCTTGGAATTAACCCAAGCCTTATCGCTGAATCCCATAGACATTTCTCCATCGACCCACAGTCTCCACTCTCTTCCGTTTTCTGCGAACCAGTTGAGCGAGTCGAAATGATTGACGACAAGATGCGTAGGCTGAATGAGCTGCGCGGCGCGTCGTACGTCGGCCGTATCGAGCCATGAAAGATTACGAGGTCTCCCGGTCGTAGTCCCGTACTCCCCAGCAAACTGTCTAAACTCGTCGTCGTCAAAATCACTTTTCATCCTCATTGGTCCGAAGTATGAATTGTATGCCTTTAGGCACATATATACTTCGTCTGGTGATAATGCATAACCCACGCCGTCTAGTAGACCGTACGTAGAGAATGACCCCGAACTAACATATGGGTAGTTACCATGGTTAACGTCTAGGTTTACACCCTGAGTTCCTTCGATAACGATATTCCAGTCTTCGGGTTCTACAATTTCTGTGAAGAACTCATACGGGTCAACTACTTCAACGTAGAATGTATCGAACACAGTTTTGATGTGTCCGGAGCCCGGCTTGCTTAGGAACTTCTCAAGTGTAGTGCCTTCGTAGCGATACTTCTTACCCGCTGCGACACTGACACCATTCTTAGTTGAACCAAGCTTCTGCTTAGCTTCTTTACGTGCATCTTCTTCTAGGCACTGTTTTGTAACTACGTGAGCGTACTTGGAGATGAACACTTTGTTGAGCGGGTGGCCATCAGCAACTTGGTGCATCAACTTGAGTTCTTCTTCGAGAATATCTAAGTTTAGATAGACCCCATTCCCAATGTACCCATGTTTTCCACCGGGCAAGAATACGCCCACCGGCAACATGTGAATTTGAATTTTAACCCAGTCTTCCGCACCTTTTCTGCGCCACACTGTTGCACCCGTGTTTGTACCACCCGATGACCGAATGCACAGAACTTCGTGTCCAACATTGTAACGCTCTAGTACGTAGGCCGTAACTTTGCCTTTGCCTTCATCGCCTAGGCTACCGCCTACTACTACTGCAACTTTACCCATGCTTTTTCTTCCATCTACGCTTTAACCAAGCGTAATAGCACATGAAGGTGACTCCCATCATCATAAGATGAAACCACTCATCATACAATGGACTTGCGTGCTTTCTAGTCAAAGTCAAATTCCGTGTCAGGGTTTGTGTTACCGCCAACAATTGGTCCGGGCGGTAGTCTCTTAGGCTCATCTACATCTAGCTCAGCGATAGCTTCAATCATGCCAATTTCGATTAGCTGCTTGAGAGCAATCTTGGCAGTTGAAACTGCTGATGGCTTCGCTAGCATCATAGCCCAATCAAGGTCGAAATCACTATGGAGTCTTCCACCCGACTCGTCTACTTCGTGAGTCGTTGGTGAGAAGAAACTCATGACGTACATCAGCCGCGCACAGTAGTCCTTGTACTTCAACATCTGGACTTTCCGTGGCATGTCTGGGTCGTCGGTACTGGCCCTCTTTTTGACTAGCCGGGCAAAATATCCACGAGCACATTTAGTGAAGTGGACCCAAGCTTCCCCCATGTCAGAATAGTCGAATAGTTCGTCACTCATTAGATGGTGATTTCCTTCGTCTGTAGGGTTCTGGCCTTCTGCTGATTAAACGTTCCTGTAGAAACTAGCCTGATTACGGCATTGTTTCTAAATGAATTATAATCAGAAGCGCCTAGGTAGCTCATGCTGGACCGTAGTGCGCCGTTAAACCGGCCTAGGACTTCTTCTACGCTGCCGTAGACTTTTACGACGCTCGCTACACCCTCGGACGTAACAATCTCTCCACGGGCTTTGTATACCTGCTGAGCTTCCATGCTGGCTGAGCCACGGTATTGTCTATAGTTCGCCCATTCGTGTCTATCCGGGTTAACCGGCTCTCCGCTTTCTGTTACTGCTTGTCCCGGCCCTTCATAGGTGCCAGCAAACGCCCTGCCCATCAGGGCAAAATCTGCTCCACAGGCGATGGCCTTAGCGAATGAGCCGCCAGTGTCCATGCCGCCGTCGCAGATGATGGAGACTTGGCGACCGTAGCTGGCCGCATGTTCTTTCTCTTCTAGGCATTCTAGTAGAGAAGTCACTAGACCAACACCCACGCCCGTCACCCTGCTAGTTCGGCAAGCCTGTCCGTTTCCGATTCCCACTCTGATAGCATCTAGGCCAGCATCGATTCCGGTCCTGAATCCTGCTCCGGTGGCTACGTTGCCGGAAATCAGATAGACGTCTTCAAGCTCTGCTTTGATGTTTCGGCAAGCTTCGATGGTCTTCTGATTTAGAAAAGCCACATCAACGATAATGCCGAAAGCACCAGCGTTGTATAGCTTGACAGCACGTTCTAGATAGTCCGGAGTAGTGCCTACTGCTGCCAAGACAGGCTGGCCAGCCGCAACGACGCGGCTGACCATTTCAACCTGCTCCTCGATGGTTTGGAATCTGTGAATAGCTCCAACGCCACCGGCTTTTGCGATAGCAATTGCTACCTTGTCATCGCAAACGTCAGCCATTGGGCTGGCAATAATAGGAGTATGAAGTTTTACTTTGCCCATAAAAGTGGTCGTGTCGATATCTGTCTTACGACTACTAATTGGGCTGTAGTGATGTGGTTCGAGAGAAACATCCTCGAATCCATACGTGAACTTTTCGATTAGCTTAGGCATCGAGTTTCTCTAGGATTTCCTTTGCTACAACAACGTCTCCGTTGTTGATTGTGTTCCGCACTGTCTCTGGGTCGAAACCTAGAGAGTTCACGGTCTGACCGTCAACGAGGTCTTGTAAGCACCTCGATGTTAGGTCGTAAACGATACCGATGGATTCGCGGTCACGAATCCACCAGTTCGACATTGGGCGGTATTCACCGCCGGGATATTCTTTTGGTCTGTGAGCACCAGCCGCGCCGTACAGAGAGCGGCGTTCTCTGGCTTCGTCTGTGTCGTCTTCTACGACTGACAGGATGCCAAGTCTCAAGTCCATCAACTTAATCATCTCTACTACTTTGAACGGGTCTTCAAAGACCGGATGACAGAAATGGACGTGAGCGCCTGCGGTGCGAAGAGTTGTATCTTCTGCGTTACAACTTAGCTTGTTGACAGCTAGCTCATAAGCGCAAAAGTCAGGCGAACAACCAAACAGTTTGGCTTCATCTGTTTCTAACTCATCTTGCGGGAAATGAGCAGAAGCAGCTACACGAATGCCAATACCGTCTTTGGCAAACTGCCTACGTGCTTCTTCAAGATTTTCCCAGACATTGTTGATGAATCCGTCTCGGCTTGCAGCCGGGTCTACTGTGAATTCGGCCAATACGTTGTCGAAAAAGATTCGTCCGTATGGCAATTCACGTCCTTCGTGGCCCAGCACGGGAACGGCAGACACCAAACCGCCGTCTTTTTCGAGCATGAATTCAATGTCTGCTCCGATTGTGAAATCCATATCGTTTACTCTTTAATTACCGCATCTTCTCTGATGGCGGCTTCTCCTTGTGTCTTTTTATTCTTACCCATCTTGGATAGCTCTTTCAAGTCCCAAAGCTTCTGTAGCTGTTCCTGTCTGGGTGAGTTTACAATACCCCAACTGTGATGCACTGTATGCAGGTCGGCATCTTTGGGATAGTTATCTTCCATCTTTGGTCTAAAGATAGACAGACCCCTTTTCAAGATTAGCAATCTCATCTGACGAGATTCTTTGAGGTATCCTGAATCGTTATGCTCAACTTCGTTCCTGTAGTACGAAATCGCTCTGTTCATACTGCCACCGCCCGGATAATGGCATCCGATGCGGATATACAGAGTGAGTAGAGATAGCATAGGCGATGCGTGAATCCAGCAGGGCGGACATGTGAACATCCATACCCGCTGGTCGGTCTTACCGAAAAGCACGCGCTCTGCTTTTGATTCGGGGAATCCGTGCTGTCTCTCAACGATATTGAGAAACTTGACGGACTGCTTAATTACCCGGTCGAACTCTTGCGGTTCTCTTTCTTTGTCTCGAACAACGATTTTTACCGGGTCCATGGACATGTTGGGGTTTACCGATGGGTCATAGGAGAACCCATAAATACCCACTTTTTCGCCATGGATTTGGGACCAAACAACATCATTCATGAAGTCTTTGCATAGCACCCATGCGTGACACTGTTCGTTTTCAGGACTTACGAAAGCTAGCTGAAATCCAGTGTTATAGATTTCGTTTAAGTTTGCTTCGGCGCTTTCGTTTGGTTTTACTGTTCTCATTTGGCTTTCTACGTTTTGACGTTGTTCGTACAAGCTTACTGTGTAAGTATAAGCCGTTTGACAGTTTTAAGAACGACTTTACTTTGTGCGGAGGGTATGGACGAGTGCCTTCGACCGTAGGCTCAAAGAGCATAATGGTCCTAGACTTACCATTCTCCACAATAACCAAGCGGGAATGATGTATCTGTCGGCGTAATTCAGCTACCGCGTGGTTGAATTTTTTGAATTCAGGACCATATCCGTACGAGTTGGCTCGTTTAGACCAGACCCAATCATGTTCAACTCTAAAAATCATAGTACGCGGTTAATCTTTTCCGTGTCTTCTGGATTCACCTCTACGCCGATATCGGAGATGAGCTTTCCGTTAAGGTGGTCCAATTCATGTAGCCATGCTCGTGCTGAAATACCCTCTAGCTCGAAAGGCTTAGTACGAATGGCGTCTTTGACGACGATTGTCGTAGGACGCTTAACAACAAACAGCCGTCCGGGAATGGACAGGCAGCCTTCCACTTCTTCCCGCTCTTGTGGGCCAATCTCTACAATTCTAGGATTGACGAATGCTGCATAGTGCGCTTTGTCTCGTAAAACGAATACGCGGTCGTTAATTCCGGCCTGTGGTGCAGCAAACCCAATGCAGCTAATGTCATTGTAGACTAGAAACTGCATCAATTTCTTGGCTAATCTCATACCGCTCCACTTAGAAACTTTACGAGCCTTTGCTCTAAGCTTAGATGGGTCGGTGATTAGTTCCATTCTGTGTACTGGGATGCTACTCATTATTCTAGTGTCTTCCTATGTTCGTCTGTCTTACTCCAAGGATTATTTGGTGGCAGTAAGATGACGGTTGATTCTTTCTCGTGTTCTTTGATTCTGTCCCGAATCTTTGCTAGGATTTTTACTGTTGTTAGGCTTTCTGTGCTTGCTGAGGTACTCTGTGTTTCTATTATATAGACGGCCCAGCGTGTAGAGAGCTTGGAGAAAAGTGCTCTAAATTTAGCTACAATTTCCCCAAGCCCTAAGTTAGTGTCTAGTGCCCAGATACCGCACTGTTTACCTGCCACTTCATCCTTTAGGCAGAATAGATACGTCTTGTTCATACAGTTCGATAATCTTGGAAGTTTTGTCGTTTCTAACAATGTCTGATTCGTCGTACAGTCTAACGACAGCGAAGCCGTCTTCTGACACAAACCTAGCTGATGCGTCTGTGAGACCACAGAGTTCAACAGGGTTGTCTCGCTGATTGACGTCTCCGGTAACAACAATCTTGGAGTTTTCTCCTACACGAGTCAATATCATTTTCATTGCTTCAATTGTGCAGTTCTGTGCTTCTTCTACAATGATAAAACAATTGCGGAGTGTTCTACCACGTAGGAAAGCAAGTGGAACAATCTCAATCTTCTCTTGGTCCACTAGCGCACGAAGCAACGGTCTATCGATGAATTGCTCAATATTGTCCAGAATGCTTCCAAAGTAGGGATACATCTTGTCAAACGCATCACCCGGAAGATGGCCAATATCATCTTCACATGCGGCCATGTTACGACGAATAATGACAATCTTGTTAACGTCACTATCCTTCATGAACAGGTATTTTAGCGCCATTCCAACAGCGCAGTAGGTTTTACCCGAGCCAGCATGTCCTAGTGCAATCGTAAAATCGTTTTCACGAATGCTTTGAATGTACTGAATTTGGTTTTCTGAAATTCCCTTAATTCGAATCTGAGTCTTTTTCCTGTCCGAGTGTTTCGGAACTCTTCTCTCTCGTCTTGGCTGTCCCAATGTCGTCTCCTATCGCTTGAGCTTGTGCGATAAGCTCATCAAGGTCAATGGAATCATAGGTGGCATCACGCAAAGTTTGTTCAATCTTGCGTAGGACTGCAATAGTCTCTTCCTGCACATCAATACCTAGAGACATGAGGAGTTGCGCACCTGTAGTTATACCGGTGATACCGGAAGCTAGGGTGGGTTTAAATAGAGGGTGTCGAGCGGTGTTTTTTAGAATATCACTCATCACTCTATTATACACCTAACGAGAGAAGAAGCGAGACCGGAATTCTTCGATGAACATTCTGTCTTTTCTGGATGCTTTCTTAGTCCCAGAATAGAAGAATACCAAGCCTCGAACGGATTTTGATTTGTCTTTAGGTGACGTCCATACTGCGTGGGGAGCCCCGCACAGTTCGCACTCAGATTTGTTAGTCACCAATTTTGTACTTAGACCGAATTGTTTAATTACCCATTCTGCGCTCTTGTTATTCCTAATAAGAGAGCGAAGTACAGCTTCGACATATTCTTCTGCCGTCATTCGTTTGAATTCGTTGACGTTCTGAGAATCGAAGACATACTTACCGCAGCTTAGGCAGATTGGTGTTTCTACCATATGAAGACCGGTTCACCGTTAATTTCTTTGATGAATTCTTCGTCTGATGTATAACCGCCTGTTTTTCCTCCGGAGCCAAAACCAACGCGGTCATCATCGTCGTCGTCGTCCTTTTGATTGTTGATAAGCCTTTCTAGCTTAGCTTCGTACTCTGGACGACACTTTTCCCACTCGGCAAGAACATCTAGTACCTTGCCGAAGTAGTCTGCTGCATGAATAGTTGACCCGCACTTTTCATTGGTGCATTCGCCAACAGGTTTGTTCATGTGCTTTTCGTGGTCACAAAGATTTGTGTCGCAAATAGGACAACGCGGTTGGTAGGTTGTGAAGTTGTTGCCTAAGAATTGCTCTACAACTGCCCTAACAAGTTCTAGGGCATCATCGGGAGACTTAAGTTCAAAGACTTCAGTGCTTCCAATCTTCAAACCAAATTTAGATGATACTGTCATTTTACTCTGTTACTAAACATTCTACGCAATACAGTTTTTTGTCTATTTCAGACCGAACTAGACTGCCTGATTCGTGTAAGTCTTTATCACACTTAACGCAGCGATTTCTCAGTGACTTGTGCATACTGTCGAAATCAAATACACCCCACGGTAGAGTTTCGAAGTCGCCTACTGTACCACAAGCCAAACAAGCTGTATTCTTTAGTATGTTTGCGCGGTTTATTACTACTGCTGGCCAAATTACTCTGTACTTGAAAAACGGATGGCTTTTATCCCACTGTGGATTAGCGTGCGGATTTCTATAACCCACAACATTTTTATTGGGTATTAGCTCCATCTCTAAACGACAGTGATTACACATGATATCTGCATCCGGCACACATCGTGCTTCTTCAATCACTACATCGCTTAATCTGAAAACTTTATGCATGTTTCAACCAGAAGATGAGGCTTTCCGGGTCGAACCTAGACTCTTCATCAATGATTAGCACACCCTTATTACATGCTGGGCACACAATCCTGCCGTGATGCTCTACCACAATCTTAACTAATTCTGGGCACACAACATTCACATGGTCAAAAGATATGTGTGATTCTTCAGCAACCATATAGGATGGCCAGTCACCGCCAACTTCAGGCTTAACACCAACTTGGAATTGCTGAAAACATTCATCGCAGCACAAGTCGGGTCTAGTGGAACCTTTAATCCTAGTTAGGAAGATTCCTTCGATTTTCTTACTCAAGCGGAAGCTCCGGATGGTGCTTCAAGTAGTTGCCTAAACCGAAAACCATTCTCTTCTCTAACATTAGAGCAAGAGCCTGACGCGGGTCATCATTCTCACCCATCGACATGATTTTCTTGTAGTTGGTTTTTGTCATGCAGTTGTGATTGAATTTGAGTAGTCTATGAGCAATAAACTGCATCATAGTTACTGTGGGCTCAATCAAACTCTCGCTGCCACCTTTCTTGATTCCGAATAGGAACATCAGAACTTTTCTGATATCGCCGTACAAACCCCGCTGCAATTTCGGTAGGCCAGACAGCTTCACCTGATTCATTGTGAATGGGAAGTTGGTCTTGAGAATTGTTCTGGTCTGCTTGGTTGTTGCAGCGACCATGATTGCTTCGCATAGGCGATACCACATTTCTACGGTATCCATATCGAAACTACCGTGGGCATATCGGAATTCGATTGTGCCGTGTTTGAACAGCGCAACGAAGTTTAGACCATGGTATCTGGTCCAGTCGTACTTCTGTGGTTTTTTCTCGCTGTTCACGAAGTCGGGATAGTATTCCCGATTTTTGTGTCGGTAACTGTCCTGATGTGCGTCAACGCCCATGTATGAACGGAACCACAAGTCACGCAAGTCTACAATGTCACGAGCGCGAATGCACTGGAACAGATTGAAGTTCAACGGTGCTGCAAAGTTAGTTCCGAACCTAGACGGTGGATTCATGGCATAGAACAGTGTTTCTGCCATAGCCATGATAATCAGGACGTTGCGGATTTCCTTGTGGCTCAATTCGCTTGCATCGAAGTGGAAGTGAATACCACAGTCGATGCCGGTGATACGGCTCAAGCCTAGGTCGTTAGCTGCTTTGTTGGCACAGAAACAGACTTGCAGCATTTCTCTGACACCGGGTTCTCCAATTAGAATCGGAGAAACGATTTCATTGCCGCAACTACCGTCCTGTTCAATCTTCCAGTTAACGATACCGCATTCGGACGTGAGCAATTGTAGGTACTCGTAGAAGTTACCTTTGCCGCCGCCACCGGCTTGTCCAACGGCGGCCGTAAATTCTAATTCGGCTCCGAATTTCATCTCTTATGTTGTTCCAAAAATGTTACTAGTTCCTTCTTAATGTCAGAAGGCATTAGTTCGAATTCGTCGTTTTGAAAAGTTTCTGTCTTTAGGTCTGCGTGTTCATCATGCGCACCAAAAGGTACAATCGAGCCATCAATACCTAGTTCGAAATCGTCCCCAAAGATGGTCGAGTATGCTAGAGGATGTTGTGACTGTTCCTGAATCTCTTTTGTACCCACCGTATCGTCGTCGGAACCTGTCCAAGCCTGTTGATGCGCTTTGGTAAAAGACACTAAGTCTTCCTTTACCACTGTACCATCTTGTTTTAGACGATACAGCTTGTGGGTTTCTACAACCGAACGCTTAAATCCTAGCTGGTGTAGATTTTTGCTATCATATAGCATCTCTAGGGCTTTGTCGAAGATAGCATCTGTGCTGACGAAGAATACGCAGTTTAGCCTCTCGCATTCGAAGATGTGTAGAGGGTTGCCACTATTTCTAGTCAGTAGAACTTCTGTAGGATTGCGCCTGTCAACGAAAGCTGTAGCGATGCTCGCCATGCCACTAGAGCCATGTGTCACCATCATCATTCGTCGAAGACCCTGTTTCATATCTTCGTCGACTTCGGCCAAGTGCAACAGCACTTCGCTGTCGCACTCGGTTTGCATATCGAAATTATAGGTCCTAGCAATGCTTTCAAATGAAAACACCATGCCATTGTGGACCATTACGCTATGCTTACCGATATGTGGGTGATTATTTGCATTGACGTTCGGGTCACCATCTGTGGTTGACCGTGTATGTGCGATGTACAGGCTGCCGGGATTGAAACGTAACGACTTCCAACCCATAGACCTATAAATCAGGTCTTGTGCTGGAATTGGTCGCTTTTCAAAGACGTAGTGGTCACCACGCCAAACCCAGAAACCCGATGCATCTCGTCCGCGCAATTCGCCACAGGTGAATAGGCACGACAGGAATTCGTGAAACTCCTGCCTAGATTTAGACGGCAGCGATGCAATATCGCCTGCCGCGCCGAGAATAGTGCAAATGGTACTATCTCCTAGACTTTCACAATCTTGAAATAGAACTGGTCATCACCATTATTTCCGGTGGCCACTTTAAGACCAAATGGCTTGAGTTTCTTGTTGAATTCAGAAGCTACTTCGCTGGGATTAGCTTTCCAGTCCACAACAATCCACTCTTCTAGAAGTTGATTCAGTTCTGTATTTGAACGAACCTGTGGTACTTCGATTGTTTCCATTACGTTTCTTTTACTAACTCGCAGATTTCTGCCAAAGCTTCTTGTCTGGTCTTATTCACCATTTCGCGCGAAGAAGAATCTAGCTCGCAAGCTCTGGCTTTCTTAAGCGTTTCTTCGTAGTGAGAGCAGATTTCTCTGATTCTCTCAATGCGTTGAGTATCAGTCATCTAAAATTTCGAAGTTTGGTACATCAGCCGCGAAATACTGTTCGGCTGTGATTACATCATAGAATCTACCGAGAGACCTACGGTTCAGATACCTATAGACTTGCCACGGATGTTCTAATCTTAGAAGAGAGTTTTCCAGCTTCTTTTTGATAGACGGTGTACCAGTGACACGACCTAGTTTAATTCTAAGGTCTACTTTGTATGGCTGGTATGACCTACCGGCGTAAAGAAACGCCCATTCTTGTCCACCATGAATCTCGAAACCAAGAGTGGTCCACCGCATATTACCAAGAGCTTCTATAAGAAGCTGTCCGTCGTATGCGTAGTCTAGTTCGTAGTGAGGCATCCTAATGGTTGCCGCGTGTGCGTACTGCACATCGAACACGACTTCGCCGTTTTCTTGGTGGGGGAATGTTTTAGTCTTGGCATGTACAACATCCTGATGCCTGCAAGACCAAACCATATCTCTGGATTTTCTAGCCTCAAACACCATCAATTGTGGCATTGAGCAAATTTCCAGATTAAAGCTGTCTACATCCCACTCTCTTAGCTCATACTCTTCTTCAAATTCTTCATCTTCACCTTCGGAGAGGTTTAGAGAAATATTTGGTAGAGTCCAGAAAGACACTCTGTAATAAATGTCTTTGTTGTTGTATTGCGTATCCCTAGCTTCCCATTCTTTGATTACACCAACTAATCCGAGAAGGTGTTTTTCCTTACAGCTAGAGCTAGCTCGTACTACATCGCCAACTTTGTATTTAGGTGTTTTCACGTTTCTATTGCTTGCTCCGATGGCAGTCTTCTGCTTTTTCTCAGATTTCTCTAGGTTTAGAGTGAATTGGCGGAAGACTTGTGGCATCTTGATGAGCAAAGCTCTCTTGATTAGGAAGATAGCTGTTTCACCGTTTGGCTGGGTAAAAGCCACCATCAAGCTAGAATGCTCTTCTTCAATTCTCGTAACGACACCGACAGCGTTCAAGAAGTGCTTATAGTGTCGATACTGTCCTTCGGAAATATCCCGCATACGGTGGTGATTCTCTAGCCACAGCGGACTGATAACCACCACATCATTCATCTTAGTCGGGTCGAAGCGTTTGTATTCTTCGCTGGGACCAGCGTTATGCGGAATGTCACCCTTTCGGTAGTGGGAAATATCATTTAGGGGAAACCGCGCACTTGAAATCTGCGGGTACATCCTTTTGATATAGTCCCAGTCGTGTCGCCAAGAATAGTCTACTTGGTAGACCTTATCATCGTTTTTGGGTGGTACTAGAATTCCCCAAGTATCTGCAAGCTTTGGGTAAATACCCCTCGCATCTCCTGTCAGTTTGACAAAGATGGGAGCTTTGCATCGCTTGATGAATCCTAGGAATTTCTTGCCGTTCTCCCCTTTTGCATTAGGGAAGTACAATACATCATCAGTCATAGAGAAAAGCTAAAGTTTGTGACGTCTTCGTCATCATCTTTTTTGGATTCTGGTTCTACTTTCTCAATTTCTTCCGCTTGTTTTCCTAGTACAATTCTGTCCTTTAGAGTGTCTAGGAGGTTCCCCGCAAGACTTAGTGAAGCAAATTCATTGAACTGCTCTGTGTATGGGGGAATAACAATGGACGAGAACCTCTTTGCGAGACTCTCGTCCACCGTGATTACTAGGTCTGGTTGTCTAGGCGGCGCTTCTTCTTTCCTGAATACGCCGGTAATGTACGCTGCAATTCCGGACGGAATGTCGTGTTCTAGAATGCCAGCCAGATAGACATGAACTTTATTGATAGCTAGATAGTTAATTAGTAGGTCGAAATGTGGTCTAGTCCACAGTACGCCGTCTGTATCTTTTCTACCTATTGCATCAATGTCGAAGATAACGGTCTTCATCTTGCGCGTCTCTATCTAAGGGCTTCAGCCTTTTCCTTTTTCGTCGCCCTTAGTGCTTTTTTCTTTCTCTCTGGCCAAGTCTTCTTCATCTCTTCGCTCCATCGCAGAGTAGCTCTTGCTTCTTCTACTAGAGCGTCGACTTTTTCCTGAGCTTCTCTGGAAATTCGCTTACCGCGCAACTCTAGATTGTCTTTTTGACCTAAGTTTAGACTGACCGGCTCGCGTTCTTCGTAGCTGGTAAACGTCTGTTCAGAAGTTCCCGGCCACTCTTTTCCAAAGTATTCACGATACTGCTGCAACTTTTCTTCTACTGTACCTTCGAAATGATAGGTTTTTACGTCCGCGTGGCCCATGCCACGATTGCCTACAATTTCTACGACAGTCAGTAAGTTGGCAATACTTTCAGGTCGAGGGTCAGCAGGAACTACTCTAACAACTTTCTTTCTCATAGCAACCTCCTGCTTGTTTATCTATAATACACCGAGAAATCGTTTATTCAGTGAGCGTCAACTTGTACGCTTCACCAATCCTTTTCCATCTCGGTGCTGCATCTTTTTTAGCCGCTGGGTTGCGTAGCAGATACGCAGGATGATATTCAGTGAAAGCAGTAATAGTTGCACCACTCCCACGGAATTGACAGAGTTCCGGTCTGTCTAGGTATTGCTTCATAGGTGGCTGTCTGTCGATGCTGAACAATGCCCTATGAGCATACATCCCTAAGCACACGATGATTTTGGGTTGTACAATCTCAATCATTGTGTGCAGCCTATCATTGCAGGCAATGAGCACCGCATCGGTAGGCTTTTTCTTCCCATCATCACTACAAATGAATGTGTTAGTAATGAAAGTATCGGCTACGGGAATACCTGCGTACTTAAGAATATCGTTAAGTAGCTTACCCGCACGACCAATGAAAGGTCTGCCAGCTTTGATTTCTTCCGCGCCCGGGCCTTCCCCGATTAGGAATACTCTAGCGTGTGGGTTTCCTTTGTAGAAAACTCTGAAAGGTGCTTGGTCTGGAAAAACATTAGCACCATACGGACAAAGTTGACAATCTGCGTACTTGACGCACAGTTGGCCAAGTGCTTTTTCTTTTGTAATCATAAAAGTCAGACGCCCAAGACTGTTTTAGTGAGGCATTGTGGATTTGAGTATATCCACGCCACGCGAACAGCCTAACCCCGTCAATAAATTTAATAAGGGGGTGTGTGGGCGCCTTCCTTTAGAGCTGACCGAACTTTTGAACGTTAGAAAGAGCCAGTACGATTCTGTCAACTACATGCTGTTCATCAGGAATGGGTACACATTCGAGAATCTTTTCGTCAACAGGTAGCGGCACGTACGCATTATGCGGGTGGCCGGTTTCGTAAGCTTCTCCGTTTTCGTTCTCTGCAATTTGGTCGGGCCCGTATTTTGTTCTGAATCCAGTTGCAATACCGCCGTCAACCCCTACGCTTTTTTCAAGCGTGCGAACGTGTTGAATTACGTTCTTTGCTCGACCCATAGCAATCATGCGGCCAATCTTTTTGTTTGGCTGGTCGTCTGTTGAGCAGTATGAGAATCCTACAGCAAGACCCATGATAGTACCATCTTGTGCTCTGTCTAGTTTTAGAGCGGTGGTAATAACAGGTCTCTTTTGTCCTTTGTGGAGCTTGTAGGTATGGATGAATTGATAGTCTTTCATTATGAGTTCGCCGGGTCAATGGTTTTACAGTGTGGACACATTTTCAGGTCTAAACCACGTATCGGCGCCAATTCGTCTTCGTAAATTGTAACACCACAGGATGTACACACAATAAGCTCACCCAGAGGCTCGTAGTTCGGATTGACTGATGCCAACTGGTCTACAATAGCCCTGTACGTAGTTCCGGCCTTATCTCTCACGTAAACGCAAGATACGAACCTATTGTGGTTTCTCCCGTCCCATTCCACGTCATAGATGGTAAACAACTGACCTACGTGTTCGTCTAGTAGATTACTACGACCGTGGAGGACTCTTTTGGTCACAATGACCTGAGAACCCGGTTCAATGTTTGCAAATGGGTTCATTTCGTCTCTTCGGAAAGCAGAACAATTCTGATATTTGCGGAAGTTATACCGAATTCGCCACAGATGGCTCTAAGGTTAGGTTCTGCCTGAATGTATCTCAGTGCTTTTGAATGAATTTTGCCTAGGTCGA
Source organism: archaeon (assembly GCA_028279705.1). Taxonomy (GTDB): domain Archaea; phylum Aenigmatarchaeota; class Aenigmatarchaeia; order QMZP01; family JAFGSV01; genus JAFGFG01. The sequence goes on from JANQNF010000016.1 coordinate 170,850, forward strand.
GAATTTTCGCTCGTTGGTTTCTCATGATAACCTTGGGTGAGATTTTCTCGACAGGAACATCACCTAGGATATCAAAGTGAAATTGTCCATCAGACCATACAAGTTGTTCCGCGGGAACTACTTTGTAGCAGTACCGACACGTTACAGCATCGTCCGATGGCATTAGTGGCTTAGTGAATGCTAACACTTTGCCACAAGCTGGGCAGTTCATACTCTTTCTACTTCTATTCTACCCTCTTCGGTAGTGTAATAGATACGCCTAATTCCAGCAGTCTTGATTAGCTTCATGCACTTCGTACAAGGCCTACTCATACCCAACTTACCGTCAGGTCGACGGAAAATTCGGCATACAAACAAATCACTTCCTCTAAGGTCAGATTCGTTTGCACCTACGATAGCTGAAAGCTCGGCGTGCAAATGGCGGCTATGGTAGTCAACCGCCGCAGGGTGGGTCTTGCTCTTATTCCAGCCCTTAGATACAACTCTAGAGCCACGAGCAATAATACACCCATGCCTATTGGGTTCCTGACTTTTGTTTGCTTCACTGACAGCATAAGCCATCAGTCTATTGGCGCGGCACATTATTCGACCGGGTCAATCCACTCAGGAAGCCAACCGTGATTGATTGTGTTATCGATGAGCACTGTCGGACCGAATCTTGTCATGATTCCGACAACGGTCATTTCTGTGCCCTTCTGCGCAACCATTTCGGGAGAAACGCCCGTAATGTCGTCCGAGTCGTCTTGGTCTTCGGAGAAATCTTCTTTGGGAATAAAGGTTTCACCAATCCGCCACGTTGTTTTGACATCACCAGCGCATCTTTTGGGCACGTATTTTTCTACCAGTTCTAGGTTTTCTGCATCGACGAAAATGTAGGGACCGCTACCCGGTTCGCCTTTGTTCTGGTCGTGACCCTTGTTAATCGGGTCACCGTTGTCGTCCTGCATACGGACCTGAAACTGGAAGCCCTTTTTCTTGTTCGCGCGAACAATGATGCCCGGAACATGGTCAATGTCGTAATACTTAGTTTGGTAAGTTACGAGAACCTTGTCCTTGTTTCCGAACTTGGGTTCCGCGGTCTTCTTTTTAACCGCTCTCTTTTTCTTTGTCGTTGCCATGGTTATCCAAAAGTGAAGATAGGTCGATACCATCCAGTAGCTCGGCATCCTGTGCCGCACGGGCATCAATCACATCAAAGTCCATAGGCTCTTCGCCAATCTGGCCTTGAACATCGTGAATAGCCGCTTCTCGACCTTTCATCTGTTTTTCAAAAGTTGTCTCTAGATATTCTCTCAGGTCTTCATCAGAAGATGACTTAACCCAATCTAGTTTTCTCTTATACCATTGACGCTGTTCAAACAACTGAGATACGATGTTAGAACCGCGTACTTTCTTCCTCTCTTCCGGGTCGCTGTAGTGTTCCATCATCTCTTCTTGAGAGACGAAGAATGTGCTTCCATTTCTGATTACGAAATATGTATCGAATTCCTCAGCCAGTTGCCGGGCGAAACCATTTCGTTGCGCTCTAAGATTAGATAGTTCTTCTCTTCGATGCGCCCGTCTCGCTTCTCCAATTTGTTTAGTTAGAGAGCGGATACGGTCTTGAAGTTGTTTCTGTTTTTCGTCCATTACGATGTGGACTTCACGAACTCATCGTGGAGTTCGTGTTTCTTATGGAAGACTCGTGTTTTTACACTATCTTCCCATCCGGGCAAATCAGACAGGTGACCCTGATAATTTGCTTTTCTGCGCGTCATGCGCCAATTCTTGTAAACCCCCGGACCGAGCACACCAATGCCATACTCGATTAGGAAGTCGATAGTCTTCACTAATTTCATCTGGAAAACATTGTTATGTGCTGGATGACCAACAGTAACAAACCTACCTTTGATAGTGTTCCAGATTGCTTCTAGCGTTTCGTAATCACTCTCTTGAATCGCATATTGGATAGTGGAGAGTTTATATTCCTTGATTTTGCACAGGTTATATGTCTCGTCGTTTAGACCGAGAAACACAGCCATACGTGCAGCACCAAACATCAGGTGAACTAGAGACGGATGATAAATCCAAAAGTTACTAATCCCCTGATAGGTAAAGTAGTTCGGAGTTTTTCTGATACACTTTTTAGTACCAGCGCCAAACTTCTTTCTACGGCTTTCAGCAGCCGGTCTGCGGTCTAATAGAGCACCTAAAAGACCTATAGTTAGATGAAGGTTTCTAACGAGACGTTTTTGGTCTTTAGTCTCGTCCTCTCTATCTAACATACTGGCGATTATTTTTTCGCCCTTTCTGGCGTAGATTCCATTATCAGACTGAGAAAGTCTAATGTGGCCACCCGCTGTATGCTGTTTGTCTTCTTCATCATAGTAGGCTGAATGGAAAGATACGTGTGCTCGCTTTTTCAGGACAACTACTAGATGTTTAAGAGTATGCCAAAAGTTGTCAATGGCCCAAGCCCTACAGTGAGAATTAGCACTATAGATACGAACCATGTTTCTTTTGGGCTTGAAGTGATTGTGGTTTATGTCACTTTCATGTTCACCGACGCAGCGTTCGACGTTGTAGTCTTTTTCGGTCAGAAGCTCGTGTGCGCAAACTGGCTCACTATTGATGTTGGTTAGAACTACATCTACTTCTGCACCGAGCAGCAATCCGGCGTCATATGGGTTAATTGACATTCTTTCTGTAGACCCTGCGAATTCTGTCCTTCTTCATCTTGTATTCGATGGCCGTGGTGCTCTGAATAGAGAGGTCTTCACGGCTGAGACGCAGGTTGAAAAACTGGTCGCCTTTCTTGACGACAACGCTAATGCTAGCGTGTAATGGAACTACTCCACACTCTTCATCATATCCCGCTGCACGAATTACACCGCGGATACGACCAACCAATCCAGTTGTATATTTTGAGCGTTTCCAGTTCTTTAGTTCTTCGGTCGTAGCCATCTTAGGCTCCGTAACAAATGGTTTCGTAATCTTCGGCGCTAATCTCTGTTTTACCAACTGGTTTACCGTTCTCCCACTTCTGTTTGAAGTAGATGATTTCACCAGTCATGAAGTTGGTTTCGGAAACACCAATCTCCATGGAACCGCTGACGAGTTGCGGCTGATTAACGACAAAGATTCCGACGCAGTTGTCTTGATTTGCAATTGCATTCAGAATCTCGTCATACTCTGGGTACGCTCCCAGAGGAGTTCTGTGGTCATGTACTTTGAGAAAAGCATCCGTAGTGAATGACACATCGTGCCACTCGTTGAACACTTCTGCTAGTTGGGCGCTAATCTCTCGCCACGAAAGTTTGATTTCCTCTTCTTTTAGACGGATAACTTTCGAAGCGAAAGCCGACCAAATTAGCCCAAACTTTCTTTTGGCTTCTTCTACGTTGGCTTCTTTGAGTGAGCCAAAGCAGTCTTTGATAAATGATTTGAACATGGTTCTAGCCAAGCTACAAGGTCGTTTTCATGACACTGGTTCCAGCCTTTTTTTGAGTAACCTTGTGGCGTGTAAATTCTATACCAGAATACAGCACTACCACTGAATTTAGGTTCATACTCTACAATGGAGTAGTTTGAGCCACACTCAATGAGAATACCCACGCCCGATTCAGGCATTGTCAACATATTGTAGTTGACTTTGTAGAGTTGGTTGGTGGCTCTGAGAAAAATATGCATACGGACTTGATGCGATATACGCTCTCGAAAGTCCATATATGCTTTGTGGCACTTTGCTGCGTCTAGCATAGGAAACCCCGGTGAGACCGCACCGGGGAACGGGTTCTCCCGTCGTCGTTAGTTATCGGTAGTATTGACTATCCAAAACATTTGACTTATGGCTCCACGGGATAGAAGCCTCATGCCTTTGACACCCTTAAGGCATATCGGGCAAGACGATACGCCGGGCCGCATTGTCTAATCCGGCTGGAACGCACACCTTCATGTCAAATGCGATTCAGTGTGAGGGCGGGTTGGAATCGTCACCTCACGAGTCGTCGGCATCGGGACAGCTCCCGAACGTGTGCCGACTGCGGCATCCTAGGTCTTAACGAGGCGCCTAGAATGTTGCGTCCGCTTTCACAGGAGATGCGCGGTAACCCCGTGTTACCTACGCTGGATTTTCTTCCTGATTTTTTCTTCGTAGAGCGTTCGGGCGTGTTCGCCGTAGTGCAGTTCGAACATCGAGATTCTAGTGTTGAATAGCTCCCACTTGAATTTGATAGTTTCTTCTGCGTACTGCGTCTGCTCCATGCGCGCACGGATACGCCGACCGTTCGCATTCTTCTTCCCGCTGTGTCGAATAGGAGTAGAAATCGGGTCATCTTCCAGCCGGGTTTGAATCCAGCTATCCCGTGAGATGCCCAAGTTCTTCTCTGCCCAAGCCATCGACTCGAAGTATTGCAGGTCCATATCTGGCAGATATACGTACTCCATATCAACCATGATTCCGTTACGGTTGATTTCGTACATCGTGCCGTTTGAAGAATACAGGTAAATGATATGGCCGGTCTTACCGGTTGGTTTGACCCATCTGTTTTCCCAAGTCCTGTCTTCCCGAGCGTGCTGTCTGGAAATTGACGAATTGCGGTCGAAATCAGACTGCTTCTCTCTCAGTTCATCTCGCTCTTCGTAAAGACGCTGTAGCTCGTCTTTGAGAGTATCTGATTCGCCGTACTTGCGCATGAATCTTTTGATACCCCCAATTTCTTTGCCGATATCTCGAATTCGATTTCGCACATCGCTAGCTTCACGCCTGCTTCTGATGTGTCTATCAGCCATACGGTCTAGCTCGGCAGCCGTGTATCTGGGTAGCTTTGCTTTCCCAGCAGGCTTTCTTCTAAACTTAGTCTGAGGACCCTGATGGACTTTCATTCCGCGCTTCCAAGCACGAATGTATCTGATGTACTGCTGTTCGAGCCAAGCTTCGACGTCGAACAACGAGCCATCTTCCATTTCTAGTGGCGTCACTCGCTCTGCGGTAGCTTCGTAATACCACCGACCAGACTCTAGCTCTTTGAACACA
>JANQNF010000078.1 GCA_028279705.1 archaeon
GCAATGAGGTTTCGATGTGCCGTCAGTATTGTAGAAATCATCTTCTGATGGTACCAGTGAGCCGATTAGTCCAATACGGAAGAGGTAGGCGTTGTAGAATTCCTGGACGTGCTGAGGTTTGTAGTGTTTCAGGACGTAAATGATATCATTGGGATTATCTCTATTTAACTCATACCAAGCGTCGAGCATTCTAATCATCCATCTACTTTCGGCTTTCATTGGTATGAAATCGAATCTCATTACACTGGTTTCCAAGTCCGTCCAGGATTCAATGTCTTCATCGAAATTGAAGTTGACTTCAGCATCATGACCATCGATAGTGCTCGGAATCTTTAGATCACTAAAGGTATCACGTGCAAGGCATGAACCGAAATTCGCCCAGTTTTCGTCGAGCCCTTCTTCAAGCTGTGCAAATATGCAGACCACCATAAAAACACAATGCGGGTACCCTCAGCTTACTTAAATCTGATCTCTTAGGGCCATAAGGAATGCTCCAGTCACTCGATACTTTGTGTGAATATTCATGAGTAGCTGATGTAGATCCCCCGTCACTAAGTCTTATATCATCGTACCATATATGGATATCCCCTCCATAGTCTCTGCAGCTTGTTTTGGAAGCGAAACACTCCCAGATATCATTATTTCCGAATTGGATTGATGTGCTAGTTGGTACAAAATCTGCAATTTTATTTTCTTTGAAGTATTCATATGCATCTATCACTGAACTATAAACCTGCCCACCGTTTGCGGAATTAAAAACTAATTCTATTCCCCCATTCGCTGTATTTGAAGCGGTTATGCCTTGGGGCAATAAAGCTAAAGCTACAATCATTGACATCATTAATGATGTTTTTGCTCTTGTCATTTCCTAAACTCCTTTATGTACATCAGCAGACTGGATGCTGCATAATATAACGCCACATCAATCAAAAAATTGAACATATTAAAAGTCTCCACAAAACCACTCTCGCCTGTCGTTGTATCAAGGTAAAGTTTATTGGAACTTGTAGAAAATATCAATGGAAATCCTGAAATACCACCACAATCTGCACAACCTATTGACATTACATTCCATATATTAGATGAAACAAAAAGCAAGAGCAAGAATATGAAAACCTTTCCCTTCGTTGGCATCAAAAAATCCTTCAAATCGAATTTCATACTATTTCACCTCCTCTAAATTTCTGCATGATCATAGCATAAATTGAATGCATCATACCACATCCACAAATATGCCGTTTTCACTATCCGATTTCTTTTCGTATACGTACACGGCGCCCTTGCCGTCATGCCTGATAAAGGCGTCACTCGCGCTGACGGCTTCACTGCCATCGATATCGAAAGCGTGGTGAATCATTAAATCCGAATACGTGACAAGGTCTTCCGTGGCTGCGGCCCATATACCGCCGGTAACACCTTGCGATGGATTATCTGGTCTCTGGAAAATCAGGTTTTCTCCGTCATAGTAGTGTAAGCCGTCGTAATCGGATACCGGGAAGTCCGGGAGCCTCACATGGGAAAACTGGCCATGCTTCAGGTTGTAGACGTAAGTCCCTCTCGTGCCTGCAACGAAGCCTTTCAGGCTCGACATGCCATAATTGTAGCTGTTGCAGTTGCCCATGTCCGCAACTTTCCTATATGAAGACGGTTCACCGTAAGGAACCGTGAAAACCCTGCCTGACATGGGCAGGCACCCGTAAGCGTTGAAGCACGGTGAGACCGCAAGGAAGTGAGTCGAGTTGAAGCTTCCGAGTCCCCACATGTCTATCTTTGGATAGCTCCCACATCCAGTGCTGATGTCAGGGACCGTCCCGACGAGCGACAGTCCTGAAGACTCGTTCCACGCGTATACAGAGTCCTTGACGAACATGTAGTAACGACCAGACAGTTCATCGAAATCAATCCCGTAAGGCAGCGGGTAGTTTTCATGGAACCCCTCGGCAAAACCTGAGAAGTCCGCTGGTATCACCGCTTTCACTTCCCAGCTTCCGTGGTCATCGATGTCGTCAGAAAAGAAGAACTTGACTCCTCTCCATGACTGGAAGTCGTCATATGCCATCAGGGCGCAATCCGACAAGTCGTCACGGCACGATATCCTCGGTGAATAAATCATAGTTGAATTGAACAGGATGTAGCCTTCTTTGTATTCGTCCCCAGCAGACATTTCGATCGAATGCGGAATTCTGTCATAGCTGTCCCACCCGGAGTCATTGTAGAAAGTGAAAAGAATATCGTCCTCATTTCTTGTCGGTGAAAACTCCATGGAAGCCTTTAATGTGTCGCCCGGCTTCCTTGTCCGGTTGAGTGCCATCGCGAATTCTCCGTCTGCGCCCGTGAAGGTAGTGGCCAGTAGGGCGCCACTCCTTTCATACGCAACTTTCATGAATTTCAGCGGCTCGCCGTCTGAATTGGCCACCGTCCCCTCAACCGTCCATAGGCCATCGAGTATATCACTGACAGTCTCGACTGTGTAGCCGTTATCACCCTTCTGTATCAAGTACGTCTTGATAGCTTCACCAAGAGCACTACTAGTCACTTCAACGCTATCATGACTCATGTCATGCAGAAAATTCTGTCCGGTACCGAGCTTTCCGAGCAGCAATCTGGCAGCCGAAAGCGTCCCATCAAAGCCGAGCCCGTAGATCAGCACGAAGTTCCTCCCGTACGCAGAGGGTGCATCAGGCCACGCGGCATCTACCTGTTCTTGCGGTATGGGTCCCACTATACCGTCGAACGTCTCTCCGTAAGCTTTGCCGTCCAGTATTATGGCTTTCTGACCGTAGTCGTATCCCCAGTCCACGACTTTTTCCGTGAGTTTGTCCGCCATTTCATTCGCCAAAGGTCCCCCGAGGATTATTGTGGTATCTGAATCCTCCAGTTTGTCTGCAACTTCATATCCAGACACAGTCAACATTCTTTCGACATAATCTTTCATCAGATTTTCCGGGGATTTATCATCCTGGACATCCACGTAGACGGAAAGCCCTCGAAACTTCTTTACAGCATTGTTGTTCGTTTCGTCAGTTTCCTTTATGGCGTTGGAAGGGTCCAGCAGGACGTATACCTCATGGCCGGCTTCCACATCCCAGTCAAAACTGACGACATTTTCCTCCCCGCTTTTCATGCTTCCCGTCTGGACGGTCGCGCTCTTTACGACACTTCCGTAGGCGACATCCTCAAATCTCAAAGCGACACTATCAACTTCCGGGCCGTCGTTTTGCACAAGCACTTGAATTGAGACATTCCCTGAATTTCCTTTTCCAGAGAATTCCATACCGGAATCATCCACATTTAGGTCGGGTCTTTCGAGGTAAGCGAAGATGCCACCATCTTCCAGAGAAACCTTATGGAATATGTGCATCGCGTACCCCTTCCAGCCCCTGTGGACGCTCACAGATTCTATGGATTCATTTGAGGACTGTTCAAAAGCATAGTACGATTCAGGCTGACCATGGTAGTCAAGATCCAGCGTTTCCGTTTTGTATATACCTTCAGCTACACCTGACGATTCATCTCCTATTAAGTAAAACAGAATATCTCCGTCGAGATAATAGTAAATGCCACCATAATCGGAAACAGGGAAATTTCTCAGGTCGTCATGATAAGACTGACCTCCAGTTGTTGAATATTTTATCTTGTAGATGTAGTTGCCACCTTCGTTTCCGACGAATCCTTTGAGTGCAGAAAAGCCGTTGTAATTATACCCTCCTGAACAATATCCTATGTCAGCCAAATGCGTTTTTGACGAGGGATCTGAAAAGGGTATGGCGTAAATCCTTGCCTCGTCCGGAAGATATCCACTCCTGTAAAAGCAGTGACTCACTGCAAAGAAATGTGTGGAATTCATTTCATGAAGTCCCCAAACATCGATCCACTGCCCGCTACCGCTTTGTGGATCGTTAGGGATCTCACCAGTCATGGAAAGTCCAGAAGAAGGTGACCATTCGTATACCTTGTCCGTCATGAAAAGCCTGTACAGATGAGAGACCTGATCGTAAGTCACGCCGTACGGAAGGCGGTACCTGTCAAAGAAGCCTGTCACGTAAGAAGAGAAGTCCGCAGGAATCGTCTCCTCAATGACCACGTCACTCTGGAATCCGTCTGCAGTATGGATCAGTTTCAGCCCCCTGCCGATTGATACACTGTCCTCATAAACGAGAGCGAGACAATCCATGGATTCGTCGTCACATGCGACTTTCGGGTCAAACGGCTGCGAGGACGAACCGTTAGCCAGAGGGTATATTTTCTTCCCTAGACGAAACTCGTCCCCATCCAGAGCAGAAACGTTGACAGGAGCCAACGACATGAATAAAACCATTGTCAGCGCAGTCAATAATACAACAGCATGTTCTTTTCCGGTGAAAAGAAACCCGCTAACAAATCCCATGAACAGCTTTTGCCTGCTGGATTTATAATAATATGTTTAAACTCGCTAGTGAATGATTACGGGTCCTCCGAAACAAAATTAGTGTCAGTTTTAGATAGTTTTCAGTATTGGGGCATCTGCCAGTAATTCGGCGCCTCTTCTGTTATCATGATGTCGTGGGGGTGTGACTCTGTAACACCTGCCTTGGTTATCTTCCTAAACTTCGTCTTGGCCTTCATTTCCTCTATGGTCTTGCAGCCGCAGTATCCCATGGAAGAGCGAAGACCGCCAACAAGCTGGTACACTATCTCACTGATCTTTCCCTTGTACGGAACTATGCCTTCGATTCCTTCTGGCACCAACTTCTTCTGGGTTGCCTGCAAGTACCTGTCAGCCGAACCGAGCTTCATGGCCTTTATCGATCCCATTCCCCTGTAAGTCTTAAACTTTCTTCCCTGCGTGAAGACTACTCTTCCGGGGGATTCATCCGTTCCCGCAAGGAGGGAACCGAGCATGACAGCATTCGCACCAGCTGCAATGGCTTTTGCTATGTCACCTGAGTATCTTGCACCACCGTCTGATATAAGCGGGATTCCATGCCTTTCAGCGCTCTCGGCGCAGTCCATTACGGCGGTCATCTGGGGAACGCCTATCCCCGCAACTATCCTGGTCGTGCAGATGGAACCTGCACCTATTCCTATCTTGACAGCGTCGGCACCAGCGCTTATGAGGTCCTCTGTACCTTCAACCGTGGCAACGTTACCTGCTATGACATCGACATCGAAGTCCTTTTTGATTGCCTTGATGCATTTCAGAACGTTTTCGGAATGTCCATGAGCAGAATCGACTAGTATCGCGTCTACTTCGTTTTTTACCAGGGTCTCAACGCGATTGATGTCAAGGGGGCCTATTGCCGCACCGACCATGAGCCTCCCTTCAGAGTCCTTGCTTGCAAGCGGGTACTGCGTATTCTTTTCTATGTCCGTCATGGTTATCAGGCCCTTTAGGTTTCCCTTGTCGTCTATTATCGGAAGCTTCTCAACTTTGTGGCTGGACATAATCTCTATTGCCTTATCCATGCTGACACCCTGCGTCGTTATGACTGCGCGCTTTGTCATCATTTCCGAGACTTTTTTCTCCATATCCTCCTCAAACCTGATGTCACGGTTACACAATATACCCACAAGCTTTCCCTTATCTACGACTGGGAAGCTTGATATCCCAAATTCCTTTTGGAACTGCTTGACATCACCAAGCGTTGTCGTTGGCTTGAGTGTCAGCGGCTCCTTGACTATCCATGACTCTGACTTCTTGACCTTTTTTACTTCATCTCCCTGCTTGTCCTTGCTCATGTTCTTGTGGATCATTCCCATGCCGCCCTGCCTTGCGATCGCGATTGCAAGCCCGGACTCTGTAACAGTGTCCATGGCAGCACTTATGAGGGGTATGTTGAGCTTGAGTTTCTTTGTAAGATTAGTCGTGGTGTTGACCTGGGATGGAAGTATGTCGGATTTCGACGGCACAAGCAGTACATCATCGAACGTCAACGCTTCATCGTCCTGTATCTTTCCTTCCCTGTTCATTTTCACACCGTTTTTGTATGTTATTTCGATGGATACTTAAAAAAGTTCCCATTCCGGCATCTGATGAGAATGAATGTAGAAAAAGGCCATTCAGGCGTCTTCTTTCTTTTCTTCAGGCTGTTCTTTTTTCTCTTCAGCGGATTCTTCCTGCTTCTCCCCGGCAGGCTGCTCTTCGGAAGGGGCATCCTCAGGCTTTTCTTCCTCTGCTGGTGACTCTTCTGCTGGCTTTTCCTCGGATTCTTCAGAAGGCTTTTCTTCAGTTTTTGGCTCTTCTTTCGGTGCCTCTTCCTTTACAGGCTCTGCTGGCTTTTCCTCGCTTTTGCTCTCAGACTGAACTGGGCCCTTGTTAAACTGCGTAAAACCGCAGCGTCCGCAGTACTGCCTGTTTAAATGCTCAGAAAGCATCGTTCCGGGACCGCACCTTGGGCACGGCTTCCTTTTCCTTTCGACACCGCCATCCTTGGAATCATAATACTCCCATATTTTCAGGGATTCGTGCTTCCTACCTGTCCTTTCCTTCTTCTTTCCGCCGCCTTCCTTTTTATCGTCTCCCATGTTCATTCCTCCTTCTTTTCGGCGGACTTGTCATCAGCCTTCTCTTCGTCACCATCAGACTTTTCATCTGCAAGTTTTTCTTCATCAGCATTTGGTTCTTCCTGCTTCTCCTCGGCAGGCTGCTCTTCGGTCTTTTCTTCATCTGCAGGAGTCTCTTCTGACTGCTTTTCTTCTGTTTCCTCAGCGGGCTGCTCTGATGGTGCCTCTTCTGCCGGCTTTTCCTCAGCAGGTGCGTCACTGCCTTCCTTTTCAGATGCGCCTTCTGCTGGAGCTTCTGCTGCAGGCTCTTCGGCAGGTGCTGCCTCAGCTGCCTGCTTCTTCTCAAGGAACTTCTTCACTTTCCTTTCCTGTCTTTCAAGCTTCTCCTTTGGCACTTCCTTCTTGTCAGAATAAACCATAACCTTTACCCGGCTCTTTGAGATCCCCCTCTCGCTGAACACTTTGTCAAGCACGACCAAATCCTCCTTTGCGCCAACCTTCTTTGCAATTTCAGGGAGCAGGTCGTGCCTCGAAGGCGTCTCCTTTCCTTCATGGCCTGCAAGCAGCCAGTATTCCTTCCTCTTCCTAAGGGGATTGTCCTTTTCGGATAGTGCATCGAATTTCATTTATATCACAATGATTATTCACTTGGAATATTTTTATAGTGTTACTATATAAAAGCTTTGCCGCGTTCCCAGTAGTTGGAAATTGTATCAAACTATCATTTCGGTGCAAAAATACCGGAAATTATCGTATTTACTGAAACTGTCACTTTTTCCGTTTTTTTGGTACCAAACGTTAACTTTATTAATATGCTCCACCTAGTTTAGATAATAACCAAACAACATGGAGATGAGTTTCGATGGTATATGACGAAAGGAACAATAAAGAAGCCACCAGATTCAATTATATCAATGACAGAACATCCAGGCTGAATGAGTATACAGCGGGCATAGACACGTTTTCACTCAACAAACGTTGCTACGGGACTTTTATTTAAATCCCCGTCTATGATAGTTAGTTATGGGAATAGAACCTAGTAGAAGATTCAGGCCGGAAGCCTGCCAGAAGTGCGGACTTGTAACACGTGACATCAAGCAGGCGGAAATAGACGGTAAATGGTACTATGCATGTGCAGAGTGCAGGGGTTTCAAATCTGAAGATTCCAAAGAGTCCAGAAGGGAACAACTCAGGAAGCTTCACGAGAAGGACGCTGCAAAGATGGGGTACTGACTGTTCAGATCCTCAGGCTCATGAAGTCCTTTGCTGCAACACTGTTCTTGAATATCTTTTTCGCGTCAGACTCCAGATCTCCGGTGCTTGCGTAGCGCCTTGAAAAATGGGTCAGAATGAGCTTTTTTACTTTCGCCCTCTTTGCAGCCCTTGCAGCTTCCTTTGCGCCTGAATGCATCCTGTCCTCGACTTCCTCGGCGAATGTTGCGTCATGAATGAGAAGGTCTGCACCCTCGGCAAGCTTCACGATGCTTGCACAAGGCCTAGTGTCACCCGAATAGGCGATCTTGGCTCCGGTTTTTGTATAGCCGACGTCCTTTAGGGTTATCTTCTTTCCCTTAAACTCTATTTCCCCGTGCTTTTTCAGCTTACCTATCATTGGACCCTGCTTAAGCCCGTAAAGCTTTTCGGCTTTCTTTATGTCAACGTTTACAGTGTCCAGTTCACTGAAACTGTAGGCTACCGCAGGTACCGTGTGGTCTACCGGCACGGACTTTATCTCAAAGTCCTTTGTATTCAGGACTTCAGTTATGTCATCGCCCTCGTAAGGCACGTCTTCTGCTATAAGCTTGAAACCGGTACCCCAGTAGCCAAGGTCCCTTATATCCCTGACGAACCTGTCAGCCTCGGGTCCGTATATGTACAGGGGTTCCTTCCTGCCCTCAAGATTCATCGTAAGGAGAAGTCCTATTATACCTGCCCAGTGGTCCGCATGCCAGTGCGTTATGAATATCCTGTTTATCTTCATGAAATTCAGGCCTGACTTGATTATCTGAAGCTGGGTTCCCTCGCCGCAGTCAAAGAGCATTACATCGCCTTCGTGGCGAAGCCATATGGCAGAATGCCCCCTCTTTGCTGTCGGGACTCCAGAACCTGTCCCAAGGAATGTGAGCTCGATCATGCTAATCTTATTGTATTCACAGTTAAAATCGTTTCCTCCCCGGTACGCACTATCTTGTAGAAAACTACAGAATATAAAATTTGACAGACAATTATAGAGTGGGAACGGTGGGATTTTGTTCAAAAAATGCAGCGAATGCGGATCATTCGGCTCCACTGTATTATGCCTGAAGATAAAGAAACCCCTGTGCAGGTCATGTTGTGACACTGACTGTAACAACCGGTATTCCTGCTGGGGAAGGTATTACTGAAGTCATTCCTTGCTTTCTTCAGGCTGTGGCTTCTCGGCCTTCTTCGCTGGAGATGGTTCCTTGTTACCAGTCTTGTATGCGTCAAGAAGATCCGGGTTCTTTGCCACGACCTGGGCTGCCCTGGCAGAAAGGTTCACTGCGAAGGACCCAACGGGTTGTACCAATCCGAGATACTTGTAAAGGTAGTACTCGAGGAGTTCCTTTGCCTGGTTGAGGGACTCGGGTGTGACGTCACCGCTTATGTCAGCGCTGACAGACCTGAATACCTTGTTTAGGAATGCCGGTTCTTCCGGGGTCGCATAGCTTATGACTGATGCGATGACGGTCGAAAGCCTCTTTATGAGCTCGTCAAGCTTGTATCGCTTGCCCATGTCCTTTGAGTATCCTTCGACGAGCGTGTCGAAGATGTCTGTTACGGCTATGTCGTTTAAGTTCTTGTTTATGAGCTTTGATTCGAACTTCTCGGTGAATGCAACAACCTTGTCCGCGCCTGCATCCATTTCCTTTAGTATTCCCATCTCGACGAGGTTTTTTATGTCACCGTCGGCGTCGGGGAACCTTGGCGTTATTATGTTGTTGGAAACGGAACCGCCCATCCTGAAAACAAACCAGAGAATCTCGGAGAGCTCGTTTATCTTTGGAGACAAACGGATGAACTCGCCCAGGAATGCTTTTTCGGTCGTATCTATGATTTTTTCCATGACATCTTTATAGTGTTAATAAATATAAGCATTGCGGTGAAAGCAGTAGTTCCGAAGGTAGGTCTGGAAATAGACATTTCCCGACTTTTTCGCATGGTATCTGTTAGCACCTGAAGCGTCAGCAGAGCAAGAAAGGACCAAATGTTAGTGTAGAGGGCGTCACAAAGTCCGATTTTTCAGCAAAAGGCCAAAACCGTGGCTGAGGAAGTCCGAAAGCCGGAAGACAGAAATCGCTAGGTATGCTCATTTTCGAGTATCATGTATAGGACGGTACCGAAGAGCTTTTCAGACACGATTTATTCCTTTCAGGTTCATCAATATGATTTCCTCCACAAGATAATTGAAGGACTCGTCATCTCTTTTTGTCGATCTCTTGGTGAGATTTAGGTACAGATCGAAATAACCTAAAGGAAGGTCAAGGACAGGAATCCCATGACCCCTGAGTATGTGCAGCATCAGCAACCTAGATATTCTGCTGTTGCCGTCAGTAAAGGGATGTATCCTCTGAAATTCGTTGTGGAAGAAGGAAGCGAATCTTATAACATCCTCTACCCGTCTTTTCTCGTTCTCAAATTCCTTATATTTTTCCAGCAAATCGTCAAGCCTTAATGGTACCAGATTCCAGTCGCATGTCTTGAAATCAGGGTTGAACTTTATTCTCACGTTGTGCTTTCTTATCTTTCCCGCACCAAAGACGTGAGACATCGCGGCCTTATGGTACTCAAGAATCAGGCCGAGATCCAGCTTCACTTTCTTTTTTGCGTTTCCCATCATGAGATCCACGGCTTTCCTGTAATTCGTCGTTTCCTGTATATGCTCAAGCTTGCGTTTTTCCGGTAAAATATTCTCGAGTATCAGCTTCTGTGTTTCAGGCAGCGTCAGTGGGTTCCCTTCAAGGTTGAGACTGGAATAAATGTAATCGGCCTCTTTTTTTTTCTCAATATCCTCGACTGCAGCATACTCGATCCTGAGATTTCTCCTGTATTTCCTCAACTCCTTTTCGATTTCTGGTGTCAGGCTGCGTTTGACTTCCGTGTAGAACTCTATCTTCTTGCCGAAGAAGCCTGCCAACTCCTTAAAGAAATGGTGCCTCAGTAACTTGCATTTCAGCGGCTTTCTTGACATAACGAACAATAAACCGTATTTCGACAGTGCGTTTACATAAAGGCTGAATGTATGGGGGTGGACTCCCACATCATCATTAGTGAAAAATTCCTTTCTTGCAGCTTTGAGTATGAACTTTATCATGGTCTTCTTGAGCACGAGATTATAATTGATACGGCTCTTTATGCAAAACGATATTAGTTCGAAAAGTTTCTTCGAATTGCTTTTAGGAACGACTTTCACGGCCCTGTCTCTTCTGACATATCCCTCCTTCTCCAGCTTTATCACATGATTGAAAATAGCCGTATATTCGCTTTCCGGCTTGTTCATGGCTTCCGCTATGTCTTTTGGCCTGATCTCCCCCTCGGACGCAATGACATAAAAAACGTCATATTTTGATACCATGATATATTATGCACATCGTGCATTTATAAATGTTTCTATTATTCACTTTTTATGTATATTTTATCCATTTTATATGTCTTTTATCTATAAAAATTCATGAGTCTTCTTGCCAATCTCATCCCAACACAGAGAGATTCATAAATGGTGACAAGAGAACATCTTTGGTAGATCGCCGATCCCTAGAAAAACCATAATGCAGATACATCTCAAAAAACAGACTCCCATGATACCGTTTCTGAGTCTACTTTGGTAGGAATTTACATTCGGAAGTACTGGAAAGCGAAGAAAACGTTTGTGCTACTCCCACACGTGGCCGTCGTGGACGGTTATCTTGTCCTCGATCTTCCACGCATCATGGGTCTTCAGCATAGCGGTCTCGCCAGCCATCGCGACCTTCTCGCCTTTTGCTGCTATCACTGTCCTTACATGCGGTGAAGAGTTTCCCCAACCGACAGCCTTCTCAAGATCGGCGACTTCCCTCACCTTGTTACATATGGCTGTTGCAAAGCTGTCAGCAATAGACGAATCCTGAGCGACCACGGTCACGAGATCACAGTTTCCAAAAGACATGCTGTGGCCCATCGTCGACGAAGACGAGCACACGGAAACCGGGCCAGTATCCTTATCGACAACGATGCAAAGGCCGTTTAGAGAATGCTTGCTTCCGGCAAAAAGCGCTATCCTGACGGGATCCACCGAGCTTGCGTATATGTCACCACCGTTCTCCACGACCGAAACGGACGAACCCTCGCTTTTCATCCTAAGGGAAGCAAACTCCGCTATGACGCCTGCAACAGCTGCCATGGGACCGACGCCCGCAAGCTTGGAACCTGCAGACATGCGCTGTATGACGGCAGGTGCATCTTCTGGTATGTCGATTGGTTCAAGCGCCATCCGAAACTCCGGGTGGGAACGGATATAATCTTCAACTATTTTCCTCTGCGTTCTTATCTCATCGATTGCGCATTTTGCATAAACGGCGTTGTCTGCGATTATCTTTACTTTCGTCTCTTTTTCTGTGAATTCCGTCCTGTACAAATGAAAACCCCGCAAACTAAACCATGCTGAGTGCACGGAAGGGGCAGGCGTCAACACACTGCCCACATGCTATACATTTGTCAGTCTCAAGATTTATCTTTAACTGCTTGTCTGCGGAAAATGCAGAAGCGGGACACACCGAAACGCAGGCTCCGCAGTCGGTGCATTTCTTTGCGTCGATTTTTATGTGCTTTTCGAGGTCATCGACGTCAACGCCGCTTTTCTTCAGGTATGCGATCGCTTCCTTTATTGTCTCTTCCTTTCCCTCGACTTCTATTCCCATGTGGCCACCGTCTTCGGCTGTAATGCGGGCACTGAATATGTTGATGATAAGACCGAAATCCTTGACGAGACGGTAGGCTACTGGGTTCATCACCTTGTCGCGCGGGAAACGCAAAAACATCTTCTTTTTCATCAGCCACCACCTCTCGGCACAGATGGGAGCAGCTCAACCGGCTCCTGGACGAGGAACTTCCCCTTATCTATTTCGCTTTTCAGCTTTTCTGCGATAACGACTGCCTTTGAGTAGCTTGAAAGGCTTCCTGTCGGTATCTTCTTTCCGCAAACTTCTATTTCACCGCTTCTCAGATCAGCGTAACTTATCTTCCCGAGTGTCTTTCCGGTGGCATTTGGATAATCATGACTGTAGTCTACTACCGGAGCGAAGATTTCAGAATCTTTCACAGAGACGTTTTTTGCTATGTTCTCGTTTAGCATGGGAATGGGAACTCCAAGCCCCACTGCGAGGCTGTTTCCGTATTGGGTGAAGCTCGTCCCGCTTATGAAATCCGGGTCCATGCATTTCATATCAGCTGAGATACCGAGCGTTCCAGCACCTTCGACAGGAACGCCATTCTTTCCCCTCTCTGCATGTGGACTGTGCTGGGTACCGCTTGAGAACACATAACCCTTGCTTCCTGCAACCCACACCCTAGTACCTATGCCTATGGTTTCATAGTACGGGTCGTTTAGAAGCGGGCTCAGCTGGCCAGCGCTGCTGTAGTTGGCATTGGATATTTCTGGAAGGAGCTTTCCCATGTACGTGTATATGGTCTTTTCACTCTTGTTAACGGCGACGTTGTAATTCTGGTAGGCGTTCCTTGGATTAACGAGAGCCGCATGGCCGATCTCCTTTATGTTTATCCACTTGTCTATCTCTTCCCTCGGGTAACATGTGGAAGGTTTAGCTTTTGCCTGGAGGCGCACGTCCTTTCCTGCAACGAGGTCGTGTATGACATGGCCACCGCCATATGAAAAGTCGTTTCGTGTTCCGTTCTGGATTCTAGCTGTGGCCCCAACGTAAAGGTCGACAGCCGCAAGACCGGCGTAGCATTCTACGTCATTCAGGGTGACGCTTCCGCCACCGAATTTTATCTTGGGCTTTGTATGCCCGACGTTGAGAAAAGCACCGCTGCTGCACATCGTGCCAAAGGTTGCGGTCGTGACGACGTCTATTTCATCAGCTGCGGTTTTAGTGCCATTGTTCCTGACGAACTCTATGACTTCTTCTGCAGTCATGACTACGGCTTGCCTGTTTTGTATCTTCTCTTTTATCTCGCCGTACGTCTTTGACATGCTAACGCCAGGACTGGTAAAAATAAATGGAAAGGGCCTAAAGGCCCGCTTCCTTTTTGAGTGTTTCTGCCTTGTCAGTCTTCTCCCAGGTGAAGTCTGCATCGTTCCTTCCGAAGTGGCCGTATGATGCGGTCTTGTTGTACTTGGGCTTCTTCAGGTCAAGGGTTTCCACGATTTCAGCAGGCTTCGTTGGGAAGTGCTTTCTCACAAGCTCTGTTATCTGCTCTTCTGGTATCTTGTTCGTTCCGAAGGTGTCCACGTGTACTGACACGGGTTCAGCGACACCGATTGCGTATGCAAGCTGCACTTCACACTTGTCTGCAAGCCCTGCCTTCACGAGGTTCTTTGCGATGTACCTTGCGGCATATGCAGCAGACCTGTCTACCTTCGACGGGTCCTTTCCTGAGAAAGCTCCGCCGCCGTGCCTTCCGACACCGCCGTACGTGTCGACGATTATCTTTCGTCCCGTAAGGCCGGCATCCGCGTAGGGGCCGCCCCTTACGAAAGCGCCAGTCGGGTTGACGTGGAACTTCGTCTTGTCGTCGATCCACTCCTTGCAGACCGGCTTGATGACCTTGTCTATAATCTGCTCCTTTATCTCGGTGTGGGTGACGTCCTCGTCGTGCTGCGTTGATATGACGACAGTGTCCACCCTCAGGGGCTTCCACACCTCGTCGTACTCGACAGACACCTGGGACTTGCCGTCAGGCCTGAGCCATTTTATCTCGCCGTTCTTCCTTGCTTCCGAGAGCTTCAGCGTGAGCTTGTGCGCAAGGGTTATTGGAAGCGGCATGAGCTCTTCTGTCTCGTTGCAGGCATAGCCATACATCATTCCCTGGTCACCTGCACCCTGCTCCTTGTGAAGACCCTTGTCATTGCTGACACCCTGGTCTATGTCCGGGGACTGCTCGGTTATCTGTGACCACACCGTGCAGGTCTCGTACTCTATCCCGTACTCGGCTTTCGTGTATCCGATATTTTTTATGGTTTCTCTTGCTATCCTCGGGATATCTATGTAACCGCCCGTGGTCATCTCACCAAAGACCATCACTCCTCCGTTTTTTGTACCAGTCTCTATTGCGATCCTACTGTTAGGATCTTGTCTTAGTGCCTCATCTACTACGGCATCACTTATCTGGTCACACAACTTGTCAAGGATGCCCTTCTGTAACAGATTCTGACGAAATTATATGTTTTTCCGTCATAGGGACACGCACCTCCTTTCGGCATCAAGTGCCATTTTATATTTTTTAAATTTTCTGACCAAGAAGAGGTCAGAATCATGATATACCCATTCAGCGAGTTTTTTTCCTCTACTGCATGAATATTGAAGAGTATAAGTGCTCTTTCCAACTTTCCTAACAGTCGAGTCAACACCGACATGGTCACTTATCACATCTCTCAGAGAATCGATGAACCTTTCTGATCCGGATGATATGAGTATTTCGAAGTATGGGCTTTTCTTTCTATCAACATACCTCACAGTACCGTCACCGTCTATGACGCCTCTGACAAAATGTCGCATTAAACTCTTTGGAACTTCCGGGAACTCGACAGTAAGCGACTTTCTCGGTAATACACCGATTGACATCAATTTCTTGCACATCTGTCTGCTATTGACGATCAAACGATGCGATCTCGTTTTTTCTGAACGAGTGAGCGGTTTGGTACTCGAAAGTATACCACGTATTTTTTCAAGATGTTCGTGATCCTTTTCGGAAGCGGTTATTGTCATTGAATGGTAACTTTTTTCAGGATTCCAACTTACGTTCCCGTCTGCAAAAACATAACCCAGAATATAAGACATTTCTTCGTTCCATTCATTGAAAAAGTCTTCATTTGCGGTATATTTAACGTGCTCGAATCCCATCTCAGTTGACCATCTATTCACGGTCGTCTTCCCTATTCCGAGTCTTCTTGATATTTCCCTCTGTGATATAATTCCTAGATTCGACTTCAGAAATGGTGTCATCGCATTCTTCTTCTCTTGTGATATAATTGCTCCCATGTTGAATGAATCTATACTATTATCACATAAATATGATGGATGTCCTTCATTTTCATAACTTTTGTAAAATTCACATTCCATGAAATCACTTAATAGCATAGTCTACAAACTCCTTTATATATCTTTTTATATATCATAGTCTAATAATATAACCAATGGTTATATGATAACTGGAAAGTATCTCAAGGGACTCCGGGAGAAAGCGGGGATTTCACAGACGGAACTGGCAAGGCTTGCCGACATCTCACAGGCACACATAGCGAAAATAGAAACAGAAAAAGTCAATCCCAGACTTTCTACAGTCAACACACTTCTTTCAATACTGCAGAAGGCCAAGAAAGAGACCCTCTGCAAAGAAGTCATGTCAAAGAAGATGATACCGATAAAACCAGAAGACAGCGCAAAGAAGGCCATAACGCTCATGAGGAGCTTTGACATATCGCAGCTGCCGGTCATGGAGAAGGGAACCGTCATAGGAGCGGTGACCGAGACCACCATACTGAGAAACATGGGAAAGAATCCTGATCACGTAAAAGTAAAGGAGATCATGGACCCACCGTTCCCTATAGTTAGCGAGGAGGACGCAATCAGCGTACTTCCCGACCTGCTTGGACTGAGACAGGCTGTACTTGTTTGCAGAAAAGGAAAGATCACAGGCATCATCACAAAGTTCAACCTGCTTGATCGCGGCTAAATTGGTGTGTTTTCTATTATATATAACCGATCCTGTTGACAAAGTTCTTAAGATCGTCAACGTGAAAACCGCTTCCGTTGACCATCGAGCCTTCACCATTGTAGACACTTGAGACGAGTCCTGAATACGCTTCCCAGTAGAACTCGTTTCCGAAATGGGCCGCAGATTCCACATTTCCAAAACCACTAAGGTCCAAGTACACGCAAAAACCTTTTTCCTTCGCTCTCGATGCATCTTCCATGGACATTTCCCGTCCGAATTGGACAGGGGTCAGAACGACCTTGTCGTAGAGAACGACGTTTCCCTTACAGTCCTTTGGGTAACTGCCTCTTAGCTTCTGGGCATTTCTGATCCAAGATGAAAAATCCTTTCCCTTTTTGATAAGGACCGGATATCCGGAACCGCAGATTTCATCGATTGCATCATCCATCCCAGAATCGACGCATAGAATGTTGAGAAACTCATTGCCTTTCTCGATATCCTCCACTGAATGCAGCTGTGCTATGGCAGGCATGCTGTTTTTGTCGCAGGCGTTCTTGAACTTCTCAGCGAACCTATAGTCGAAGTTGCCCCCGTTCCTCACGTCATACACGTTTGCGCAGAGCATATTCATGCCTGCGTCCTTTGTTTTACTTGCCATTTCAAATACACCCTTTTCCGGGTGACCTATGTCCGCGACCAGACCAAACTCATTGGTCACTTCGCCGTCGATTTTTCCTACCATCTTATTACCTCCAAACTCTATAGCTTCAGCTCACCGACGGAAACAATTTCGAAAACGTAGTACGATTTTATTCAGAGACTGAAGTTCTCAGAAAGAATCAGAAGGCGAGCTGGTTGGCCAATGCTTAGAGCTTTCGCTCAAAAAAATACCAAAAATACTGGTATCCGTTAGCACTGGTCATGGGATATAATTGGACGCAATCATTTTTAAAATGATCGCCACACAGTAGTAGGTCAAGAATGTTCAGGCTTTCTCGCCGCAAAGCTTGAGAAGGGTTTCCCATTCATCGTCCACGTGCTTTTGCACGTTCTCAAGCATGTGCTCGTTTCCGGGAACGAAAAGGTGCTTGAACCTTCTCTGCGGCTTCATGAAGTCTATCATGGGTATTTTCTTTGCCGGCCTGTAGTTTAGCTTGTAAACGCCATTTTCTATCTCGTAAAGCGGCCAGAAGCATGATTCAACGCCAATCTTTGCCATCTCAATCGTCTTTGCAGGAGGGGTTCCCCAAAGAGTCGGGCATGTAGAAAGGACAACAAGCACTGCGGGTCCCTTTACCTTGAAGGCCTTTTCCGCCTTCATCGTGAGATCCGCAAGGTTGCTCACCGAAGCCTGCGCAACGTAGGGGATGTTATGGGCAGCTGCAATCTTTGTGAGGTCCTTTTTGAACTCCATCTTTCCAGGCCTTGCCTTTCCGGCAGGATCCGTCGTGGCTGCAGCACCATATGGCGTTGCGCCCGACCTCTGGCCCCCGGTGTTCATGTAGCCCTCGTTGTTGTAGCACACGTAAACGAAATCGTGACCCCTCTCAAGTGCACCTGAAAGCGACTGGAGGCCTATGTCGTAGCTGCTTCCGTCGCCGCCGAATGCTATGAACTTGACGTTTTCCTTCATCTTACCAGTCTTCTTAAGCGCGTTGTAAGCTGCAACGACACCCGATATTGTGGCAGGCGCGTTCTCGAATGCAGAGTGTATCCATGGAATGTCCCAGCTGGTGTAAGGATAAATGGTAGTCGCCACTTCGAGGCATCCCGTGGCGTTTGCAGCAACTATCGGGTCGTCTGTCGTTGCTAGGATGCTCTTGACTATTATGGGAGCAGCGCAGCCGCCGCACAGCCTGTGGCCTGCAGTGAGCTTAGGGTTCTTGGTTACCTTTTCTGCAAGCTCTTTTGGGTTCACTGGCTCACCTCCCTCAGTCCGAGGTACTTTATCTCATCATTTGTCTTCCCTGCAAGCAGTTCTTCGAAAACCTGTTCAACGTGGCTTTCAAGAAGGTCCCTTCCGCCGAGACCGAAAACGTAACTCTGAAGCGCAGGCTTATCCTTCATTCCATAGACCGCGTTTCTGATCTCGCCGAAAAGCGGTGAGTGCGCGCCAAAAGACATTGACCTGTCAAGGACGCCGACGATCTTCTTACCTTCAAGCGCCTTTGCGACAGCCTCGTATGGGAACGGCCTAAACAGCCTCAGCTTGATAAGGCCTACCTTCTTGCCCTTTGCCCTCATCTTGTCCACGACTGACCTTGCGGTACCCGTAGCGGAGCTCATAGTCAATATGATCGCGTCGGCATCATTTGTCTTGTACTCTTGGAAGAATCCATAGTCGCTTCCCGTTATCTTTGAAAGCTCCTTTCCGATCTCAAGGTAAGCTGCAGGGACGTTCTCCATTGCTTCCTGCTGCTGCCTCTTGGTCTCAAAGTAGTAGTCCTGAAGCTCTATTGCGCCGACGGTTATGGGATTCTTCAGGTCAAGGAGTGCAAATTCCGGCTTCCTCGTGCCTATGAACTTCTTCATTACGGCATCGTCGAATATCTTCACGTTCTGAACGCAGTGGGACGTTATGAACCCGTCCTCGCATACCATCACCGGAAGCTGCACTTTCGGGTGCTCGGCAAGCCTTAGTGCAAGGAAGACGTTCTCGTATGCCTCCTGTGCAGTCTCGTTATAAATCTGTATCCATCCAAGGTCCCTTGCGCCCATGCTGTCAGAGTGGTCACAATGAATGTTGATTGGAGCTGAAATTGCCCTGTTTGCAATAGGCATGACGATTGGACACCTCAGTCCAGACGCAACGCCGACTATCTCCCACATGAGGGCAAGACCTGCAGAACACGTCGCAGTCATGGTCCTTATGCCTGCCATTGAAGCGCCGACACACGCAGACATTGCTGAATGCTCGGATTCGACCCTGACCATCTCGGTGTCAACTAGTCCGTTGTTGACGAAGCCTGAAAACTTCTCAACTATTGCAGACTGGGGCGTGATTGGGTATGCTGCGACAACGTCTGGGTTTATCTGCCGCATCGCTTCTGCTATTGCGTAGTTTCCTGTCAGCGACACTACCTTATGCTTTGCTTCTGCCATCATGATCACTTCTTGAACTTCGTCTCCTCTTCCATCTTTATGCACTTCACAGGACATACGGATGCGCATATGCCGCATCCCTTGCAGTACTCAAGGTCTATCTTTCCCCTCTTACCGTCCTTGAACGGAACGGCGTTGTCAGGGCAGTTTGTGACGCAGAAGGAACAGTTTATGCACTTTGCTTCTTCTATTACCGGCCTAAAAGCCCTCCACGAACCGGTCTTGTTGTCAAGTGCTGACGCTGCCCTCGTTATGACACCACCCATTGGTATCTCCTTCCATGAACATTTCTTTGCAAGCTGCGCTTTCGTTGGGTACTTTTCTGCCGTCATCCTTTCACCTCGTCGTATGCGGTCTTGATAGCATTGATGTTTGCATCGGTCTTTTCCCTGCCGATCTTTTTTAGGAACATGTCCTCTACCCTCTGCTCGACGTACTTGACGTCGATTACTCCGGTAATCTTCATGAGCGCGCCTATCATGGGCGTGTTTGGAACATTCCTTCCAAGAAGCTTTATTGATATGCCTGTTGCATCCACCGTGTATACCCTTCCGGAGAATCCTAATTTCTTCTTCATTTCCTCAGGCGTTTCGGTAGTGTTTACTATCAGCACGCTGTCCTTGTGCATGCCGCCAGTGACATCGACCTGGCCTATGAGCGTCGGGTCTATAACGAGCACAGTATCAGGTTCCAGTACAGGCTCATACGTGGTTATGGGCTTATCAGAAATCCTTGCATAAGTCTTCATGGGAGCGCCGGTTCTCTCCGGACCGTATTCCGGGAATGCCTGTATCTGCTTTCCCTGGTCAAGAGCAGCCTCAACAATAAGCTGGGAAGCGGATTTTGCACCCTGGCCTCCCCTGCCATGAATCCTTATCTCGAATGCGTCTTTTCCTGCGGCCATGAATAACACACTTTATGAATAGAATAATTGTTGCGTAATGGTTTAAATACGTTACTTGCTGACACTGGCAATAGCCGATTAATGCTAACAGTTCACGGAAGTCTGGGTGCTCCTCGAACCGAGCATCACCCTGTACTTGCATTTGCCAATGCACGGATGCGTTATCGCCACGTTCTCATTTGGAGAAATATAGACAGAGTTCGACATGATTGCCTGAACTTCAGCCTGGTCCAGAATGCGGCTGTATATCCTGACGTCATCTACATGACCGCTGAAAACCTGAGAACAGCACTCCCTTTTTGCCACCTGGAGCGGACCCGTATCCGGTCTTATCGTGCTAGGGCTGTATGAATCGCTGTCAACCAGTACACCGTCAAAATAAAGCTCCTTTAAACCTGAAGTTGCGTTATATGTTCCTGCGAAATGATGCCACTCTTCAGGATCTGCCACACTATGGCAAGTACCATATGTCCAGCACTGTCCGACGTTACAAGTTATGAAGCACATGTTACGGCTTCCTGTGCCGCTTGTGCCGAGTATGTAAGCATTATACTTGCTAACGATCTGCCAGACGCCTGGATAGCCGGAGGATGTTGATGATTTGACCCAGGCAGAAACGGTTATGGCGCCCGTTGGGTTGATGCTTGGCAGATTAATGTAGTCCCCGTTGCCATCGAAATCCAGGCAGGATCCCCTCACACAATCGCTTCCGCTCCTCCACGTGGGATTTCCCGCGAGTGTTCCATGCATGCCGTTTCCTGAAGTATCATTTGCGTAATTTCCGTTTCCCTCGTCCAGCTTGAGCTCGAGCTCAAGGTTCCTCTCTCCTGCATCCTTGGTCCATTTTACTTCATCGTTTAGTACGTTGCCTGTTTCAGTATCTATTACGCTAATGTCTGCGGTGTTTATGCCTGCTGTGCCGGTGTTCCTTACCAGTATCTTTGCCTGGTTTCCGCCAACGCAGAAGTAGTCGACAACTTCCATCTGGCTGCTGGTCAATCCGCCCACATACTGCTGAAGATATGTCCATGCAGAACCTGCGACTGCGACTGTTATTAGAAGAAGGACTATTATTGCTATGATCGGTGTTATACCTTTCATGTTACCGTATTTTATTTAATATCACAGACCCTTATATTTCTAACAAACGGTGTTGTGCCATGATCGATGATGAAAGCCGGAAAAAGGTCAAGGAAGGGCTTAACGTGCTTCTTTTGCTTCAGAAGAAGTTCCAGGAGGAAAACGGCTTTGACTTCTGGAAGGAGAGTCCTGAGAAGAAGAGGGACATGTTCGTCAGGGTACTGTTCGCAGCAATAGACGAGCTTGCTGAGGCTGGAGACGAGGTGAACAGGTGGTGGAAGAAGGGTTACAAGGAGCCCGAAGCGCTCGAAAATAAACGTGAAGATATCCTTGAAGAGATGATAGACGCGCTCCATTTCTACCTGGGCGCGCTTCTGATACTTGGCGTTGACGGCGGGGATGTAGTTGACGCCTACCTTAAGAAGAACAAGGTCAACTTCGACAGGCAGAAAGACAAAAGTCTTGGTTATGTCTGACCGTTCAACACGAAGGTGATTATTTGGACGAAAATTACATAAAAAGGGTCGAGGCATGGGCATCTAATGTACACAAACTCGTGGACCTCATATACTCTTCCATAACACCAGACATCAAGAAAAAGGCTATTGATCTTGCAGAAGAAGGACGTGAACTCGAAATGCAAGCAAGGCCAAAAGAAAACGTTTCCATATACCCGGAATCGAGAATAGCAACAGATGAAGAGGTGTACTTCAGTGACATGACACTGGATAGCCACAAAGAATGGAGATTCCTGGACTATCTGGGAAAACTCTTCAGGAAATATAAGTAACTATCTCGACGGCCCATCGCTTCTGTCAACGCGTATGTATTTTGCGAGAGTGGGATGAATCTTTGCTATCTCGTCGTGCATGAGCCATGCAATCTTCCTGTAAGATATATGACCTTCCCTGCCTGACCTGAGGCTTACCATGTGATTGAGAGCTCTCAGGTTTATTGTGAAAAGCACGCGCTTCCTGTATGCAAGCGGTACAACGTATTGTGCCTCTTTTGGGAACTCCTTTCTTATCTCCTCGTATGCATCAGACGCCTTGGTCATGAGTGACATGAAGTCTTCCCTGAGGCCCACTTCCTTCAGTTCCTCCGGAACGTCGTAGCCATGCTTCGTCGTTACGTCCTGGTTTGTCTGGGTGCATATCCTGTGGCGCTGTATGTCCCTGAATGCACCGTAATCGACGAGTACGTCAAAGGTATATGAGGTGTGCTCGATCTCCCTCAGAGGGTCGTCGTGCTTACCGCGCCTATTTAGGAACTCGTCCAGAATGGCTTCTCTTTCTGCGGTCTTCATGCTTTTCACTTTTTCTATGGTCGTCTCATATGACATATCCGAATACCGATAAAGTATACCAGCAACCACCCTTGTCTCAGCGTCACTGTCATACTGCACGAGATTTACTGGTTCATCCTTCACTGAAACATTGAGTGTGTTCTTTTTGGCAAGTTCGTCCAGGGCCTTGTCGGTCTCTGACATGTATTCGTTTCCGTCAGCGTACTTGACAAGAGTTGGAATGAGCTTCCTTACTTCGTCCTTGGTTTTGGTACCAATGTCCTTCATCTCTGAAAGCGGGTTTGATAGAAGCTTTGTTATCATGCGCTCTATGACCCTGGCATTTGCCGTCATGCCGATGCTTGTGAAAGTCGATGCAGGGAGCGCATATCTCAGGACGTCACATGCACGTGCCTTTGTCACGGATTCATAAAGAGTGTCAGGCATGTCATCAGGCTTTGGGTGCCTCTTCTTCATGTACTCTATCATCTTTGGGAAGCTTTCTGTGTAGAAGTCGAACAGGGCGTCACATGCTTCTTTATAGACTTCTCCGAGCTTTGAATCCATCAGGTTCTCCGGCTTGTAGTACCTTCCCTTGTCAAATATCTGGTATCTCGTGGACTTCTCAGTGTATGACGCCAGGCGGTTGTCTTCTATTACCTTACTTGCCAGTATAGAGACGTCTTCTAGTGCGATGTGGGCAACTGCATGTTCTGCAACGCTTGAGTGACCGTAGCCTACCACCCACCGCTCGTGGAACTTCTTTGCCTTCTCCTTCGCAGCGCCATAGTCGAGCCCCTTTCCGGAATACGACTGCATAATGTCTTCCATGTCAAGGTCCTTACTCTTTGTCAGCTTTAGGAGATTGTCACGAAAGCTTGCAGGACTCCTTGAAACATAGGCAAAAAGAACGGCCACAACTTCCGGTGGCAGGTTGAATATTGTGTAAATGTTTTTGTCCACGTTTGACACGTGATTTTTCAGTATCTTCTCATCGTCATTTCCCATATCAGACATATTCACAACACCATGATGTATCCATGTCTTGTATGGATAAATTAAAAACATTTAGAGACTGGAGTGTTCACTTCAGTCCCTCTGCGAATTTCCTCGCATTGGACAGGTCTTCTGCAGACGGGCGTCCCCTCTGCACGACGTAAAACGTTTTCCCAGGGCAAACGAATTTGTCAGTAACCTTGACTCCTTTCTTTTCCAGCCACCATGCCATCTGTTCTCCTGCAACGACCTTCTTTCCATCACCTGATGTCTCAAAGACCGCGGCTTTTTTGCATTTACCCTTTGGAATATTCTCAAGGAAAGATGTCATGCCTTTTCCAGGCTTACTTGAGTAAACGCCTGACCCTGCCACCAGAATGGAACACTCGGGGATGGTCTTGACGTCATTGACGTTTTTTGCCTCGACTCCGAGGACTTCTGCAATGACATCTGCGACTTTTTTTGTGTTCCCCGTCTTGGTAGAATATACGACAAAAGGCTTCATGTTACATATTGCATGGACTTGTTTTATATTATATTTACACAATTGAAAAGTATGGAACATTTCGCGGACAGGCTGATAGAGGCTGTAAACAGGAAGCAGAACCCGTCCATAGTCGGCCTCGACTCGGATTTCAGCAAGCTCCCTGATTCGCTGAAGGGCAGCATCGTCGAGAGCCCGGAGGCTTGTTCAGAAGCAATCATGAAGTTCAACAAGTCCGTAATTGACAGCATAAAAGACACTGTCCCTGCAGTGAAACTGCAATCTGCATTTTATGAGATATACGGCCCTTCTGGCGTAAAGACGTTTTGGAAGACCGCAGAATATGCAAAATCCAAGGGTCTTGTGACAGTGGCAGACGTTAAGAGAAACGACATAGGAAACACGAGCAAGGCATATTCAAGGGCGTACCTTGGAAAGGATTCACCGATCGACTGCATAACGGTAAACCCGTATCTTGGAAGTGACGGGATAAGGCCGTTTATCGATGACGTTGACGCCAACGGAAAGGGCATTTTCATACTCGTCAAGACTTCCAACCCGTCATCAAGCGAGATACAGGATCTCACGTGCGATGGTGAGAAAGTGTATGAGAAGGTTGCAGGGCTCGTGAACGGATGGGGACAGGGTTCTACAGGCACAAGCGGCTATTCGTCAGTGGGCGCAGTCGTCGGTGCCACATACCCAGAAGAAGCAAAGAGGCTGCGGGAGATCATGCCAAGGTCCATATTCCTGGTTCCCGGCTATGGTGCACAGGGAGGCGGCGCAGCTGATGTCATGAGCTGCTTCAACAAAGACGGCCACGGTGCGCTCATACATTCCGGAAGGGGCATCATATTTGCATCTGGCGGTAACGACTTCAGCGAGGCTGCAGGACAGGCTGCAATGAAGATGAAATCCGACGTCACGAAAGCCCTGAAAGAAAAGGGAATCTGTCCGTGGTAAGTTGTTATTGTTTTTTATATATGACAATCAAATTAGTCTTGAGGCGACATCTATGACAGACTATGAAAAACTCCTGAACAGGTGCATGGAAAAGATTCCGGAAGACTGTAAGGACGGCGGAAGGTTCACCATGCCCAAGGCTGACGTCCTCATACAGGGGCAAAGGACAATGGTCACCAATTTCTACGACGTCGCGAACACTCTTCGCAGGGACCCAAAGCACCTGCTGAAATTCTTCCTAAAGGAACTTGCGACATCATACGAGGAGAAGGACAAGAAGGTGACGTTTCAGGGAAGGTTCCCAGGACCGCTTATGAACAAGAAGCTGGAACTATATGCAAAGAACTACGTTTTGTGCCCCAATTGCTGCAAGCCCGACACCAAGATTCTAAAAGCCGACAGGGTAGAGATGCTCAAATGCGAGGCATGCGGTGCAAAGCAGGCTGTGAAGAAAATCAAGTAATTAATACACCGGAAACCAAACATTCTACATGGTTTCAAGAAAAGCCCAGATGTTTGTCGTTACCGCCGTGTTTCTTGCGACAATGCTTTTCACTGTGCAGGAGATGTTCATAACCTATGCAGCAATCGATACGGCATCACCATTTAAGACAAAAGAACTATTCATCATGCGGGGCATAATAGAAAGCGTCAACGAGACTTTGAGAACGTCTGCTACATGCGACGATCTCAGGGACAACCTTGAAGTTCTCATGGTAAAGATAAGAGACGACGTGAGTTCCGAGGGCTTCCTTTTGCAGACAGGAAATGTCATGGACTGTGACAACTGGGGTTCCCCGTCAAGCGGACCGGTACTCTCGATGAACATAAGGCTTTCGGAGACGTACGACATAAGCGGAAACGTTATACACTTCTATAAGTAGCAGATGATGATACAAAACCTCAAAGATATTATGAAAGACGAAGAAAAGCTTGCCGAAATCTGCGGTATACACGCAGGCGACGGGTGGCTCAGTTCATATAACAATGAGGTCGGTTATGGAACGTCTATAAAGGAGGGATCGTACTTCAATTACGTCTTCTCAATTGCATCCAGAATAAGATCATGTCATTCGGTTTCCCGAGAGGGAGGAAAAATGACTTCCTAGATATTCCTGATTTCATAAAAGGTGATAAAAGATTATTGAAAAGATTCATTCGAGGACTAGCAGACACTGACGGTAGTGCTCATTGGAGAAGAAGTGCTAGAAATCATTACTTGTCAATAACATGGAATTGTACATCGAAAAAGTTCGCCGAGTCCATAAAGTCTGCCCTCATTACTTTGGGGTTCAAACCAAACATCTATCAACACAAAAATAGAAAGGAACGCAACAGGAAAACTGTGTGGAAAGTCCAGCTCCAGAGAATTTCCGATGTTTCATGCTACGTAAGGGATATAGGATTCGGTAATGAAAAACGTTTTAAAGACATATACTCGAGAAATGAATGGAAAAGGTATATGGGCCCGGCCGGATTTCCAAATGAATGACAGTTAAACTGTCACAATTTTTTTGAACCGGCGATATTCACCGTTCTCACCTAGTGGTTGTGAGGGTTCCGCGCACGAATGCTTGACGTCATAGCCACTAGACCACGGGCCCGTGTACGACTATTTGTGACACAGGAATAAAAGTCTTTCACACGGGCGGTGGAAGGAACCGTAAGAAGTTGGCGTAACCAAACAGCACCCAGGCCGCAATGAAGGTCACTCCCATGACCGTCTTTCTTACAAGTGATATATTGTAATGGCCGTGTGGGTTTGCGTACTGGTGGTAAACGCTTTTGGAAAGGAACGGAACGTATATGAAGCCGATGACCATCACGAGTATGTAAGTCCCGGGGTTATCCATAAACCTCAGTCCTACTGTGTCTGCAAGGAAATAGTAAACTGTATTTATGGCCGTTATCACGATCTGCAAAAGGTTTTCCAGCATGGAACCTCCATTGGAATCAACATGTCACATGGAAAATGCCGACGACTTTCTTTCCCTGATCAGCGAAAGCGTTGAACATCTCGACAGCCTTTGGCGTCTTCTCCGCATATACCGTTATGCCCTTGTCCTGTGCCCACTGGTTGACTTCCGGCTGTATCCTGACGACACCGTCCTGGCCCGCGCCAACTATTATCATCTCAGGACCCTGGCGGAGAACCTTTATGAATTCGCCCATCTCTATCGTATGGTCCTTTGTCCGGTATTCGATCTTGCCATTCCAGTACACAGTCATGTCAGAATCGTAGGGCTTCCCGTTTATGGTTATCTCGCCAAATTTCGTGCCGTCGATTTTTACAGTTGTCATAAGAATTAATTGTTGCCACCTGAATAAAAATCACAGCTTTTCTTTGGATCGATACCTGACCACGTAAAAGAGTGGAATGATAATACTGTCTGCGGTGGTTCGTCACATGACGCTGAAAACGTGCTTATAAAACTTTTTTCTGATGTTTCTACATGAAATTGCGTAATTATCTAGCAGGGATGCTCGTCGCCCTGGCGATGACGTCATTTTTCTCAAAGGACGCACTGTCACAGGACACGTCAAACGTTTATACCGATGTCAATGAATACCGCAGTGCCATGAAAGATTACAACAAGGCTTCAAGTGAGGTAGACGAACTCAACAAAAAAGTAGCGAGTTACGCCGGCCCTGATTATGACAAACTTGCGAATAAGTATGGGACAGGCACCCTAGAAGACATAGATCGGTATATTAACATCCGTTTGCCTGATTCCCCATGCGAAAGACTCGGTGCATCCACGGACAGATTTTTAAACCCAACCGGAAAACCTATGATTCTCAATTTCTTTGGAGGAAAGTTCACAGACGGGAGTGGAAACTATATCAGAGAAATCAAAAAGGGTGATCTTGAAGACGGCACGATGAGAAATTACATGCTCACAAGCGACGATCTCGAAGGCTGCGATAAAGATGAACTAATCGGCCGCGTCATCCGCGAGTTCCAAAATGTTTTCAGGGAGTTTGAGATCGAGCATGGACACGAGGTCGAATTCGTGTACATGATTGACAAATTCCAAGATTATGATTATGAATACAAACCACATTTTGGGAAACCACTATCTCCGGAATATCTGGAAAGCCTCAAAAGAAGAAACCGGTCAGGAAATGTCTCGGTATGGAATGACGCACGGTCGAACAAAGGAACAGAAACTACTGAGAATCTGAATCTTCACAAGGACAGCTATTTCATGCTGAGGCCTAGGGTGAGTGATATGGACAACGTTTTGGGCATTATTCTTCCATACGATCCTTATATGTTCAGTTTCCATTCCTTCGACCCATACATTTACGGCGGCAAGGAACCCATGATGGACGGATTCGAAATAGTTACAAAATGTGACTATAAGAACATGAATGAAGACCGTCAGGAAGAGCTTGTAGGCGATGAGAAACTTGCAGAGGTTCTCAGGAACATATGCAATGCTCAATGTGAATAGCAAGTCGACTGTATCCAGAATAAAAAGAATAATATACAATAATAATTATGGTTGTTCTTTCTGATGATGAAAGGAAAAGATCCCTCGATTCTTCAGTAAGAGATGCTATGTTCTCGGCAATGATGTTCTCGCTTACTTCCAGCTTTTTTGGCGCTTTCGCGGTAGCGCTTGGGGCTGACAACTTCTTCGTTGGACTACTGGCATCTGTACCGCTTCTTTTCTGGACGATTGCACAGATCCCGTCGGCAAAGGTCGTTGAATCCATAGGCAGGAGGAAAAAACTGACCATCAGTTCGCTTCTGGTTTCCAGGCTGATGTTCATACCGATAATCCTCATACCCACTGCGCTTTTTTCAGGCGACCCGCTCTTCCTAATCATCTTCGTTTCCATATCGTCATTCTTCGCCGCATTCTCAAACCCAGCGTGGGCATCGTGGATGGGCGACCTTGTACCAAGCAGTGTACGCGGCAGGTATTTTGGCAGGAGGATGAGGATGCACAACATATTCCTGATGACCGGGCTCATCGCCGCCGCACTTGTATTCACGGCATTCCCGACCGCGACTGGATTTGCTGGCTTCCAGATAATATTTGCAACAGGCCTTGCGTGCGGCATGATCTCGCTTATCTTCCTTAGGAGGATGTCAGAGCCAAAATTCGTGCCAACTGAAGATCTTGACATACCAGAAGAGCATGTGTCCATACGAAAGAACAGGAGGATGAAAAAGTTCATCGCCGCGTTCTTCATCTGGCATTTCGGCGTGATGCTTTCCGCACCCTTTTATGTCGTGAGGCTCTTGAAATACCTCAATGCCGACTACACATGGGTGTCGATACAGGCGCTTCTGATGGGAATCTCCATGGCAGCGTTTCAGACTGCATGGGGAAGGTCCACAGACAAGTTCGGGGGAAGGGTAATACTTTCACTGTGTGCGATCGGTGCTGCCTTCTACCCGCTTTTGTGGCTGTTTCCAACGGAACCATTCCACATAATACCAATAGAAATACTTGGTGGCATAGCGTGGAGCGGTGTCAACGTAGCGTACTTCAACTACCTGCTTGAGATAAGCCCGTCGCAGAAGAGGACGTTCTTCCTTGCGATGTTCTTTGTGGTTTTCGGCATGGCAGGTACACTGGGCCCGCTTGCGGGAGGCATGATATCGGAATACTTCACAGAAACATCATTCTTCTCATTCACCGGACTTGAAGTGGTATTCCTCTTCTCATGGATGATAAGGCTTGCCGGTGCGCTGCTCTTCATCAAGATGCTTGAGGAACTTCCCATACGAACGAAGGTTAAGACAAGCTACGTCTTCGGCGAGATGGTCAGGTACGGCCAGAAGAAAGCAGTGTCTTCGATATACCTGACGGGAAGAAAAGGTGTCAGTGCCATATCAAAGGGCAGGAAAATAAGAGGGCGCATAAGGCTGAAAAAGAGAAATCAATCTAGTTCAAAGACCGCTACGTCTTCGTAAACCGGTCCCTCAGGAGTGAGCGTACTCTTCTTCAGTGTGAATTTTTCAACAGGGAATTCCCCTATTTTCCCGACAGCCTTCAACCTGGAGATGCCCTCACCAAGAGTGTCCATATCCTTGACGAATCTCACCCTGCCAAGCGTGACATGCGGATGGAATTTACTGTCCTTTGCAAAGCCTAGATGTGAAAGCGATTCTTCTATACTCTTCTGGAGGCAACAGATCGTTTTCTCGGGCCTCGCGCCTGCCCATATGACCCTTACACGGTTCTCGTTTGGGAACGCACCTGTCCCTGATATCGACATCGTAAACTTTTCTGCACTTATTTTATCAAGGTTTTCCTTTATCTCATCAACAACGTCTGTCTCGCCTAGAAACTTCAAAGTCAAATGGATGTTACCGGTTTCAACCCATTTTATCTTTGCACAGTCCTTGTTCACATCATCTTTCAAATCGGCTAGTTTCTTCCTCACATCCTCCGGTATGCCCAGCGCTACGAAAAGTCTCATGATTAGTTTAAGGTTGGCGGCTTTTTATAGAACGGATACAGTCATATCTCATGACAGACGAGATGCTTGACGTGTTCGACGAAAATGGTATGCTCATCAGGCAGGAAAAGAGAAGTGTCATACACAAGAAGGGTCTGATACACAAGACGGTAGTGTTCTTCATATTCGACCGGGATGGAAGAGTATTTGTCAACCAGAGAACTGCAAACAAAGAATTTTATCCAGAATACTGGAGCATTGTCCTTGGAGGTCACGTCACTGCAGGTGACATCCATGACAATGCAGTGATCAAGGAAGCGCATGAAGAAGCCGGGATAAAGGGCGTACCTTCTATATTCATCAAGCGCTTTGAGAAAATGCACGACAAAGAAGATAGGGAGATAGTGAAGGTATACGCGTTCGTCGTTGATGATATGCCAAAGCTTGATCCAAATGAGATCAAGACCGGGAGATTCATGACGATGGAGGAGCTCGAGGAAAAGATCAAGAAAGAGAAGTTTCTCCCCGAAACCGATATCCTCTATAAGATTCTAAAGGAGTACAAAGGGAAGGGACGATAACATGAAATTGGCTGTACTTTTTTCAGGAGGCAAGGATTCATGCTATGCCATGTACAAGAGCATGAAGGAAAACGACATCGTCTGTCTTATTTCTATCATCTCTAAGAACAAGGAAAGCTACATGTTCCACACGCCGAACATAGAGTTAACGAAGATGCAGGCAGAATGCATAGGCCTTCCACTGATACAGAAGGAAACTGAGGGTGAGAAGGAAACGGAGCTTTCTGATTTGAAAGACGCAATAGAAGATGCCAGGGATAAGTTCTCGATAGAGGGTATAGTCACAGGAGCCGTGAAGTCCGTTTACCAGACAGAAAGGATACAAAAGATTTGCGACAATGTCGGACTGAAATGCCTGAATCCACTTTGGCACATAGACGAGGAGAAGTTCCTAAAAGACCTCGTAAGCGGGGGGTTCAAGGTCATGATATCGGGGGTGTTTGCATACCCGCTAGACAGGAAATGGCTAGGAAAGATCATAGACGATGAAGTCATAGCCGACCTCCTGAAGCTCAGGGAAAAATACAAAGTGAGTCCCGCAGGGGAAGGCGGCGAGATAGAGACCACCGTAATGGATGCGCCATTCTTCAAAAAGAGACTGGAGATTATCGATTCCAAAATCCACTGGAAGGGAGATTCCGGTTTCATGAATATCAAAGCGGTGCCAGAAGAGAAGTGATCATTTTTCAAACTTCTTTTGCATTTCAAGTGATTTTTCAAGAGAAGCACTGACGACAGAGCTGAATATTTCTTTTGCATTTTCCGAGTTCAATACACCGATCCCCTCTGCAGTTATTCCACCAGGCGTTGAGCAGAATTCTGCTATTTGCCTGCATTCATCAAGGCCTTTTCCTTTGACAGAACTCATAGTCGTTTCGATAACATCCGTTACTATTTTCTTACAGAAATCCTTATCATCACAAGGTAACTTATCCAGGATGTTCACAAGGGCTGCAGAGATGAAAGCGCTTCCAGAGGACGAAAGGATCGTATACAGGTGCATATCCTTTTCTTCCACTTTATGGAATTTCTTTGACCAGCCGGATATGATAGATGAGTATTTTTCAGGAATGTCGCCTGCGATTATACCTACTCCCCCATTCTCGGTTATCAGCGGTGAGGGTATATATCTTGATATCACGTTTTCATTGAAAAATTTCCTCATGTATTCTATACTGATTGCTGCAGCAGTGCTGATCAGAAACTGGCCCGCATTGACATATTCACTTATCTCTTCCATTACACCTGCCATGTCAGACGGTCTCACTGTAAGAAATATGACATCCACTCCCCTGACTGCCTCTTTGTTGTCTCTGAAATAGGAAGCGTTATACTTGGCTGCAATCTCTCTTCCTTTTTTCTCGTTTCTTCTCGTTATCCTTACAACAGAGCCCGGAATGCTTGTGAGATTTCTCAGTATTTCCCCGCCTATTTCACCGCATCCGATGATAGCAAACTTTAATGCCATGAACTTTGTTTTGAATAACAATTTAAAAGCTCGTTATAATCCTATTCTATGGAGAGCTTTACGTTACATCTTCTGACAAAAATAATCTTCGGAAGGGGCGCTGAAGAAAGGGTCGGTGAAGAGGTAAAGAAGTATTCAGAGAAGGTTCTTCTCCACTACGGCGGCGGGAGCATAAAGAAGTCAGGACTTTATGACCGCGTGGTCAAATCACTCAGGGAAGCAGGCGTGGAATTCGTCGAGCTCGGCGGTGTCGTTCCGAATCCAAGACTCGGCCTCGTAAGAAAAGGCATCGATATTTGCAGGAAGGGCGGCATCGACTTCATTCTCGCCGTGGGTGGAGGCAGTGTCATAGATTCGGCAAAAGCCATAGCATCGGGAGTGATGTACGATGGCGATGTGTGGGATTTTTTTGAAAAACGGGGAACCGTGAACGTAGAAAAAGCACTTCCGATCGGAACAATTCTCACCATATCTGCCGCAGGAAGCGAGATGAGCCCAAACATGGTCATAACAAACGAAGAGAATGGAAGGAAGCTTTCTGCAGGCAAGCATGATTCCACCAGGCCAGTATTCTCGATGCTCAACCCGGAACTGACGATGACGCTTCCAAAATTCCAGATAGCATGCGGTGCAGTGGACATGTTCGCCCACATAGTCGAGAGATATTTCACGAATACTGAAAATGTCAGTGTCACGGACGAGATGTGTGAAGGGATCTTCAGGGCGATAATAAAAAATGCGATCAAAGCTGTCACGGATCCCAAAGACTACGAAGCAATGGCAGATCTAATGTGGGCCGGAACCATCGCACACAACGGGATCCTCGGAACTGGAAGGGAAGAAGACTGGTCGTCACACTACATAGAACATGAACTGAGCGCGATCTACGACATAGCGCACGGGGCAGGACTTGCTGCAATAGTTCCCGCATGGATGAAGTATGTTTACAAACAAGACGTTAAACGATTCGCGCAGTATGCAAGGAATGTTTTTCACATAATAGAACAGGATGTTGAAAAGGCGGCAAACCGCGGCATAGAAGAGACGGAGAAATTCTTCAAATCACTTGGACTTGAAACAACCCTTGAAGGCCTGAAGATAGGTGATGAGGATTTCAAAAAGATGTCCCAACTCGCAGTAAAGTCGAATACTATCGGTAATTTTGTCAAGCTGAAATCTGAAGATATCGAGAAGATATACAGGCTGGCGCTGAAGTAGCTTACCTCTTTCCGCGGTAGTGCTTTCTTGCAGCATCCCTGTTCTTTAGTATCCTTCTTCTGTATTCCTTTTCCCGCTGTATCCTTTCCTCTCTTCGCGCCCTTGCGGAGTCTTCCTGCTTCTTTTTCTTTTCAGCTGCCCTTTCTTCCCTGCTCAGATTGATTATGTCGTCACTGTAACACGACCTGCAGAATGCAGTGCCTTTGTTTTCTTCCACCCATCGATTCCTGCACTTCCTGCAGAGAAATTCGTCATTCTCCATTTACAAATATTGAAAAGAGTGTGATAAATAATACAGCAGTTCATCTTCCTGTCAGATAGCTATATGCAAGCGAGACCATCTCCCTTGCTATCTTCTGATCAATCTTCATCTTTCCTGTGTTCATGGACTTCATCATGTTATGATGACCGTCCCTTAGCATGGTTTCCATCAGCCTCGGATAATTGAACTTCTTCAGCACGTTTATCATGTTCTTCTCTTTTCTTATGGCGTTTTTGACGCGCAGAATTCTTGCGTTATAAGGCCTGAGGTTTTTCCCGGTCGGCTTTTTTTCCTCACCGAAAACGTCAGCTATCGTCTTCGCAGCCCACATGCCGGATTCTATGGCGTATTCTATACCTCCTCCGGTAACCGGCTTTACCAGCCCGCCGGCATCGCCTATGAGAACAGTCCTGTCCCCGACAAGCCTGTCTGCAATCTTCACCGGTATGAGGGAGCTTTCATACTGCATTTTCCGGGTATCAATCCTACAGCCTCTCATGAGGAAATGCCTAAACGTCAGGTAGTCGAGTTCTTTTTTCATCTGCAAGCCGCTGACAGGTACCGGAACGTACGATCCTATGGTCAGGAAATGCTTCTTTATGAATATTCCCGAATAACCTGTCCCGTATTTCCTGTCAACGAGGAAATAACATTTATTTTTGTCCAGATGCAGGTTCCTGATCGAATTCAGCGGAATCTGGTACTGGACACATGCAAGGTAATCTTCCTTCCTGTTCCTGCCCGGATTCAATTTGTTTCTCACCTTTGATGCAAAGCCGTCTGCACCGACGATCACCCTGGACTTTATTATCTTCTCACTACCATTCTTCATGTCCCGGGCTTTGATCTTCACGCCACTGTCGCCCACTGTGTAATCAAGCATCATGTGACTGTGCATTATCTTTGCGCCACGCTTAATTGCATTTTCGCTCAGTTTCCTGTCAAAAAAAGCCCTCTGGAATCCGTAACGGCACTCGTCGTGCTCAAAGAAATGATCTTTGCAGTATATCCTTGCCTTCGGTATCCTGCATTCTGTTGCGTATTTCAATCCGTACCTTTCCACTGCCTGCTCGTTCAGTACGCCGCCGCAGACGTTCTTCTCGCCGCAGAATTTGTCCTTCTCAAGAACTATTACCCTTATGCCGGATCTGGCGAGTTCCCTGGCGCAGGTGCTCCCGGCAGGCCCCCCGCCCACCACTGCAACATCTGTTTCAAGCACCATTAATATTATTATACAGGGAACACTTTTAGTACTTGTCCTTCATAGCTTCAACTTTTTACAAAACAGTGAGCTGACCCAAAAGGGCTATCGAGCCGCACAGGATTCTCAGCAGGATGTAAAGAAAGTCCGCTATAAATCGCTATCCATATTGGATGACGAAGAAAGTCGTACTGGAAAGGAAATCCTAATCTGTTTCTTTATCTTATTTATCATTATTCACATCACTTTCCGCTTTCGCTTCAAGAGACCTCATTTTCTTTTTCATTTCGACCATCTTGAGTTCTCTGCCGACTGCAAGCTTGTTGAACCTCTCGAGTTCTTTGTTGGCTTTCTCGATTTCCTGCTTTTTGACTTCGATCTCCTTGGTCCTTTCCTTTACTTTTTTTTCGAGTGTCCTGTTGTATTCTTCTATATCCTTTCTCGATTTCTCAAGCATCTCCACCATCTTGTTGAATGTCGCAGAAAGGATACCTAGTTCGTTTCTGGATTTCACTTCGACGTTGACCTTCATATTCCCACTGTAAATCTCGCGCGCACCTTTGGTAAGCGCCGTTATAGGACCAGTGATCCTTCTTATAAGAAGCGTTGTCAGCAGGACGCTGACAAGTATGGAAAGGCCGAAAATGGTGATGAAGAAAATCTCAACGGCCCTCGTTTCAGAATAAAGTTCGTCAAGGCCGTAAAGTATCTCTACAGCGGACTTGTGAACGCCGTATCTGTCGATATAAGGCGCGATTATCCTCAGCGTCCGTCTCCCATCGTAGGTCACAAAGTCCTGATATACGCCTGTACTTTTCACGTTCTTCAACAGCTTTTCATCAGTGACGAACCTCTCTGTGGTTCCGTTGTACTTTCCTTCTGCCAGTTCTTCGGAATCGAAGAGTATCTTTCCTTCGGTGTTTATAATCCTTATGTGGACGATGTCATCGTATTCGTCGAATTTCGCGTTCACGACCTCCGTGAACCGGTCGAACTGGAAGTAATAGAATCCGGCGAGGTGTTCGTTAAGCTCGTCTGAAATCTTGGAACTTATCACTTTGTTCCTCACCACGAGGTCATTTTCTATGATTACGGTATTATAGCTTATTATGAACGCCGCTATCACTAAAAGAATTACGGAAATCATTAAAAGAAAATACAGTGAAAACCTGAATCCCAGTTTATTGCCAAGACTCACTGCTTCTACTACTTCTTTTTCATGCAGGCTGTCAGCTTTCCCATCATTTACCATAAACTACCTCCATATGCAGGCAGTTCATATTCACGAGAAGACATGACCGCACGCGTCTCACATTTGTTATTATGTCTACGAAGCTAATATAACATTGACCCTTTCTTCCACATCTTCAAGCATCTCTTCTGCGGTCTTTTCTCCGCTCAGGAATGTACTTATCTCCGTGTCAAGAATGTGCCCTATGTCGGTGTGCTCTGCAGAATAAATCCAGTTTGGTGGCAGCTTCTCCTGCGTCTCGACGAACATGGACCTCGTAGCCTGGTCTCCATAGAACTCCTCACTTTCCTCGAAAAGTTCGTCGGTGTACGTACTCTTCAGTGCCGGGAATGTGTTGTGTTCCTTGTACATCTTGAGCTGGGAGCTTGCCTTTGTAGTCAGGAACTCTATCAGTTTCCATGACTCTTCCGGATGTTCCGTCTGGCTAGTCACTGCAAAATTAGAACCGCCGTTAGTTGAAGATCGCGCACCTCCTTCCTCGAAAGCAGGCATCGGGAACACTCCCCAAAGCCCGGTCGTGTCCGGGGCTATGGACTTTATCAGGCCGCCAAACCACACAGCCTGGACGTATACGGCTACATTGTCCCTCTTCAGCTCATCGTAGAACTCGGGCGTGAAATATCCCAGATTCACTGTTATCCCATCATCCTTCATCCTCTTCATGAGATTCAGCGCATTAATCGATATGTCATTGTTGAGTGTTGCCTCTCCATTAGAATTAACAAAACTTCCCCCCTGCTGCTGGACCAGCATCTCAAACAGGTCGACTGCATCGTTCTTTGAGGAGAGCGTTATCATGTATTGGTCCACTTCACCGTCCCCGTCTGTGTCTTTTGTTATCTGCTTTCCTACTTCTATGAAATCATCCCATGTCTCTATAGTGGCCGGGTCTATCTCCTCCCTTTCGAAGACGTCCCTTCTGTAGAACACACCGACCGGGCCGGCATCCCACGGAAGGCCGTATATCCTGTCGTTGTCGCTCACTTCCGGCCATTTGTACTCAACGAAATCATCATAGTACGGCAGTGCCTTTTCCGTTATGTCGAGAAGTCCACCCATCACAATGTACTGCTTTGCTATCGTTCCCTCTGCAGCGATCACGTCAGGCATCTCGCCGCCGGTTGTGATTGCATGTATCATCTTGTCCTGGACCTCATTTACCGGATACTGCTCAACCACGACCTTTATGTCCGGATATTCCTTGTTGAACTCAGGTATCATCGTATTGAGGGAATCTGCAACTATGTTCCATGCCCATACGGTAATGACGGTTTCTTCAGAAGTAACCGCACCGGTCTC
Source organism: archaeon (assembly GCA_028279705.1). Taxonomy (GTDB): domain Archaea; phylum Aenigmatarchaeota; class Aenigmatarchaeia; order QMZP01; family JAFGSV01; genus JAFGFG01. Next base: position 37,891 of record JANQNF010000078.1, read on the forward strand.
ACCAGTGGTTGTTTCTTCGTACTGTGCCGTATCCTGAACGGACGTACACCCTGAACCCAGTAGGACCGCGATCAGGAGCGCAGCAAGCACCGCTTTTTCGTTCATTATTTAATGTTTTATCTAAAGTCGCTTATATAGATTTGTTTAGACGCGCCCTGAGTCCGCGTTTAAACAAAGATTTCGATAATTCTTGAAAGAAAATATCATATCCTAAAGCATAAAGCGGTATCAATAAGGCATAGTAGTCCCGTCAGAATTAGTACCTTTTTTTGTCATAGACACGGTAAGTAGAATATCGTTAGATTTAATAATTTGACGCCAATTTAATTTTATGTCACTTATTCACAAGATATCTGTTGGACAACCAATTCCCGTGGAGAAGAGAGACGGCTTACTGATACCACGGAAACTCATAAGACCAGAATGTTATAATGTAATTCCCACGGATTCTGTAGCAGAATGGGCTGATTCACTTTTCAAGCCATATGACGACATCCGTTTTGATGCGAACGATTTCGAGATGGCGGAGTCTGACGGTGGGGCACATACACATTTCACGGTGCATCTAAATCATGCAAAAAAGATTGAAGAATACATCATAAGTTACGGTATCACAAAAGAGAAGTTTCATCTGATACCTGACGAACTGTTCGATTATGCTTCTATCGAAGATCTGTTTGAGGTAGTGGAAACTTTACTCTATTATTCTGCTCAAAGTGAGGCGATTTTTCACCGACACAAAAGAGGCCTTGCTGATGATCATTTGGTGTGTTATGAATCTCGCCTAGTGAGTGATACAGAACATGGTGTGAGGCACCTGAAAAATTTCCCCTATCGCCTTGACTTGTCCGTCTATTTATCCAAGGACCCAAATGCATATTTGAAATACAAGCTAAGCGACGAAAACCTCAAAGGCGATTTTTTCGTTCAGCTACTGCTTGACAGTGGACCCGGAAAGAATTAGCAGGTGAATTTCAATACATTGTCATAATGCAGGGATTTGTTTGTAGCCTCCGCGCCAAAACCAAAAAACGATATCAATAGTGCCCAGATAGCCCCGCCAGGGTTTGAACGTTTTTGGTTATAGCCCCGGTAAGAGAATTATCGTAAGATATTATAAAGAAAGCGGTAGGGGCAGTGCATTATTTAGCATTTCAGGATGCAATTGCCGGACTTGGATTTGTGATTCTCGGGACTGTGAGATTTACGGGAATCTGCTTTTCTTCCTTCATTACAAGCATTATTTTGATTACCAAGAAATTGTTAATCATTTTTGATTCCACCTGACATGACAAAAGATTTGCAAGAGCACTTTTGCTAACTTTATATCCGGAAATCAGTGCTGAAAGATATTTTGTTGCATTCATGATTTCTATTCCGGAAAGAGACTTTTTACTATCGAAATCGAAAACTATGTCTCCGAGTTCGACGCTTGCGGTCGATTTCCTTTTACCGCTGTAAATAAACAGATCGTTGTTCTCTTTATCGTAATCGAATTTAAACTCTTGCATATTTTTCAACTCTCCTTTGCCATCTTCTGTTGATTTTTATCACTGTGCATATTATAATTTTCTTGTTAAGTATTAAAACATACCTATGGCACAAATTTCCGCTGTATATGAAGTAGCAATCAAATTTCTCCTCGCTAGTCCTGTCCGCTTTCTGCCTAATTACAGTGGCTAATTTGCCTGGATTCATTATATTGTCGACAATCTCTTCAAGGTCAATACCTCTTTGAATAGCACGTATCCTTGCGTGTGTTGTAAATACAATTTGCTCACGTGAATAACCCTTCAGTTTTCCTTTCACTTCATCTACCAAGCTCATAAGATTATTTCGTCACGTGTTTTATAATGTTATTTTTTCATTTTTCAATACAAAATTCGATAAGATTATCAGGACTCGATATGTTTTTAATGAGTACATTTGCTGACATTTCTTCAATCTCATGAGATGATATTATTATTTTATTCCTAGCATATGCGTAAGCTATCTCCATTGCAACGGTCTTTCCAACGTAACCGTCTTTTGAGAAAACATACACAATATCAAATTCATCAATCTTCTTGAAAGCATTTAACAAAGCATTCTTTTCACTTTCCGGGGTGTCTTCTTGTCCTTTATTCCATTTTCCAGCAGCTGCCACCTTGATATTTTTATTTTCTAATTTCTGAACTAGGTTCTCAATTTCAATATAGAACTTCCTACTCCCAGCAATAAAGACTGATTTCATGTTGTCTTATTTATTCTAAGTTTTTATATTTCCAGAAAAATTTATAGCCCTCACAAAAAGGCAAAAAACGATATCAAGCGTGCTTGGATAGCCCCCGCCAGGTTCATACCTTTTTGGTTATAGCCCTGGTAAGTAGATTATCGTAAGGTTTTAAGAAGGAAGCGGTAGCATGTGACATTAATCTACTCTAAATCTAACTATTTTTTGTAAATTTCTAAAATAGTTATAACTATTTTATTAATATTTAAATAATAGTTAAGCTATTAGATAATTATGAAAAGAAAACTGTACAAAAAACTCGTTGAAGAAAAGGACTCGAAGAAGATTTCAATAATTATTGGACCAAGACAGGTAGGTAAAACAACACTTCTAAAGCAGTTACATAAAGAACTTGGTGGTATGTACGTTGATTTCGATATTCTTGAAAACGTGGAAAAATTCGATACTTATTCGAAGTTCATTAGCACATTGGAACTTGAAGGGTATGATGAGAAAAAATGGTTTTATCTATTCATTGACGAGTTTCAAAAATACACAGATCTCACAAAGATATTGAAAAACGTATATGATAATCATCCAAACATCAAGATATATGCAACAGGTTCGTCATCAATAACCATAAAAAATAAAATCCAGGAATCTCTTGCCGGAAGAAAATTCATGCATAATTTATATCCATTGGATTTTGAAGAATTCCTACAATTCAAGGGGATAAATGCAGAAAAGATGAAAAGATTGGCCGGTTTTAAGGGAGTACTGCCAATAGCAGAATACAAAAAAGATATCGAAGATTATATGCGATTTGGCGGTTATCCGGAAGTCGTTTTATCAAAAAACAAAAAAGAGATTTTAGCGAGTATTTTTGACACTTTCATAAAAAAAGATTTGGTCGACTATCTGAACATAAAGGAAATACTCGGAGTAAAAAAGCTGATACAATATCTAGCAATAAACAACGGTGGAAAATTGAATATTAAAGACATATCCCAGCAGCTAAATCTGAAAAGAGAGCAAATAGAGAACTATCTTGAAGTACTGGAAGAAACATTCATTTTGAAAAGAATAATCCCTTTTTTCACAAACAAGAATAAAGAGATAGTGAAGGCGTATAAAGAGTATTTTATAGATCCAGGAGTCAGGAATTATTTCTGTAACAATTTCAATGAGATGAGCAAAAGAAATGATACTGGATTCTTATTCGAAACGTTTATCTTGGGGGAAATATTAAAGAGCTCCGCATACGAGATAAAATTCTGGCAGGACAAGCAAAATCACGAAGTTGACTTCATAGTCGACAAAGTAAACGAACAGATAGGAATTGAAGTTAAATTCAAGGAAAAACTAAAATCTGAAGACTACAAGGGATTAAAGCACATAAAAGGTAAAGTGAAGAGCTGCCTTATCGTCAATTTGATGCAACAAGATAAAAAACACATATTACCTTTTTCTATAAAAAATGCATTAGAGTAAGATTATATAAAGAAAGCGGTAGCATGAGAATTAACGTAACCATATGTATTCACGGTATCTATTTTTTCAACTTAAAATGTCGGATTTTAAGTATTAATAAAAAAGCCGCCATGAATATGAATGCTACAAAGGTAATATACAACACGGCATTGTAATCAATGATGTCATCTTCATCGCCTTTTTCAATTCCCGTTATGATGTCCAGTGCATTCTGTGACAGGTTCCGTGCTAGCAGGAAATTGCCTTCTTCGAATGCTATATTTGCATCTCCCAGTAATCTTCTTGCCTCTTCAAGAGCCACATTACCACTTTCGTCAGAATTTTCAAGCAGGCCTTCGACGTAATCGATGAACTCCTTTGTCTCGTTTAATGAACCATCATCTTTTTCAGCGTGTACGCAGGCATTGTCGATGCATGTCTGATTTTCCAAGCATTGGGTTTTGCTACAACATTCGTATTGTACACACGAATGATTGCTGATAGTACCGCAAATGCATATTATTTCAATGCACTCACCCTCCATGCACTGAGAGGATGTGTTACAGTCATCATCCGTCACGCATCCGGGCACTGCAGCAGCCGAAGTGCTGGAACTTCGCGTACTGCTGCCCCCGTTGTTGTCCTGCGTAACTGCGCCTGTCACGAGTGCTATTGGAAGGCTGTCGATGTTGCCTTCACCAATGCTGTATGGAGAATCGCATATGCCATTACTGTTTGCGTCTTCACACCCTTCAGAAGGCTGGTCATATGACTTCCACCGGTTGCCGACAGAGCCGTTGTCCCAGGTTATCACGATGTCCAGCTCTACTAAGTCTCTGCTCGTGAAGACGTTATCAAACACAGTCACATTCGTGGCGTTCCCGTCAATAAAGAACTCTTCATTGGTTATACCTGAAAAAGAATTTCCCGCGACAACAGTTCCTGTGGAGTTCTGTATCATTATACCGTTTTCGCATCCATCCACGGTATTGCCGGTTGCGTTACTGTAATCCGCATATACGAAATTGACACCAGCTTGGCAGGATTCAATGGTATTGCCCGCTATCAGGTTCATTGTGGAGTTTGGGTCAAGACGAATGGCCTCCGAAGGAGTGTCCAAAATGTAATTGTCCTCGATGACATTGCAACTGGAATTGTCAATATTTATTCCCTGGTTATCTGTACCGTTTATGACGTTTCCTCGAATGGTATTGTTGTGAGTATCCGGGCTGAGCTTTATGCCGGTATATGTGTTGTTGTTCACTATGTTGTTGATGAAGTAGTTGTGATGCGCGCCGTTTTCAATTTCCATCCCATGATCCATGTTACCGGCAGCGGTATTATTGATGAACCAGTTGTAAGCGGAAGTGTTCTCTATAGGTATAAATCCCGCCAGGTAGTTGTCAAACGCGGTGTTGCCCCTCACAGTATTGTTGGAGGAGCCATGGGACATGACTATGCCATGACCCGTACTGCTGTTGAAGACATTACAGTTTTCAACAGTTCCGAAACTGGAATTGAAATAGTAAATGCCGGCAGGTCCGAACCTGTACACGTTGCAGTTTCTGACAGTGATATTATCGACATCATACGCGTTTATGCCATCATTGGTATCGTTACCGGTTATGTTGAAGCCCTTACAGTCTAGCGTCACGTTGTGTCCGTCTATCTGTATTCCCACTCCGGTGCAGTTGAGATTCTGGTTGAGCGCCGTACTGTTCGTTATGGTCTGTCCACAGGATCCAAGAAACTGGAGTAACTGGAAATTCAGGGCCGCGTTTTCAGTCATATTAATTGTCTGTGTCTCATTGGAAAACGCAGGCTTTGACACGTTTATCGTGTGCGGCGTTGAGTATATCCTCATAGTCGCATTCTGCCAGTATTCCACGAGCTCAAATCTCACCGATCCGCTGCTATCTGTTAACTGGGAACCCGAAGCGTCGCCTTCGTCGTTGTATACGGAGACGTTAGCTCCACTGGATAGAGAATTGTCCGGGTCCCTTACAGTGACATCAGCGTACCACTGCAGGATGACAGTCCCGGTGAACGGGCTTTCGAATTCTATTTCGTCAACATCGAATGTCACATTAAGAAAAATATTATTTTCCCCAGCATCATCAAGGACCACATCATTAAAATCAGGAACGTTGAAAACGCTGTCCCTTATCACGTTTTCGTAAGACTCGTGGGATATCTCAAGTCCTATGTTATCATTTAGTGCTGTCACAATATTGTCTGAAAAAGTGTTGTTCGTCGCGACCTCGGCAACTTCGAGAGCCGGGCTATCAGAACCCAGAAGGGTTACAATGTTTCCGGCTATTACGTTGTGGGATGAATTATAAACTATGTGTATCCCCCCACCGCTATAATGAACAGTCACGTTGTTGTAATCGAAGTGGTTCCAGAACGAGCTCGGTGAGTCTATGCCGTCGCAATCGTCGCCGTAAACCGTTATGGTGTTGTAGCTTATGTTATTGTAATAAGAAAGTGACGGGAAAATGCCGAATGAGCTGTTACCATAAGTGGTGACTGCGTTGTATGCGACGAGGCTGCTGTTAATCCCGGGATTGAAGCCTATTGCATGGGACTGGTTGCCCCATGTCGTGACGGTGTTATTGGTTATGCTGGCGTTTACAGCGCTCACGATCTGTATCCCGTCTCCGTAATCCAGAGAACCATGCGTAGAGATGTTTATCGTGTTGTTCATTATCACGATATTGTAAGTGACACTATAGTCCACCTTTCCTATACCAGTGTAAAAATCATATATCATGCAGTTCTTCACCGTGATGTTGTCGACCTCAGTTATGTTGACTGCATAACCGGAATGATTTCCTGTGAGATTGTATCCAGCACAGTCAAGTGTTATATTATCCGCTGTGATGGAAAAGCAGGTCCCGTTGACATTCACACTCTTGTTGAGAGAATAGTAAGTGTCAGCTGAAGACAGCACCTGGCACGAATCGGTTTCAAGCGAATGGGCGGAAGGAAGGCATGTGATAAAAAGCGCTACGGTGAGCAAAAGAAAGAAACAGACGGGATGGACAGTGCCCATACATAATATTCATGGAAGTCAACTAAAATAGTATGTTTAAACTTGCCGATTTGTTTTTCATTGCAGTAATAGCCCCGCCAGGGTTTGAACGTTTTTGGTTATAGCCCTGGTAAGTAGATTATCGTAAGTTTTTATAAAGAAAGCGGTATCAAGAGTGCAAATTTTCTGTTAAAAATGCTATTTTCTTTCTATCTTAACCTTAATCGACGGCGACAGTTCTCCTATCACTTCAACCGTCCTCTTACGGATCTTGTATGTATCTCCCTGCATTGCATATCCCATCCAGCTCTGAAAGCTTTTTGTTATATCCTCAAAAGAAATCTCACCTCTTTCATATCTGGATTTCAAAACGGAAAGTCGCTTTTCCATCTTCCTGATATTGGATTTCCTTGGGATCTTGTAGTGATAGAAAATTCTGAAGCCGAGAAACCTTACACCATTGCACAAAGAATAAACATTTGATTTTTCAGGATGTAGGTCAAGTTTAAGCGATTTACCGAGAAATCCTGTAATTTTAGTCTTATAATCACGCAGCATTTCTTCAGAATTGCCGAGAATGACAAAATCATCCACATATCTTATGTAATTACTTGCCTTCAGTTTATGCTTCACGAAATGGTCAAGATCGTTGAGATAAAGGTTTGCAAAGAATTGGCTCGTGAGGTTTCCTATGGGCATACCCTTTCCTTTATGCTTTGTTGTATGATTCTCAAGTATTAATCTTATCAGGCGGATAACTTTTCTGTCGGATATCTTTCTTTTTATTATACTTATCAGATTATCGTGGTCGATTGTATCGAAGTAGTGCCTGATGTCTGCCTTCAGAATGTAACCTATCACCATGTTCCCGTCTTTTGCATGGTTCAATGTTCTTCCGTTATGTGTAACCTTCCTCTTGAAACCATCATATCTCTCAAGTGCTTTACTGGAGCCTTTCTTCAGCCTATTTGCATAGGAATCGTGTATGAAAGACTTTTCAAAGACGGGCTGTATTATGTTGCATACAGCATGGTGGACGACCCTGTCCCTGAAATCAGAAGCTGAGATGAGCCGTGTCTTTGGGTCTCTTATGACGAAACGCTTGAGAGGGGAAGGTATGTAAGAAAAGAACCGAAGCTCGCTGCCAAGCTGAAGCAGATTACTTTCAAGGTTAAGCTCGAACTTCTGGACATCCTTCCTGTTTCTCTTGTTCCTTCTTGCTTTTCTGAATGCAAGCTCCAGATTTCTGAAAGAACATAATTCATCATACAAACTTGTGCAGTCCATCGCCAGAATCCCCCCCCCCCAATCTGCAATTATCTGGGAAATTTCATTCAATAAAGAACTTGCATGCTCGTATCTTTTGAAGCTAAGATAAGAAAGGTCCTTACAAATCCTGAAAAGGATCTGAAGTTTGTGTATCTCATTTGATATCTTACGCCTGTTTGTTTCTGTCTTCCTCTTTTCAAAATCTATGACAAGCTCGAGAATCCTTATTGATGTCACTTCTATCCTCTGGGAAAGAATAAGCCTCTGACTCCTCGGGAATCTGTTTACAGTCGGGTATACCCATTTAACCAAGTCATAGGTTTTCTGGAACAGATGATTGTACGACATAGTGAATCCTGAATTCCCGGACAGCCTGAACTATTCACAGGCAACGAACCGATATTCGAGTTCAGGCCAAATTCTGTTTTGGTTTCCTGTTGTCAGGCTCGTTGTTGGCGTTAACGTTGAAACGTCCGTTGTCATCGTTGTTGTACCAACGGTCAACGGAAGCCAACTTATAGCTCCGCTGCCAAATGGGCATTTGCCCGCACCACAGCTTCAGCATCGCTGTCGCTGTTGAATTTCATGGTGCACTTCTGCACGCTACAGCGGAGCGTGTAGTTCAAGCATGCTCCAGGCGTATCCTTGGATAACGCCTGCACTGATGCACAGCTGTCCGGGACAGCTAACCCCTAATAAAGGGGATAAGAAAATTAGTACAAGAAGAAATTTATCCTTTGAGTGCGTTTTCAACTGCTTTTAATCTTTCAGCGGCAGCTTCAAAGCCTCTGTATTCATCCACTGTTATTACCTTGATGCCCCTATCCTCAGGGCTTGCCTCGCTCCGCTCGGCTGTCCTACTCACAGGCAACGAACCGATATACAAGTTCCAGAAGCCAGGCCCGTCGTCGGCGCTAACGTTGAAACGACCGCCGCCATCGTCGTTGCACCAACGGCCAACGGAAGCCGTTCCTTGACCTTCTTCCCTGCTCCAGAATCTTGACACGGCCTTTCTTGCAAATTCGGGATCAAATCCTCTTTTAGTCCATGACTTCTCAGCTTCTTTTCTTGTGCTTACTGTAGAGAACGGTGTTCCTGTGTCAGGCCTGTATGGGCCGTCTACTGTGAGTTCTACGTATCCTGTCTCCGGAATAGTGATGTAGCGGATGTTGGAATTCTCGCCGAGTTTCGCAGACCATCTATTTTCTCCTTTCTCAAAACCCTCAGGTCTGATAATCCATCTGACTGACCTGTCTGTGTCCTTGACTTTCTTTAGACCTTTTTGACCACCGTCATAGTCACAGGCATCGTCTGTCACGTTTCCGTATCCGATTTTGTCAAAAAGCATGTAAACGGTATCTTTTACGTCCTCTGGCATCTCGGGTGCCTCACCGAGTTCAGAAGCAAGATACCAGTTGAAGAGTGCTGCCTGCTCACCCAGTGTTATTGAGCCTTTGTGAAGCTCACGAAACTCTTTACCATAGCTTCCAATCTGGTCTGCAACTTCGCCGTCGAAACTGAATGGCATTATCCTATTAAGATCTCCTGCACCGTAAACTTTCAGCTTAGGTACATGTATCACGGAATTTCCTTGAGTCATTGTTAGAATATGATGGAAAGTTTTTTAAAGAGTGATGTAGTTATAGCCCTCCCAAAAAAGGCCAAAACCGATAGAAAGCGTGCTTAGATAGCCCCGCCAGGATTCGAATTCCCAGCGAAAGACCTTACAGTCAACCGCTCCTGGGTCTGCGGTTCCAGAGACCGCTATCCTTGACCACTAGACTACGGGGCTATATTTGTTGTTTGATTGTGTCTTGGAATAATATAATGGATTTTATTTATAAAACTGTTAACGGTACTATATTGTATAAGAACCGCTGTAAAGCAGCTGTTGTAAGGCTGCCGGTGAGTTGATTAACAATGAAGTTGCTGCTGATACACTCGGATTTCATAGAATACGAGGCCAAGAAGAAGGCGCTCAAAAGCGCTGAGGATATTGATTCTAAAGAACCCGTGAGAGTCGAAGAAGTACTCGTGGCTTTCTGCAGCGTGGAGAAGAAGGACGAGAAAGCCAAGAAAGGGATAATTTCAAACTCTGTGGAAGAGATTCTCAAGGTTTATGACCAGGTGAAGGCGAAGAACATCGTCATCTATCCATTCGTCCACCTGTCACACGAACCGTCATCGCCTGCAGCTGGACTTGAGGTTGTCAAGGGTATAGAAGAGTCGCTTGCCAAGAAGGGCCACAAGGTCAAGAGGTCACCATTCGGGTGGTACAAGGCATTCGACATCAAATGTAAGGGACACCCGCTTGCCGAGCTTTCCAGAGAAGTGTCTGCGGAAGGTACCAAAGAAGGTGAAGACGATGAAGTCTCCGAAGCTCTCAAGAAAGAGGCTGAACTGAAATCGCAATGGTTCATCGTGGACACAAAGGGTGTCTTCCACAAGGTGTCAATGAAGAACGGGAAGGTTTCCGGTTTCGACCTTTCGAAGCATCCGAAACTCGAAAAGCTTGCAATGTACGAGATGGAGAAAAGCAGGGAAGTAAAAGAGCAGCCTCCTCACATAAAGCTCATGAGAAAGCTTGAGCTCGTTGATTACGAGGAAGGAAGCGACCCAGGCCATTTCAGGTACTTCCCAAAGGGCAAGATGGTCAAGAGCCTTCTTGAGGACTGGGTGACCGCAAACATGCTCAAGTACGGAGCAATGGAAGTGGAAACCCCGATAATGTATGATTTCGAGCATCCCGCACTCAAGGATTACATCAACAGGTTCCCAGCAAGGCAGTACTCAATACAGACGCCAAACAAGAGGACGTTTCTTAGGTTTGCCGCATGCTTTGGGCAGTTCCTGATGACGCACGACTCTAGCGTATCGTATCGGAACCTGCCGCTGAGGCTTTACGAGATGACGAGGTATTCATTCAGGGTGGAGCAGAGAGGAGAACTTGCAGGCCTTCGAAGGCTTCGCGCGTTCACCATGCCAGATTGCCATGCTGTCTGCAAGGATGTACCGCAGGCCAAAAAAGAGATGATGAGGAGGTTCGACGTTTCAAGGGACATACAAAACGGAATCGGCCTTAACGTCGATGACATGGAACTTTCCGTAAGGATTCTTGAAAGCTTCAACAAGGAGCACCCAGAGCATCTTAAGGATACTGTAAAGAGGTGGGGAAAGCCGGCGCTCGTTGAGATGTGGAACAAGCAGTTCTTCTATTTCATATTCAAGCAGGAGTGGAACTTCATAGACGCACTCGACAAGGCAGCGTGCCTTACGACGGACCAGATAGACGTTGAGAATGCCAGCAGGTACGGACTGAAGTACACTGACACTGACAACACAAGAAAGGAGCCTCTAATACTACACCTTTCGCCGAGCGGCTCCATAGAAAGGGTGATGTATGCGCTTCTTGAGAAAGCCCACATGCAGCAGGTGTCGGGAAAGCATCCTGTGTTCCCGCTGTGGCTTGCACCGACGCAGGTGAGGCTGTGTCCTGTTTCTGACAAGTTCATGAAGGACGTCGAGAAGGTCGCAGACGAATTCGAAAGGGAGAACATAAGAGTTGACATAGACGACCGGATGGAATCCATAGGAAAGAAGATCAGGGACGCCGAGACCGAGTGGGTCAACATGATAGCGGTCATCGGAGAGAAGGAACTGAAAAGCGGTAAGATCGCGGTCAGGTTCAGAAAGGACAACGGGAAGGTAAGTGAGATGACGAAGTCCGGAATAGTGAAACTCGTCAAGAAAGAGACGGAAGGCTTCCCCCTCAGGCCACTTCCCGTCCCGAGGCTACTTACTAAAAGGCCCGTATTCTTCGGCTGATAAGATCACCGCTGCATGGAATTCAGATAGAGTTATAGAATTCCGTTACCCTTTCCCATGTATCATTTTTTCCATTTACAGGTGGATGCAATCCTGCACGATTACGGTATTTCTCTACCCTTCTCTTACACTGCTCTATGAGCACTTGATCATTCGTACCTAGATGACCTTCGTCATTAATCAAAGTTTCGCAATAAGCAACGAAACTCCTAGCTATACTGACACGCCTTTTGGGATCATTTTCGGTATTATATTTACGCAAGAATATCGTTTCTTTCAGATACAGCTCCCCGCATTTCCCATGTCTTCCTACACCTATCATTCTTCATGAAAGATGCTAAATTTTATAAAGAGAGAATAAACCAAGTGTTATTTCTTCCCGATGACCTTGACGCCGTTCATGTACGGCTGGAGGGCTGCTGGGACTTTCACCGTGCCGTCCTTCTGCTGGTTGTTTTCAAGTATCGCTATCAGGGTGCGCTCTGTAGCAACGAGTGTGCTGTTTAACGTATGCGGGTACTGGGTGGGATCGTTTGTCCTGTCCCTGAAACGGATGCCAGCGCGCCTAGACTGGTAGTCGGTGCAGTTTGAGCATGAGACGAGTTCCCTGTATTTACCCTGGCCGGGAAGCCATGCCTCGAGGTCGTATTTCTTTGATGCCACTGTACCAAGATCACCAGTGCATATGTTCATCACCCTGTAAGGGATTTTAAGCTCCTTGAATAATTCCTCTGCGTTTCTTATGAGCTCTTCATGGAACTTCCAGGACTCGTCGGGCCTGCAGAATATGAACTGTTCCACCTTCTCGAACTGGTGTATGCGGAATATGCCTTTTGTGTCCCTGCCGTGTGAGCCAGCTTCCTTTCTGAAGCATGGTGATATGGCAGCGTATTTCAGAGGCAGGCCGCCTTCGATTATCTCGTCCATGTGGTATGCAAGCATCGGGTGTTCTGAAGTTCCTATGAGATGGAGGTCCTCGCCCTCGATCTTGTATATGACATCCTCGAAATCGGAAAGGTCCACGGCGCCGGAAAGCGGCTTTCTCTTGAGCATGTAAGGTGGCTGGAGCAGGCTGAATTCCCGCTTAGATATAAAGTCCAGTGCGAATTTTATGAGTGCCTGATTCAGCATGACGAGGTCGTTTTTGAGGTAATAGAATCTTGAACCCGAGACGCTTGCGGCCTTTTCGGTGTCGAGAAGGTCAAGCTTTTCGCATATGTCTATGTGGTCCAGCGGCTTGAAATCGAACTTCGGTAGCTTTCCCCACTGCCTCACCAGCGTGTTGCCCCCCTCGCCGTCACCCACCGGAACGGACTCGTGCATTGTGTTTGGGAGCCTCATTAAGTACCAGTCGATCTTTTCCTTTAGCTTTTCGACCTTGGCATCGTTTGATTCTATCTTCTTTGGTATGTCCTTCATCTCTTTTAGAAGCTTCGCTGCGTCCTTTCCCTTCCTCTTTGCGTTTGCGATCTCCTTTCCGGTCTCGTTTCTCTTCTGCTTTAGCTTCTGAGACTCGTATACGAGCTTTCCGTACTCGCCGTACTTCTTGACAAGTTCGTCGACCCACTTCAGCTTCTCATCGTCTTTTCGTTTCCTAAGGTCTTTTTTCACTATGGACGGGTCCTGCGCGATAAGCTTTATGTCGAGCATACTAATGGATTCCTATTTTGATATAAAAATGGATTACCCAGGAAGCATCGTCGAGAACATGGTGTTGACAAGGAAGTTTGCACCGAAAAATACAAGCAGCGCAATTATTGCCAGTATGGGAGCGTATTTGAGGCCGTCCTTCTCCTTGCCCGAGTTTATGAGGCCGAGTATGAGGCCTCCAAAGATTGTCGTGATGAGTATTGCTGCTATTGAGAACTGGAAGAGGAAGGCTTCGGATATCTCTATGCCGCCCATCTGTATGAACGCCATCTTGCTGGTCAGCTCCGTACTCATGGTTGAGTCCGGGCTGAGGCTTGAGGTCGTCGTCGTGAGATAACCTGAAAGTGCGTAAAGGCCGGGAGCACCAAGGCAGCCAGCAAAGGCTATGAATATTGCATACATCATGATGTTTGCCTTGATTTCATTCTGGATTGCCTGCCTCCTCCTTATGTCTGTTGCGTTCTCCTCAAGAAGCGTGACTATCTGGCCTCCACCCCGTATTCCTTCTATTATGAGCTTTATGGTCCTTGTGAGATCCTTGGACTTTATCCTTTTCGGTATATCGAGCATTCCCTCCTCAAGCGATGCGCCGGTCATTATCTCCTTTCCGGCCTTTCTTATCGCTACAGAAAGCGGGCCGAACTCCTTTCTTGCGGAAAGTATGAGTGCCCTGCTTGGAATGTACCCTGCCCTTATATTAGCTGAAAGCAGGAGAAGTGCATCCGGCAGTATCTCGTCGACAAACCTTCCCCTCCTGTCAACCGAGAGTATTATCAGTGCGTTCATGAAACCGAAAATGGAAAAGAAAACTCCCAGCCACCCGTAGAGCATGTAGGGCCTGAAAAGAGGTGCCGTCACCGAAGCTGCGATGACCCCTATTATTGCCATGGTCCATATGAGCCTTGAGGGGCTCTTTTCGGAACCTGAGAACCACAGCTGCTTTTTCACCCAATCATAGTAGAACCTCGGTATGAGGTTCATGCGCGGCATGAATGCAGGGAGCTTTGGTTTCTTTTTTCCCGTCTTCTTCTCAGCTGCTTTCTTTGCGTGACCGCCACTTCTTCTGAATATTGCAGGGAACCGCATCTTCATCCTGCGTCCCTTGTGCGCCTTTCTTGGCTTTTTTTCATCTTTCACCGGAACTGCCAATGGAGGCTTCTCTTTTACAGTCACCTCTTCCCCCGGCAGGGCCTTTGCTGCTTCAGGTACTCCATCTTTTTTCTTTTCCCTTCCGAGCAGCTTCATATTCCCACCGGCCTCTTGGATTTAATCATGCCTATGAGCATGAACTGGAAGAACACGAGAAATCCCAGTATGCCCAGAAGAACATATTCCATCTGTATGCTGAGTCCTATGAAAGATCCCAGCACCAGCAGAAAAGTTATGCCAAGCGTTGGCATTATGACACAGAAGACCATGTAAAGCATGGCTATCGGGTTTAGCTGTGCACCGTATTTCTTTATGGACATCCTCTGCTCGACTGCGAGGTTTTCCACTATCTCCTTTATGGTCGAGCCTATGTCAGCTCCCGACTTCAGTGCATTGACCAGCTGCCACATGACTCTTCTGAAGTACAGCGAAGGGTTTTCCCTTGCAAGCAGTTCCATTGTCTCCACTTCCGACTTGCCTGTGTTGATCTCGTTTACGGCGTGCTCGAATTCCTTGCTCAGCTGACCGTATCCCGACTTGGATATGGATACGAGGCAGTTGAAAAGAGGTACGCCCGAACGTATCTGTATGAGAAGGTGGTGCAGTGCATGCGGGAGGTTCTCGTCAAGGTTTCTTATCTTTTTCTTTGCTACAAGTTTCGGGTACATGCTTATGTAAAAGAAACTGGCAGTGCCTATTGAGAATCCCACGAGGAAGGAGACTCCAATTGCCTGGGGACCTATCATGCCGACGGTGGAAAGTACGGTCATCATGAGTCCGAAAAGCATTATGAAATAGAAAAGTCCCGAAAACAGCGCTATCGACACCCACTGCCTTGGTTCCTTTTTCATGCCAGACTGCTCGAGGTCCCATCCAAGGGACGGGAAGAATGCCGAGAAGGTGTCACCGAATCCTATCAGGAGCCTTGAGACTTTTTCTATCTTCTCAAGCGGGAAAGGGACAAGAGGCACTCTCTTCATATTATTAACTATCCTTTTGATCGAATATAAATTAAAGGCAGGAATACCAAAATTACACAAAAAGGAGGTATGAAAATGTTAATGTCAACTACCGGATACATCGAAGGTGCCAAAATTGAAAAAACGCTCGGACTCGTCAAAGGCAACACAATAAGGGCAAGGAACATCGGAAGGGACTTCATAGCAGGCCTCAGGACGATCGTAGGCGGAGAGATAACCGGTTACACTGTCATGCTCAACGAAGCGAGGGAAGAAGCTGTAAAAAGGATGCAGGGCGATGCAAAGAAGCTCGGCGCTGATGGTATAGTCTCTGTGAGGTTCACGACATCTACCGTCATGAAAGGTGCTGCAGAGCTTCTCGCTTACGGCACTGCAGTCAAGCTGAAGAAGTAAGCTATGCGGAGGGCAGGATTCGAACCTGCGAAGGCACTAAGCCAATAGGCCCTGAACCTATCCCCTTAGACCGCTCGGGTACCCCCGCTTGGTATAGGTATATTATCATACCACTTTAAAAAAATAAAATCAAAAAATGTGTGAGGTTCATGGAAAACATTACCACAGCTACACTATTGGTCGTAGCTTTTTCGGTCCTTAGCATTTCAACCATGATGATTATAAAAACACCGGAAATGGTCACCGGGTCTGTTTTTGCCGAAGAAGACGATAAAGACTATAACGTGATACTGTTATCCATCGACACGCTCAGGGCCGACCATCTGCAATGTTATGGCTATGGGAGAGAAACTGCGGCAAGCATATGTGAACTTGCAGAGGACGGGGTACTGTTCGAAACGTGCATAACCAATTCTCCATGGACGATGCCTGCGGTGATGTCGATGATCACGGGTTTGTATCCTTTAAACCATAATGTCATACGCCGTCCTGATTCAGAAGTCGGATCACTCAGTCATTCCAAAAAGACACTTGCAGAATTATTGAAAGGGGACGACTACGCACCCGCATCGTTTGTCGCCAACAAACTACTGGCAAAAGATATTGGTTACAATAGAGGATTCGATACATATATTATATTGGACGATGAAAAGGCCGAAAACCTCACCAATCTCGCATTGGAGTGGCTGGAAGAAAACCGCGATGAAAAATTCTTCCTGTGGCTGCACTACATGGACCCGCACTGGCATTACGGTGCGCCGTATCCTTTCAGTGAAATATTTACAGCGATCCCGCATTGTTCTCAATTAGATGATAGGCTAAAACATAATGCGGAAAGGGTCAAGAGTGAAAAATGCGTCGATTCGTTGATAGCCAGGCACGATAACGAGATAGTGTACACTGATTATGCGATAGGAAAGATGATAAGATACCTCAAGGATGAGGGCCTGTATGACAATACAATAATAATCGTAACAGCCGACCACGGGGAGGGTTTCCTTGAGCATGACCACCTGGGACACGGAAATATATATTACGATGAAGCGCTTCGTATCCCGCTGATAATAATTCATCCGGACTATGGCAAGGGAGAACGCATAGAAGACCAAGTCAGCCTGATTGACATAATGCCGACTGTTCTCGAATTCCTCGACATCGAGGCTGAAAACCTTGACGGAGAAAGCCTGGTCCCGTTGATGGAAAATGAGACGGTCGATAAAAGGCCGGTGATAAGCCAGGGACATTTGCGAAGAATTTCTGTCAGGACGGATGAGTGGAAATTTGTGGATAAAACTTGGGAAAATGGCACGCACAGAAAAGAATTGTACGACCTTGTAAATGATAGCAGTGAAAAGACCAACCTGTATGATGAAATGGTGGACGTTTCAGAATATTTTGAAGGAATTTTCAGAGAGCATTTTGAAATGTACCATCACAACAGGACTGAAGACGATACGAACAGTATCGACATGGAAAAGTTCAACGAGATGCTGAGAAGCCTCGGATACATGACATGACTTCAGGGATGCGGGAGGCAGGATTCGAACCTGCGAAGGCACTAAGCCACACGGTCCTAAGCTTAGCATTGTTGATTCAAACGAATCACAATCATGCCCCTTTGACCGCTTGGGTACCCCCGCTTATAGGATTCTTGAAAAAGAGTCCATAATATCTTTTGTCGTATTTCTTATTTAACCATTCATCCTTCTTAACATCGATTCCAAATTCCATTAACATTTCAGTGACATCATCTCTAAAAACAACTGAGGCTGACGACAAACCGAATCCCCCTCTCCTCTTCCCGCCATCGGTATCAAAAACGCCTTCTATAAAGGCTCTTCTTATGCTCATATTAGATTTTTTTATTAGTTCTGGTATTTTGATTATATCTGATTTTTTTCCTCTCGGAATCTCAAAGAAATCACGAAGAAACAAAACAATGGGCTTGCTATTAACGTATGCTCTGTGGAGCACTTTTCTTCCCCCTCTTTTATCGATTCTCGTATTATATCTGAACTTTACATCAAAAACCGAAGAAAAGTTTCTGATAAACTTCATTACAATATCTTTACTGACAAGTTCAAACCCTACCCGATAATTATCTTTTTTCAAGTGACCATCACACAATATTGCAGCAACTATGTAAGCCAACTCTTCTGACAAAAAGCACGGTATTGTGGCTATATTATTTGAACCACGTGTCATCTGAATTTTTACATTTTTTCCGTCATCTTCTATTATTTTCACATTCGGGATTTGTCTAATAAAACTGGGAACTTTCGGGATTTTTTTTCATTGCACTTGTATTGTTTTAGATTCTCTTAAATGTTCTACTGCCCGGCATCTTAAAAGTATTTCATGCATCGCTTGTGGGCTGTTCCTCAGAAGCCGATTCTTCCGGAAGTTCCGTGATGCCCTCTTCATCGCCGTTTTCGGTGATGAGCGCTATGTCCTCAAGCTTGTCGTTTTCCTTGAGTCTCATGACACGCACACCCTGAGTGGAGCGCCCTATGAGCGACAATGCGTCTGCTTCAACCCTTATTGCGGTTCCCTTGTTACTGATGAGCATGAGGTGCTCGCCACCGGAAACCTTCTTTATGGCCTTGACGGGACCAGTCTTGTCCGTAACCTTCATGTTGGTGATTCCCTTTCCTGCCCTTCTCTGCACCTTGTAGAATCCTGATTCCGTGCGCTTGCCGTAGCCGTTCTCGGATACCGTCAATATGGTCTCACCATCTTCAAGTATCTCCATGCCTATGACCTCGTCGCCCTTCCTCATCGACATACCCTTCACGCCTGAGGCGGAACGGCCCGTCCTTCTCACATCGTTTTCGTTGAACTTTATGGAACGCCCGCCTTTCGTGCCAAGGAATATGTTCCTCTTGCCATCGGTTACCTTGACGTCGATCAACTTGTCGCCGTCCCTTAGCGTTATTGCTATGATGCCGCCTTTCCTGGGCCTGCTGTAGGCATCCAGCTCGGTCTTCTTGACGACGCCGTTTTTCGTTGAGAATATGAGATACTTTCCATGGTCGAAGCTCTTGACAGGTATTGCCGTTGATATCTTCTCGTCCTCGTCGAGGCGTATGAAGTTGACTATGGCTTTTCCCATAGAGTAACGGCTTCCAGAAGGCAGCTGGAACGTCCTTAGCCAGTGCACCCTGCCCTTGTTTGAGAACAGGAGAAGGTAGTCGTGGCTGTTAGTGACGAACATGTCTTTTACGAATCCGTCCTCTCCGATGCCCGTTGCGGTGATACCTTTTCCACCCCTTCTCTGCATCCTGTACTCGTCCACGGGAACGCGCTTGACGTAGCCCCTGTTTGTCATGGTGACGACGACATCCTCCTTTGTTATCAGGTCCTCGTCGCAGAGTTCAGACGTGTCGTCAGAAAGTACGGTCTTTCTCTCGTCGCCGTACCGCTCCTTTATCTCAAGCGTTTCCTTCCTGATTATTGCAAGGACCTCGCTTTCAGAACCGAGTATCTTCTCGTAAAGCGCTATGTCCTGCATGAGCTTGTCATACTCTTCCTTTATCTTGCCCTGTTCCAGGCCGGTGAGCGTCTGGAGGCGCATCTGCAGTATCGCATCGGCCTGCTTTCCGGTAAGCTTGAACTTGTGCATGAGCCCCTTTTTGGCAACTGCTGGATCCTTGCTCTTCTTTATCAGCGAAACGACCGCATCAATGTTATCGAGCGCTATCTTCAGGCCTTCGAGTATGTGCGCCCTGTCTTTTGCTTTCTTTAGTAGGAACTGCGTCCTTCGTGTTATTATCTCCTTTCTATGCCTTATGAAATTCTCAAGTATGTCCTTTAGTGAAAGTATCTTTGGCATGTTGTCTACAAGTGCCAGGTTTATGATGCCAAAGCTGGTCTCAAGCTGCGTGTGCTGGTAGAGCTTGTTTACTATGAGTTCCTGGCTTATGCCGCGGTTCAGCTCTATGACGACCCTTATGCCGTCCTTGTCGGATTCGTCCCTTAATGCGCGTATGCCTTCTATCTTCTTGTCCTTTACGAGGTTTGCTATGCTTTCTATGAGCCTTGACTTGTTGACCATGTATGGTATTTCCCTTATTATTATCGTGTCCTCCCCTTCCATCTCAGCCTTTCCCCTGAGGCGAAGAGAGCCCCTTCCTGTCTTGTAGGCGTTCATTATGCCGGCGCGCCCGCATATCACGCCGCCTGTCGGGAAGTCCGGTCCCTTGACAGCCGTGAACAGCTCATCGACGCCTGCGTCCGGGTTGTCTATGAGCATGACTATTCCGTCACAAACCTCTGAAATGTTGTGCGGGGGCATGTTAGTCGACATGCCGACAGCAATGCCGCTACTACCGTTTATGAGGAGATTTGGTATTCTGTTTGGAAGGACAACCGGCTCCTGTGTGCTTCCGTCAAAGTTTGGCACGAAGTCTACTGTCTCCATGTCGATGTCCTTTAGCATGTCTTCTGTTATCCTGGCCATCCTAGATTCAGTGTAACGCATTGCCGCCGCAGAGTCACCATCAAGCGATCCGAAATTACCTTGGCCGTCAACCAGCATGTAACGAAGGGAAAACCACTGAGCCAGCCTGACAAGCGTGTCGTACACTGCCTGGTCACCATGAGGATGGTACTTACCGAGTACATCGCCGACTATCCTTGCGCACTTCCTGTAAGACCTCGTATGCGACAGTCCCAGTTCATGCATGGAAAAAAGAACCCTTCTGTGGACCGGCTTGAGACCGTCCCTGACGTCTGGCAATGCCCTTCCGATTATGACAGACATCGCATAATCCATGTAGTCCTCCTTCATCTCGTCGACTATGGGCCTGTCCATCATCCTTTCATCTGCTTTCTTTTCGTCTGCCATCACCATCTACCTCATATGTCCAGATTCTTCACCTTTCCTGAATGCTTCACTATGAACTCCTTTCTTGGCGGTACCTCGTCGCCCATCAGGGTCGAAAATATCTCGTCTGCAAGTATCGCATCTTCTACCGTTATCTTCTTCAGCCGCCTTTTCTCAGGGTCCAGTGTCGTTTCCCAAAGCTGATCAGGATTCATCTCACCAAGACCCTTGAATCGCTGGACAAGAACACCCTTCTCTTCACCGATCTGCCTCAGAAGTGCATTCTTCTCCTTGTCATTGAAAACGTAATGAACCTTGCCCTTGTATTTTATCCTGTAAAGTGGCGCGTTTGCAACGTATATCTTTCCAGTGTCTATCATCGGCTTCATGTACCTGTAGAAGAAAGTGAGAATGAGTGTGACTATGTGGTTTCCGTCAACATCGCTGTCAGCCATTATCATGACCTTTCCGTAACGGCTCTTCGTGGGGTCACATTCGTCACCTATTCCTGTACCTATCGCAGTCATCATGGCGGATATCTCGTTGTTTTCGTATATCTTGTCTATCCTGGCCTTCTCTGTGTTGAGAATCTTTCCTCTAAGGGGCAGTATGGCCTGCGTGCGCCTGTCACGTCCCTGACGGCTGCTACCGCCTGCGGAATCGCCTTCCACAATGAACAGTTCAGCCTTATCCGGGTCACGAACTTGGCAATCTGAAAGCTTCCCGGGAAGCGAGCCTGTACTAAAAGCGCTCTTTCTCCTCACAAGATCCTTTGCCTTCCTTGCAGCTTCCCTTGCCTTTGCAGCCTCGAGGACCTTCGTTGTTATTATGTTCCTTACCTGGGGATTCTCCTCTAGAAACGAAGTGAGCTTATCGTAAGTCGCACTGGAAACGAGGCCTTTCACTTCGGTGTTTCCAAGCTTTGTCTTGGTCTGGCCCTCAAACTGCGGGTCGGTAAGCCTTATGGATATGACCGCTGTCAGGCCTTCCCTGACATCGTCACCCTTAAGCTGGAGCGTCTCCTTTTCTCCAAGGTACTTGTTCAGAGCCCTCGTGAGCGCAGTCCTCCAGCCTTCTTCGTGGGTACCGCCCTCTATTGTGTTTATACCGTTGACGAAAGAATAAACGGTCTTCACATAGCCGTCAGTGTACTGCATTGCAACTTCAAGCTCATGCTTGTCGTTTTTGTCAGTGAAGTATATGGGCTCGGGGTGTATTGGGTTCTTGGTCTTGTTAAGATCCTTGACATAGGACTTTATTCCGCCCTCGTGCAGGAACGTGTCACTCTTCCCGTCGCGCTCGTCGACCATGTCTATCTGCAGCCCTGCGTTGAGGAAAGAAAGCTCTTCCATCCTGCTTGCAAGGAGTTCGTAATCGAATTCGAGCTCAGAAAACATCTTGCGGTCCGGCTTGAACGTTATTTTGGTGCCGGTTTCGTCAGTTTTTCCAACAGTCTTCATCTCGGATACCGGAGCGCCCCTTTTGTATTTCTGGGTGTATTTCTGGCCGTCTCGCTTCACTTCCGCAACAGCCCACTCGGAAAGCGCGTTTGTGACCGAAACGCCAACGCCGTGAAGGCCGCCAGAAATGCGGTAGGACTTGGAATCGAACTTGCCCCCTGCGTGGAGTGTCGTGAGGACGATCTCAAGCGCGGGCTTCTTCATGTCCGGATGTATGTCGACTGGTATGCCCCTGCCGTCATCCTCAACAGTAGCAGAATTGTCCTTGTGTATGGTGACGACTACCCTCTTACAATGACCTGCGAGATGCTCGTCAATGGCGTTGTCCACCACTTCTTCGAGTATGTGATGGAGACCACGCTTGCCTGTGTCGCCTATGTACATCGCAGGCCTTTTTCTCACACCTTCAAGTCCCTTCAGCACACGTATGGACTTGGCATCGTAATCGGATTTCGGCTTCTCTTCAGTCGTCATAAAAAAACCATATTATAGTTATACAGTCAAACAGTTAGAGTTTAACAGTTAATAATTAGAAAAAGACCTTTAAATAGCTTTCAGAGGCCCATTTTGGGTCAAAAAAGAGAACTTAGCTGAAAACCAGTTCTTTGAGCTCTTCCAGGTCATCAAGCGCGTTCAGCTTCAATTTTGAGGCAGAAAGGGTGTAAAGGACGTCGCCTATGTAAAGGTTCCTCTTGACCGAATACTGACCCCCTGCATAGTAGTAGCCGCTCTTTAGGAACAGCTCCTCGTCATCAACATGCGTCACCCTTCCCTTCAATTGGAAGCCGTCCTCAAGCGTGAGGTCGTAGACGTAGGCGCCCTGGTAGACGTAATCGCCGTATGACCAGTCCTCGATGTTCTCCTTGTCGGCTATCTCTGCAAGGAGTATAGGTATGACAAGGAGGTTCTTTTCCCTGTCGAACAGGAATGCCTTGTGGTCGTGCAGAGCGTCAGAATCAGTCCCCCTGTCGCCTATTATGATCTTGTGCAGTTCCGTTGGGTTCGACACGTCGGTGACGTCAAATATCGCCATCTTCAGCCCCTGATACCATGCAAAGTCCCCACGCTCTTCCTCAGCTTCAACTGTTTCCTTTCCTATCCCTATTATGTGGTCATCGTCGTATGGGTGCAGGTAGTCCGAATATCCCGGTATTTTTAGCTTGCCAAGTATTTCCGGGTTTTCAGGGTCGCTTAAGTCTATTACGAAGAACGGGTCTATCTTCTTGAAGGTAACGAGGTAACCGCGGTCTCCCATGAACCTTGCCGAGTATATGCTTTCACCGGGCGCTATGTCTTCTATCTCACCGACCTGGACCAGGCCTGAATCAAGCACGTAAACGTTATTTGATGAAAGCGATTCTCCGCTCCTTGAAGTCCTGCCCGTCGTCGTTGCTATCCTGAAATATCCGTTGTGCTCGTCCATGGAGAACTGGTTGAGTACATGACCTGGAACCTTGCCGTGATTATCATAGGTTATCTTGCCACCATCTAGCGAGAACTTGTGTATGACCGTCTCTTCGGTGTTCGCCGCGGCCTCTAACTCTTCTGCCGACATTGTCCTGAACACGGGCCAGTAAGGCCAGCTAGTTTCAACTACGTAGAGATTTTCAGGCGAGGCGTAAACGCTCTGTCCCGAACCGAGTATGACTTCCCTCACGACTTCGGCATCGTCGTCTGCCATGGACATTGAGGCTAGAGT
This sequence comes from archaeon, assembly GCA_028279705.1. GTDB lineage: Archaea > Aenigmatarchaeota > Aenigmatarchaeia > QMZP01 > JAFGSV01 > JAFGFG01. The sequence continues at coordinate 61,857 of JANQNF010000078.1, forward strand.
CACGAACCTCTCAGGTATTACATCATCGAAATATCCCACGTCGTCGCAGCCGCATGAAGGCACGAGCTCTTCTTCGCCGGACTCACTGTCCCTGTAAAGAGGTATGATGTCACCGGCATCGCCGCTTCCCGATGCAGCCTCCAGGAATAATTGATACCTCGGGTATGAATTCACCACGAAGTAAACATCGCTTTCGATTTTCCTTGATGTAAGATAAGACCCCTCAAGGTCCACTGTCCTTATAAGCTCCGGATTTTTCCTGTCGGATATGTCCCATAGCTGGACGGTAACTATTGAAATACCGGTAGGGTAGATGGGCGCTATCATAGACCTTGACACACCTGAATCGCTGGCCACTTTGGCTGCAGGAGTACCCATCGTTATTTCCTCGTAAGTGCTGCCGAATATCAGCAGCCTATCCTTTTCTATGAAGATTTCCGTCGGCTGGAATTCCCCAAGGTCCGTCTCGCTCAGTATTGAGGCGTCCTCGGCAGGATAAGCGTCCACGATCACGAATGAAGGGTTCCTTGACCTGCTCTCTGAATCTGCATCTTCATCATCAACCGCCACTTCATCGAATCCGTAGAAGCCGTAATCGTATCCCTGCGTTACAGTGTATATGTAATTACCGTCTGTCTTGATTATGTCAGCTTCATCAACGCCTGCCACCTGGACGTTAGTATCCGAGTAGTCGCCGGATTCGTCACTACCCTCGGCAACTGCCATCGTCGCGGCCATGGGGACAGCTGAACCTGCGACCATGTCGAACGTTTTCAGTCCACCGCCTCTCCACGCATTCTGCCTGCTTTCAATCATCTTGTTAAAACTTGACGCCATCTCGTCACAGCTTCCGAAAGTGCCCATGGGCTTTGGCGCAGTGGAACTGAGATAGGCTACGCTTATGGTACCGACTATTGCAGCGATTACAAAAATCTCCACAAATCCCAGCAGACCTTTTGACTTTCTCATAACATTAATTCACCTGCATACTTAATAGGAGTTTCCATTTTGTTCGGTTTTTACCTAAACGCTTCCGCGCATCTACAGCGGGGGGCCCGTGAGATGGAGACCCTTCCCGGTAATCTCGTAAATGTGTGAGTCCTTGTTTATCTTGCTGGATCTCATCTTCTCCACCCTCATAAGGTTCTTATTCTCCCCGTCCTTCTCCACGCTGTGCAATATTATCAGGCCGTCACCTACAAACTCGGAGATGCCGTCCCTTGTGAAACCATCCTGACCGGAAAGCATTTCCGATACCAGTATGGCCGTGAGGTTTGTGTCTTTCAGCTTTTCCACCATCTTGTGGAAGGCTTCCCTGTTGTCCCTCATCGTATACGTTATCGACGTTATGGAATCTACTACCAGCCTCTTTGGCTTGTAGTAAAGGCACTTGAATATCTTTGCCATTATTTCGTCAAAGGAGCTTGGCCACATAGAGAATATCCTTATCATGTCCTTCTTTTCCAGAGCCTCGAAATCCCAGCCAAACTGCGCGGCCTGCCTGAATATGTCGTCTTTTTCCTGCTCAAAAGAAATGTATATTCCCATCTCCCCGTTCTTTGCGCCTTCATGGAGGAACTGCAGTCCCATTATGGTCTTTCCCGTGCCGGGAGTCCCGGAAACGACGACTATGCTGTCCTCTGGAAAGCCGCCGCCGATGATGGGATCAAGGCCTTTGACGCCGCTCTTTACGCGCTTTATTTCCTTCATATTTTAACTAACCCAGCTGACTTAAATAATCTGCAAAAACTAACTGACGATCTGGTCGTAGATCTCCTGGTATCCCTTTTCTGCAAGCTCTTCATAAGGCTTTACCATTTCCATATGAATGTTGCCCTCATCCCTTAACTTCTTCACCTCGCTGAAGAAATCGTCTGCAGAAAGCAGCCTGGAAACAGCGTCCCTTCCGACCGTGAACCTGACGTCAGGATTTTCCGCCCTGCCGTCCATGGTAGTCGGTGTCCTCACATCGACGACGACTGTGAAGTAGCTGTTATCGGGCGTGACCAGAAACTCCATCTCGAGCCTTTCGTCAGTCAGGTAGTTGGCGCGTATGTCACTTGTAACCAGCTGCTGAACGACCTGGTTTACGTGCTGCACCGTGACGGGCTCTTCCGTATTAAGCGTCTGCTTGGAACCCATCATGAACGTGAGGAACATTGGAAAAGTTGAGGCGATGCAAACTGCAACCACCACCATGCCCACGACAGCGAGCTTAACCCTTGGTGCTACCATAACAATATAATCCTGAAGCATGTTTTTATTTGTGGACAGCTTAAGCTGCAAAATCAAATGAAAAATAAAAGAGTGGACTTCAGACAGAATCTGAAGCCGCTGAAAGTTTTTCCCTGACAGTTTTCAGTTTGTCAAGGCTGGTTGCGACAACCGTCCTCAGCTGGGTCTCTTTTGCCCTCATGTCTTTGTATGCGTTCACGAGCCTTGTCCTGTACTTGAAAGTAAGGTCCGATATCTTTGCCTTCAGGGCCGCGTAGTCCTTCCAGGCACTGGTGTAGTCGCCGCTGGCCGTCTTGTCGTCAAAGGACTGCTTCTTCTCGCTGAGCCAGTTGAGCCATCTTTCCTTGACGTCGTCTGCAAGACCGGAGTTGGTTATGAACATCTCAGTCTTCTCGACGAGGTTGTCCGCGTCAGTCTCAACAGCGTTTACCCTTCGCTGGAACATGTTCCTAAGCTTTGTCTTAACTGCAGATTCCCTTACCTTTATCCTGGCGAGCTCTTTCTTTGCGATCTGCACCGCAACGGCTGCGACCTTCCTTGCGGAGACGATCTCAGCGTCTATGCCTTCCTCAGTGAGCCTGTCGTATATGGCCTGGGCAAGTTCCTGCTTTCCAACGATCTTTATGTTCGAATAGTTGACGTCTCCTATCTCGGTTATCAGATCATCTATCTGCTCCTCGCTTGTGATATGTCTGCTGGTTCCATTGGGACTGTAAGGCGCCTTTATGCTGTCAGACCAGTCACCAGCCGCAACAACGATCAGGGGCCTTTGGGTCCTTTCCTTGATCTTTTCCTTGACTTTCTCCCTGACACGCTCTCTTGTCTTTTTTGCGTCTTCGCCCTTAACCTCTTCCTCGATTTCTATGCCGAGCTCTTCAAGCGTGTCAGTGACGCCGCTTCCGACATTGCCAACAAGGATGACGCTTTCAACGCTGAGATTCACAAGGCTGTTTACAACCCCTTCCGGAACCTCGTTCTTCTTCACAAGAATAACAGGTATGTCTTCATGTATGGCAAGATCCTTGACGTCGGAAAGCATCTCGTGGTTTCCCGCGTCAGCAAGTCCGAGAACATCCCAGACGAGCATGACCCTGGGCGCACTTTCCCAGAAATACTCAACGACTTCCACGTTGGTTCCAAACCTTGTCATACCCCAAAGTCTCACGACTTCGTATGTGGCAGAAAGTGACGTCTCCACGTCCTCGCTTATCGCAGCGGGACCGCCTACTATGTAAATGGTTTCAGGAGAGAGTTCCTCGATCTCGGCAAGTGTCTCACTGTCCAGTTCACCCGGTGATGTGAGCAGTATGGGCGATCCTATGTTATTTGCAACTGCGCCTGCAACGAGACTGTCCGGATAGTGTCCGGAAGTGGTCAGTATCACTGAATCTATTTCCTCTGCGCTCACAGACACCGTCATGAAAAGTACGGCCAGAACGAATGTCGTTAAAAGTTTTGCTTTCATATTTACCTCCATATTAATTCAACTAGGATAGTTATTTATACATGGATTATATGATATATTAATCCTTATCTAATAAAAGAAACTAAGTTGGTGTTTTTGGTATGCCGTGCGGTAAGAAGAGGAAGAAGGGAAAGATGAAGAAGCACAAGCTCAAGAAGAGACAGAAGAAGATGAGATACAAGAAGAAGTGATATCATGAAGAGGGTCGCAAGGAAGGTTCTGGACAAGACGACCGTAGACGACCACATAGTAAGGAAGGCCAAATCTGTTTCTGAAAGGACAACAATCGACGACAGGTTCCTAAGCGCCTCAAAGAAGCTGCAGCATGAAATACGAAAGAACATCGCAACCGCTGTACTTGCAGCGTTCGGTTTCATGATAGCGCTCGTTTGGAGGGACGTAGTCAAGGAAGGTGTTGCGAAGTTCATCGAATACGCAAACCTCAACGGCGACGGCTACACATTCACCGTGATTACTGCAGTGGTGACGACGATCATATGCGTCATGGGCATATTATACTTCTCAAGGTGGAGTGAGAATAAATGACTTCAAAGGAAGACCTCAGGAACCAGAGGATAGCAGTGACGATGCACACGATCATTGCGATCGTAATTGGCGTTTTGTCCATTTACATGGGAAATGCAGTTTATGCTTTCGGTGCAGCCATAGCAGCCGGAATTGCCACAGGGCATGTGGCACAGAAGATAGTAGGAAAGCAGAAATTTTCATGGTGGCTTGGTAACGGATTCATATTATATCTCCTTGTATGGTTCGACATGTGGATATTCATGGCTAATTACTTCTAGGGATGATATGCTAAAGCATAAGCTGACAGCTCCTGTCAGATCAATAATAGAGAAGGTCGATCCCAAGCTGGCTTCAGTGTTTGTGCCATGGGCGCTCAAGCACCCAAGGTACATGAAAGGATTTGCACGAATTTCCGCTGCACACCTCAAGACAAAGAAGCTCAGAAAGAACCTCGAAGAGAACGGAGTGAAAGTGCCGCCGTTCATGATACTAAGCGTCACATCCACATGCAACCTCAGCTGCTCGGGGTGTTATGCATCCGCAACAATGAAGGAGGACCATGACTGTACCAAGCATAGTGAACTGGGACTGGATGGGTGGAAGAAGATCATCAGCGAAGCGTGCGACTGCGGTGTAATGGGGTTTGTGATCGCCGGCGGCGAGCCTTTCATGCAGGAAGGCATCATTGAAATGTGCACAGAGTTCAAGGACAGGCTGTTCATAATAGTCACGAACGGGACGACGCTTACCGGAAATGATCTGGAAACGCTGTCCAGGGCATCAAACATCGCCGTTCTCGTCAGCATAGAGGGTGATGAACGTTCCACGAACATCCGGCGCGGGAAAGGTGTCCATGACAAAGCTGTGTCCGCACTTGAAAAGCTTGCTGCAAGCGGTGTCCCTACCGGGATATCCGCTACCGTGACGAGGGACAACTTCGAATATTGGATGGAAGAAAGTAGCGTTTCAGGCTTCATAGAAAAGGGCGCTACCATCGCGGTCTTCATAGAAAAGATACCCATCGACGGAAAGGGTGAAGGGACCATGCTTACAAATGAAGAGAAGGGGGCATTCAGGTCGTGTGTGATCAGTTACAGGGAGAATCTTCCCGTCTATGTCATACATTCGCCAGGAGACGAAGAGTTCTTCGGCGGGTGTGTTTCTGCAGGAAAAGGTTTCGTCCACGTGACCCCGACGGGAAACCTCACAGCATGTCCCGTATCAGACGTCTCTGTAGGAAACGTCACCAAGACCGGCTTAAGCGAGTGCCTGAAAAGCGGGCTGTTTCGGTACATACGTGAAAACCACAGCATGCTGGAAACCGGCGATACGCCGTGTGCGCTGTTTGGACGAAGTGAGGAATTGAAGGGTATTGCAGAAAAATTGTAACATGTGGAGAAACTATTTTTAAATCCCCAATTCTTATTTTTTGTATAACATGAGCCTGAAAGCAAAGGACCTTATATCCGCAGCGGACCTGACAAAGGCCGAGGTAGACGAAATTCTTAAAGAATCAGACGTCATGCTTTCATACCTCACGAAGAGGAAGTCTCCGGACATTCTCAAGGGAAAGATACTGGCCACACTGTTCTTTGAGCCGAGTACAAGGACGAGGCTTTCTTTCGAGTCCGCAATGTGCAGGCTCGGCGGTTCGGTGATCGGTTTCTCGGGAAACAAAGGGACGTCACTCTCCAAAGGAGAGACACTCAAGGACACGATCAAGAACGTAGAAAAATACGCTGACATCATCGCGATGAGAAATCCGGTCGAAGGGTCTTCCAGACTTGCTGCTAACGCTGCGAAGATACCGGTGATAAACGGCGGTGACGGTGCAAACCAGCATCCCACGCAGGCACTCCTTGACATCTTCACGATAAAGCAGGAAAAGGGACTGAAAAAGCTCAACGTGGCACTGTGCGGTGACCTGAAATACGGAAGGACGGTGCATTCGCTCATATACCTGCTTTCAATGTACGGCATGGAGGTTGCACTGGTGTCACCGAAGTCCCTTCGCATGCCGGAATGGATACTTGAGGATGTGAAGGGAAGGTATGGCACGAATCCGAAGATGTACGAATCCATGCAAGACGTGGCGGATTGGGCTGACGTGCTTTACGTTACGAGGATACAGAGGGAAAGATTCCCTGACCAAAACGAGTACGAGAAGGTGTCGGGATCGTACTGTGTCGACAACGATCTTCTCAGGAAGGCCAAGAAGGGGATGATAGTACTGCACCCGCTTCCAAGGGTCGACGAGATAGACGACGAGATTGATTGCAAGCCTTGCGCAAAATACTTCGATCAGGCATTTTACGGCATAGCTGTCAGGATGGCGCTACTGAAAATGCTTATGGGTGGTAAGAGATGAGAGATGACCTCAAGGTAAGCCGGATAGAGAGTGGCACAGTGATAGACCACCTTCCCGCGGGAAGCGCGATGAAGATAGTGAAAATACTGGAACTTGAAACTGACAACCCGTTCATACTGGCAATGAACGTCGATTCATCGAAGAACAAGAAGAAGGACATGATCAAGATCGAGGACAAGTTCCTTTCAAAGGAAGAGACCGACAAGATAAGCCTCATGGCACCAAGTGCGACCATAAACATCATAAAGGGGCAGACCGTGACTGACAAGAGAAAGGTGTCTCCTCCAAAAGAATTCGTCGGCATACTGACCTGCCCAAACAGCGTATGCATCACGAACTCGGAGAAGTGCGAGACGAAGTTTTCGGAAGCTTCCGGTAAGTACAAATGCTACTTCTGCGAGCGTCGCTTCTCAACAGAAGAATTCGAAATGTGATTTGATATCATGGAAAGGGAGATCGCGCAAATACTTCTGAAGACCAAGGCTGTCACACTGAGTCCGAAAAAACCATATACATGGGCATCGGGTATACTCTCCCCGATATACACAGACAACAGGGTCATACTCTCATATCCCGAGGAGAGGAAGAAGGTCGTGAAGGCGTTCATTGAAAGTATAAAGAAGGAATGTTCTGAATTCGATGTCATAGCAGGCGTTGCGACATCAGGAATACCGTGGGCATCATGGGTAGCAGAAGAACTCGGAAAACCGCTCGTCTACGTGCGCGGGAAGAAAAAGGAACACGGCAAGGGCAACATGATAGAAGGAAGGCTTGAAGAGGGAAAGAAGGTAGTAGTCGTGGAGGACCTTGTAAGCACAGGAGGAAGCTCGGTTACTGCGGTGGAAGCTGTAAAAGAGGCTGGCGGGATTGTTACACACTGCTTTGCAATATTTACATACGGCCTCCAGAAGTCAGTTGATAGTTTCAATAATGCAGACTGCAAGCTCGTTACGCTGACCAACTTTAAGATTCTTGCAGAAATTGCTGCAGAAACCGGTTACATAACAGCAGAAGAAAAGGATAATGTTGTCGGATTCTCAAAAGATCCTACTGGCTGGAAGTACGAGTAACATATTCCTGATTGAACCTTTTTAGGACCTTTTCTGCCTGGTATATTATTCTTTTCATGTCCGTTATATCTGACTCAGTCAACGGGTCCTTCTTTGACGCAATATGATTGTAAATCTTGGCCAAGCGGTTTGCCACTCGCTCCTCGCGTGGTGTATAGTTCGGGTCATACTTTTTATTTTCTTCTGCCTGCAATTCAGCAACAGTAGAAACGGGTTCACGCATGTTTTTTATAGCATCATCTTTTTTACCAACATTACTTCTGTAACATCCATATCCGTGACTCTGGACATACCAAGCATTTCCCGGATAATCCCCGTAAGCGGGTAAAATTATCTTTTCCATAGATCGGCTTCTGTAGAAAGTTTTATAAGAAGTGCGAAGACAAAGTCGTAAAAACCAAAAAGAATTAAAACATGGTCTACACTTAATATGATTAACCAGCAACGCTCAATTTCCAGGTGCATGATATGATTGAATACGCATTGTTTGCAAGCATCGTGTCGATACTATTTGCTGTTTATCTTGGAAGGTCCATACTAAAAGAAGACGAAGGGACCCCGGCGATGAAGAAGATCTCAAATGCCATACGCGAAGGCGCAGGCGCCTTCCTTAACAGGCAGTACAAGACAATCGCGATATTCTTCGCTGTCGTGGAATGCGTCCTGATAGCACTCGTCTATACCGGCCATCTTACAATCTTCGTGCCGTTTGCGTTCCTTACGGGAGGTTTCTTCTCAGGCCTGTCCGGTTACATAGGAATGGTTGTAGCAACCAGGGCGAACGTCAGGACTGCACAGGGAGCAACAAAAAGTCTCAACAAGGGCCTCCGGATAGCTTTCTCGTCCGGCGCCGTGATGGGGTTCTTCGTGGTCGGCCTTGGGCTGCTTGACATAAGCGTATGGTTCATTATACTCGAATGGTTCTACTCATCAGTCGACATCACGACGAGGATGCAGTACATAACGTCTGCCATGCTGACATTCGGCATGGGTGCGTCTTCGGTGGCCCTCTTTGCCAGGGTCGGCGGTGGCATATACACGAAGGCTGCTGACGTCGGCGCGGACCTTGTAGGCAAGGTGGAAAAGGGCATACCTGAAGATGACCACAGGAACCCTGCAGTCATAGCAGACCTCGTCGGGGACAACGTCGGGGACGTTGCAGGAATGGGTGCGGATCTCTACGAAAGCTACGTCGGGTCCGTCATCGCGACGATGGCCCTTGCAGTTGCGGCGGGCTTAAGCCTTGCCGGAATATCCGTTCCGCTTATGCTTGCAGGTCTTGGCATAATCGCCTCCATATTCGGCACCTTCCTCGTCAGGACAGGGGAAGAAGCTGACATGCACATGCTTCTCAAGGCTCTCAGGAAGGGAATATTCGGGGCTGCGATACTCATCGGAACGCTTGCATATTTCGTGGTCGTCTACACTGTCGGCGTTGAATACATAGGACTCTACTATGCTATACTTGCAGGCCTTGTCGCAGGACTCGTCATAGGGCTGTCGACCGAATACTTCACTGCAGGGAAATACAGTCCCACTCAATCAGTGTCCAGTTCTGCAGACGGCGGTCCTGCAACGGTCATACTTTCAGGCGTGTCAGTAGGCATGCTCAGCACTTTCGTTCCTGTGATAACCGTAGCCGCAGCCGTTCTGCTTTCATTCTATTTCACAGGCGGGTTCGCAAACCCGGGTATGGGACTCTACGGCATAGGAATAGCCGCGGTGAGCATGCTATCAACACTTGGTATAACGCTTTCAACTGACGCTTACGGGCCGGTTGCAGACAACGCAGGCGGCATCGCGGAGATGACAGAACAGAAGCCCGTCGTGAGACAGAGGACGGATGCATTCGACGCGCTTGGAAACACCACTGCTGCCACAGGAAAGGGCTTTGCCATAGGTTCGGCCGCACTCACAGCACTTGCACTCATCGCTGCATACAGTGAAGAGGTTTCACTTCTTGGAAAGGAACTGACACTCAGCCTGATGGACCCAAGGGTCATAGCGGGCCTTTTCATAGGTGCGATGCTTCCATTCCTGTTCTCGTCGCTTACCATAAGGGCAGTGAGCAGGAGTGCGCAGAAGGTCGTGGTAGAGGTCAGAAGGCAGTTTTCGGAAATGAAGGGCATAATGAGCGGCAAGCAGACGCCTGAGTATGCGAGGATAGTGAAGATAGTAACGCTTGCTGCACAAAAGGAGATGATCGCTCCAGCGATCCTTGCGATAGCGGCTCCACTAACTGTTGGCATACTGATGGGAGTAGAGGCCGTGGTGGGACTGCTTGCAGGCGCTCTCGCGTCAGGTTTCGTGCTTGCAATATTCATGGCCAATTCCGGCGGTACATGGGACAATGCCAAAAAGTATGTGGAAGACGGAAACTTCGGCGGCAAGGGTTCAGACCATCACAAGGCTACAGTTATCGGCGACACGGTAGGCGACCCGTTCAAGGACACAGCAGGCCCGTCGATAAACATACTCATAAAGCTCATGAACATGGTATCGATAGTGTTTGCTTCTTTCATAGTGAGCTTTGCGCTTCTCTGAGTTTAGGTGACTTTTCAGTACCGATCTTACTTCCTTACTCTCTTCCTCGACTTCTTATAGCCTGCGATATTCTCACGACTTGAGTACCATACACCATCAATCTTGATCGCAGACATCCTGCCCCTCCGTGCAAGGAGACTGAGGTATTCCTGCGAATGGGGGGTTTCCTTTGCTATATCAGAAAGTCTCAACATCTCGTTGCCTCTGGTCGTCGGAGTGAACGCATTAAGATACAAATCCAGCATCCGCTCAACACTTCTTGCAAAGAAATTCACAAATCCCTCAGGCTTTCCCAGATGCGCCTTTTCTATCGTTTCAAAATATTTCTTCCTCTCCTTGTTCAGTATCGTGTTCGGTGGATAACCGTCCCTCATGAGAAGAAGATTTGAAAGCAGCCTTGCGCATCTCCCGTTTCCGTCAAGAAACGGGTGTATCTTTGCAATCACCTGATGGGCAATTGCTGATAATTCCACGGGATGGAGATTTTTTGGATTACTGTTTATCATAACAACAAGGCCCTTCATTTCCTTTCTGACAAGATACGGAGGCGTTCTTTTCACCCTAGATCCGAGGACCCTATTTTCTACGGTTTTATACCTACCTTTCCATTCATCGGATATCCCCTTAAGTGTTATTGAATGGAGTTTCAGTATATCTTCCTCGGAAACTTTCTTCTTTCCGTTCTTGATCCAGTCCTCAAGCATTTCCATGGCTTCCCTCTGATTGACCACATCCAAATGCTCCCTCAGCGGCTTTCCCCTTATCGTCATGCCTTCCTCAAGGACCAGTCTTGTCTCGTCAAGAGTAAGGGAATTTCCCTCTATGCTCGTGGAATTGTATACATATTCTATCTCCAGACGCTTCTTGAGTATACCCAGCTGATAAGCGTCAAGAGGCCTCATGCTGTCAAGACGCTTCTTTTTCTTCTCTATTCTCTCAAGCAACTCATTTTCCATCATGAGTCTTGATTGGTTTTACGTATTTATATAAATATCGGTTTTGGCTTATTTTATAAAAAGCCGATATTAAGATCTCTTCGCAAAGTTATTAAAAGAATCCAGAGGAATATAAGACACGGTGATTCAGATGACGGAAAAGAAAGAAAAGACGACAGAAAAGGGTCTGGAAAAGCTTCCTGAGGTAAACATAGGCCTAGTCGGCCATGTGGACCACGGAAAGACCACACTTACAGAAGCGCTTTCAGGAAAGTGGACTGACACGCACTCGGAAGAGGTCAAGAGAGGCATAACCATAAGGATAGGCTATGCAGATATTTCATTCTACAAGTGCCCGAAATGCGGCGGCAAGTCAGAAAGCTACGGGACGTCGTCCAAATGCATGAAGTGCTTCGTTGACTGCGAACTGCTGAGGACTGTTTCCCTTGTGGATGCACCAGGCCACGAGACGCTCATGGCCACAGTGCTCTCCGGAGCAGCTCTCATGGACGGCGCAATACTCGTGATAGCAGCAAACGAGCCGTGCCCGCAGCCGCAGACGAGCGAACACCTGCTTGCACTCGACATAGCTGGCATAAAGAACATCGTGGTCGTACAGAACAAGATAGACAGGGTAGAGAAAGAGGATGCTGCAAAGAATTACAACGACATAAAGGAGTTCCTGAAGGGAACGGTTGCAGAAAACGCGCCGATAGTGCCGATATCTGCGCAGTACAGGGTCAACGTAGACGCTCTCATAGAAACGATTGAAAACCACATAAAGACTCCGAAAAGGGAGCACAAGGACGAGCCGAGGATGCTCGTTGCAAGGAGCTTTGATGTTAACAAGCCAGGAACAGAAATCGCAAACCTGAAAGGCAGCGTTCTTGGAGGTTCGCTTGTTAAGGGTGAACTGAAAGTCGGCGACGAGGTGGAGATGAGGCCTGGCGTGAAGATCAACGAAAAGATGACACCGCTGAAGACGAAGATAACGGGACTCCAGAAGGCACTGAAGGACCAGAAGTCCGTCACCCCAGGAGGGCTGCTTGGCGTTTCCACTGGACTTGATCCATCACTCTCGAAGTCAGACGCGCTCGCAGGATCGGTGATAGGCAGACCCGGAACGCTCCCGCCTGTATGGGACGAACTCAACCTCAAGATAAACATGCTCGAAAGGGTGGTCGGCATAAAGGACAAGACGTCAGTGGAGCCGCTCAAGGAGGGCATACCGCTCATGCTCACGGTCGGTACAGCAAGGACGGTCGGTGCAATGACCAAGAAAGGCCCAGTATCGACGATAAAGCTCAAGCTCCCTGTCTGCGCTGACAAGGGAGAAAAAGTCGCCATATCAAGGCAGGTCATGGGAAGGTGGCATCTGGTCGGTTGGGGCGAAATCCAATAATTGTATATTTTGTCATTTTTTAGTGATAAAACGTTTATAAACCGAAAAATCAAACTTTTTACATGGGTCCATTGAAGAAGCTAGGATACACAGCATCAATGATAGGGTTAGGTCTGGGACTGTATGGTACAAAAGACCTAAACGCGCAAAAGTATACCGCACGTGAGTTCATAGTCGATGAGTATGCAGATCGTCATTTAGCCCGTGACACATCACTTAATTTAGAAGCTAAAAAAGATTCAGCTGAAGCTTTGATTTCTAAACAGTTTGAGCAATTTAATGGCCAAGGTATAATTGAGTACTTCGACACGCCACTAGGTGATTTGTTTTCGGTCAGTAACAGTGAAGATCAAAGAAATAGAGATTTTGTGCTCATATACAACATTTGCGGAAAGGCAGGATTGTTCGACGTATGCATTGCAATGGAAAAATACCTCGCCCGTGAATTAAAAAGAAATGGTATAAAAGGCGATCCACTTGATTACCTTTCAAATTATGGAGATGTCATTGAAATCGATGATGAAGCTTATGACGCCCTGAAGAGGCCCAGAAGAAACATGATAAAATCGAAACTCAGGGAATACAAGAATATGCGAGATGCATTCATTGAGAAAAGGGATCATGCTAAAGCTGCAAAACGCATGAAAATCGACAGTATAAAAAATGTAAAGTGGGTGAGAAAAAAAACAGAAAAGCTAGCATCAAGCAATTATATCGTAGACATGTCCGAGATTTCGGCACCCGATGAAGAAGAAATCGACATATACAGGGAAATCAGGGAAATAGCGGGAAGAATGGCGAGGAGAGATTACAGGAAACGGGAAAAACAAGATAAGAGATCTGCAAAGCAGGCTGAAAGGAAAAGGAAGAATTATGTGAAGAATGCTAAAAGGGGAAGAAAGAGATTCGAAACTGAGCTTCCGGAATATGTCGACGAATGTTCTCTCATAAAAAGTGTACCTGAAAAATACGGTGGTGGAATTGTTGTTGAAATAGATCACAGTTTTATACCGAAATACAGACCATACATGTCCTCGTACGATGGCAAAATGAAATCACCAAAAATAATGATACCATACTCCCACGATTACGCTGTAGGACTCGCACGTGACGCTGTTTCAAAATGTGCTGGATCAGGTTCTGGAAAAATGAAGAGTGTACCATACAATGTCAAAAATCTGAAAGGTAGCGGAAAATTTAAGATTCATTTTGATGACAACAAATACATAGACAAAATATCAGGCATGTTCCCGGAGACTTCCGGGATACATCCTAGGAATGAAAAGTTTGTTGTAAGGAAAAAACTTGGTAGAAGAAAAAGGGTGCGGTGACGCGACCTGTCACAACACACTTTTTATTTTTCACCTACATTATAGATGTCATGCTTGAGCAAATAGAAAAGGCTTTCGCTCCGGAGCTTCTTTCGGTGTCGAACAAGGCGAGCCAGCTTGTCGATTTCGCGTGGGCAGTGTGCAACATAGGCGGGGCAATACCGCTTAGCGCCCTTGAGACGCAGTTTCCAAAGGCAGAGGAGTACGTATCAATACTCTCAAAGGCCGGTATCATGCGCTACGCCATGGGCGGCTTCATAAACAGGGACCAGAAGAAGCAGTCGCTTTCAATATCACTCAGCGAGAGCCTGCTTGCGCTGCATTCGAAGGGCATACGCAGAAAGGAGTTTGAAAACATCATATTCAGGGACTACGGCGACAAGCTGATCTCAAGCTGCAGGTCCGGGCTAACAGAGCCGCTCTCCGTCATGCTCACGAGCATAATATTCTACGCCACGCCGGAAAAGCCCGCTTTCTCAAACACCATAGTGAGGAAGGCTTCGAAAGTCGCCATGAAGACTCACGTCGAGTGCCAGAACATACTCGACTACTACCTAAACCGCTTCCTCGGGCTTGCCACACTGGAGACTGGCTCCCTGATAAACCTTTCTGTGAGGTCTAAACAGAGGGTGAGGATGTACCCAAAGATATGGGGCATGTACGTAAGACCATACCAGGAAAAAAGGGAAGAACCTGCCCGGAACACGTTCACCCAGCAGGTGGTAAAGCCTGCGCCTTCAGACAAGATGAGCGAGCAGGAAAAGAAGCTCAGGGGATACTTCCCGTGGCTCAAGCTTTGATGACATTATTTTTTTCTCACTCTGTTATCGGCTCTATTCTGACACCTGTACTGAAGAATCTCGTGAAGCAGTCGAAATCATAACCGCTCAGCCCCTCCATTGGAAGAAGGTACCATTCACTGGTCACTGTATTATTTGATTCCAAAATTTTTCCATTTGCACGCAGCATATGTTTAAGCTGGACATAATCTCCGAAGTTATCCGCAATAATCAGACATGGGTTCTTATCACAACGCTCATCATGATATTCCATTAAGAATTCTCACAGGAAAGTTTTATAAGCTAATCGCCAAGAGCCTTACTTATCAGTTCCGCTATGTTCCTGTGGATGCCCGGATTCGAGGCTATCAGTCCGGATGAATTCATTTCGTAGCGGTTGCCTGTGAAGTCAGTGACCGTGCCTCCGGCCTCACTCACCAGAAGGATGCCCGCGGCGACATCCCATGGCTTGGCGCCGACCGCGACGAACGAGTCCAGGCGCCCGCAGGAGACATATGCCAGTTCAAGTGCAGCTGCCCCTT
>JANQNF010000005.1 GCA_028279705.1 archaeon
AACCTTTTGTTGGTGATGCTGGCCAGCTATTAAACACCATCATCAGCGAAGCAGTTGACGAAGCAGAATGGGAACCTTCCTACGCCATAACCAACGTAGTCGCCTGTATGCCTCCACGTTCTGAGGAAGACGGTAATTACCTTGACCCGACCAAGTCCCAGGCTCAAACCTGTTCACCCCGTTTGCAGGAATTCATTGAGCTTGCACAACCGAAGGTACTAATCACACTCGGTAAAATTGCGGCCAGATTTATTGAATACTCTCTCCCAGAAGTGCATCGCATCTCGCTGGTGAATCTGATGCATCCTGCTGGTATCTTGAGAATTCCTTCTACTGCTAACCAGCAACTAGAAGCCCAACGTTGTATCGTACGGATTGTTTCAGCTATGGAGAAGATCAGTGGGTAAAAAGAAAACACCCTTAAAAAGGAAGAGACCATTATGGCAAGGCCCGAAGGTAGACGGTATCTCCCAGTCCCTGATGGGACGAGCCTTAGTTGACATGGAACGGTTCCGGCTGCTTGTGGTCGAAGGTATCCGGGAACAGGAGGACTACAGTCACAAGCTCGAGTACGGGAATATGTGGCAGATCTGCGAAGAGTACCATGCGATGGGTAAAAGTTGGAAGTCTCCACTGAAGGAGTACGTCAAGGAACTCTTACTCAAGTGGCAAGGACATGCTGAGCCGATCAACAAGTGGTATCAGATCTGCCGCCGGCAATTCCCTGTATATCTGGACCACTACAGGGAACACGCAGACACCCATTGCAGCGAGACCATTGAAACAGAATTGGAGTTCGAAGTTCCTTACGAACTACCAAGTGGGCGTGAAGTCTTACTCCGCGGCAAGATGGATGAAGTATTTCTGCGGAACGATGAGATCTGGATTGGGGAGAACAAATGTAAAGGGGATGTCAACGAAGAAACTATGAGGAGTGAGCTTCCAATGGAACTCCAGACCATGACCTACCGGGTCTGTGCAGAAGAGCTCATCAACGAAGGGGTACTGCCTGACAAGAAGATAGCAGGAGTCCAGTACAACGTTGTCCGTCGACCACTCAGTGATTGGAGAGGAAGCTTCAACATCAAACAACGAAAGGGGCGCAAAACAAAGAAGGGGATTGTAGGAGCTGAAACCCCTGACCAATTCTATGACCGGGTAAGAGACTTGATCCAGGAACATGCCAGCCACTTTTTCTTACGGTGGAAGACTGTAATCAGTGCTCCTGACGTTGACAAGTTCAAGAACAGGTTCTTTGAACCGTTCCTTGAGTATCTATGGGATTGGTGGGAGTACATCCTCGAAGACCCGTTCAACCCTTGGCGTCCAGACAATAAACTTCATTGGCAGACCCCTTACGGTATTTACAACCCTCTTCTACTTGGTCGCCAAAGTGAATTCCAGAATTACCTGCTAACTGGCAGCGAGCTCAACATTGAAAAGGTGGACAGCCTGTTCAGAGAGCTTAGTCCTCAGAAACCTACGGTTGGAGCCAAAGGGTAGTTCCCCTACCTTGCATCCACATACCTACCTATGCTATAATGCTAGAACCCAATGGTTGCACCTTGGGAGCAACGCGGTCTGTTGCATCACAGCGGGAGTCGAGAGTGCAACCGGAGATGGTAGTGATCCGTTCCCGTGAACCTACTACCTTTACCCGAAGGTCAGAAACCGTGGGTTTCCCGGGGATGCTGACATTGGAAACATCTGGCCCGACATCCGTGGAGTCCTCCCAGTCGGGGAATAACTGAGGACCTAGGCATCCTACGATTTCTGATCCTCACAACAAGTATCTTCAGGAGTAACTATGCCCGCGCCCAAAAAGAAAACCAGCAAAAAGAAAACCCCGACCAAGAAACCAGCACAGAAAAAGCCAGCTAACAAACTCCAAACAAGAGCCCCTCTCGCCATTGCATTATATGGTCCGGGGGGTGTAGGAAAGACCAGCTTCTGTGCGCAGTTCCCACGTCCTGGCTTTATCATTGGTAAGGACGACGGCATCAATGACTTGTATACCTACGGACAAGTTCCAGAACCGGCTTTCGTTGACCAAGTACAGGACTTTGAAGAACTCATTGCTGCCATTGGTAATGCTTCCGTCCGGGATGACTGCGACTCGGTGATCCTAGACAACCTTACCGACTTCGAGGAAATGTGTTTCAAGTATCACTGCGAAACCTACTTCGAAGGGAATTGGGGCATCACGGGATTTTACAGCTTCAACAAGGGTCCGAAGAACGCGGCGAAGACTGACTGGCCAACGTTCCTGGAAACCTTACAGGCTGTCTGGGATTCAGGGAAGCACGTTGTACTCATTGCTCACAGTAAGATTAAGAACCGACCGAACCCGGACGGGGAAGATTACCTTGCCTACGAACCACAGCTCGATGCTGAAATTTGGTCCAGGACTCACTATTGGGCCAAGGCAACTTTGTTCTACTCGCTGCGAGTAGAAGTTGTCAAAGAGTCCAAGATCTCCAAACCGAAGGCGAACGCTGCCGAATTCGACCGGTTCATCTTTACCGAGCCGAGTCCAACGTTCGAAGCCAAGAATCGTTACGGTTTGTCCCCAGTCATTGACTGTGGAAATAGTGCCGAAGAGGCGTTTGAAAATTTTGCCAGTAGTTTTAAGTAAGGAGGATTGATGCTAGTCCTATCTAGGAAGATAGGGGAACAGATTCATATAGGAGACAACATAAAAATCGTGCTCCTAAGAATCACTGGCGGCGGAGTCCGCATCGGAATTGAAGCCCCTAAAGACCTTCCTATTATTCGTGCGGAGTTGAAAGTGGGCGAGATTGAAACCTTAACAAACCTACCCAAGGAGTTAGGAAATGACCTTAACTAAGACGGAAAGTTTATTCGTCAATGCCTTGAAGAAGAAGGCACCCGGTGCTCACAAGAACACTCGGGACAAAGAAGTTGTTATCAGGGGAGGTGGTCTTCCCGATGGTATCTCACGTGGAATTGCCAAGTTCGCTGACTACAAGACCGGCACGATTGCGAAAGGTAATGCGAAGGGAGCGCAATATATTTCCTTGACCGGCATCGTTTGTGAGCCGACTCAGTATAAGGGTCTCCGCGCGACCAAGACCATCTACTTCCGTGACACGGCCAACAAGACCGTCGCCGATCAGGTAGACGACTTTAATAACGAGTTGAAGAAACTCGGTTGCGACCTGTCCGGTACGAACGAGGAAGACTGGTTCCGACTGTTGGCCGAAGTCAAGGCGAACGGGACGTACTTTTACTTTCACACCTGGAAAGGCGATCCCACGCCTCAGTTCCCTAACCCGCAAGTCAATACCGAATTTGACGGCGGTGTTGCGGATCTTGCCGATTACGTTGATCCAAATGCGGGCGACGGGGTTGTGGACAACACTACGGCTCCAGCCAGTTCTGGTGCTCAAGAGTTGTCACTCGCAGAACTCGGGGCCGCTGCGGATGCCGGAGACGAGGACGCCGAAGTCAAGCTGACCGAACTGGCCAGCGAGGCTGGAATCGACCCGGCGGAAATCGAAACGTGGACGGAAGTAGCAACCATGTTGGAATCTGCTGATGGTGGATCCAGTAATGGTGAAGCTTCTGTTGATGTCCATGCACTCGGTGCTGCTGCCGACGAAGGTGACGAAGACGCTGCAAGCCAACTCACTGAGATGGCCAAGGCGCAGGACATTGACCCAGACGCTGTTGAAACGTGGACTGAGGTTGCTACCATGCTCAACGGTGAAGCTGGTGGTGAAGAGTCGTCTGGTGAAATCGTGCCCGAGAAAGGCCAGATGTTCAACTACCGAGCGCCAAGAGCTCAACAGGCCGAAACCTGTGAGATCACCGCTGTATTCGCAGGGACGCAGAAGTGCAACCTGAAACGAGTCAGCGATGACAAGTTGTTCAAGGGCATCCCTTGGGAAAAGTTGGAACGATAGTCCTCCGCTGAAGATAGGGAACAAACGAGGGAAGGTCTTTGTGACGTGCAATCCAGGGGCTGAAACTCGGACGTGGATGCACCCACGTCGTTCCTTATCTTCATCTTTTTAGTAGGATCAATTATGGCCAAAACATTTTTTGAAAAAGCAGGAATAGGTTGTATCGCTAGCGGTATAGGGCTTTCTGTTTTTGTTGTGGTGATTTTCTTTGCTATCTTTGGAAGGTTCTTCCGTGAAGGTAGTAGGATCATTGACAAGACCATTGACGCTGATAACGTAATCTATAACTACGAATGGTTCAAGCAGCGTCACCAGGATGTCCAAGCAATCGACACCAAGATCGAACAAGCCAACCAAGCCGTCAACCAATTCAAGGATGACAACGGTGAGCGTAGTGGTTGGGATATGTTTGACAAGCAGGAGTACGACCGTTTGAACTCGGTTGCTATCGGCCTGCAACAACAGCGTGCGGATATTGTTGCTGAGTACAATGCGAGATCACGGATGGCGAACCGAAGTATTTTCAAAGCGGGAGATACTGAACTCCCCGAAACCATTAACTAACCTGAGGAGTCTTATGAAACCTTTAATTCCAGCTTTAATTGTTTGCATCCTATTGTGCGGGTGTGACAAACGAAGAGAAGCAAAGACGCAGATTCAAGAACAGAATCGTACTGAAGACCAGCAACGAGTACATCTAAAGACTTCACCTCCACCGAAGTTGACCCGTTCCCAAGAACGTCTTAACCTAATCGAAAGACTAACCAGATTCAACACTGACTCAAAGGTCAGTTACATCTATCTGGTTAATTACGGAAAGGTGATGGCATTCTATACAGTCAAAGGAAAAGTGTCGTCAGTTAATTCACTATTGACCACCCCAGACCAGTTGATCAAGCCGAAGAACATATCAGAAAGGCATGTCATGGCTTCTCCTGATCTGGACGGTTCGTACGGTTCCAACGGGGACGCCGTGTTCTTTTTCACAACCGATGGTACATACGTTGAGTGGAGCGGTGATTACATGCTCTGCGACAAGCCGCTCAAGTTAACTACTCCCCCAGAGTTAACCATCGACGTTACAGACCAAACTACTGGAGGTCAGTAAGTATGATTTCGGTTGACACGGAAACTACCGGTCTTGACTTTTATCATGGATGCGCACCGTTCCTCGTATCCATCTGTGATGAGGATCTCCAAGTTACGACATGGCAGTTTCCGGTCAACCCTCGTACTCGCATTCCCAAGGTTACTAAGCGTGACCGGGATGAGATAGAATCCTATCTTGACCAGGACAAGGTCTTACAGAATAGTAAGTTTGACGTCCGTGCGTTACAGTCCATAGGCATCTGTATGGATTGGGACTGGGAACGCACAGAAGACACACTTATAGCAGGACACCTAGTAGCCAGTGGTGAATCCCACGAGTTGGGAAACATGGCGTTGAAGTACCTGGGAGTTGACATCAAACCGTTGGAGGAAAACCTACGGCAAGAAGTAATTAAGGCCAGAGCTCTAGCCAAGAAAAAGTATCCTGAATGGCGGCAAGCAAAGGAAGGCGATCCGATGATGCCAAGCATGAAAGAAACTGCTTGGAAGGGGGATATGTGGTTACCTCAAGCCTTAGCAAACATGGAGGACTTACCCGAGGATCATCCTTGGTGGCATGTGCTGCCTGAGTACAACAACGGGGACAGTTCGGTAACCCTCAAATTGTGGGAAGTACAAAAAGAAATTCTACAAGAACGTGGGTTATGGGAAATCTACCTAGAACGTAAGAAACTACTGAAGACCACCTACGATATGGAATCTATAGGGATTACCATGAACGTAGAACGGTTGAACGAACTCAATGACAGGTATAGAGAAGAGAGTACAAAGGCTGAACAACTGTGTTTGAAACTAGCCGACGGGCACATAGATAAACTTCCAAAAGGCGGAACCAGCAAAGCTCTACGTAGTGTTATCTTCGATCACTTCAAACTACCTGTAGTAGTGAAGTCAAAGAAGACTCAGGAACCCTCAGTCAATAAAGTAGCAATAGAGCAGTGGATAGCTACTGTTCCAACAACAGAAAAGTCCTTCCATTTTATTAAAAACCTAAGGGACAAACGCAAGCGTGACACAGCCTCAGGTTATATGGAAGGTTACCTCAAAGTAGGATTACCCCTTTATGGCCCTTGGTACACTCTATTCCCCTACCTCAATATTACCGGGACTGATACCTTACGATTCAGTAGCAGCAATCCAAATGAGCAGAATATTAGCAAACAAGAAGGGTTCAACCTCCGATACATTTTTGGTCCGCGCCCTGGAAGAGAGTGGTGGTCCGGCGATTATAAGAACATCGAGTTGCGGTTGCCAGCCTTCGAGTGCGGCGAAACTGAAATGGTCAACCTGTTCAACAATCCCGGCGAGCCACCCTATTACGGATCCTACCATTTACTTATCTGTGACGTTCTTCACCCAAAATGGTTCGGGCAACACGGAACAGACTTCAAAAACAAGTTCGCGTCGACGTGGTATCAGTGGACCAAGAATGGCAACTTTGCTGTCCAGTATGGAGCCGTTGAATCTTCGGGTACAGCCGACTTGGCCTACCACGTTCCGGGGGCGCAAAGGAAGATTCAAGGGCGGTTCAAAAAGATCGCGCAGTTGAATAAGGATATGATAGCTCATGCGGATGCTCACGGATATGTCACCACAATACCTTCCAAGGGTTTTGACCGCGGATACCCGTTACAATGTACACGAACCGAATGGGGCAGAGTCAAACCAACTATCCCATTGAACTACCACGTTCAGGGAAGTGCGATGTGGGCTATGAGCTTAGCTATGAATCGATGTGACAACTTCCTAGAGCAGTGGAACCAGTCCGAGCTAGGGATAGCCAACACCAGCCAGATAATACAAGAACAGATGGAAGATCAAGCTTACTTCATGATTATGCAAATACATGATGAGCTGGTCTTTGACTTCCCAGCCAAGCGTAGTAAGAACTGGGATCCTAAGAATCCAAAGGCTGAGCATCTAGGAAATGCACAGTTGGTACGTGAACTCAAACAACTCATGGAGCTCTCTGGAGAAGATATGAATACTCCTCTACCGGTCGGCTTCGATTATCACCCTGACACGTGGGACGTAGGCTATGGTATCAGTTTATGATCTGGTTGAAATGAATGATAACCTTGTTAATGAATTCATCTATTGGGCAAAGGAACGTCACAGCATACACCTTAAAAGGGAAGCTGGTAAACCTAAGCCGTGGACCAAGGACCCGATACTCCAACGGTACTTCTTCACTAACCCTTACAGGGAGAATGACAAGACTACCGTATGGTTCCGGGAAACAGTACGAGATCCAATTGCTGCCAAGCCTCAGGTCTTCTTTTCTACTGTGTGCTTCCGTTGGTTCAACTACATCCCAACAGGACAAGTACTCCATGATCTACAACTTCTGTATGCGTGGGATTGTGAATTAGCTATTGCAAAACTGAACGACATCCTACGATCCGGGCGCAAGGTATTCACAGGGGCGTTTACCATCAGCCCTAGCGGAAGCACCAAGCCAAAGATCCAGCGTGTATGCGAAGACTACATCCAACCAGTATGGGACGACCTGTCAAGCATCGTTGGCCAACTGTACAAGGCCGACACACTGAAACGCGCATGGCAAGTTGTATCTTCTCTCCCAGGAATGGCTGGCGGAGGATTCATGGCCTATGAAGTAGTTTCAGACCTGCGGTATACTGAGTTCCTAAGAAACGCTGAAGACATCAATCTGTGGGCTAACCCCGGTCCTGGTGCCAAGCGAGGACTCAACCGTCTAATGATGAGAGAAATCAAAAGCCCAATCAACCAACCATTGTGGGAAGACCAGACCCAGGAACTTCTTAAGATCGTTAATAAACGTCTACCCAAAAATATGCCACGGTTTGAGATGCGTGAAATTGAACACAGTCTGTGTGAGTTTGACAAGTACCTACGGGCGAGAACCAAGTCCGGCAGAATGAAAAGGAAATACGATGGTGTTTAATTGCAGGTTCCGTGAAGGTCCGTTGGATGGTAGATTAGCAGAAGTGTCCATTACTGAACCTTTCAAGGTTGGTATGTTCATCACTGTTGAAGGATGCACCTACGAAATCCTCAATGGTGCGGCTGCTCAACACCACGAGCAGAAACAAGAAGGACATCCTAACTTGGCTGTGAGTGCTAGTTATGTTGATGATAAGAACCTTTCTGGTGTCTGATCTTCCTTTGGAGTTGTTCTGTAAGCAGTTGTGTACGTTCAATTCTAAAAAGCTAAAGAAGAGCAGGCGTCATTCTCTTTACTTGGAAAACGTGAAATGGTACAGAGAAGACAATGGGTTATTCACAGTGACTGTGAAATTTCTCAGAGGAGAAAAATTCACTTACCGATTTATCAAGGCCGGAGGAACGTTCAGCTATTCTCCTTTCCGTGACTGCGATCACAGCAAACTGTTGAAAGTCCTAGCAGATAACCAGAGGAAGACCCGTGAAAATATTCAGGTGGAATCAAATCAGGGAAGCCGTAGCGTATGCGGTTGAAGACCCTGATAACACCGCTTTGCATTTACATTACTTCATAACGCCTACAGCTCCTGCTTGCTTCAAGAGGGATGTAGGTAGGAGATTACCGATTGCTCACTTGTTTGGACAGGACGCAAAACTATTGGAGGCAATAGCAAGACATGCTGGAGTGAACAAAATCGTTATCGAACGTACGAACACTCCTCGCCAGCACATTGATTTGTGTGGAGCTCCTTTACGTAGAGTGCTTGAGGAGTGTGGCGAGGATATAAACAACTACAGGTTGGAGGAGGACTGATGAAAGTAGCCATAGTCAATTGGCCGATTAATGACGTAGGAGGCATCAACACCTACTGCGAAAACATGATAGCAGGGTTTAGAACTTTGGGAGGGTATGAAGTGGATCTAATCCACGCCACACCACAACTCAAGTACAACAATGCGAAACATGGTGAACGGGTGAACCAGACTACCAAGCGAAGGTTCACAATCTTGGAAGGTTATCATTTCAGTTACAACGACCAGCACGTAACCGAAGCTGTAGATGCTTTGAATACTTACGATCTCGTGATATTCTTGCATCCTAGTCCACATCCTACCAAGGCTGTGAAAGAACATCCATGTCATTTGAATTGGCAAGCCTTATACAATGAGTTGACCGTTCCTGACTTGGTAATCTTCCACGACGCCAATTGGGCGAAGACGAACTCGTGGTTTGCTGACGTTGCTGACCGGGTAGATGCAGCACTAGGAGCCCAACATATATTCTTCCCAAGTATTGAGCAGTATCCAGCCAACTGCCCAAAGACCTGGGAATACTTTCCATTGAACTTAGAGCAGATGTTAAGTGACTCAGCAGAGGAGGACAAGGTAGAACAGGGGATTCTAGCTACTCAGTGGTTAAAGTGGAAGAACCATCACAAGTTCTTACCAGTCATGCCTCAGATCAAATACCCTATCATGGTGTTTGGTAGCGGTATGGAATATCACAACCTAGCCAAGACCCCGGAGTTCGCTGAGGCTTTCAACATCGACTACACAACAGACAAGGAGTACAACCCAGACTCTCCACACGAATACCATGGATACGTAGACTATGTGTACGTCATGGTGGAGATGGCTCGGTCTACCTTTAGTATCGATCTGTCAACTAAGGGTTACACGAACATGACCCATTGGGAGCCGATGGCCTGCGAGACCCTTAATTTAATCCACGAAGATGTACTTGCTAACGAGTACTGTGAGATCCCAGACGATTGTTGTATGACATTCAACTTTGGGAATGTTGCCGACGTCATCAACGAAACGATGGAAAATCCTGACTGGATTGACAAGCGTGTTACCAACGCTTCCAAGTTCATTACTAAGTGTGACAACGTTCAGGTTGTCAGCCGTATCATGTCCTGGTTAAAGAAAGAAGGTGTTGTATGACTCACTATCATGTTACAAGCCTAATCCTAGGAGCGATTCTCACTGTTGGGATTTTCACAGGCTGTTGTGAACAGACTAAGATGGAACGTTCCCTCGAATACGAAGAAGGGATCAAAAGTCACAACACAGGTATGTCACTTCACGAGAATCCTTACAGCGATGCTGTTGGGAGAAAGGAACGGGAACATAAAGCTTACTGGACAAACGGTTGGCTGGACGCCGAGCTCGAAGAACAAGAACACGACGAAGAGTACGAGTCAGAAAGAAACGTAGCTATCCTCGCTACCATACGTTTGAAACGGTTGGAGAAAGCAGAAGAACGTATTGAAGAGTTGGAAGCCCGTATCAACACTATGCAAGCGTTACAGGAGGAGTTCTATGCAACGTTCCGTAACCGTTGATTATATGTACGATGACAACGAGTGTGATCTTTTTGACAAACTCAAAGAAGTATTGGCAAGCATCGGAGTGGAGGTCGAGATGGTTGACCCCGATCCACCAGATCTGGAATCGTTAACCATGGAATTCACAAACACACTAGTCGAGGACAACCAGCAGATCGAGCCAGTCGGATGAGATTATTCAACACCCTATCCTTGGAAATCAACGCACAGTGTAATCGCAAGTGCAAGTTCTGTCCTGTAGCTTACAACACTAGACCTGATGAACGGATGGCTATCGGGTTGGTCAACAAAGCAGCAGCGGAGCTTGCTCACCTTAACTACAAAGGGAGGATCGAACTCTACATATACAACGAACCGCTCAAGGACAAAACCTATCTGCGACAAGTCACAAAGCTGTTGCGCAAGCACGTCCCTAAGTGTACTCTGATGATTGCCACTAACGGTGACTACATCCGGGACTACACAGACATCATGGAGATGTATGAGTGGGGGATGAACCAAGTCCTCATTAACTGCTACAGTCCTGGTCTGTATGAACGCCGACAAGTATGGTTCAGTGGATTACCTGCTGAAGTACGTAGACACAAGAGCGTGTACGACCAAGGCTTCAAAGGCAAGTGCATACAGATGCTAGACAAGTCTTCTCCCCAGAAGTTTGGTACGGGAATCTTTTCCTTGACAAACCGTGCAGGTAATATAGACCAGTTCTTACCTGTAGTAGAAGAACCTTTGCAGAAGATGTGTGTGCGCCCGTTCAGGTTACTTAACATTAACTGGCTTGGACAAGCCTTAGTGTGCTGCCAAGATTACCACGCAGACGTTCCTATCGGGAATTTACAGGACAACACATTAGTAGAACTCTGGAATCATCCGGTGCTCAATACCTACCGAAAGCATTTATCCGAGAAGGACAGAACTTTACCTCTGTGCAACCAGTGCGACTGTCACTCCGGTGCGTATCCGGGAAATGTGGACAAGAGTTTTGGAAAACCAGCCAGTCGCCATGAAATTGCTAACATCCATGCGACCAACGTAAGGAGAAGAAATCGTGCATCTAAAGTTTAGAAACGTTAACGAAGCTTTTGATTTCATACTCAAGGGAGTCACAGACGGTAGTATTCCAACGATCGATTCAGGGTCTAGAAACGGAGATGTTGTTCAGATCCCTGAAGTATTGACGATCACCTACCTACGTCCTTGGGAGCGAGTTCTGTTTAACAGCGGAAGGGATTGCAATCCGTTCTTTCACCTGTACGAAGCTATGTGGATGCTTGCCGGTCGGGAGGACGTAGCGTCGCTTGAGTACTTCAACAGCCAGATGGCTCAGTACAGTGACGATGGTAAAGTATTCAACGGTGCTTACGGTAACCGATGGCGCAACTGGAAAGTACCAAGATGGACTCAAGGACATAATATGTCCGATCCGGACCTACTCTATTGGGAAGGAATAGACCAACTAGAAGTCATTGCGAAGAATCTGACCCGGGATAATAACAGCCGACGAGAGGTTCTAGAGATGTGGAGCGTTCACAGCGACCTCCTACGCAACCGTAGTAGTAAGGATGTCTGCTGTAACCTTGTAGTCACGTTCCAGATCGTTGATGCGTTCGGGGCTAAGAAGTTGGACATGTCCGTGTTCAATCGTAGCAACGATACGATCTGGGGACTGCTCGGTGCCAACGTAGTACATTTCAGCTTTCTGCACGAGTGGATGGCTTCTATGTGTGGGGTCAAGATGGGCTTGTACAACCAGATCAGTGTCAATGCGCACTTCTACGCTGACAAGTTCACACCCGAAAAATGGATTGGGGATACGACGCCGGATTTGTATCTGGATGCTCTTCCAATAAACCTCACACCCCTTATTGAGGATAAGAACCAGTGGGAGCGGGACGTACTGACGTTCTGTGAAAATCCATACAACTCAGACAACCCTGAACTGCCGTTCACCCGTAGTCTGAGTAAGAAGTTGTTGTACGACGAACCGTTCTTTACCAAGGTTGCTATTCCTGCTTGTAAAGCATTCCATGCGCACAAGAATCGGAAGTATGAAGATGCTTTCCGGTTTGCTTCAACCATCGAATCAACAGATTGGCAGTTCGTGTGCACAGAATGGTTGATGAAGCGGGAAAGATGGTACAAAGAAAGGATCCGTAAGTCCGGCAACCCATACGCTAAACTTTCACAACAAGATCAATGAGATGATTATCTTCTTGATAGTAATCTGTTGCCAGCTTGCAATAATCGCTTACTTGTTATACGAGATTGATAAATCAATAAACAGTAAACCCTGAGAGGATGAATAATGCCCTTAACCTCGGACCAGCAACGGGAATCTAAAGCCAAACTCGAAGTCTGGCAAGAACTTTCCAAAGCTTTGAAGAATCTCAACAAATTCCTAGACCTACTTATCAAAGAAGCGGAGAAGAAAGCTAATGACAACTAGAACCGAACCAGACCTGCGACACCTAGACTTCCTAGAAAGGGTAGCAGGGCTCGACGTGAACCAAGTTGAAGAGAAGGACCGCAGCTACGGAGGTAGTTGGAAGCGTCGTGGCGGAGTCGGCGTCTTTATGATGCTTGCTCGCAAGTGGGACCGGCTTGAAAACATGATGGCCAATCCTCAGGCTCTGGTAGCTGGTCCTAAACATCCAACCAAAGAACAAGGCGAACACGAGTGCTTCCTATGGGACAAGTACGATATCATAGGGGCCATAGAATCCCAGATCACTAGAGGTCAAGTTCCTGGTGATGCCCCAGACGGTACGGTCCTGGCCGAAGTCCGCGACCTGCGCCGTTACCTGTTACTGTTGGAGGCCGAGCTACTCAGCCGCGACCATACTCAAAACGCCAATCCCCATGTCGTTCGAGCTATGGAAAGATTAGAAAAGGAAGGCACTGTTGTAGGGGAGGATGCTGTCACCCTGATGCAAAGTCAAGCTGTTGGGAGAAGGGTAGAAGCAGTTCAAGCTTCAGGATCTAGAACCCATCAGACTGATCATCAATATCGGGTTCAGCAATTCATGGAAAAAGCAGGTCAGGAGATTCCTGACCAACCTACCATCCCTGACTTCGAAGTACGCAAGCTACGTGCAAGGCTGATCTTCGAAGAAGCAATGGAAACCATTGAGGCGATGGGAATTTCCATACGCCATCACATAGTCCACTCTAATAACGAGATTTGGTTGGACTCATTCCATAGCACCTACCGGGTCGAGTTTCTCAATAAGGGGGAATGCGTTATCGAGGACGTTGCCGACGGTTGTGCGGATCTGTCTGTTGTCAACGAAGGTACGTTACTGGCCTTCGGTATCCGGGACAACCCACTACTACAAGAAGTGGACGAAGCCAACCTACGCAAGTTCCGGGGGGATGCTCACAGGGACGAAGGGGGTAAGTGGATCAAGCCTTCGGACTGGCAACCACCTAACATCGCCAAAGTATTGGAGGACCAAGGATATGACCCTACCTGATTCAAGTGATTTCGATCAAGCAGAAGCTGGAATGCGGATGATAGCAGGTTCCTGGGCAACCATGTATCTAGCTATTGTAGCTAAGGGAGTTCCTGCTGATCACGCTATCCAGATGATAGTTGCTTACATCACAGCAATCAACAGCAAACCAAGTACCCCAGAACCACCCAAGTCGGAGGAAGATGAATGAAGCTCAAGGATGCGCCAATCAAGTTACGACCGTACCTGTTTCACGGAGTAGAGATGACGTGGCAGGGCAACGACGATGCAATAGCAACCTGTCCATTCTGTACAAAGGAACAGAAGTACCACATCAGTCAAGCAACAGGCCAGTATCACTGCAAGGTCTGTGGCAAGAAGGGAAACGTATACACGTTCCTCAAACACTTTCACCAAGCTTGTGATGAGGTCACTGACCCCGACCAGCTACAGGACTTAGCTGAAGACCGAGGGGTCTCGGTTGAAGTCCTGGAGGAGTGGGGAGTGGTTATGTCTTATTTACGCCAGGACTGGCTAGTCCCAACTTATAACGAAGAGGGGAAGGTAAATAACCTATATCGTTATACAGAGTTGGACGGTAAGATGAGGCTGCTCTCCACTCCTACTTTGAGTCACGGTATATTCGGTCTACAACATTACGATCCAACCAAACAGATGGTTGACATTTGTGAAGGACCGTGGGATGGGATGGCTTGGTACGAAGTGCTACGACGGTACAAGGAATCCCCTAGCGGGCTTCACCGCTGTATCGAAGTAGGAGATTCCTTGTGGGCAACGACCAACGTCATTGCTGTCCCAGGTTGTGAGGTGTTCCGTGACACTTGGATGCCGCTGTTCAAAGATAAGGACGTGAACTTCATCTATGACAACGACCATCCCCGTAATCTACCTAGTGGGCGCATGGTTCCGCCTCCAAGTTACTCAGGTATGGAACGGGCTTGCAACATCTTGTGTCGTGAAGAAACTGCCAACCTCAGTATCATCCATTGGGGTACAGGAACTCACGACCCACTACGCAAGGACGGGTACGACCTGCGAGATCTTATTAACGACCGCGGATTACCAGCCGTGATTCACACGGTCAGGTCTATGTTATCTTCTCCCCCAGAAGACTGGGTGGATCCTGAGAATCCAAGCGTGTCTACAGGTGAGTTGCTAGAACCTACTCCTTGTGACAACTTTGTAGAACTCAGGGAGTACTGGAAGAAGGCACTCAAGTGGACCGATTCATTGGACACCACGTTGGCTGTGATGCTGGCTACAGCCGCGAGTACCAAGTTGCAAGGAGACCAGCTATGGCTCCGGGTAGTTGGTCCTCCGGGCAGTGCCAAGTCTACGCTCTGCGAAGCGTTAAGTGTAGATAAAGAACACGTACACTCTATCAGTATCCAGAAAGGGTTCCACAGTGGTTACCGAGGATCAGGGGCACAGAAGGGGAAAGACTCAAGTCTCATACCCCGAATGGATGGTAAGACCGTCATCACTAAGGACGGGGATACCTTGCTCAACAGCGCTAATCGTGATCAAACACTTAGCGAGATGCGGGACTTCTACGACGGAACAAGTCGTGCAGAATATAAGAACTTTAAGAAGAGTTCATATTCTGGGTTGCGTATCACTTTCATCCTTGCAGGGACGCGATCTCTCTATCGATTGAACAAGTCCTTCTTGGGTGATAGGTTCGTGGACTGTATTATCTACGATCGCAAGACAGACTACGACCCTGAGCTCGAGGAGGAAATCCTAGACCGAGCAGCACTGAACGCTCTCAAACGTGTACGGCAGGAAAGTGATGGGACTGCTGAAAACACTTCAGACCCTAGATTGATTGATGCTATGAAGTATACTGCTGGATATGTTCAGTGGTTGCGCGAGCACGTACAGGAGCGGATCAACAAGGTCGAATGTCCTGATGATGTACTCCGCCGGTGCCGTGAACTCGGTGTGCTTACCAGTTACATGCGGGCTAGACCGGACAAGGAGCTTGACGATGAAGAACAAGAAGTCGAGTTGGCCACTAGACTCACCAGTCAATACGTTAGGTTGGCGAACTGTCTTGCCGTTGTACTTAACCGTGATGCCGTGGACAATGTGGTCATGGACCAAGTCGTTAAGGTGGCCACTGATACGAGTAGAGGACTCAACCTTAGGATTACCGAGTTGCTCTACTACGCAGAAGACATGGGTATGGAAGCGTCCCGAATCGCCCTTCGTCTTAACAAGGGTGATAGTACCGTGCGAAGAGCTTTGAAGTTCTTGCGGGAAATTGAGGTAGTCAAACCAATGTCAGTCAATAACAACAGTGGGAGTCGTGGTCGCAACCGGCATATGTGGACTCTCACTGATCAAGTCCGTCATTTATTTGAGGCATTACAAGTATGACTGAGAACAAAGTAACGATTCTTACGTGTATCCCAGTCAATTGGGACCAGTACACAGACCGAGTCAAGGAAGAGATGATGAGATTGGGTTATGTGGAAGGTAAACCAAAATACATGAATTCTATCAAGGGATCATGCGATGAGTGTTCGACCGAAGTATTTATTGGTCCCAGTCAACAGGATCTTCTGCCTTGTAAGATCCTGTGCGTAACTTGTGCGGTTACTCTTATGAACAACCATCCAGACCAATCAAGGATTAGATGTCTAGGAAATGACAACACTATTACAGGGAACAACTAATGCCTAGAGTGAAATGCAAACACTGTGGACACCCTCGACCTGACGGGGTTACTACCTACAAGCACTGCGTGAAGTGTAATCAACAAACAGGTATACTGAAAGCAGGTATTACCGTGGACGATTGGAAGGTGCCTATCTTCCGGGAGTTACTGGATGGGAACAGCTTTGATTACCAAGTCCACAACGGTCTTACCAAGAAGGACCGTATCATTGTGGTCTGGTTACAGAACAGTCTGGATGCGCAGACCCTCCACTACTTAACCAAGTCAGCACAGAGAAAGGCTGCTGAACTCAAAAACTAAAAAGTCCAAACTCCCAAAATTATTTTTTACCAATTTCGTTTCAGTAAAATGAAAAATCATGGATAGCTTTCACGGTCTTAACGGGTTCAAGTTGGATTACTATCCGGCGTTTCAACCACAGCAATATGCAAACTACACCCCTTCCTCAGCCTCATCTAGTGAGTTCTATGAATCGATGGAGAAGGCTAGAAGACGTATGCAAGAGTTGAAAGCAGGTGAGAGATACTACATTGAGAGCCACTGCTTCATGCTTCTTAATGAATCTACTATGAGATCCTGGCAGCTACGCATCCATCATCTTACACCAGAACCTAGATGTGCCTGTCCATTTAATTTCCTGAACGAATACGACAGATGGTTCGAGTGGCAGAAGTTGGTTCAGTTTGAAAGGATGAACACCTTGGAAGCAGCAGTTAAGGTGACCGGAGTTACCAGGATCTGGGTTATCGAACCTCCCAGGTTCGATCCCCTGTCCGTGATGAGACAACCTTTATGGAGCCCTAAGAATGATGACTGACTGTGAAATCCTTGCAGTCACTGGTCACAGACCTCCAAAGCTAGGGGGGTATGATCTTCTCCTATTTGATTGCCTAGTGCGCTTTGCTGTTACAGAACTCAAGCAAATCCAACCAGAGTACGTCCTTACAGGTATGGCGTTAGGTTGGGACCAAGCAATAGCGGAAGCCTGTGACAGGATTGGTATCCCGTTCATAGCCTGCTTACCGCACGACAATCCAGGAAGTAACTGGCCAGACCATAGCCGTGAGTACCTAGACCAGTTACTGAACAAAGCACATGACATCTGGTGGTGTCCGGGAGGACCGTACGAACCACAGAAGATGCAGATACGTAACGAAACAATGGTGGATGAGTGTGACACGTTGCTTGCCCTGTACGACGGAGAGCCACAAGGCGGAACTCATAACTGTGTGAACTACGCACAAATGGAAAGCAACTGCCTAATCATCAACTGTTGGGAACGATGGGAACCCTTTATCTAATTAACACTGAGGAAATAAATATGGGAATGATAACCGTGAGACTACCCGATACCAAGCACGAAGGTATCAAACTGGCAGCGGAGGACGCTGGCCTAAGTATGAATACTTGGTGCGTTCAAAAACTCTGCCAAGCCGCAGGAAAGTTTGTGCCTCCTGAACCCCAAGAGATCATTCTAGAAGGTGGTCCTCTGCACAACACTCTTCACCAGACCGAAGACATTGTCACTCATCTGGTACTAGACGAACCAGATCACTTGTACCAATTGAGGGCTGATGAAATTGCTAAGATCAGTCCCGTCCCACCGTTACGAAACCAGTACACCTACAAAAGAAGTGGAGAACGCAAGCACAGGTATCCAGCAGAAGGTACAAGAGTTCTAACCCCCATTTTCAAATTCATCTCAGTGAACGTTATTACCAATGATGCAGATCTTTCCCCACAAAGTAGTGAACAAGATTCACTGCGGTAACTGTGCCCACGTACTCCGTAAGATGGTCCCAGACCAAGTCATTGATCTCACAGTCACCAGCCCACCGTATGACGATCTCCGTGCTTACGAGGGGTTCAAGTTTGACTGGCGTAGTATCATCAAGCAACTATGGCGAATTACCAAGATCGGCGGAGTTGTGGTCTGGGTCGTGGCTGATCAAGTAGAAGACGGTAGTGAGACTGGAACCAGTTTCCAACAAGCTATCTTCTTCCAAGCTGTAGGCTTCAGACTCCACGACACTATGATCTATCGTCGGGCTCCCAGGTTCCCAGACGTTATCCGCTATCCTCAGTGGTTTGAGTATATGTTCGTGTTCAGTAAGGGACCACCCAAAACGTTCAATCCTATTTGTGACCGCAAGAACACTACAGCCGGGACTAAGGGAGGCAACAGACGCCGCGATCCTAAGACCGGTGAAGTTGTAGGCACAGGCCAAGAGAAGAACGTTCGTAAGGACTACGGAGCACGTGAGAATATATGGACTTACCTAGCAGGTAGTGCCGAGAGTGAAGACCTGGGACATCCAGCTAAGTTCCCTGATCAGCTTGCTATGGATCACATCCTAAGCTGGTCTGATCCTGGCGACCTTGTCCTAGATCCTATGTGTGGTAGCGGCACGACCTGTGCTATGGCCAAGAAAGCCGGGCGCGAATACGTAGGTATTGACATTAGTGAGAACTACTGCCAGATTGCTCGTGGTACAGTGGAGTCTCACCAACTAGCTGCCGAGTTCGAGACCGGCACACCTTCCTCCCAGAGAAAGCCAATAGGCGGAAAAGGATTACTATGACGACCAGCACTAAAACAGTATGTGAATGTCTTGATTTGTTACTCCCTCTGATTCCAGAAGACGAACCCATGTACACTGAGTTGAAGTACATGAGGGATAATATCTTCATGGAACTACCTGAGAACACCTTCAGCTTGATGCAAGAAACTTACAAGATCATGCAGGAGCACATAACTCCGGGTGGTGTAGAAGACCTGAAACAGTGGGAGCACGATCTATGTGTGCGGTGGAAAGAATACTGGAATCCAACAGGTCAGGAACCTGCTCCTACTCCACCTAACCGGACTGAACAGAAGTATCCGGGCATACATACGTGGATTGCAACGTCTATAGGTCAAGAGTTCGATCTCGCTGAACCTAACCCTAAGATTATCCACATCGATGACATCGCCCAAGGATTGAGCAACATCTGCCGGTACGCTGGTCAGTGCAACAAGTTCTACAGTGTAGCTCAACACAGCGTAATTGTTGCCAGGAATGTTCCTAAGGAGTTGCGTCTGCCTGCTTTACTACACGATGCGGCGGAAGCCTACATTGGGGACATCACAGCACCCCTCAAAAGGATGCTCGGTAACGTGTGGCACGAGATTGAGTGGTCTATTGACGTAGCAATCGCGGAGGCCTTTGATTTCTCCCCAGAGTTGTTTGACGCCCCCGAAATTGAGCTTGCTGATAAGCGAGCTATGATGGCCGAGGTCAGGGATCTGTTTAATCACAAACCAAACATACCTCCCTACGCCGAACCTTTGGAAGAACGCATAAGCCCGATGATCCCGTTCGATGCCCGACATTTATTTTTGGGCGAGCTCAGCAAGTACAGGTGGGAATCAAAGTGATTCCGGTGCTCAATGGCGCTATGTCCATTTTCTCTGAAGATAGTTGGAAACCCCCTGTTAGGGGGGTGGAGCTTGGTAACCCCCCGATGGTGGCAATACCGGGCCAAAACACCCCCTATCGGGGGGCTCGTAGCAAACGGGCCAAATGTCGCACCTGTATCGCGTTTTTCAGACCCGGCTGGTTATACCCCCCTGCCAAAAACGCGAGCCACGTGCGACCCTCCGAGGCCGTGCCGCAACCCCTGTCAGCCAGCCAAAACGGGGGCAATATGGCCAACCCGCCAAATATCGCACCTAACGCTCGCCCCAATTGGCCGATACCTAGTACGCATTTTTCAGAAACGCGATACACGGCCGATGCTGGCCTGCTAATTTCCGATATTTGCATTTAACCCCGTAATACAGGCCAACCAGCCAAAAGCCTAATGGAAGGAAGGAACCATGGAAAGTAGGAAACCCCCTCAGTATGCAGACGTCGTGGAAGATCGACACTTCCAACATAAGGGAGTACGGGTGCACGAACTGGTTGTAAACAACTGGTTCAATACTGGTACGTGTATGGTGATCTGGGCTCGTGAGGAGTTTACGCTTACGGAAGTAGAGCTTCCTGATGGGTCGGTGGTTCCAAACCCTGTAGCGTATAAAGAAATGCTTCTTCCTATGGGAGAACATTCGTTAGAGTTCGCTAAGAATCGTGTGATGAATGCTTTCGATGACCATTGGAATCTGTAATGAAAAGGTTTGTCCTACAACACAGATACCAAGACGAAGGTTGGCAACGGTTGAACGGGGAAGAGTATGATGAGGAAGCTGAAGCCATACTGGTAGCTGCTCAACTCAGTTGTGATGCTATCTGTTACGGAATGGTAAGAGTCGTGGATACTAAACTTCAACAAGTAGTAACAACATTTAGCGCAGGAGTGTCAGAATGAATTTTGAAGCCCATGTACAGAAGCTAAGACAGGATGCTGCCAAGCAGTTCCGTATGACCTACGGTATGAACCTTGAGCAGTGGAATACCATGACCTGGGACGAGTGGCACAAGATCCCTGTCTTTGAGGCTATGCGCCTAGTTCCTCTGGGAGGTAGAATCAGGTTCATGAATACTGAGTTGGAAGAATTGTCCTACAGCTATGCTGTGGCCAAGGGTGGAGTATTATTGGGGGTAGATATAGAAGCCCGACCAGACCACCTGTTCAGTGGAGCAGTCAGGGCAAGTGAAGGTGACGTTGATGATGCGGCACGGGAAGCCATAACGACCCTTATAGAACTCGCATACCTACGAGGTAAATAGAATGAAGTTAAAGAACCCAATAGGTTCCTTGAGGGATACTGAAGATGTTGTTGGTTATATGAGAGGGTTGAGGGACTTGGCTGTTAACATGACCGACAAAGCAGGTATCACTATGGATAATGAAGCAGCAAATCAGAAACAGATTGAATGTGGAATCTGTCATTATTTAGATATCATCGCTGTAGGGATGATCACGATAGTAGAAAATCTACCTGAGAAGAAGTCCTAAAGGGGGTATAAATACCCCCTCTAGGAATGGCGTGGGTTAGGATTGGCTAGGAGCAGGTTCCGGCGTTTCCGGTTGTGTCTCCTCCGGTTCGTACTTGGTCAGTTTGGAAAGATCAAACCCTGTGACCATAACAGCATTGTCAGGGATGCCATCCCATTCCAATGGTTGATCAACATTGTAATAAACTTCACCACCAACCTTAGCCATGTGCTGGTTCTTGCACAGCGCTAACGCTCCGCCTTCACCATCGATGGCTTCTTGGAGCGTCTTGAATCCTTCTGTGTGGTGCCCTTTGCTTTTCCAGCGCTCGGCATCACCTAGCTGGCCAGACGGGGGCGGTGCTTCCCAAAGCAAGATGGGATGGTACGTATCCTGTGCTTCATTGTGAA
This sequence comes from archaeon, assembly GCA_028279705.1. GTDB lineage: Archaea > Aenigmatarchaeota > Aenigmatarchaeia > QMZP01 > JAFGSV01 > JAFGFG01. The sequence continues at coordinate 21,799 of JANQNF010000005.1, forward strand.
GTATTAGGATAACCGGGTTGTAAGGAATTGTCGGTACTATCATTTCAAATCCTTTGCTCTATAAACTTTGCCTTTGATTTCCAACCGTACGATAGCCCGAAGGTTCACGTTACGGTACTCTTGGAGGTCTGTATCCCATACGGTTAACAGATCCTTATCTTCAGGATCATAGGGCTGTCCTTGCCCTGTGACCCCTTCCTTAACACCAAGCTGGCATGACATCCGTCTAAGCCTCCCGTTGGTGCGTTTTCTAAACGTACATACGAAAGGCTCATTACCAGCTTCCTTCCTGATAAATTCACCTACGTTCATTTCTACCCCTTCGTGTACGAAACTGTATTAGAATAGAAATCCTCACTCCACTCCCAAACGTCGCGGACGAAACATTGGAATTCTGCAAAAGTCAAAGTCATCGTTTCCTCGACTTCCCACTGGGCGATGTCGATTGCCGCGTCGTACTCCTTGGAGTAGTTCCTCGGAACTGGTAAGTGGATCACTTCGGATTGGATCAACTCAATATAGTCTGAAGTTTTACTCTCCGGATCAAAGTCCTCGAGGTCGAGTTGAACTTTTTGGAAATTCTTCTCCATACGGGCAAGAGCTGTCTCCTTGGCTTTCTGGAGTTTCGCCAATGCCTGTTCCTGGTATCCAGCAAGAGCTTCCTCATACTGCTGAATATGTTTCTCCCGGTTAGACTTCAATGTTTCGAGAAGCCGCTCTCGGTCAACTTTGACTTCACGTTTTTTCTGGTCTTGTCGTGCTTGGTTAGCCATCTAAATTCTCCTTTATCCATTGTATAGTTCTTCCAGCCTTGCTTCAATCAGCTTGGCTAACTTGGTTTGTAGGGCAGCATCCTTAGTATCGCCGTCCCGGTGAGCAAGACCAGCCAGTTCATAGGCTTGATCCCGCTTACGTCTTAGGCGAACTACGTTGGTTGAGTTCTTAATTTGTTCCTCGTCCATACTACCTCCAAATATTACCATCAAGGATTTGATTAATTGTTACCGACGGGGCTTCCATTAACTCCATTGTATGACTGGCCAGACTGCCGTCATTGACAATAGAGCTAATGAACTGGGAAAATGAGGTTTCACCCCCTGCTGTAGCATCCTTGAACTTCTCGTGTAAGTCTTCCAGGATCTCAGCCCAATTAGCAGTGTCCTCGTCATCAAACTCCTTACCACCGTTAGTCACAAACTTATTTACTTCTTGCACCATTGTTTGTCTTTCCATTACCGTTGTGTTGTGGATTTGTTTTGTTAGACCGAACCGGTCTGTGTGCTGGCCGACGTCACGTTCCGCCTGGGACATGGCCTGCTCGTTGTATCTGCTGCTCCGCCAGTACCTCCACTAAGGCGTTGGCTCCTGCCCAAAAACAATTCCATAGGACTTCCTTGCCCTCATCGTCAAGGTACGTCAGCCCCTCATCCTTCAGGTACTGCTCGAAGAATGGGCGCAGGTTCCCGCTACCCGTCTTCGGTGGTTGGGGTTGTTGATTCTTCATTTTCTTTCTCGCTTTCTTGCTGGTCCCGCATCTCCGATTGAACATTTGTAAACTCCTCAATTGAACGTTGAACTTTGGCTCTACAAGCAGCTTCGTATAAGGTCTTACCTAGTACCTCACCAACGAACCCTCGCGAAGCATCAAAGTCAAGCTTATCAGTTAATACGAAGTCAGAGATTATGAGGCTGAAGTCCCCTTTGTACTTTCTTCGTAACTCTTCTCCACCAATAGTAGACATGGTCACCTCGGTCTCTTGGGTATAGCGTCTTCCTTAGGATAGACCCCATACTTTGCGTAAAACTTCTTTCTGTACTTGTCCCTCCACTCTTCGTCTGTTTCCTTGGCATCGTTTTCTTCCATCCTACGCATACCCATAACAGTACCGTAGACAACACCACAGAAAACACAGAAGAAGAGGAATACACCAATTACCATATACACCAGGAACATTGTTATCTCCTCATGTAACTGACCAGCATAGCGGTGAAGATAATACTACCCCCCGCTAGGATCAGAAGTACCAGAACGATCATCTTCAGTTCTCCCACTTAATTCGCCGACAACAAGATCCCACAGAGTGGTATCCCACTCATCCATGACATCATGGGCCAGATCGTTAAGCAGCTTTCCGCGCTGCTCACGGTCCGGGTGTTCTACATTGTTGGCAACGTTGTTGATACACAGTTGCAGTTCCTTACTCGGTGTCCAAGGACGTTTGAGGCTTTGCTTGATATCAAACTCCTGCACAATTAACATCACCATCGTCTGATAGGTGATCTCAATACGCTCGTCAAGCCATGCCCAACGTTTCGCCTGTTTAACCAGAGCCTGTAGGAACTCCGTTTCGGCAGTTTCTTCAATGTAACCTAATAGCTTATCGAAGATACCAGCGACATCCCTGTCGTTAAGTAACTGATCCCACTCCTTAGGATCATCCACAAAGCTGGCCAACCATTCGGCGACCAGCTCACTTTCGGGGTTGTGGCCTTGAGCAGGACCACAACTAGGACAGTTCGTATCTCCACACATGCAAGGCATCACTCATCCTCCTGTACTGTTTGAAACTCAGCAACCAACCGATTGCACTCAGGTAGGAAACAGAATAGCTTCAGTATCCCACCCTCATGCATCTCGGCACGTAACGGAGCAGATGTGTGGCAGACTGACCTGAGATGTGCAGGAAAGTCACCACACAGTTCACAACCATCCATCAATTGAACTCCTTCATGTCAATGGCTGACCCGTCAAAGTCGCTATCAACCTCAAGCAACTTGTGGGTCAAGCCTGCTATGAAACGGAGGCCAGCGTCAGTGATCTTTTGTGGACCAATGTGGGAAACCAGGACCGATGCTACAAACGATTCCAACAGCAGCATCTGTTCACCTAGTTCCCAGTCCTTGAACTCACCTTGCCGAACCTCATCAAGCCATGCCCTAACCTTGGGGATCAGGAACTCGTTGGCTTGCCGTGATCTTTCTTTACCTATGCTTCCGTCTCTTTCCATTATTCTTCTCCTTTCGACCAAGTTGCTTCGTAGTCTTCTTCAGTGATACGCATGTTCTCGATGACCTCACCGTCCATCCAAGCATTCCAGGACTTCAGGAACCAATAGATCATTGTTGTAGATGTTACCTTCTCCTTAGCATTCTTGTTCTTAATCAATCTTTCACGGAGAAGGTAAATAGGTGAAGCTTTCTTCAGGTTGTCCCCCTTCAGTACTCCATGGTAAAACTCGTCAGCGAAGTCCCTGTCAATTCTTCGGCAGATAAGATACATACCTGCCATGAGGCCTGGAGGACCCACTGAATTGTTAGCACACGCTGATGCTACAAACTTGACATCGCTCTTCATACGTCGGTACACCTTCAGTCCTTCAGTCAAGGAAACCTTCTGTCTGCTGGCTTCCCCGGTTGCACCTTTGTGATACCGTGAATAGTTGTTCACCGCAGCAGCAGCGATAGCCCAATTAGAAACACCTTCAATGGCCAAGGCATCGGCAAGTGTTCTTCCCTTACCTTGGTCTAGTGAACGGAACGCATCAGGGTGAACGTTGTAGGCTGTGAAGAACGTCAACGGCTTACCAAGGGCAATCAGCATACCTAGTCGGTGCTGACCATCCACCAAGTTCCCTTCAGCATCAAACTTGAGGGTATCCCCATTGTCTTCTACCCACTCACCAGCACGGTAGTCTTTCACCAACGTAATAACCCATTTCTCCTTATAGGGTCGATTACAGTGATTGCGGTTGGCGAGGATATCCTTTGCCTCGCTTACGGTGTAGCGAACTTTCTTCGCGTTGAGTTTACTACTCATCTTCAAACCTCATAAGAGTAACGATTTCGTTTTCAACAATGGACCCCCAACCAAGCTTCTTAATAGAAACCAGTTCGTGAGCCCGAGCAACCCACTGTCCGTGTCCTTGAACAGCAGCGTCTCGGTTTTCGTAGCGTTGAACAGGATGAGCACCCTGCTTATCCACAATTGCAGTTTCGTACCCAACGTCGCTTGTAAGAACTGTTGAGACAACCAACCCTGAGGTAACGTCCTTCCCAACAACTTCCTTAGGACCCTGCAACATACGTTCCGATGTGTCTAGTAGCATCTCTAGACCCTCTTCAAACACAGTCCTATGCTCCTCTTCTGTTAGGTTTTCCTTTTTAGCTAGGTTCCCGTAGCTTTCTTCATCCTTACGTTTACCTGACATAGACAAGCTCCTGTATTGCACGGGTTCGTGCTACGTAAATAAGGTTCATCTCCTGTTCTTTCTGCCAGTCACTGGAAGCCATTGGATGAGGCATCTCGGCACCTTTCGGTTCCAAGATAAATACCCTGTCCGCTTCCAACCCCTTAGCACGGTGAACACTACTCAACCGTATGCCATCAGTTTCATCAGTGAAAATAGCGTGAATGCTATCAATCACTTCCTGTATGCTGTTTACATCCCTGCAAAACACCAACAGACACTGATATCTATCCTGTAAGGAAATCAACCGAGATTCCCTTGGAGTCTTACGTTCGTTTTCAGCCTTGACCTCAGCTTCGTACCATTCCTTGGCACGTACCTTGAGATCACCAACTCCTAGAGGTCTAAGGCTTTTCACTAGGTTAACCAAGCCATCACCGATATCCCTACCGATAATCCTGGCCTTTCGCTTCGCCCTAATAAACCTCAAGCACTGGCTGACCAGTGGAGCATTCACCCTACTAAGGATCATGTCCTCCGGTCCAACGTTGCGGTGATACCTGTCCCCGTCGTACACATCCCCTGTAACGTTGCCTTCATGCGCATCCGGCATAGCATGAAAGTCTGGGACGATGTGAACTACTTCGCCCACGATACGCTTCCCACATCTGCGGGTAACGTTGAGCGGCAACACTTCACAACCACGGTCGGTGGTTTCCAAGTAGCTTTGCATCCGCGGGATACTGGTAACGTCAGCACCAGCAAATCCATAGATGGCTTGCTTAGGATCACCACACAGGATCAACCTTCGGCCTGCACGCTTGGCCAACTCCTGTTGGCACCGGTTCAGGTCTTGGGCTTCATCCACCAATAACAGGTCGAACGGATTAATCTTAAGATCCAGTACCACTGGTAACCAGATCATATCGTTGTAATCCATACGACCGTCAGCAGGATTCTTACACCGCTCAAGGATAATTGGCACCAACTCGTAGATGTCCCTTCGGTACTTACCGAGGTCCACATCGTAGTGAGCCACCAAGTTATCCAGCGCTGTGTAGAACGCTGGTGAAGTATAGTCAACCAAGTTCAGTTTACACAACCGAACCAAGGATTCCGTACCTGTAACCAGATCGGGCTTACTACGGCGAAGGATGCGGATATCTTCTTCTAGCTCTTCGCTAATAAAATCCGCAACCCTACCATTGTCAAGTTCCAACTGGCCAAAGGCTTTGACAATCGCCCTACGTCCAAGACTGTGCATGGTCATCGCAGCGCAGTTCTTCGGCACCTTGGCTTTCAACTCCATAGCCACCGATTTGTTAAACGCCACGAACCCGGCACTACTAGACGCGGGCGACTTACACATTTCCTCCCAGATAGCAGCTTGCTGATCACTCGGAGTAATGCTGACAGGAAAGCCTTTCACCTTCTTCAACCCTTCGATGAGGGTAGTTGTTTTCCCCGTACCTGCACGGGCAACAACGATAAGGTGTGAGGCATCATCCTTCTTCTGTTGACTGGCTTTCAGGTTAGCCAGCCATCTACTGTTAACATCCTCAACGTCCTCTTGAGTCATGTTAGCAGGTCTTTCCACAACAGGTTCTTCTTCCTTGTATACCTGCGAAAGGAGCAAGTCAACCACCTGATCCTTAAGTAGCCTGCCAGCACCACGAATACCGTGGAACGATACCAGCTTCTTAAGGTCCGCAGCAGTCTGCAATTCCAAGTACTCCTGAAGCTCGGCACGATTGGTAATCGTTTCGATGACCTCGTGGAGCTTCCTGCTCGCTGTGTGGCTCCTTACTCTTTGGATCTGCTTGGCCATTCGGTACCTCCTTTCTCCCCAAGAGCCTTGACGACTTGCCACAAACTGTCGAGAACACCAAGCATCCTTTTCTGTCTTTGGGTGTTCTCTACATCATTGTCTATAGCTTCCACATTAGCCCGCAAGGTATCTATGTCCCTGCGAGCGAAAGTCATGAGTTCCAACCCTTCCTTTTGCAGAAGCTCCTCTTTACGTTGATTCATCGTATTCTAAACTCCTCTCCTTGTCTGGTGTCAAACAGTTCATAACACACCCAACAGGTCACGATGAGACATGGTACTCCTCCGGGTATGATCATCACCACCCAACAGACGTACTTGAGCGGTATCTCAATCCATGTCTCATCGTAGTTAAGATGGACAAGGTTCCAGGCTGTGATGCCCAGAAAGATGGTGAACAAGCCAGCAAACAACAGGACAGAGTTAATCGCTATCCATTTGTAGTTGAACGGCTTGCCCGGTATCATTGACTTATACGTCATTACTCCTCTCCTAACGTGTTTGTAACCAAGGTTCAGCAACAGTCTTCACGTAGTACGGTGCTTGGATCTTAATTCCGTTGAACTCGTACTCGTGTTCAGTCAGCGGCACGCTTCCATCATAATACTTGGCCAACGTCACATCGGTCAAGTCATCGATCTGGAAGTATCCACGACGCATCCACGGACAGTAGTGGTGATGAGTATGCTTCGCTGGAAGCGTACGATACCGTAACTTGAACGGGTTGCTAGGATCGCCTGGGACCGGGTGTTCAAAGGTAATGAACACGAACGGGTCTTTCGGTAGGTACAGCATATCCAACTCTTGCCGTGCTTTCACTCCGGCAAAGTAGATAGCCATCATTTCCAACCAATCTTCTCCGGGGTAGATCTTGGAGTACAGACTGGTATAGTGTTTGATCTGGTCCTCAGTAAACGGCTTCCAGATCAACTGGTTGTGCTGTTCACCCTGTAACAGATCCTTCATTGGACCTACTCGTGCCGAGGCAGTACGGTAGAACTGAGTAAGATCATCACCGTAGTCCCCTTCGAAACATACGTACGAATCCTCAAGCATGGTTTCCACCAATACTCTTAAGGACAGCGCGTAGTGCTCCACGGCTTCTACCTCCGCTTCCATCAAATCCTTTTGGCCTCGGCCGAACAACCACACATCAGCTAGGTTCTCAGCACGGAACGTGAACTCCGCCCTTACACCGTAGTCAGCCAGTGTTTGCTGGAGACACTGTAATTGACGAACGGCGAAGAACTCCAACAGGTCGATACCAGCACCTTCCTCTTGCTTGCGTGCTGCAAACGGAACAAAGAACCGTATGACCTCGTCGTTATCACGGATCACGTTTCTAATTTGTACCTGTACCTCCGGGACAGGCATCGGGCCGAACCGACGTTGCTTGGTTCCAATGATTTCCCCTGCGATGGCATCAAGCCGAACAGAGGTCTTCACCCCACTAACGGGGAACGCGCTGTATAGCGCCTGATCAACTAGATCCTCATAGGTACTACCCATTGTTCTCACTCCAGTGTTGATTTCTGATTTCCGGGTTAAAGCTCCCTACCTTCTTGGCATGGATACGAACAAGTCCAGGAGATTCCGGACTAACTTCCCAAGGCTCATCCCACTCCGTAACCTGAGGAATCAGGTCTCTCATAGCCTGTAGCTCCTGCTCATTGGGCGCACGAACATACTCGCTCTGCTCAGCGCCGTCTCTCTGAACAGAACCGTTGACAGTCCAGATCAACTCATTGTTATCCCCAACTGGTTCCTTGCCAACCATGACACGGAGTTGACCGTCGGGCACGTCACAGACATAACGTACTAGGAACGCACCACCGATTGTCATGTGTTGGAGGATCATTTCCGGCGGGGATGAGATAGGATGTAGTACCACCCTACTCATCTCCTTCTGTGTGAGATCCTGGTACTTCCTGGCCAACAGCCGCAACGTGACAACGTTGCTAGTGTCGCGAATGGTTTCCTGGTCCTTGATAAATTCAGCATCACTGATCTTCATGAATAGTCTCCTGTGTCCAAAATTGAGGAGGATTCTTACTTTGCCAGTCCTCCACCATATCTGAAAGCGCACCGTTCACCGCCGTGGTGAACTCCAACATACGCTCATTGTCAGGGGGTCCAACCTTACGTATCTGGTTGGATGTCATCCCGTGGTTTGCGAGATCAATAAACTCTACGAACTTACGGATCTCAATAATTGCCGGGTCTTCCTGGTACACGCTATGGTACAGATTCCACAACCATCTGGCAGTAGCCTTTGCATTGAGGGGGATCATGTTCATAGCTTACCCCTCAGGTTTTCCAAGAACTTGAGGATGCCGTGGGCCTCCCCAAAGTCCCCTTCACAAGCCTCAACCAACTTGGCACCAACTTCCAGCCTGTCTTCGGTCAGGATGGCTTGCTGATAGATGGGATCACCACCTGTCTTCCTACGATGGTTGGACATGATGGTGCTGACGTACTGAGGAGACACCTCCAGCCCTGCTTCAGTAGCAGCCTGTGCTACTTCCTTAGGTTTGGCATCTGGGTTGTCCTCCATGTAATCCCGTATCCACTCAGACTTGTTCGTTTCGCTCATCACCGAGCTCCTGTAGCAAGCTTGGCAATCTCTGGGATAGATACCAATAGGTAATCAAGCGTGAAGAACAAGGCAACAGGTTCCCAGATTTCCTGTTGTGTTTCGACCAGGACTTCATAACCCTTGGCCGGTTTCCTACGTTCTACACGCACGGTCAACCCCAACAACTCTTCAAGGCTGTTGTGGTCGGGGGTCATTTCGTTAAGGATAACCAGTTCATCACTGGTCATGCTCTCGGGTGCCAACCCCAATACATGGCACACTTTTTCAAGGTCACCGACGTACATAGTCAGTCCCTCCTAAAATGGTTGTTGATCCAATACAAACCGAACACCAACAGGAGTATTGAGAATACAGCGTATGTCATTACATTCCCAATCTCCTGCGATGTCCAGTACTCAGCCAGCAGTATTCTCATCATCCCTTTCCTCCTTTTCTGGACACAACACCTGTACGAACAACAACAAGCACAAACATTGTAGGAACAACACGCTTGGTTCCCACGGCTCATGGGTCCAGGACCTAATTGTTCCAATTAGAAAGTATGCGACTGCGCAGCTATTAACAAGTAGTTTACCTCCCATATCAAACCACGCCTTCAATTCATCATTCACTTAATTCCTCCTGTGCTTCTGTTGCTAGTTCCGTAATGGTCTTTACAAAACTGTTAACCAGATGTATCCTCTCCAAAAGAGGGATACCACATTTACCGAACCAGTCGTACATCTGTTGGCCCAACTCAGAGTCAAGCAGATTGAACATTCCGAAATGAACATCATGCTCCTGCATCTGGTTCTTACCGCTAGCTTCCACCTCAGACTTGACCTCGCCTATGTCCAGCAGGTTGCATCGGTGCTCAATAGGGTTGATTGATATGGCTACCCATATCTCCGTAGGTTCAGGTCTGTTAGCTACCATCCGTTACTCCTTCCAATTTACGCCTCAATATATGAAGCTCGTGCTGTATGCTCTCACGGTCCTCAGCGTGCAGGTTAGGATCCCGCAGCTCACTGAGCATACTTTCCATTTCCTGGTGACCGTCGCACTTCCTACGTGCTGTACCGCGGATCACCTTACCATCGATTCCGTTCTCACTACAAACACCGCACACCTTTCCATCGCTGTGTGACGTCATTCCACAATACGCACAATCCCTGTGCTTCTTAGGAAGTACACAACCACAAGGAGCCTTCTCCTTTGCTAAGGCTTTCTTCTCCTCTTGGTCAGCAATCCATTCCGCCTGACGCTTGGACTCACCATCCACCAACGTTCGGCCACTCGGCTTATGATATACCTCCCAGGAATACAGGTCGTCGCCGTATCCTCTTCGTACACCATAATGCTTCCTTACTGGTTTACGTGGTTTCCTGTTCTTGCTAACGCGCCCTAGCCTTGGTCGTGCCAGCGCTGCCTCCTTACGTGTCTTACAAGGACCAGCCACAACTTCCCACAACAAGCCTTTCCGCTTGTCCTTGGGATCACGCTTGGTTCCTGCAATCTTGTACCACTCTCCGCGCTTGCCAGCAATACGGCACATCATCTTCATACGGGGTCGGCCTGCAAGGTGCGATACCACGTAGTAGCCGATTACCCTATACACATCATACACGTTGACAAACCGCCGGTCACTCTTGCTGATGCTCTTCGCCCTGTGAGGCTGTAAGAACTTCAGTTCAATCTTCTTGTGTGGTAGTAACGTCATGGCCCACCTCATTACTTACATAGTAAATTCTAGTTTCATCCCAAGTGAATTCAATCCTATATCGGTGCTCGTACATAAAACTGAATTCCTGATCACTTATATAAGTGTCCGCACCTTGATGCAACCACCATAAGTTCTTTTCTTTATTCGTATTACTCAACATGCTGATCAAGGCTGTGTAGTCAATGATCATGTTATCCATGTTTTTCAGACGCTCTTCAGCACCTTCACCCGAACGGTACACATTGAACAACGCTTGCCAGATCTTACGCATACGTTGTTCAAAGCTTCCATCACGTGTGTGGGAAATGACCAAGTAGATCACCCCCTTCTTAATCGGTTTCATTTTCATTCCCCCGTAAATGTGCTTGGAGTTCTTCTACGACCTCAGGTCCAAGGTCGTGAAAGTATAGTTCACACATAATAACCACCAAAGCTTCCAGCTTGGTCTGATCACGTATTAGATCCCTGATGAGATCTATTGTTGCTTCGTTGGCCTTCCTCTGTTGGATCCCTTGGTGGACAGTCATCAACTGCTGAGTCATAGGGAACACCAACATAACCAGGATCAATACCCACAGCATCACATCACCTCGTGATACATCCAGTAGATGGCTTCTTCAAAATCACGTGCCGTGAACTCCCTACCCGACTCTTTCAAATCAGGGATAAGGGTGTTCTGTAAGTACGCAATAAACGCCTCCATACTTTCAAACTCAGGCACCCTTAACGGGTCCTCAGCCTCAGCAGCATGGATACTTTCTGCGACCTCGCCAAACGGCACATCACGCAATTGTTCGCGCTTACGCATTCCACGGTTACTACTCATCACTCACTCCGGGATTGGAATAAAGGGGAGCTTCTCGTTGATCAGCAAACAGATCCTACAATGGGTCATGTTGCACGGTTCATGTAAGGCAGATAGCTCCTTACGAAGGTCACGGATGAGCAGGTACGCTCTCCACAGTATTTCGGCGTCGGCTAATTCCCCACCCCAAGGAGAAGGAGGATCGGTCTCCCATATAACCTCCTCGTGGCGAGCATCCATCATCCCTAACCAAGCACTCTCATCCCCGTATATTTCCTTACATAGGTCTTCAATATTTGTTGACATGTCAGTCCTCAAAGAGTTGGGTGTAGTTGTTGATTTGAGTTGCTGCAACGTGCAGGTTCTCTTCACTCCAGTCCGCACCTGCCATCAGGTATTGATGCCAGTGTGTTCGGTGAGCCTTCCTCAGCAAATCCCCTTTGCCTTGGAACACGATCCACGCCTTGGTTGCACCAACAACGTGGATTTCGTCGGATGGCAAATTCTTCAACTCCTGCACACCCAACGTAGGCATCTGCTCAAGGAACTTTGCCTTGATGGTTTTGACCTGGATTAGCTCACGGTCATCCACAGCCGTTACAACACGAACACCGGTTTTGGTTTTGATATCACTACTCATTATCTTCCTCCCAGAAAAGGGTATGGTACTCGTTTTCACTTACGATCGTTTCAATGGGTGCTTTCTGGGGAGAAGCTACATGGAGCGTACTTCAGTACTGAACCCCAGTGCCCACATCCCCCGAACAGTAACAGGAGGTGAAATCCCGTTGATAAAGATGCCAGCAGCCATTGCGTTAGGGAATTGAATCCCCATTGTGCCCACTTCCCATTCATCCGGCCACTTATCGCCGTTGAGGTGTATCTCCACCCCATGTGCGTCACACACAATTAACGTCTGCTCATCCACGATACGGAATATAGGGTCGTCTCCATTAGGGAACCTTTCAGCCCCTTGGAACCCATCCCACATACCATCCGTAAACGGAGTTGCTTCTGCGTGCAAATGATTTCCACTACTCATTTTCATTCTCCTTCCAACACGGAATCTAAAACGAAATCAAAACCGAATACAAAAATAAAGTCTTCAACACCAACACGATATTGAAAACACAAAATCCAAAATCTTCAATCCAAAAACCCAATTCCAAAAATGACTTCCGGTGCTCAAAACTGGGTATTCCATTTTCTCAGAGTTCCTCTACCTACCCCTCACAAGGGGGTGTGCACTTCCGCACAGTGCCCTTCCGCACACCACCTCATCGGGGGGTGTCAATTCCGCACATGTGCTCCACACGCACACTTCCGTGCCAATACCGCACGTTTCCATTGTGGGCTCCATATTTCCATTTTGCCGCTATGTGGAAAAATCTGCTCACTATAACTATTCATTTCCAGCGCGCGCCATCCACAAGCGATTTTAGCGGTTAGCAAAGGGAAAACTCCATATATCGCACCTGCCGCGCTTTACAGCCAAACGGGGTATATAGCAGGCCAGCCAGTACAGGCCACTAGGGGCGATATTTGCCCTGCCAGCGACCGGGCTGTTGGCCAGCCACTAGGCCAGCACAGCCAGCCAGCGCAACCCCTAGCAGGTTGCCAGCGTAATATCGTACAGGCTTGCGCACAGTCGCACAGCTATCGCGTTTTTTGCGCCCCTGTACTTTGTATCGGCTGGCCAAAAATCGCACCACGTGCGATATTTGCTGGCCTGTTGCCAGCGCATAAAAATAGCCCGGTAAAACCGGGCTAATGGGCTATTTTTCGTTTTTTCCTATTTTCCACAATTGGGGCAAGCGCTTTGGCACCCGGTTTGCAAGGGCAATTCCACGCGCCCACAATGCGGGCAAAGGTTTTCCAACCAGCCTGTTAGGCTGGCCAATGTGTTAGCCTGTTTGGCTTGCCGTGCTGTTAGGCCAGTACGCAATTCCATAGCCTGTAGGCTTGCGCTATACCCGTTAAGCATTTCCAGCAAGTTTTCCAACGCGCTGTACTGGTTGGGGGGTGCTACTTGGTTTTCAATAGCGCCTAGCAATACCTGTGCAAAGTGCTTTGCAATGTTATTGGTGTTGGCCATGTTTTGCCCTTGTGTTAGGGGGTGTTGTGGTTGCCTGTTACGTACATACATTTTAGCAACCTGTTAGCCCCTTGCAAGGCCAGCCAACACGTAATTTCCACTTTGTGGAAAATAGTTGGCTACTAGCATTTTCCATACCAATAGCAAACAATTTTCAACAAAGCACATAAAAATAGCCCGGTTTTCCTAACCGGGCTGTTTTGGTTAATTGGTTGGCTGGCTACTAGCTTTCCTCGCCACCGCGTAAATCGTACCCGCCGTTTTTGTTGGCATGGGCAATGGTTTTCCGCCCTTGTGGCGTAATGCTGTAGTAGGTTGGGCTGTCCGCACCGCTTTCCAATTCGTATGCGGCGTCCGCCATATTGCCCAATTCCACTTCCTCGTCGCAAGTTGGCTTGCAACCGTGGCTTAGGTTAATGCCATCGCGTATTTCGCTGGCAGTGCTTTCGCCGTTTTTGGCCACAAATTCCAAAATACGCAAGCGTACGGTTTTGGCCTTGGCCTTGGGTGCGGTGGACTTTTTGGCGGTTTTGCTTTTTGCTGTTTTGGCCATTGTTTGGCTCCTCAATAAAACAGGTGTAACGGGTTGGCCTTTTGCGGCCTAGCTGCCAACAACGTGTTGGCCACTGTTAACCAATATAGGATAAAAACGGCTGTAGGCAATAGCAGGCTACACCCATTTATCCATTTTTGCCAAAGTATTTTGGATAGCTGGACCTAAGTGCTGTTATAGCAATAGGTTAGGCGCATAGATTATTTTTGCCCTGTACTGGCCAGCCAGCCAATTTCTACCACTAGCAGGGGGTGTGTAAGCACCGCAAGCCAGCGCTAGCCAGTGGATTTTGATAGGATTTTTCCTTACTGTTAGTAGTTTGGAAATTGTTATAGTAGGTTTCCAGCGCAGTAAATTCCTGCTCCAGCACCCAACCAAGCGCGTTATTTTCTTTTCCATAACTACGGGTTGCAACTACGGTCCATCCATTACGCGCTGTTATGCGTACACCTTTTTCACTAGTGGCCATTTGTACACCTATACCCAACACGGGCGCTAAAGGTTTATCCAACACGGAAAACAAACGTTAGCGCGCTAATGCCATTGCAACTATACAAACGTACACTAGCGCGTTGAACAATTGTTTTCACAAACTGTTAACCACCGCTACACTTTGCCGCACACATACCCGCGCTCATTGTATTGTTAGTTGGCAGTGCGCTCCATACTGGTTTTGCGCGTAGCACTTGTGTTCCATTTTACCCGGCAAAACACGGGGTAAAATCAACACCAATTAAGTATGGAAAACATAGCGGTTAGGTTACTTAACCACAAACAACAGTACGCATTGAAAACCGTTTGGCCAAACAAGCGTAGGCCAGCACTGTTCCCGCAGTGCGCGTAACGGTTGCGCTGTTGTTAATGGGTTGCAATGTTCCTGTGCCATTGCTCCGCATAGTAGGTTGTGTGTTACCTGTTCGCTATGCGTTAAGCACCTACACTGTAAGCGGGTATTGAAACCAACTAACCGTATGCAACATGGTTTTCAATAACCACTGGTTGCAACTAAAGCTTTACTGGCTGTTTTACGCTTTCCACGTGTAGCCTGTATACCAACACCAACACGGCGCAGCATACGTTTCCCCGTATAGCCACGGGGTAGGGTTAGTAGGTTGCCAAAGAGCAGCATAACATTATAGGTATAACACCCCCTATAGCAAGGCCAGCACGGCAATATAGCAAGCCAGTACAATATCGGATAAAAGGGGCCAAATATCGGATTTAAGCTACTTTAGCGGCAAATACGGGGTTACCACGGCTTTTTGGTTAGCACGCACCAGGTGCGATATTTACCCCCTTGTTGTCGGTTTTGCCTGTATATGTATATATAATATATATTTACCATTAAATCCGCTAACCGTATAGGACCTAAGTTGTTGATAATAAAGTACTTACAGCTACAAGTGGAACATTGTATAGCATACTAGCGCCTTCCATATGGAAAAGTGGATACTTGTTATCCTGTAGGGAAAAGTGTTATATGGAAATGGAAAACATACTAACTTCCACATAGTATACTAATGGAAAACGATATAACTACTTTCCATAGGTGGTGTGCGTTTACAAATCCAAAGCTCAATTTCCACGTGTGGAGCGCAGGGTAAAGTATTTTTCATATAGGGAATCCTACACATGAAACACGTATGGAAGTAGTAGTTCAATACTTTTGTTCCATACAGCTAATAACTGTTATGCTTTCGGTTAGGTTTGATGCGATATGTACGTTATTCACGGGAGTTTTACCCGAACACTTGC
Organism: archaeon; assembly: GCA_028279705.1. GTDB lineage: Archaea > Aenigmatarchaeota > Aenigmatarchaeia > QMZP01 > JAFGSV01 > JAFGFG01. The sequence goes on from JANQNF010000005.1 coordinate 37,319, forward strand.
CAAGCCTGTCCAGATAGGGTATTATTTTGACTGTTTTGGTTTCAGCCGATTAATCCCGTTAATCCCGGAGTAACAGATGGCTAAGAAGGAAAAAGTCAAGATCGCAGTCAACGCTGATACCGTGAGGAATGGTATCTATGCAGCAACCGATATCGGTCGTAAGGATGTCAAGCATGTCACAGGTACTATCCTGGAGGATATGGGAGACACTATTGCCAAGGTCAAACTCGACAGGGATGGGGATGATCTGGCCAACACATACAATCTACGAAAGGAGTGGCTGATCTAATGTTACCACGCAAAGGTGATCCATTTCCAGGAGAAACAAACATGATGCCAAAAGAAGGACAACCGTCCAACCAAGAAGCCCTCGATGCAGCAGCCCAACAAGGAGCCTGTTGTATGGGACAAGATCCTGCTTGTAAGAATGGGGATAAGCTGGTACTCAGCCTCAACCTTGTACCCGATCTCAGCAAGCCTGTCAGTTACATGGATGTCAAGAAGCAGCTATTGGAGCAAGCAGCGGCGGCAATTGAGGAGTTCGTTAACAAACACGTTCATCTACAACCAATCAACGATGGCTGAGTTTACCCTCATCAAGTGGCTAGACAGCGCAGGCAAGGACGGGTGGCAACACGAAGATGAGCTACCTGAGCCTTGTGAGATTACCACCCTGGGATTCCTGGTGAAAGAAACAGATGACGCTGTCTGGGTGAGTTGTTCCAAAGTAACTAATGGGGAACAGTGGGCTCAGGTGATGGTGATTCCTACCTACTGCATCCTAGAACGTTGGGAGGTACAAATCAAGTGACGACCAGCAAGATTATACTCCACGGAAGTGTCCATGACGGTAATGAGCTTACCACAGAAGCCAGCTTGGAGCACTTCAGAGAATTACCCGATGATCTATACATTCGGATGCAAGGAGTGTATTTCAAGTGTGTGGATGTTGAGGGTAACGATTTTCACTTCGAAGTAATACCACCGGATGAGATCCATGATTGTTATTCCGACCGACAGTGACTTCTGGGAATGGCTTGAATCCAACAGAGTGGTTTATTTTGGGAAGGAGGTGTGCTTTCAAATATCTGATATAGAGGAACCGTTCGAAGACCGTTTGAGAAAGTGTTGCGAGCTGAGGGGAGTACCCTACGTTCCATCTGATCACCCTGATAGACAGTCCCGATAAAGTAGAAGGAGAACCTTATGTTCAAGAAGTTTATTATTTCAGCGTTGATGGTGTTGGGAGGCCTGTACTCTCTCCCAGAGAATCATGCGCAGGTAATCGGAGAACCAGGAGTTCACGTTGAGTACCAAGCAGCAGAAGTCAACCTAGCCGAAGGGATGGTATTTCCCCATAAAGCCGGTGGACAAATCCTGGGAGCAGGTACTGGACCAGCAATCAAGAACAACAATCTGAAGGGGAACACTACTCAGTTCTATTGGCAGGGTGCTACGGGACCTATGATGAAGGTGTACGGTTCCCACTACCTCATTGACGGGTTTTCCTTACATGGCCAGTATTGGCAGAACAAGGAGTTAGTTGGTGAGAAAGCTGATATAGGACTTCTTATTGCCAAGAAGCCGGGTCTAGGGACAGGGAAACACGATATCCGCCGGTTGTATATTTCCAATACAAAGGTTGGGATGCAGTTTGGAGAAACAGAGAACGACCACAACTGCGATGAATGCCAGATAGGCTTCTACCAATCCCATCAAAACGATGTAGGTGTCAAGCTGAAAAACAGCATGGCAATGGGACATCACTTTGAACGGTACATTGGGAAAGGCACCCCAATCCACTTTCAGATAGATGCTGGAGGTAAGGTATCCGTCGATAAGGTATTCATTGTCAAAGGAACCCTGTTACACTTCTCAGACGATAACGAGAACAAGTTCACAGGACCTAACAACGGTTCCTTCTGGTTCAGAAGCCTACACGCTGACCAGCAGAGTGGGAGTGATATGAGGTATCTGGTGATGGAGAGATCCTTACCGCTTCATGTTACCTTTGACGGTGGGCACATTTCCTACGACAAGTATTACCAAGAAGATGCTAGGCTATGTGTAGCCAAGGGGCCAGCCGTTATCATCTTACGGGATATCAATAATCTTCAACGTGGTATGTTAGGGGGAACCCCAGAGGATAGACCTGGGAATTGGCCTGATACACATCCTACTTATATTGTTGAAAACTGCCGGTTGGCAGGAATGTCGAGTGTAGCGGAGTTGGCAGCACCCGGTTCCACTATTACCATCATAGGTCGGAGTAATATCCGCCACTGGACTAACGAACTTCTACCAGATGGTACGTTTCACATAGTCCCACCTGAACCCTTTACACCGGGAGGAACAAACTAATGCAACGTCGAGAGTTTCTCAGAAACCTGAGAGATGGAATTGCGGGTGTCGCGATCGGCGGACCTGCGGTCCTTACGATCATTTCGTCGAACTCGGGAACAACGACAATCACGCAAAGCTACGAAGAATACTGCATTGAACAGTACGGTCATCCCTGTACCACGACCCTCCCACCGGAGTACTTCAAAGATCCTAACTTTGCGGAGTGGTACGATAACGTAAAAAGAGGAGGAATCAGCTTTGATCGACAGAATCAGAACGATCGTCAATAACTTCCTGGTCGTGGGCTTGTGGCTGACTCTGTTAGTCTTTGGCTTTACAATCCATGGAAGACCGTACATAGATGCTCTCAATACGCACTTGGCCAATCAGGAGTTCTTCTACTTCTTTGGTGACCTTGCTGTGGGAGCATTTTGTTTTACCCCGTCTAATATGTTCCTGGTATCTGTGTTATCCTGTTTCATAGGAGCAGAGCTTGCCAGACGTACTGAAGAGGGTGAGATACCTGTAGAAGAACATCCTAACTATCCACTACTTTGGAAAGACGCTCTGATGCGCGGGTTCGTTTGCTTCTTCAGTGTATTCTTCGTCATAGGTTGGATGGATGCTCAGAAACTGCTTAACGCTGGCCAAGAGGATTACTTCAAGGCCGTCGGGATGGTAGTCCCAGTCAGTCTCGGAGCCGGGTTCAACCCCAAGAAAATCCCAGCATTGATTTTTAGGAGTTAACTGTGCCTCCAAAGGAAAACAAAATCAAGGAAGGTGGTAGGGTGAAGAAACCGAAGAAACGCGGTTACGAACCTAAGAGTCCAGCCGGTAAGAAGCGTGTGATGGAGCGCCGTCGCCGGCGAGGTATTGTTCGTAGGGAGATCCTCAAGGGTAACACCAACGTTACAGAGCTGGCTGAAAAGCTGGGAGTATCCCGTGGAACTATAAGTAAGGATATGCGTTGGGTATTCCAGCAATGGAAATTTGCTGACGAGAAAATGTTCGTCAACGATCAAACTCGCCGTGCTGCCCGCGTTCAACAACTTATGGACACCATCAACCGTGCTGTGGAAGCTTTCGAAGACAGTCAGGAGGATGCGGAAAAGGTAGTTACCCACAAAGTCAACAAGAAGTGCTTCGCCTGCAACGGTACAGGCCTCAAGAGGCTAAACGGGCAGAAAGTACAGAAAAACGGGAGTGCGCAGCGAGAGACTTGTCAGGAGTGCAGTGGTAAGCGTACAATTGCGGTCGTAACAGAAACTCGTGAAACCAGAGGACAAGCAGGTGATGCAGCATTTCTAAACGTCATTAGATCGTGTGTAAGGGACATCGCGGACCTTGAAGGACTCCGTACTACGAAGCATGAACATAGTGGCGCTGTGACAACAGATCTGCTTATCCGCTTGGTAGCTGAGTTGGAAAATACAGGAGACCAAATGATCACTGATGATGCGATAGATGCTATTGCGTACAAGGCTCTAGCCCATCAAAAGTCTCAGGAGGAGGAAGATGAGTTCACTACAGAGCAAATCACGGAAGCAGCCGAGAGTCCGTAGGAAAGCATACCTACAAGGACAGGACGCTGCTCGGAACCAGGAACCGGATTCCATTTGTCCTTACCGTTCCAAGAATTCTAAGAACCAAGTAGGTAGTTCATTGGAAAGTGAAAATCGACAACTATGGTTCGACGGATATTTGGATTACATATTCCAACAGAAATATGGAGACTAATATGGAAGTTAGTAGCAGCAAATTCCATGAGTTGATTACTTTCGCCTTGTCAGAGTGTATGGGCGCGAACCCGTTTGACGGGGAACATCGCCTTGCTATTATGGACGAAGCGGGTGAAGAATTGCTCATCAGCATACCACTAGGACCCGCAGTAAGTTCAATCAAGTGTATTGCTGACTGTCTCCTACATTCCCACAGCACAGGAACTATCAAACTAGCAGAGGACTGTAAGATTGCTTTGGAGAACGTTTCCTTCCAGTTGTCCGAGATAGTTGACTACGATGTTTTTGAACCACCAAGCGACCAGGATGATGAAACGTAGGTAAGGCTCCTCAGGTTTTGGCCTCGTTCGGCTGCCTCCGTGCCGGTTAACAGTCTGGAGTAAATCCAGCCTACGGAGTTATTTTATTATGGGACTAGACAATACCAGCAAGAAGCTCCAGGAAATCCTGGCAGATCCAGTACGTTTCACAAAGATGTGCTGGCCAAAGATCAAGCTCTACGATCGTCAGCAAGAAGTTCTTTATTCTGTACGAGACAATATTGAAACGTTCGTACACGCTGCTAATGAAGTGGGTAAGGACTTTATTGCCAGTATCGCGGTCGTGTGGTTCTATGCCAGCCGGACTCCATGCAAAGTCGTAACCAGCAGTTCTGGTGAAACCCAACTCAAGTCAATTCTCTGGGGAGAAATAAACGAGCGCATAGAAACCAGCCGGTTTGAGTTTCCTTTTGAAGTCAAAGACCTACGCATCTACAAGGTTAATTCAGAAGGAAAGAGAGATCCCAGGTCGTATGTTATTGGGCAAGTGACCAAGGTAGTTGAAAACTTCCAAGGACATCACTTACCTCATGACAAGCCCAGAGTCCTTGCTGTGTTTGATGAAGCCTCTGGTATTGCTGACCCGTTCTATGAAGCTTGTGAATCATGGGCACACAGGAAGTTGATTATTGGTAACCCGCTCAGCACAACCAACTTCTTTTTCCGAGGTTGCAAGAAAGGTGATGAGGAAGACCCTGCTGAAAGCGGTGGATTGCTGAAGAAGGTAATTCATATTGACGGCTTAGATAGTCCGAATGTCAAGGTCGGTAAGAAATGTGAGGAGCTCGGTGTTAAACGGCCTCACCCGATTGTTGTTCCTGGTGTGCTCAGCTACGATGAATACCTACGACGTTCACACAAGTGGGATCACGTCAAACGAACCATGCGACTGGATGGACACTTCTACGAAGGTGAAGGAGCCTTACTATTCCCACCTGACTGGTTAGACCTGTGTGAAGAACTGTACAAGATCCTCAACCCTTATGGCTACGATACACCCTACAGGAGAGTCATCAACGGCGAAACCCGGAAAGCCAAAGGTATGGGAGTTGACACCGGTGCTGGACGTGACTTATCCTGCTGGAGTATTGTTGACAAGCTGGGACTAATTGAACAGATAACGTTAGAAACACCCAACACAATGGAAGTCGCGTCACAGACCATCAGCCTGATGAGGGACTACGATTTGGAACCCCATGAAATCGTGTTTGATGCTGGTGGTGGAGGTAAGCAGATATCCGACCGGCTAATTGAACAAGGATATAACGTTCGTGCTGTGTACTTCGCTGGTTCCCCAAGTCCAGAACGTACCAAGAAGAAGTTATCCACGGCCGAAAAGAAGGATGATGACCAGACCAAACAGGTGTACAAGAACAAGCGAGCTGAGCTGTACGGTATAGCCAGCGAACTGTGTGATCCGGGATTGTGCGAAGAATACAATCGTCCTGTGTTTACAATCCCAGAAGACCTATACCATTTGCGCCAAGAACTTGCTATAATGCCGAAGCAATACGACAGCGAAGGCAGAATGTTTTTACCACCGAAAGAACGACCTCCCGGTAACAAGAACCCTGATCTGGTTGTTATTAAGGAAATACTTGGAAGAAGTCCAGACCGTGCAGACAGTCTTTGTTTAGGAATGTATGCTATGGAAGAGTCTGGAGCACCACGAGTAGCAGGAGCAGTGTAATGACCGGACCACGTCCAAGCGTAGGTAGCGCTGAAGAGACTTCTAGGACTTGCCTCAAGTGCTTGAATTCCTTCATGAGCAATCTACCAAAATCAGAGAAGCGTATATGCCCAACGTGCGAGAGATCCAACAAGCGCATCGTTGGGAACTCACATGAGCCAAGATCTAAAGTGGTCCTAGGCTCCAAAACTAATCTTCCTACATAAGGAACTTACAGATGGCCAAGGATATCGACCTCCGTCCTACCAAGGACAAAGCCGATAATGAACTTTCAACCAAGCAGCGCAAGATCCGTGAGCAAGAACAGGAAGCTGCCAGCCGGTTGAAGGGCATGAAGTTCACCGTTGAAATCGAAGTACCACCGCAAGAAGGTGGTCGTATGTGCAATTTCCACCAGATCGCTGCGTGCTGCACTGCTCAATTCAACAAGGTGATGTCAGAGAAAGTCAACGACTACCTGTCGCAAGAGTAACGTCATGGGAATGGTACATAAATTCGGCGCTAATGATGATGTTGACACTGGTTCAGACCCTGAAGATATTTGGGATGTCGGTGGACTGTATTCGTTTCTTAGTGCCGCGAGTACTTCTTTTGAAGTCTCGTCCGACGATGCTAACGACACGGCTGCTGGAAGTGGAGCTCAGTCAGTCTGTGTAGTAGGGTGTGATGAAAACTATCAGCAGGTGACGGAGACCGTTGCTACAAATGGAGTTACTCCTGTCAGTCTGTCTTCTAGTTTTTACAGAGTCTTCAGAGCTTACGTTATTGACGTAGGAGCTGGTGGAGTCAATGCTGGTAATATTGACATCGCAATCGGTGCTACTGTGTACGCCAGGATTTCGGCAGGTAAAGGTCAAACCCTTATGGCGATTTACACTGTTAGCGAAAAAGGTGGATTACTCAAAAACTATCACGCCTCGCTCGCCCGGCAAAGTAATGGAGCAGCAACGATCGATCTTATGACCCGCGAACCTGGGAAGTCTTGGCGAGTACGGGACGAAGTTGGGTTGCATTCTTCCGGTGGACCTTGGTCTTATGACTTTGGTGAACCAAGTGATCAGGAAGGGATTGTACTTCCTGCGGGCACAGACGTCAAACTCACCGTAGCAGAAGTCACTGCTAATAACACAACCGTAGCGGCAGGATTTAAGATACGGGAACATTATAGGTAGTTTACCATGAGTGAACAAGAAACCAAACGAATGGCTGAAGCTCTCTTAAATGAGGACAGTTACGTTAATGGGGCGTCCAATGGACACGTTCAAGAAGAGCCTGCGCTGAACATGCGTGATATGGCTTTTCTTTTGAATGAGGTCTTCACATCCCGAACCAAGCTCATGGATAACCTGTTCGACTCCCGTCGAGACATTGATACTGAGTGCGGTTACCCAAAAACAATCACAGCCGAACAGTTCCGTACTATGTACGAGCGGAACGGTATTGCTGAGCGGGTGGTCAATGTATACCCTGAGGAAACTTGGGGGATGGATCCCGTTGTCAAAGAAAATGACAAGGTCAAGGAAACGGACTTTGAGAAAAGCTGGCGCGAGTTAGAGGAAGAGCTTGGCCTGTATGCTTTTATGGAACGGGCTGACGAACTCAGCGGTATCGGCCGATACGGGGTGATGTTGTTAGGCTTCGACGACGGTCGTGACCTTAAGGAACCGCTACCAGGACTCAAGAAAGATGGAACGTTCAGGGAAAACAACAAACCGTTGAAGCTTCTATATGTGCGTACCTTCGATGAAGAATCAGCCAAGGTCAGTAAGTTCAATTCTGACAAGAACAATCCTCGGTACGGATATCCTGAGGAATACGATATCAAGTTCTTGGAGTACAGTGCTGAACAAACTTCAGAAGGCGGAGAGGCTGTTACAACCCAACAGAAAGTCCACTGGAGTCGTATCATCCATATAGCAGACAACCGCAAGAATAGCGAAGTGTTTGCTACCCCCCGACAACAGCCTGTATGGAACCGGCTGTACGATATTCGTAAGATGTTGGGCGGTTCGGGTGAGATGTACTGGCGTGGAGCATTCCCAGGCATCAGTCTAGAAACGATGCCCGGCTTTGAAGATGCTAAGATCGATACAACCACGACCAAGGAACGTATGCAAGACTATATGAACGGTCTTCAGCGTTATATGCTCAATATCGGTATGACTGCCAAGTCACTACCCCCGCAAGTGGAAAGTCCTCGAGACTTCTTACTGGTACAACTCCAAGCCATCACAATCACAATCAAAGTTCCGTTGCGTATCTTCTTGGGTAGCGAGGCCGCGCAATTAGCTTCAGGGCAGGATACCCGTAACTTCAATCGGAGGATTAAACGACGTCAACACAAATACGTAAGCCCGTTTATCATCAAACCATTTGTTGAACGGCTTATCCAAGTCAAAGCAATTATTGCTCCTTCCGAAACAACAGAGGGAGGCCGACCTAAATTTGAAGTAGACTGGCCTGATATTGATGTTCCTACTGAAAAGGACCAAGCAGAGATTGGTGACAAGTGGGCAGCAGCTTTGCAGAAGTACGTTACTTCAGGAATTGAAAAACTCGTGCCCCCACTCGAGTTCCTTACAATGTTCCTCGGTGTTCCTAAAGACCGGGCCAAAGTCATTGTAGACACGGCTAAGAAGAACAAAGAAAAAGACAAATTAACTGTTGATCCTGCGCCGGACCCTTCTAACGAGGGTGGTCAGTTTGATCCAGATGGAAACAAAGCTGCAAACATGGGTCAGCGAAACGACAAGAAGAATGCAAGCAAGAAAGATGTAAGCAAACTTCCTGGCGACAAGAAAGTAGACGCAACATAAGGAGCTTTTTGTGGCAGTAATCCTTGACACACCAAACAGTGAGGATCAAGTATCCTCCACTGTGACTATGACCGGACCTGCAACGTTTCAAGTATCTGGTACGTTTGCAGGATCGGAAGAAATCATTGCCGAGTGTCGTAAGACATCAGGCTCAGTAACTGATTGGTATCCAATTGCTGAGTTGTCGTTGATCAATGGTCCTGGTCCTGTTAATATCACGTTGTACGGGATGGACCTCCGATTCAGACTAAACGACTTTGTAAGCGGGACCACGGAAGTTAAAATAGAGGATTAGTAATGTCAAACGACTTATATATTCCTCGGTCATCGATCAACCCACCAATCAGGATGCCGGTGATAAGAACCTGTCGTTGCAATCCCGCAGCGTTTTCGCCGATAGGACCTGAATTAATCACCAACGGAACTTTCGATGGACAGAGTTCTTCAGGTTGGACGTTACAAGCTACGTGGTCGGTGAGTGTTTCTGATAAACTTTCAGGCTTGACTGACTTCATTTCAACCTATTATGCAACCCACGATACAGTCCAGTTCGTTGCTGGACGTTTGTACAAAGTGCAGTTTGATGTGGATGCAATAGGTGGTGGAGGATTCAACCTACAAATAGGTGGATCCACCGTTTACTCTTTTGCATCAACAGGAACTCACACACAGAACATTGTGCCAACCGTAACCGGAGTTCTCCGGTTTGAAAAACTCAGTAATCGAAATATCACACTGGATAATATTTCAGTTCGAGAACTGTTTTAACAAGGAACCGAGTAGAAGACCGTCCCCCCTTCTCTCACCGTAAACAAAAGAAGGGAATCACCAACTATGCTGATAGGAGAAATCACCGTGGCAGAAACCATTCAAGCGGTGATGCTGGTCATAATGACCATTATCTGTGGTAGTGGGATTCCTTGGGCGTTTCAGGTAGGCAAGAGACTAGCTAGTATCGAAGCCACAATAAAGGAAGGTATCGAACAGAAATTTGCCAACGTTGAAAACCGTCTGGAATCGCACAGTAACAAACTCAACAAACTACACGAAGAACACACCGATTTGAAAGTCGAACTAGCAAAAATCGGTAAAGGAGAAAAAGATGTTTAGAAAAGCAATTGTTAATTGGAAAACAACCGTAGGGGGCATAATTGCCGCCGTGGCTGTTATCCTAAACGAAGTCAATCTGTTTTTCGACAATGATGCTGCCACCAACCCGGACTGGAACATTGTTGTCGCCGCAGTCGCTGCCATCTGGGTAGCGTTGAATATTCGGGATGCTGACAAATCATCCCAAGACAACGAGATTCGTTAATGTCTCGTTAAATTGTTTCTCATTAACTTTGGAAGGAGAGTAACGTGAGAAATCTGTTTGTTGCGATTATCGCAAGTTTGATGTTCGTTCCGTGTGTAAGCGGTCAAGATGATCTACTGGCAAAAGAACTCGACAGTATTGAAGCTCAATACAACGAGAGCCAGGAACAGTCCAAGGAAGATAACTCAACCCTCAAGAAAGTCAGTACACCAATCCCACAGGAGGAAGCCGCTCAAGGTACGTTCCACCGTACTGTGATCAAAGCAGCTAGGAACAAAGTCAAGTCCGGCGAACTCAGCCGACGGGACTTCATGCGCCTTCGTATTGCCATGATGTCTCCGGCCTTCCGGGCGCACGCGGAAGACTTTGCCGTCATCCAAATGGCGTTTTCCGATTCGGAGAATGTTCCTGTTACAGAAGACGGTGGAGTTGACCGGACTGCAATTGACTGGGACGCAATTATTGCGTTCATTGAGAAGTTGATCCCACTGCTGATTCAGATCATCGACATATTTTCACAGATGGGAATGGACACGTCCCACCTGTATGACACGCTTCATGCTTGTCTTTTCACTTTGGATCACGCTAAGGCACAGCAAGGATGATCATCATGTGTAACGAACGTTTAACAATTGAGGAGCTCACACAAGACCAGCTCCTACGTGTAAGAACGTGGGAAGACCAGTCTGGTGTACAGGTCCTGGAACTTGAGCGCAACGAAAATGATAAGCTCAGACCTACCCTTATCAACGGAAGACAAGTTGATCGTGACGGGTGGCGCGAGGTTGTCAGAATCGGTAATCGTTCTTGCACAGGAACTATTGTCGGCCGGAATGCAGTAATCACTGCTGCTCATTGTGGTCGTAATAACAGCCGGAGCACTCTAGAAGTGTTCAAGGACGGTTCACTAGTCCGGTACAACTACCGAATGTTCCATCATCCCCGTTATCGTGGGCAATCGAACTGGGACATTGCAGTGTTAGCGCTGGACAACGATATCGAGGACGTCTTCTACGCGATTGCTGGAGTCAACTACAACTTCAGGCAAGGAGCAGAAGTTGACATTCTCGGTTACGGGTGTACGCGACCAGGAGGTGGAGGAGGAAACGATGGCATCCTTCGCTTCGGTGAATCACGAGTTGTGAATTTCACTGGAACGGATGTTATCACATCCCACCGTCCTAGCGGAGCGGCTCTTTGCTTTGGTGACAGCGGTGGTCCAATGTTCGCGGACACGTCCGACGCTTCATTGGAAGACCACAATACGCTAATTGCGGTCAACAGCAAAGGTAACATCCGTGACACGAACTACAATCTACGGCTAGACTATGATGGTGTCGGTGAATGGTTGGAGTCAATTGCGAATGCCCGTGATCTGGAAATCTACGGGGTCAATGCTCAACCTGATGAGCCAGATCCCAACCCGGATCCAGACCCAGATCCTGATCCAAACCCAGATCCACAGGACCCGTGCGAAGTCTGGGCTCAACTCGCCAAGCAACACCGGGAAACTGCTTTGTACTGGGAGCGTCAAGCTGAGAAGTACGAACAGATGTCCGGCAATGGTTGCGGCGGCGACAAACCAAATCCACCGAACGATCCAAGTGATGATCTGTTCGGGCTTTAACAAGGAGGAGAAGATGAGAACCTTCTACACTTTGATCACACTTGTGATCTTCGCTCTGTGTCTTGGTCCACAAGCGCAGGGCACTGAACTGTACGGTTTGGGTGATGAACCCGAATCAGTAACAACTGTTGAACCTCAACCTGATCTGTTCGGTCTTGAAGATCAAGGCTCAGACCAGTTCCTGGGTTACTTGTTTCAACAGCAATGTACCGACCTCAACGGTGACGGTATTTGTGACCAGACTGGTCAACCTATGTTTCGCTCACGCATTCTTTCTCCCAGAAGGACGTTCAGTAACAACGATCTTTTTGGAATGAATGGCGTAGTGGTTACTAGGATTGAACCAATTCCGGAAGCTAATATCTTTCCTGTTAGGTCTGTGGTCAACCAGTGGGTGTGCCCTTCGGGTAGGCACCTGCACACAGAATGGTCTGACGGAAGTAAAACGGTCCAAGACCGATCAGTGGTTACGAGTAGAACCTGGAGTAACGTGAACTCATGGGACACCGGATGGACGCCTACGAGTTCGTGGGATATGGATGGTGAAGAGTATACTCGTACTCGAAGGAACGCAGTCTACAGCAAAGAGACTGGTAGGTTCCATAGGCGTAACGGTCGGGCAGTCCTGTTCGACGGTCAGGGTTGGTGGTTAGGAAAAGCCTTCGGGCTTGCTCCACGCCGCTAACCATAGCGAATCAGGGAAGAGTGATGTTATTGGAGCAACATCATTCGTGAGAGTTCTGGGGACAGGGATGGTCCCCTCCCCCACCGGGAGTGATTGAATGGGTATTAAAGTAGGATCTTTTAATAAGTCCATCCTACCGGCAACCACGACTAATGTCATAACCGGTCTAGGGTTCGAGCCAGAGTCCTTGATTATTATGATGACAGGTGTTGTTGCTGGAAGTGAAAATGCTCCTCAAGGAGAAGATGTTCTTCAGTGTGTAGGTTTTAGTGACGGAACAAACCATAGATGTGTTTTTGGTGGATCAGAAGACGGACAACTTACGTCGGACACAAACCGATACAAGGACCCAGACCAAGTTCTTGCTCTTTATGATCTGGCTGATAATTTAATCTGTGAAGGAACTGTGGCCTTTGATTCTGACGGATTCACAATTACTTGGACCACCAATGATGCTAATGCCTATGTCATCAAATATTGGGCTTCGTCTCTTGGGTGCGAAGTAGGAACTCTAGTTCTATCATCCGGAACAGGTTCTATAACGAAGTCAACAACTAATGTTCCTAAAGCTTTGATGTTTCTTACAGGTAGGAGTACTACTGAGAATTCAATTCTTAGTAATAACTACACGAATCTAGGATTTGCCACTGGTACAGCTAATGAAACAGCCCTAACTTCTAGGGATCGAAGTGGTAGAACTTCCATGGACTGTGAACGGTCTTTTTATAACAGTCGTTGTATTGTGTGTCAGGATTTAGCAGGAACCGCTCTAGATCACGCTGTGGAGTTTACTAGCTTTGATAGTGGCCCAAATGGATTCACGCTTAATAAAGTTCAATCTGATGCTGAAATAGACGTTTACTATATCGCCTTCTATGAAGGTACTTGGGAAGCAGGATCTGGTACTTCACCGACATCAGCAGGAACAAAAGCTTTTACGACCAGCTTTGAACCCGACGCCTTATTGGTGTTCGGGAATCATTTGAATACAGTAAACAGCAATGCTACTGGTGGAGGCCCGTTCCTTGGTATGATGGATGGTACTACTCAAGGAGCTATTGTATGGTCTTCTCGTCATGCAGCAGGGACTAGTGAAGTCTGGGAGGGAACTTATAACGATGCTGTGTACGTATCTATTGCAGGTAATGGAGGAGCGGAACAAGTAGTAGCTGACTGGGATTCGTTCAACGCAACGGATTTCACCTTAGACTTTACGACTGTTGATGCTTCAGCTAGATACTTCGGTTGGCTTGCAGTTAAAGATGAAGACGTGCCGGTACTAGGGACACAACACAAAGCAGGGGAGCTTGTCCCCTACTGCCTATCACCTATGGGTGGAGGCACTGTACATCCAATTGGGCGCAATAATCGCGCAGAGGAACACATCAAAGCTCTTTAGTGGGGTTTATAAATGGGCGCTGTATGGACTGCACAAACATCAGACGCTACTTCGTCTGAATTTGATATGGATGCCAGCCCTAAGCAAATCCAATTCGTTGGTGATCTTAAGGCTAATGGCGTTCTACAATGTCAACGATCCACACGGACTAGTCAGTGGGTTGTTGTACGTGAGTGGAAAGCAGACAACACCGGGGACGGGACTCTTGCCGTTGATGAGTTGTTATACGGGGAAGTTGTTTCTCCTAACAACAACAAAGTCAGGTTCGTAGTCACAGGTATAACAGGGGTCAGCGGAGCCACTGTTACCGGGGATTTTGGCGGGAACTATTAACCCCCAAAATTTTTAGGATTACCCCCTTGTTTTCTGACCAGACCCCTCGTACAATGTCCCAGGACCAAATTCGTGGGAAACGAGGGTTTTCAAAACGAAGGCACTATGGAGGCCAAACATGGCTTTAAGCACATTTACCTTCAATCTTTCCAATGCCAATCTTCGATACGAAGTATTGGACGGGAAGGAATACCTTGTAGCACCTATGGCGATGTTAACCGTAGGTGTCCACAATGGCAGTCAAGGACCTCTGATGTATACAGAGGCAGAACTTTCCAAAGCACCATCGGTGTGGAACATGAAACCAATTGTGGTTTACCACCCGGAACGAGATGGAAAGGGAATATCAGCCTGTGATCAGGTCATCATCAACAATCGCGGGATTGGTCTGGTGATGAACGCCAAGTTCGACGGTAAACTTCGTGCCGAAGCTTGGTTGGATGTGAACAAAATGAAGCAGGTTGATGAACGGGTTCTTGTTGCCGTATTGAACAATCAGATGATGGAAGTATCTACTGGCCTGTTCAGAGACGAGGATTCCACACCTGGGAAATTTGGCGGGAAGCAATTTGTAGGACACGCCCGGAATATCAAACCGGACCACCTTGCTATCCTCCCAGACAAGATTGGAGCATGTTCCATCGCAGATGGAGCAGGACTACTTCAATTGAATGAGTTGGTTGAGAACGCTGAAAGATATGCGATCAACGCTGAAAGACAACTGGAAACAGCGTTCAGACAAGCCTTGCGGAGGAGTGGGCTTGTTGATAACCAGATGTCTCACGGTAATATCCGTTCAGCCTTAGCAATGGCTGTTCGGGAGCGTTACACGGACGAGACGTGGATTGAAGATGTCTACGACGATTTTATAATTGTTGAAAACGACGGCGATCTGCTACGAGTGGATTATTCAGCAGAAGAAACAGCCGTCACGTTAAGTAGCGAGCAACCGGAGAAGGTTGTTCGAGTTACTGAGTACAGAACTGTTGACGGTGCCTTCGTTGGCAACTCAACAAACGATCCCCCTAACCCAAAGGAGAAAGACATGGGTAAGGAACAGTTGGTAGAAGACCTCATTGCCAACGAAGGGACCAAGTGGACTGAAGATCACCGGGAGTTCCTGATGGAGACCGATGAAAGTTTGCTTGATAACTTCATTCCTGTGGTCAAGAACGATTCTACCGAACCTTCAAAGAAGCCGGAAGAAACCGTTGAGGATTCGCCTGCGAACAACAACGAACCGACCGGCCAAGAAGAACCGAAAGTTGTTTCGCTGAATGAGTACATTGAAGGTGCTCCAGTTGAACTGCAAGACGTTCTACGAAACGGTATCGAAGCTCACCAAAACGAAAAGGAAGCTTTGATCGCCAAGATCACTGCGAACAAGAAGAACAAGTTCGCCGCTGATACGTTGCAGAACATGGCAATCGCAGACCTCCGCAACCTCGCCCTGTTGGCTGAGGACGAAGAGGAAGGCGGACAAGGTCGTCCTAACTACGCTGGCCAAGCTGGTTCCACACCTGCGGCCAACCAACAGGACTCGTCCATGCCCGGAGCTATCGTGGACAACGAAGAGCCTTTGAAAATGCCCGAACTGACGTTTGGCTCCAAGTCGTAACAGCCATTCCGGTTGTATTAAATTCCAAAGCCATGATATAAGGAGTTACTCTAAATGGCTGACAACAGAAGAATCGTCCTGCGAGGCCGTGACGAAGGTTACGGAGAAGGTCGCTGCGATGAGGCTATGAGCCCTGGGATGGCAATTGAATTGGCTGCCGATGGTGATTATGACCAAGTGCAAGCCACTCAAGCTGAAGCATTGAAGGGTGTCGCTGGCCTGATTATCCTCATCGAAGATTCGATGCAAGGAAAAACGGTTGATGACGCTTACGCTGCTGACGACGTCATCTTTTTCTATCACCCGGTAAACGGTGAAATCATCAACATCCTGGTCAAGTCAGGTGAAGCGATTGCGGTCGGTGACACCCTTGTGGTGGAAGCCGCCGGTTCCGGTTTGTTCGTTGAAGCCGCCGGTACTGAAACCCGCTACTGCTTCGAAGCAATGGAAGGACCAGGAACACTTGCCGCCAACGATCACGTGAAGTGCCGTTGCGTCTGGTAACCTGTGATTCCGTCATTTCCAATCACACACTACAAGGAAAGGTGAAATGGACTATATCTTGAATGGTCAAGGTTATGGGGGAGTCGCCCAGACTTTGATGAACAGCGGCTTTGACGTGAACGCACTGCGTCCGTGGAAGTCCAATGAGTGGGATCCTGAGGATCCTAATACTGACCAAAGAACGTTCCAGACTGTGACTCGTAACGGTAAACCACAAACGATCGTTACGAACGCGCCTGCAACGTTGAGAAAGGACGAGTGGAAACAACTCGACGAGGCAATCGTTGAAGCCGCTCAGAAAGAAATGCGTGCCTATGGTGACTTGCTTGCCAACGGCTTGACCTATACCATCCCGAACGGACTTGGAAAGACCGTACTGGAAACGGAACGTCAAAGCGACCTGACCGATGCTGAAATGAGCATGGACGGTATCCGACGATCGGATGCGGACCGACCTCACTTCGACTTGGTCAACTTGCCCCTTCCGATTACCCACAAGGATTTCCACTTCACCGCTCGCCAACTTGCAACGTCCCGCGAACGCGGTGCGCCGCTGGATACGTCCACGGCTTCCCTCGCTGGTCGTAAGGTTGCTGAGTCCATTGAGAAACTGTATCTCGGTGAACTTTCCACCTACGCTTTCGGCGGCGGAACCATCTCGGGTCTGACGAACTTTGCCAGCCGATTGACCAAGACGCTGACTGCACCAACTTCGGCCAATCACGCTGTGACTGTGAACGAAGTCCTGGACATGCGTGATCTGGCCTACTTGGATAATCACTACGGTCCGTTCATGCTTTACTGCTCTCCCGGCTGGGACCAGTACATGGACGAGGACTACTCCACGGCGAAGGGAAGCAACACCCTGCGAGAACGGCTGAAAGCCATTGACCAAATCCAGGATGTGCGAACCTTGCACTTCCTCAGTGACACTACGTTGCTGCTGGTCCAAATGACTTCGGACATTGTTCGTGCCGTTCGTGGTATGTCAATCACCACCGTCCAATGGCCAACGGAAGGTGGAATGATGCTGAACTACAAAGTCATGGCCATCGAGGTTCCACAACTTCGGGCAGACTTCAACAGTAACACTGGTATCGTCCACGGTTCTGTCTAACCAACAGTTGGACATTAGCTAAAGGAGATTACCATGAGTAGATCTGTTCAAGAACCTGCATCCCATTCTCCGTTTAAGAATTGGGCGTTCGATAACGCTACGTTCGTCATCGGGGCTGAAGCTGCCAACGTAATTAACGTAGGTATTCAACTCCGATACGGTGGCGCTGACATCGCAGAACGTTCTGCGGTGCGAATGTATCTTTCAGACGATGCGAATGGGGATTCAATTTCCGCTGCCCCTGATTCAGTAGCAATCGGGACCGACGGGGTCATCATTGATCCTTATGCAGCAAGCCAGAGTTTCATGGCAGTATCCGAGTCGGACGGGGATATCGACATTGATATCACCGAAGCTGGTGGTGCTGACACGTTCTATCTGGTCGTTATCCTACCGGACGGAAGTCTGGTGGTGAGTAGCGCAATTACATTCGCTGCCTAATCCGCGCTGGTCGCACGGGCTTGGGGGACTGGGCCGAGCTGGAGTTCAGTCCCCCTTCATTTCATAAGGAGCCTATCAAATGGCAAAGAAAGAAGCGACAACGGCTGTAGCTGACAAAGCTGCTCCTGTGTCCAAAACCAAAGCGTATCGGCTTGTGGAAGGAGCCGGAGCGCATAAAGAACTTGACGGAACTGTTTTCCGTCGAGGAGAAGTCATCGAGTCGGAAGAAAACCTTGTTGAAAAGTACAAGGGAAAATTCGTCGAGGTTGATTCCCAGGCTTGGAACGATGCTCTGGAAGCTGCTGCTGCCAAGCACGTTGAAAAAGAAAAAGCACGTGAAAAAGCAGCCGCTGATGCTGCCAAAGAACGAGCTCAGCGCGAAGCCGGCGGAAGTAAGCCAGCTACCACGAACAAGCCCAATGTGGGAAGTGGATCCTAATTCAATTCGCCTGATTGCAGGAGTTGGGTCATGGGTAGGACAACGTACCTAGCGGTAAGTAAGATCACTAAGATCAATACCAGTATTACTACGGATGCAGCTCCGTTCATAGAAGCGGCTAACTTCCTGGTGACTAAACTGTGTTCCACTGCCACCGACGAAGACGGTGACCTATACCATGACGCGACTTCCCTAGAACTTGTTGAACGTTGGCTCGCTGCTCACTTCTATCGTATCCGCGACCCGGAAGCTGATACGAAGAAAGCCGGGCCTGTCACAAAGAAGGACCAGTACAAAGTGGACCTAGCCCTAGACCAGACCCGATACGGTCAACAAGCAATGGCAATCGACATCAGCGGAGAATTGGCTTCCTGGAATGAGGACGTCAAAAGCGGCGATGCTGGTAAGGAAGCCATATTCCACTGGATTGGTACTGACCCGGATGATCTGTAATGGTGGAAATAAAACTACCGCTGATGGACATTCCCAACAGGGATCAGAAAGCTACGTGGTGGCAAAAGAAGTCTGTCACACAAGGCGGACAGTTCACCTATGAGAATCCTGTCGAAATAGATTGCAGGTGGGACGATGAGATTATGGAGTTCGTGGATGCCAACAACACCAAGCAATTCAGCAAGGCTGTTGTTTATCCTGACCGTTACATGGAAAACGGTGATATCCTAATTTTGAAAGCTCCCCACTTGCTAGACTTCCCCAACGATCCTAAAAAGAACCTGGGATACAGCGAGATACGGAATTTCCAACAGATCCCAGACTACGATCAGGGTGAAGTCCTGTTCATAGCGATGCTGTAATGGCTAAGACCAAATCATTCGTAGAAGTTCTTAACGTCGGTAAGATTAAGAAGCAACTACGTGACCAGGAAGTCAAATGGTCAAAGCAAAAACTGGCAAAGGGAATGAAAGCCGGTGCCGAGTACCTCAAGGAAAGAAGTCAGGAAGTTGTTCCAATTGCTTCAGGCACGCTACACGACAGCGCTTTCACAAGAGTTGAACCAGACTTCCTAGATGTTATTGTTGGTTACACCGCTCACTACGCTGTATTCGTGCACGAAATGCCGCAGAGTTCTATCAAGGTAAAAGGCAGACGGGCCAAGTTCCTTGAAGAACCTGCAAGAAAACACAAACGACAAATTGCTAAGATCGTTGCGAAGAAGGCACAGGAATGATCCACAGCCCTGCTCAAATCTT
The DNA here is from genome assembly GCA_028279705.1 of archaeon. Classification (GTDB taxonomy): domain Archaea; phylum Aenigmatarchaeota; class Aenigmatarchaeia; order QMZP01; family JAFGSV01; genus JAFGFG01. The sequence goes on from JANQNF010000005.1 coordinate 56,916, forward strand.
AGCCCAACACCTGATTGATCAGGGGATAGGGACTACTCACACTACGACCAGCGACTGGTCAGTGTTTGTGGACCATGCTCCAACCCCTGATGACCTTGTGCCAAAGAAGATAATTTCTGTCATCAACCAGACTGCAATCATCCAAGGAAGATACCACAGCAACCGATCAGGGCAGCAAGGGAAGACAGTAAAGCAAGAAGGGATCCAGTGCGTCATACGATCAGACGATCCCAATGATGCTTGGACCAAGGCTAACGACATAGCAAATAGGTTTGACGCCATCCTAAGGACCAACGTGACGGTTGAAAAGAGAGATTATCTGGTCCAAAGCGTCACTCTGGTGACTTCAATTGTTTCACTTGGAGAAGACCCAGAACTGCGGTTGCGTAACTTTTCATTGAACGCAACTGCATCCATTAGACAGAAACCAATATAGAACATTACTGAAAGGAGAAGTCCATGGCTATCATGGAAGACGGATTTAGTACAATCATAGCTTTTCCGTCGCACCCATCTGTCGCATTTGAAGAAAAGACCGTAACTCCACCTGGAGTTTCGGGTGGTGGTCAGAACGACGTCACCACGATGCGGAATACGACCTGGCGCACGATGGCTCCCAAGAAGCTGAAGACCTTAACGGAATCCACCTTCGAAGCTGCCTACGATCCAGCCGTTTTCGATGACATCGTGGCGATGGTCAATGACAATCAGTTGATCACGATTACGTTCCCGGATGCTTCGACGCTGGCCTTTTATGGCTGGCTTGATGATTTCATCCCGAACGCTAACGAGGAAGGAAGTCAGCCCACGGCTAACTGCACCATCCAGATCAGTAACAGAACCGACGCTGGTGTTGAAACAGCACCCGTCTACACCCCATAATTGAAGGAGTCTAATAAATGGCTGTAACCCTAACACTTGGTTACCACCTTCAATTCCTGCAAAGGAAGGTTGTAGAAGGTGCTAACGTTGACGCCGAGCCGAGGTTTGACCAAAACCTGACACTAGAGTCAGGGACGGTCGTCAATGAACAGGACTTGTTGTGGTATGACATCGGCCGGACACTAGCTGCATCGGCCAGTGAGAACCTGGACTTAGCAGGATCTCTCAGTGATCCATTCGGCGACACCATCACGATGGCGAAGCTGAAAGGTATTTACATCCACAACAAGAACACAACTGCTGGTGACGTTCTACAGTTTGGAAACAATGCGGCCCACGTCCCACTGTTCAGCGCAGTAACTACTTCGTTTGATATTGGACCTGGAGCTACGTTCTTCTGGCTTGATCCATCACTGGCTGGAGTGACTGTCACCGCTGGAACAGGGGATATCATATCCCTTGCCGAAACCGGTGCTGCAAACACACTAACGTTTGACATCGCTATCTGGGGCACGTCCGCATAGTGATTTACCTAGCCGCACCTGCACCGGGTCGTAGACCTCCCGGTGTGGGAGCGCGGCTATTATTTTGGTTGTACCTTCTCCCCAGAAGGTAATTGGAAGGAGTTGAAATGAACGACGTAGCAACTGAACAGGAAGAAGTACTTGAGTTTTCTCTAGTACTCGAAGAAAAGAAAATTCGCCTGTTTGATGAAAACAAGGAACCACAAGATTTTATCTTGCGGGAACTTACTGGCAAAGAACGAGACAAGTGGATGACCAGTATGGCCACTAAGGTCAGCATCGGTAAAGAATCCTCAGTCTCCAACTTTGACGGTATCCAAGCTAACCTGTTAGCCCTCGCCATGCGGTACTCTGGAGGGGAAAGATCAGGTGAGGCGCTTTCAGTCACAACGATCCAAAGCTGGCCATCCAAAGTTCAAACCGAACTATTCAAACTGTGTCAAGAAATGTCTGGTCTCGGTGAAGATGCAGATGAGAAGGAGGGGGAAGACTAAAAGGGGAGGAAGGTTTTTGGTATGACCTTGCTTCCCACCTTAAGATGTCCCCTCAACGTTGTAAGAGGGAACACACGTCCCGGGAGTTTGTTCGTTGGCGTATCTGGTTCAGTAAGAACATTGAAAAAGATACCAAGGAAGATTACCGGGCGGCATCAATTGTAGCTGAAATAAGAAGAGGTCAAGTAAAGAATCCCAGAGCCGTTAAACTGGAAGACTGTTTGGTTAAAGTAGGTTACGAAGACGATAAGCGTAAAGGACCTACTTCAACCATGTCACCTGAACAAAGGATAGCAGCTTCCAAGGCTAAGTGGTTAGGATTTGCTGGCCTGCAATTGAGTAAGGAAAGTTAGATGGCATTCGAACTTGAAAAGCTGATCATCCGCCTTCACGGGGATACCAAGCAGTTCAAGACTGAGATGCGTAAAGCTTCGCGCATCATGGACCAAGCTGCGGATTCCTTCGTAGCTGCTGGTAAGAGAATGACCATCGCCGTATCAGCTCCTCTAGTAGCTATCGGCGCTGCATCCACAAAAGCCTTTGCTGACTTCGATTCTAACATGACGAAGTCGGCTGCTATCATGCGTGGGCTTACAGGTGAGATGCGTCAGGATATGGAAGATCTGGCCACGGTCATGTCTGATCAAGGCATCCGGTCTGCTTCAGAATTGGCCGAGGCCTACTTCTTCCTGACATCTGCTGGTTTGAGTACTGAAGAGTCTTTGGCTGCTTTGCCATTGATGACTGAATTCTCAACCGCTGGTATGTTCAGTCTAGCCCATTCCACTGACTTGGTCACTGACGCCTTTTCAGCTTTGGGCTTCAAGACTGGAACCACAGCAGAGCAAATGGAAAAGATGCGTCGCGTAGCTGATACGCTTACTGAAGCTAACATGCTCGCGAATGCTACGGTTGAACAATTCTCCATCGCGCTTACCACGAGAGCGGGAGCCGCGATGAAAGCATATAATATCGAGGTTGAGGAAGGAGTAGCCGTTCTAGCGGCTATGGCTGACCAAGGGGTTAAGGCTCAACGTGCTGGTACTGAGTTTGACCGCCTTTTGAGGTTGATGGCTAAATCAACACTCAAGAATACTGAAGCCCACAGGAAGTACGGCTTTGCTGTATTTGATGAGACGACTGGTAAGATCCGCAAGATGGCAGACATTGTTGCCAACCTTGAACAGATTACATCCAAGTTGTCAGACACTCAACGTACAGCAGCGCTGGATGCTATGGGCTTCGATGCACGTGTCCAACAAGTGATTCTTCCACTGTTGGGAACCAGCGAGGCTATCCGTGAGTATCACTCTGAGATGGTTCGTATGCAGGATACGACCCGTGAAGTTTCTGAGAAACAATTAACTTCATTCGCATCTCAAATGAAGATCCTCCGGAACCAGATACAAAATACCGGAAGAGTTGTAGGGGAAGTTCTGGCCCCATTCCTACAACAACTTACCAAACTCTTAGCCGACGCAGGGAACGAGTTCCGTAAACTACCTAGATGGATCCAAACCGTATTCATAGCTCTAGGTGTGATCGTAGCTACTGTAGGTCCGCTCCTAGTTATGTTGGGAGCTCTAGGAGGAATCATTGCAGGCGTATCAGCAGGACTCAATGTGCTGGCTGTAATCCTTGGTGGTCCTCTGGCCATAGCGTTCCGCACCGCTGCAATTGCTAACGCGCTATTTAATTCTTCTCTTCGTACTACTGCGGTTCTTCTAGCTGCTTTCGTAGCATTCAAAGTAGGGGAAAGAATCGGTAAGGAACTGGCAGAAGCTTTCTTTGGAGCTGAAAGCGGTGCCCGTGCTTTACAGGATCGCATAGACAGACTCAAAGGATTGAACGTAGGTACTATCGCGTTCCAAGAACGTAACAACATGATAACCAAAACTAATTTGGACCAGATCAAAGACCTTGAAAGGAGAACTGTAGAATACGCAGAAGCAATCAAGTTGGCTGAAAGCAACCTTAGAGGACTGGAGTCTAGAGCTAGTGGTACTGCAAGGATGATCGAAGACATGCAGACCTACCAAGGACCTCCGGGTGGTATCTTCTCCTTGCTAGGTTTGGAAGACTGGTTGGTTAAGACCACCAAACTCCACCGCACAACCGCCGACTTTGAAGCAGAACTTCAAGCACTTAACCAGCAAATCATAAGCCAACAAACAGATGTTGAAGGGTTGAAGGATGAGTACTCGAGACTCCAAAATCAGTTGGCTATGCTCGAAGAGCTGATTGACCAAGAGTTGAAGGAAGACATAGAACAACTGACCCTTCGTATGAAGGACCAGATTGCAACCTTTGGTATGTCTTCCAATGCTGCTGAAATCTATAGGTTGCAACAGCGAGAGGCTGGTAAGGCTGATATCTTACGACTGCAAGCCTTGAACCTGATGATCGAAGCCCAAGAACGAAATCAGAAAGCTATGGAGGATGCGGCTGAAAAGACCGCAATGATAAACAAGGAAGGCCGCGACCAAGTAAAACAAATGGAACAACAGGTAAGGTTCTTCCACCTTACAGCCCGACAAGCTCGTATTGCTGAACTCGCTGAAAAGGGAGTGCGTAGAAGCCGTATCGAAGCGATGAAGCAATTAGACAGAGAGCTAACTCTGTTGGAAAAACGTAAGCAACTAATGGAACGAGGTAAGCAACTCACCAAGCAGATGCTGACCCCAACAGAACAGCTCAGAGCCCTACAACAAGAACTCAAGGAACTACTAGAAGCTGGAGCAATCAACTGGACTACCGCTGAACGAGCTGTGCGTGACTTCGTAGAAAACATGCAGGACGAAGAAATCAAACTCAAAGTTTCTGTAGAAGGTGTTGAAGCTGTTGAAGCTGGTTCAATCGAAGCCTTGACCCGTTTGCAAGGATTCCAAATCAATGCTCCTGGCGCTACTACAGGAACCGCAAGTAAGACTACAAATGTTAGCGACGACCCACAGTACAAAGAAACTATGAAGAACCTGTTTGAGTCTGTGGAAGAAGCCGTACAGGAAATGGTAGCTAACGGAACATTGTTAACTGTTGCTGGATTGTCGAGGTTCTAATGGCTGGCAAAATAGAAGGACGAACAGGCTGGTCAGTCCGTAGAACGGATAACGGTCATCGTAATTACTCAGTCAAGCACAAGATTGAAACGACTGATGAAGAAGACGGTCCAGCAATTGTACTATCAACAGTTGGATTACCCACTGTTGGAAGTGTCTGGGGTTACGGTAACGACCTAGACTCATGGGCATTCTGTCTACCTGAAGCCGAAGTTAAATTCCTTGGTAAACAAGAAGCCTCTTGCTGGTGGGAAGTGACAAACCACTTCTCAACAGAACCGCAGGAACGATGCCAAACAACTGAGATTGAAAACCCGTTAGATGAACCTGACCGGGTTGGTGGAAGTTTTACCAAACTCAAAAAGCAAGCTAAGGTTGACCGCAATGATAAACCCATTGCAAACAGCAGCCATGAACTATTCACAGGCTCGGCAACCGAGGTTGATGATAGCCGACCTACGGTGTTAATTGGGAAAAACGTCAGCAGTCTTCCACTAGTCACATTTGCATCTATGATTGACACGGTGAACGATGCGACACTGTGGGGTATGGCAGCTAGAACAATCAAGCTGACCAACGTCAACTGGCAAAGAAAACTGTATGGAGTTTGTACCTACTACTATATCGTCGAGTATGAGTTTGAAATAAACGCCAACACGTTTGACAAGACTTTGCTAGACATTGGTACAAGGGTTCTAAAGGGGAAGTGGGTTGATAACAGTTGGGTTGGTCTAGACCCTGATGAAGTCCCAACTGAGAATAACCCGAAGAACCTTAAGAACAGCCAGATCGCAAGCAACTTCATTCAGTACAAAGACGAAACCGGTCAATTCGGTGGAGACGGAAAGGTGCTTCTCGATGGGAAAGGAAGGCCGCTACAGGATCCGAACGACGACGCTATCACCCTTGGCCCTTTTGAATACTATCCAGAATCAAACTTCCTGCTGCTCAACATCCCAACCAGCTTATAGTGAGTCAGACATGATCGCCAAGATATCAGGTCCGCCAACAAGAGAACGTGATAGGATTACTCTCAATCTTAATTTCTACCACGAACGAATAGGGGAAAGCCCAACCCCTCACCAAATCAGCTTTGCACAACTGCTTGAAGGGACCGACCAGCCATACTCCCGTGAATACAAAATCACAAAGGAATGGAAATCGCTTCCAATCCCTCTAGAGAAGGTTGGTTACATCATCGTCCAAAACTTGGTAGGCACCAACTACGAAACAATCCCGAGTGATGCTCAAATCGCCACTGACGACAAACGAATTGTTGAACTTACCAGTTCACGAGACGGCGGGTTCTTACCAAACGATCCCGGAGGCACGCAGCTTATTCCTCCCAGAGGATTGTACGTGGGACAGATGAGTGCTGATTGGGAAGACGTTATGTTCCGCACCCAAGAAGGTACAGCGATAATCAACCTTTCTGTGTATCCAAAGTAAGATGCCATCAAAACTCTATGCTCTTTCCGAAGCGGAACGGGATCTCGTTGAAAAGGCGCTACAGAAGTTAGCCAAGATCCCTGAGCCTCAGGATACAGAACCAACTCAGCCGCAACCTGGGATTAAGGCAGATGATGTTTATCTAGCCTATCCTCCTTGCGACCAGTCTATCCCTGCGATGATAGGCGAAGTCCCAGGAGCTATGGAATGTTGTATCTTCCTACTGCACTACGGTGATGATCCCAATGACCCAGAGCAGAGGGAAATCACACCTATTCTGCTAGGTAAGGACGAAGATGGTAAACCTATTCATATGCGTGAGTGGGTTTATAACATCTATCCTGTTCCCTCGGATCGTAACCGTTACTTCCAAGTATGGCGTAGTAAGGGTGGATTTTTCTTCTGTGAACGTCCTTCAGGACATAACCAGGAACAAGACACTACTACAACCACAACGTCAACGACCACAACTACAATAGAACCGGAACCACAATCATGTGAGGGATTCTGTGAATGGCAATGGAACGACTCCACGAGGACGTGGAATAAGATCGATGATAATTGCAGCACGACCACATCAACTACTACCACGTCCACCACGATTATCGGTTCCACAACGACGACTACTGAATGCCCTTGTCCGGTTGAGGATAAGTCAACATCGACGACGACCACAACAACGTTAGCTCCTCCACCTGAGTGTAACTGCTTGTGGCCTGACTTCTGCGGAACAAACAACGGAGAGATCACATACACGAACTGTGCTTACGATGCAGATACCGATCCTCCAATTTGCACCACGACAACGACTACATCATGTAACTGCAATACAACCACAACCAGTGAAGTACCTAACTGTGATCCAGCTTGTGAATGGGTTTGGATTCCACCGGGGCGATGGTGGCCTGTACCTGGGACTCTTCAGTGCCGTAACAAGATTCACTGTAATCCTTGCCCACAGCCTTCAACGGCTGGTGGTTTCTACTGTGATGAAGACACTACAAATTGTACCATAAAGGATGATCCGCCCCCTCCACCACAGCGATGTAACGATTCTTGCGAATGGTGGTGGATACCACAAGTGCAGTCCTGGATTAGGATGACTAACAATTGCAACCCTGCATTGATCAATTGCTATTGTGATCCACCTAGTGACCCACCATCCAACAACAATGATTGTGTTCCAACTCACACACCTTGCACACTGCACGGCGGAGGGACAACTACTACTCAGGATCCATGCCATCCTTGTTATTCAACAACCACGACAACCACTACTGGTGAACCTTCTTGCCAAGCTGAGTGTCGCTGGTTCTGGAACGGAGTAACATGGAACCTGATCACCAACGACTGCCCTACTCGTTGTCCATGTCCAGACCCTGTGTGGAATGGTACAGTATTCGGGGAAACCACAACCACTGAATGTAGCGATTTTCCAACTACTAGCACAAGTTCAACAACCACTACAGCAACTCCAACCGGAGCCTGCTGTGTGCCTGAAATCAAGGATCCATTCAGATGCTTGGATAATATTACCCAGACAAGCTGTGAAGATGTTCTGGGAGGAACATATCAAGGCGATGGTAGCACATGTCCTGCTGACTGTGGACCTACCTGTGATCCACGACCTTGTAGGTGGGAGTGCATCAACGGACGATGGATAGAAAATCCACAAGACCAATGTGGAACGTTTGTACCGTGTCACTGTAAGCAACCTCCTGGATTCCCAATATGCCTAGACAATGGTTCTGAGATCTGGATGACCTGTGAAGACGGGTTCGGATCCTACGCATCAACGTATGGAGGTTCGGGAACCAAAGCAATCCGTAAAGTTCCTAGGATCATTGTCACCAACAAGATTAAGACTCCGGGTGTTCTTAATCAAGACATCACAGTTACGGTTCCTGCGATATCTGTACAACCGATAACCGTTATTCCACCTACTGTACTAGGCGGTGGACAACAAGTAGGAGGAAGCTAATCATGGCCAGCTTGGTATACACACAAGCTCTAATGGAGATGATGGATGGGACCATCGATATTGATACAGACACCATCAAGTGTATGTTGGTTGAAGATGGTTACGTCCCAGACCAGGATGACACTGTAATCGATGACGGGGGCGGTAATGACCCCATTGATCACGAGATCAGCGTCTCAGGATACACCGGAGGATTTGGTGGAGCCGGTCGTAAGACTGTGTCCATTGCTCTCACAGCTAACGATACCAACAACAGAGTTGACATTGGTATTGAAGCCGATCTCACTTGGTCATCGTTGGGCGCAGGAGCCACAATCGCCGGTGCAATTCTGGTCAAAGAAATCACAAACGATACGCTATCAAGGCTTATCGCTTACTTCGATGTTAACGACTTTGCTACTACGGGTGGAGACTACACGTTAGATTTCACACCGTCAGCCAGCGGAGGCAATATTCAATTCCCGCTTTAATCTAGATGCGAACTGGATGGTTGGCCAGTTCTAAAACTAATTGGAGGACATTATGAAACTCACAATAGGTATGGCAACCTATCAGGACTACGACGGTCTTCACTTCACCGTCCAAAGTCTTAGGATGCACAGTAAGATCCACGAGGATGACAACGTTGAGTTGTTAGTCGTGGACAACTGTCCATCTCACAAGGATGCCTCACGCATCAAGCAACTCACTGAGTGTACTAATCACGGAGGAAAAATCCGTGGCCGGTACATTCCAATGGAAACACCCGTCGGAACTTCTGCGCCTCGGCAAAGAATTTTCGATGAAGCTGAAGGAGACGTGGTGCTCTGTATGGACAGCCATGTCCTCCTTCCAACCGATACACCATCGCGTCTCCTTCACTTCTTTAGTGAGAACCCAGACACCCCGAACCTGTATACCGGTCCAATGATCTATGACGGAATGGGTATGATGTCTACCCACTTCGATATGATCTGGCGGTCCGAGATGTGGGGGATCTGGGCACATGCTTGGAGATGCAAGTGTGGTCATCCTTTCACAGTGATTAACCCTGAAGATATTGGCAAAGACGATGACAAGCCAATACAATTCCACAGCCTGGAGTTTGAGGTTAAAAACCACAGACGCAAACGCTGTGCCGAATGTTACCAGCCGTTCCCTGTCAACATCCGTTGGCCAGGACACCAACAAATCCTGAAGCAGAAGTTCGGGTACACACAAGCTGGTTGGACCGACGACGAACCTATCTTTAAGATCCCTGCTATGGGGTTAGGTTTATTCACCTGCCGGAAAGACGCTTGGCTCGGGTTCCTTGAAGGTCACAGAATGTTCGGTGGTGAAGAAGGGTACATACATGAGAAGTATGAACAAGCCGGGCACTCTACATTCTGTTTACCGTGGCTCAAATGGAACCACAAATTCAGGGATCCTAAGGAAGCTTCAAAGTATCCCCTGATGCGGGAAGCCAAGGTTTGCAACTATGTTGCTGAGTTCGATGAGCTAGGTAGGGATAAGACAGACATCTACGAACACTTCGTAGCAACTGGAAGATTGTCCGAGTCTGCTTGGACTAAGATCCTGGCCGATCCCCTGAACTTTGAATTGCCGACGCCACCACCTACTGCCTCCCAGATGGAAGCTTTGGCAAAGACGATCCCAGAATCCCCTCATGGTCTACCTAACCCTAACAAGACCTTGGATGAAATCTTTGAATGGGTCGCTCACAAAGAACGGGATATGAACCAGCACCTCCCAGTGCTGCGCAGCTTCGCTGCACGTTGCGATCATGTAACAGAGTTCACCAAGCGTAGGGAAAGCTCGGTAGGCTTAGTAGCTGCTCTCCCTAAGAAGGTTATCAGTTACCAGAAAGAGTCCGATCCTTTACTGGATATTTTGCACCACGTTCTACGACGTACACCAAACAAGGATCACAACACAGAGTGGACGTCCCACATAGGTAGTAGGTGCATGGATTCCTTACAGGGTGATGTTATCGAAGAGACAGACCTGCTATTCATCGACAACATTCATACTGGTAAGCGCATCTTCAAAGAACTGGTTAAGCACGGGCAGAAGGTGCGCAAGTACGTAGCGTTCCACGATACGCACACCTACGGTATGGAAGGCGAAGATGGTGGTCCTGGTCTTGCCTATGGTATTCGTAAGTGGATCAACCACGAGTGGGAAGAATACGGTCGTGAATGGCAACTAGCCTACCACAACGGAGGCCAGCATGGGTTTACTATCTACTCCTCAGATCCTAAGGATTGGGACAACAACTATCTAGACCCTTGGCCACCGGGGGAAGGACCTGGGACTGAGCTCAAGAAGATCCTAGAAGGTTGGAACATCAAGCCCGAGTCGGGTTGTGCCTGTCAAGTGATCCAAGAACAAATGGATAGGGCAGGAATCGAAGGGTGTGAAGAAAACATATCCCTCATTGTAAGCCAACTGGAAATCGAAGCAAAGAAACGGCCAGGACTGTTAGGCAACCTTCCTTTCAAGCGCAAGTTTGCCACGGTCTTAGTCAAGCAGGCTATCAGGGCTTGGAAGAAGGAGTTGAGTAAGAGAGAAGCAGAAGGCTACCAACCTGAGGAGGTGGAACTATGAGTAAGGTACTACCGCTCCGCGTTCTTTGTTGTCCACGATCTGGTTCATTATATACAGCAAAGCTACTAAGATCCAAAGGTTGGCCAGTAGGTTGGGAACACTATGGAGACCAAGGCATAGTCAGCTGGATGTCTGTGGTCAAGTCTGATTGGGTTCCCTTTGGTGACGGTGCCAACCCTCACAGGAACTTAGGTGACGTTGAGTTCAAGCACACAATTGCAATCACACGACACCCATTGAAAATCGTAGGCTCGTTGATGGCCGTGTGCCTGAACCATCCAAGCCTTAACCCCTTCCTCAAGTTTGTCAACCAACACATTAACATCCCTTACGACGGAGGCACAATACCAGAAGCAATGCGGATGGTGATGGCGGTAGACTTCTATGTACAATGGATGAAACTGATACAACAGGCCAAGCCTGAAATCATAATCCACATAGAGTCTGATCCTGAGATGCTGGTTAACTTTGTGTGGAACCTGGAACATATGCCAGCACCAGGACATCCATTGGAATCACACCCTGACACAGACTGTCATCACGTTTGTAATAAATATCCTACAATGGAGGATATCTTCAAGAACTGCGGTTCGTTACTAGGTGGTGAGTTCTGTCATACGGCGGAAATGGTTGGATACGATCTTTGGCCTCCACTGAAAAGGGTGTAACATGAAATTCCTGTGCTTGTGTCCTACCTACGGACGACCACAACACCTGATCGAAAACATACTGCACTGTTTCCTAACGCAAACCCACAAGGATAAGTTCCTACTTATCTATGATGACCTGGGAACCTTGCCCGAAGTAAACGAAGAGCAGTACAAGATTGTGTCCTCAGCGCTACGCATACCTTCTCTCCCAGAGAAGTATCACGTAATGCTGAACTTAATGGAACAGTCAGATATCTTGTGGGATGCTGTTGCGTTAATGGATGACGACGATGTGTATCTTCCTAGGTATCTGGAGTTTCACAACGAAGCTCTTCTGGAGAGAAATGGTTGGTCCCACCCGAAAGAAGTATGGACAACCTACGCTGATAGCGGAGTAGCCGCAAGCCCTTGGCTAGATCCTGCTCACGGTAGATTCCACGGTTCGCTTGCTATGACCCAGGAATTCCTAGACAGAGTAGGAGGTTGGGTCCAAACCAGCCGAGCAACGTTTGACCAAGAGTTCATAGCCCGATTGGCCAAACGACAGAGTAGTGCGGACCCCTGCTTGTGTGGTCCCCCGCAGTACGTATTCCGCTGGAATGATACAGGGGCGAAACACGCACAGCATTACATGACCAACGAGAACGGGGACAGGTGGTACGAGAGCTTGGTTCCCAGCAGCGCAAAAGAAATGGGAAGGCTGACACCGCAGTACGATGTCAACGCTTCCCAGGTTGTAGACTACCTAAGTTAACGGAATACTATCCGTATCCCCTCATAGCCATTCCGTTCAGCGAAGTCTCTAGCTTCCGCAAGCCGTTTAGCTTGATGTTTCTGTCCGTTGTGAACATAGTAAAACCCGATATGAGTCCATAGTTTACAGAAGACTATGAGTTTGCTGGAACGAGGCATCAGGCTGTCTTCTCCCCAATATCAATACCACCAACCCTTGGCTGTTCGGCAACGATAGGACGCTCGAATTCGTCAGTGTCCATTGCTACCTCAATAGCCTTCGGGGTCAGCTTCTTACCGTCACTCCAAAGGTTCCAAGCCTTTGCCACGGCACCACAGATCTGGTCCCGGCCAAGACTTCCGGCATTGTCAATTGCTACCAAGTGTTTCTGAAGGAGTTGTACGTCCTCCGTCTTGTTAGCAAAGTGAACCCAGAAGTCAAACGCCTTATCCTTGAGTGCCCAATCAATACCTTCCTCAGTACCTACCTCGTTGTAGGAATCACTGTCGGAAGCACAACTGGCCATCAAGTACAGGAGTCCAGCCGCATACCCGAGTTGTATGAAGTTGCTGATACGCTTTTCTTTCGCAGCGTCCTCAGCGTAAACGTGCTTCACACACTCAAGTAGGGTTGGGTGATTAGCAATAAACTCCAAGGACTCACTGTGAGGCCTCTTAGGAGCGTAGCTAACCAGATCAGCACCGGTGCGGAACCAGACAAGCTTCACCGCGTAGCTAGTGACTCTAGCAATACGGGCTCGCTCCTTCTGGTGTATGTCCTGGAAGAACTCAGACCGGTAGATAACATCAGCCAAGGATCTGGGCTTACCAGTTCCTAGCGTGTTAACCACCTCGTCCGCCTCACTGATGCCCACAATAATGATGGCGTCAATGAAGCATTCTTTCTTCCAAAACTCAGTCCACTTCTGTAGATTGCCCTTTCGTTCAATCTCAGCAAGTACAAGACCGATCAACCTGTGCTGACCTTCGTGGATACAACCCAGACGGTCAATCACCATAGTCTCGCCGTTCAGTTTCCACTTACCACGTAGGATTTCAAGTTTCCAATCCAACGCAAGCTGCGGGTAGAACGGGCGGTTACTAAGGTTGTTCATGCAACGAATTTTACTGCCGTCAGGCAACTTCAATGTGTAGTTCTTACCGAACTTAATATTTTCACTCTCCTCGGTCCAGCCAAGTATTTCCTTGGCTATCTCGACGGTGAGCGGACCATCACTCCCGTGTGATGGATCTGAGCTGTACAACCGTACATCCAAATCGGGGTAGATGATCTTGGACTTATCCCTCGTCAACGGTTTTTCTGAGGATGGACTTGCCTTCTTTTTGCCGCTTCCTTCTCCTTTCTTCGCGGATTTCTTTGAGGCTTTTCCCTTTGCTGACTTGCCGCTCTTTGCAGATTGGCTTGTCTTCCCGTTGTTGTTCTTCGGGACTACTTTCTTCTTGGTCTTGGACCCCGTCTCCGGTGTCTTCGACGCTGCTACCTTCTTCTTCGCCACAAACTTCCTCCGGTTCCAATAGTTTTTGAAGTTGGTTAATCTGGTGCTGAAAGTACTCTGGTCTATCCAAAGCAATCAGCCTGTCTAGTTTCCTCCGTAACTTACTCCTTGACACTAGTCCTCCTTCCTAACATAGACACTCCGCTTGTAATCGCTTTAACTTCTCCGCGGACTACAGGAGCCTCCGTGACTTCTTCACCCTGCTCGTTTTCCACCGGGTGAATCTCCACGTCATTTTCCTCAGCACTGTTATAGTGGTCGAGGTACTCCTGAGCCGAGGATTCCAAATCCTGGACAGAAATTATGCGACTCATCCTTTTTCTCCTTAAAAGGACTTTGAACTCCATAGCAAACATCTGCTATGTAACCTATACATAATACCATATTGGCCAACCGTGCCAACCCCAATATATAGCGCGCTGGCCTAACATAGTGGCTGTACATAGGGGGGTTTACATACCCCTATAACATAGGCTAAAATGGGGTTGGCCCAACTACCCGTTATAACAAGGAAGAGAAATGGCAGAACAACTCAAGAACTATCAACCAACCACCAAGGGCGGACCCGCGTCCATTTACCCTTGGGAGGATTGGCTAAAACCAGGAACCAAGTGGAAGATCACACAAGGAACAGATTTTAACTGCACCCGTATAAGTATGGATGTGCAAATACGCCGCAAAGCATTATCTCTTGGACTCAAAACCAGCGTATTCAAAGAAGGCAAGAAGTGTCTCGTGATTGTTAACGCTGTAAAAAACACCAAGACTTCTCCCAAACGGCCTAAATAAGAACAGGCCATCTAACCTCCACACTTCTCCCCCCTTGTTATGGATACCTGTTGTAAGGTATATTATATGGGCGGTGGGAGGGCATGGATATTTAACCTTTCAACAGAGGTACTGCGCAGATGCTACCATCAGAAAGACACGAGTTACTCATAGTCCTAGTGTGCTGCCCTTGGGGAGCTATCAGACACGACGAACCCTTGTTTCGACACTGGGAACGCATAGTGCCTGAGAGAATCCGGGACAAGGTTGCGCAGTTGAAATCTAGTGACATTGAAAATGCAAACTGTCTTTGGCTCTGGTCAAAAGAAAGATGACTTATGATCTATATTGGTATTGACCCGGGACAGGAAGGTGCGATTGCACTATATCTTCCACGCACGTCTATGCCCGAACACCTACACGAGGAAAACCCGTATGGGGCTATGACCACTATACGATTGAACCAAACAGAAGCAGATGTGTGGGATCAGTTTGGCCATCACTTGGATGTGTACAAGAACCTTCCCAAGTTTGCCTACTTGGAACAAGTATCGGCAATGCCCAAGCAAGGAGTTAGCAGCACGTTTAAGTTCGGGCAGAACTATGGATTTTGCCGGGGTTTATTGTACGGAGCTAAGATACCGTTCGAATACGTTACCCCTGCGAAGTGGCAAGGAGCTTTAGGATGCCGCTCAGGTGGGGACAAGAAGGTAACACGGGACAAGGCGCAACGGATGTTCCCGACGTTCTACCCAATTCACGCCACTGCCGACGCGATGCTCATTGCTGAGTACTGTTACCGCACTCACGAAGACCGCCATGATATTTCTCTCACCCAGAAAAAGGGTACGAAGAAAAAGACAGCGAAGAAGAAAGTTGTTGCAAAGAAGGTGGTGAAGAAGAAAGTCAAAAAGAAACCAATCAAAGCCAAATCTTTACTGAGGAAGTAATGTCATTCTCTATAGCTTATTATCTGTCTGGATTCGTTTCCCTTGTCTTAGCTATGGGGATGATTACAACAGGTGGTCAATGGATAATCAGTGGGCAGATCCTTGCTGTCCTGGCTGCTGTGTTCTTTGTGAAAGGTGACCTATGCGACATAAGAAAACTTCTAAAGGACAAACATGGCAACCAAGATAACTGACGTCGGGGACGATGGTGAAATCCAGTGTAGTGAGTGTGAAGCAATTTTCTTGGTTGTCTGGCACAATAACGGTTGGATAACTACTGTCGAGTATTGTCCTTTCTGTGGAGATTCATTTAGCTTCAATGAACCTGATAACCGAGACTAGCATTTGTTATGCAAAGGATGCTCCAGACTGTGTAGTTGACTTCAAGGACTGTCCTTGGAAAAAGATAGAAGAGGTCAACACTAGACCTGGGATGCCTTGGAACGTGTTGTGTGAATGTCAGTGCAGACACTTCACCCTGTTCGAGCCAGAAGCCATTCCAACTCCATTTGACATAGTCACCTGCTGGTCCTATCTAATAACCACCGATGATATGTTGGAGATTGAGGTCTGGATCGGTCAATGCGAACACTGTGACAAAGTGTACTGGACTCACCAAGGACCACCGTTCAAACGTGCTTTAGCTTTTGTCCAAACTTCCTAAGGAATCTTAAATGAGAGTTAAAATGAACTGGGATGTGCTCGTAGTATTCTGTGTCATAGGATTACTTGCTGGTCTTATGATCCTTATGATACGTGAACCAAAAGAACCACCTGACTTGCGAGGAGTAGCTGATGATGTAAAAGAAGGAGCAGCACACGTCACAGAAGAAGCAGGAGAACATTTTACCAAGGGCGTCATTGACGCTATCAAAGACGAATTCAAAGGAGAACAGAATGGCCAAGATCATTGACCCTACTCATCAACAGAAACAGGTCAGCCCTGCTGACAACGTGGTTCAGGACCAAGTGGTCATCACGTTCCAAGTAGTCAGGGGGGAAATGATTGTGAAGATCTTTGCCCAGAACTACGAGACCAACCTGTTCAAGTTTGCCAAGAAGGTAATGGACCAAGTACCTAAGTTGATTAACGAAGAGGCAACGAAAGTCCAACCAGCTACCCAAATGCCTCAAGCACCAGGAGGACCATAATGAATGACCCGTGCCCGCTAGGAAGATTAGTTGTAAAGGAAGACGAGCGCGATGCAGTACACGTCGCAATCATTTCCGTCAAGGCTAGAGAAGAACTACAACCTGGACAAGAAGTATCCTTAGCAGAAGGGGAACCTGTCTGCGGTATTGTCGATCCATTCCTTAAGGAACCAGTACCTAAGGGAGAGATCTTTTGGTTGCTGATGTTCCCTAACACCATCACAGGTATGAAGCATCGTTGGACTCATCCTGCTGTTAAAGAACAGGTCGAAAGACCGAATCCAGCGCTAGACCCTGAAGGTGAATCCAAAAGATGGTTGGAAAATTTTGCAAAAGAAGCCCGGTTGGGCTACCTAGAGATGATAGACATCACTAAAGAGTACGCTGAATCTGGAGAAGTCTGGGTGCAGCACGGATCTGACGACGCTCGTGATGCTTTCTACGCGAATGAATCAGCCTTCTGGAGGCACATGGAACGTGCTGAAGGTATCCGATGTCCAGAAGACGATCCCAGTTGGGCCTCTCCATTTACTTGTTCCTGTTAGGAGTAACTATGAAAACATGCTTATCCTGCGCTCATTGTAGATTCGATATGGGATGGCCCGGCACTGATGCGACCCCCGGAGATCCAACAGAATTCAAATGCCAAAAAGGGCACTGGAATGTTGAAGACGGTGATGCTAGAGAATCTATGGAGTTCTTCTTTGAAAACGCTGAAAGATGTGCTGACTTCCAAACCCAAGAACAGGTTTTACAGGAGAAGCAGGAAAAGAACCTTCCTAAGTGGATTGATGCTATGCGACAAAGTGTTGCTCAGCACGAAACCCGGTTAGCAGTACAGGAAGCGGCAAAGAAGAACATCGGAGAATCCCTCAAGCGTATTTACACAAGACTGGATGACTTAGAACACAAGATGTGTATCGTACTGAGTCATCTGGATATTACTAACGACCCCGGAGATCACGTATGAAATATAGGGATCACGTAACTAAGTGGTCTGGTTGTGAAGCGTGCGACCTGTGCAACAGCCGATCCAAAGTAGTCTTAGCCCGAGGAACAGTCCCTTGTGATCTGTTATTCGTTGGCGAAGCACCTGGGATAAGCGAGGATACCATTGGTCAACCTTTTGTTGGTGATGCTGGCCAGCTATTAAACACCATCATCAGCGAAGCAGTTGACGAAGCAGAATGGGAACCTTCCTACGCCATAACCAACGTAG
>JANQNF010000033.1 GCA_028279705.1 archaeon
CATCCCATTAGCTCTCGGTCCAGATATCTTCCCTAGACCGAAAATAACATGCATGAGCAGTTGCAGAATTCTTTACACGTGCCATGCTAAGTGGCAGACGGAGGAGATATCCCGGTCAGTACAATCACTTGTTGGCATTAACAAAGTAGAGGTGGAAACATGTATGAAACACAATCTCTTGTCGTTCCAATTGACGATCTACCGAATAGCGAATATTGGAAAGCTCTCGAAGGTGATGAACAGTTGCGCACCTTCGACTTGAACGCTTCTCGGAGTTGTCATAATTCGTTAGATAAGATAGATCAAGAATACCAGGAAGAGCTATACGCAATAATTGGAAAACAGAATCTTCTAGCTTATCAAGAAGAGCAAAAGAGACGCTTGGAAAGCATGCAAAATGCAGAACGTCAGTGTCCTTTAAGTTACGAAGGCCTAATTCAGCTCGAAGACCTTCGAAACGATATATCGTCAAAAGCTAGAAAGCTTTTTTCTGAGTTGGGAATCGACTCAAAAAAGGCTATATCGTTACAAAGGGAGTATCAAGAAAAAATTTCCGATGCTTTTTTTAATACAATCAGAAAGAGTAGATTTGCATCCGTCAAACCTCCTACGAATAACCAAACCTATCGCCCCCCCTTTGCTGGTTGGCGTTGGTGGTACTCTTGGGAAAAGACGCCAGTTGAACGGGTCAATAGGCCATCCCACTTCCGCTGGCTCAATCATAATTCGGGGGAACTTGGAAGTTACACGTTTCTTAGGGTTGATGATTCAGACGAAGCCGATCGATCTCATATTCTTTATCGGACTGCAGTGAGGCTATGGCATCGCGTAACTAACACTGGGACTCTAAGAATTCGAGTAAGGTTAGAGGCGGTTCATGATTCGTATTGGGGGCGTATTGTTAATGAACCTGGTCACTCATCGGTGGACGTTGAACAGGATTTGCAAGTTTACGCTCAACTCGTTTCTCCTTCGCCAATCGTCGGTGCGACTTCTTTTAGTCGCTTTTATGACAGATTCCACGGCCGCGACGTTGGTCCGTACCGCGATCGTAACCGTTCGGACCATTCTTGGTCACGGAGTTGGCCTTCTGGGGAAGTAACCGTTCTAATTGATGAAGTTTTTGAAAGGGGGACTTGGCTATATGTCGAGGTTGGCATTGAGAACTTCAACCGTTTTTTTGCTAATGACTGTTCCGTAACTAGTGGTCAGACACTTAGATATATTATTAGAGAAGTTGGAATGTCATCATCCGGCGATTGATCAAATACAGTAACTGAAGTATATGCCAACAAGAGCATTCAGCCGACCACGAAAAGCACCGCTTCGCTTCGCTTTTCGCGTCGGCTGATGCTTACGTTAGCAAAGAAATTATCAAACAAAGTAAGATAAACAATGGCTGAGGAAAATTCACGCAACAATACAAGAGTAGTAATAACATATAGAAAACGTGGAATTTTTATTGGCAAGCTACTTTGGTTAATTATAATAATCTCTTCAATATTTGAGGCGGTTTTTCTTAGCTGGACAGTAGTGCCTGCATCTATATTTCTATTAATAATATTGGGGCTTTATATAGGGCGCCTTATAAACAACAAGATTTTTGAGAAAACGGGCCTAGAAAAAAAGGATCAGCAGGCTTTATGGGAAAAATATTTGTTGGACAATGAAAAGCAAAAAAATAATAAAGAGTTTGAAGCATAAAATTAAAGTATTTTAAATGCATTAGCTAACAAAAGGCTAATCGTGTCAAGTTAAACCCAGGTCCTTGGAATCGGCCCGGAAGTCGTGAAATTGGACGATATTACCCAGTGGGTGCGGGCGCTGTCCCAATTCCCATGAGAGGAGGTCAGCCACCGAATCGAGAGTGAACCTGCGTGCGTAATTCCCGCAAGGGTGCGTATGAAGCCAGGTGTAGCGAGTGTGCAGGCCGCGTGACCGAGTCCCGAAAATTGTAGAGTTGTGGTCCATGAGGATAACCGGGCGAAAGCCCGGGAAAGCCGACGGTTTTGAGCCGCCGGAAGGCTGTCGTCCTGGAGGCGTAATGGCGAGCGGACAGGACACCACCGGGATCTGCGAGCGGGGCATGTACACACAGGGGTAGTCTGGGAACGTGAGAGAACCGTCATTTCCTTGTGGAAGAACCGGTGAGGCACGCCGGTCAAGAATAGGGCCAGGCGCTGAACGGGCCATCACCGCACCCGCGCAGCGAACCCGAAAGGGGACACAAACGGACGCGGGCGAACACAAGGTATCGGGAAGCGA
>JANQNF010000007.1 GCA_028279705.1 archaeon
GGCATTAAAAAACCCGAACCAATAAATTGATTCGGGTTTTTAATAATATGGTCAAGCCTCACGACTGATTAGTACTGGTCAGCTGAATACATTACTGTATGTACACTTCCAGCCTATCAACCTCATAGTCTCTGAGGAGTCTTCAGTGGCTTCAAGAGCCAAGGGAAATCTAATCTTAGAGTTGGCTTCCCGCTTAGATGCTTTCAGCGGTTATCCATTCCGAACATAGCTACTCAGCAGTACCGTTGGCACGATAACTGATACACCAGAGGTTCGTCCATCCCGGTCCTCTCGTACTAGGGACAGATCTCTTCAAATTTCCAACGCCTGCAGAGGATAGGGACCGAACTGTCTCACGGCGTTCTGTACCCAGCTCGCGTTCCGCTTTAATCGGCGAACAGCCGAACCCTTGGGACCTTCTCCAGCCCCAGGATGCGAAGAGCCGACATCGAGGTGCCAAACAGTGCCGTCGATATGAACTCTTGGGCACTATAAGCCTGTTATCCCCGGCGTACCTTTTATCCGTTGAGCGATGGCCCTTCCACTCGGGACCACCGGATCACTAACCCCTACTTTCGTACCTGCTCGACTTGTAGGTCTCGCAGTCAAGCTCCCTTATGCGTTTACACTCTACGCACGATTTCCGTCCGTGCTGAGGGAACCTTTGGGCGCCTCCGTTACTCTTTAGGAGGCGACCGCCCCAGTCAAACTGCCCGCCAGACAGTGTCCCAGTCCCAGATAATGGGCACCGGTTAGTAATCCAACAATACAAGGGTGGTATTTCAAGGGTAACTCCACCACAACTGGCGTTGCGGCTTCAAAGTCTCCCACCTATCCTACACATGCATTGACAAATTACAGTGTCAGGTTGCAGTAAAGGTGCACGGGGTCTTTCCGTCCTTCTGCAGGTAGTCCGCATCTTCACAAACATTACAATTTCACCGAGTCTCTCGTTGAGACAGTGCGCAAGTCGTTACACCATTCGTGCAGGTCGGAACTTACCCGACAAGGAATTTCGCTACCTTAGGACCGTCATAGTTACGGCCGCCGTTTACTGGGGCTTCAATTCAGAGCTTCGCTGATAAATCAACTAACCCCTCCTTTTAACCTTCCAGCACCGGGCAGGTGTCAGACCCTATACTTCATCTTTCGATTTTGCAGAGTCCTGTGTTTTTGGTAAACAGTCGCTTGCGCCTTTTCACTGCGGCCCTCTCATGCTTCACCCGCAGGGGTTTCACACTAACAGGGCGTCCCTTTTCCCGAAGTTACGGGACCATTTTGCCGAGTTCCTTAACGAGAGTTATCTCGAGCGCCTTAGGATTCTCACCCCACCTACCTGTGTTGGTTTGAGGTACGGTCACCCGGTTTCGCGTTTAGAAGTTTTTCTTGGTAGCCTAGAGTCTGGACCTTCACGCCTCCGAAGAGTTGCTCCCCTACCGCCTCAGTATAAAATACACGGATTTGCCTATGTACTAAACCTTCGCGTAAGGACAGGGACAACCAACGCCCTGCGCCCATATCTTCCTACGTCACTCCATCACGATAACCTCCACCAGGTGGTGCAGGAATATAAACCTGCTTCCCATCGACTACGCCTTTCGGCCTCGCCTTAGGGGCCGACTAACTCTGGGTTGATTAGCATTGCCCAGAAAACCTTAGGTTTTCGGCGAAGAAGTTTTTCACTTCTTTTATCGTTACTCATGCCGGCATTCTCACTTCTATACAGTCCAGCCGTCCTCGCGATCGACCTTCAACCCGTATAGAACGCTCTCCTACCGCTCCACAAATGTGAAGCCCAAAGCTTCGGTAGTATGTTTAGCCCCAATCATTTTCGGCGCAGAATCACTCGACCAGTGAGCTATTACGCACTCTTTAAAGGAATGGCTGCTTCTAAGCCAACCTCCTGGGTGTCTGTGCAATTCCACTTCCTTCTTCACTTAACATACATTTAGGGACCTTAGCTGTTGGTCTGGGCTGTTTCCCTTTCGACTACGAAAATTATCTCCCGCAGTCTGACTCCTATGCTCTAACGTTACGGTATTCGAAGTTTGATAGAGTTTGGTAGGTTGGTAGACCCCCTAGCTCTGTCAGTGCTCTACCCCCGCAACGAAACACATAAGGCTAGCCCTAAAGCTATTTCGGAGAGAACCAGCTATTGCCGAGTTTGTTTGGCCTTTCACCCCTATCCACAGCTCATCGGAACACTTTTCAACGTATACCCGTTCGGTCCTCCACAGGGTCTTACCCCTGCTTCAACCTGGCCATGGATAGCTCACTCGGTTTCGGGTCTACTCCATATAACTAAACGCCCTATTAAGACTCGCTTTCGCTACGGCTACGCAATTACTATTGCTTAACCTTGCTATATAAAGTAACTCGCCGGCTCATTCTACAAAAGGCACGCTATCAGGCATGTAAACATAGCCCTCTAACACCTTGTAAGCATACGGTTTCAGAATCTATTTCACTCCCCTCTCGGGGTTCTTTTCACCTTTCCCTCACGGTACTTGTTCACTATCGGTCACTGACTAGTATTTAGCCTTACGAGGTGGTCCTCGCTAATTCCCACAAGATTTCTCGTGTCCCGCGGTACTCAGGAATATTACCCATGAAGATACTAACATTTCGTCTACGTGGCTATCACACTCTTTGGCCCTCTTTCCAGCGGGTTCAACTATATTAGTATTTTGTAACTTCACGAAGGACTTACAGATCCCTCCAATAATATCCTATTACCCCGAAAGTACAACGGCTGTAACCTTTAACGTAACTCTCGGTTTAGGCTGTTCCCCGTTCGCTCGCCACTACTTAGGGAATCACTTTTGTTTTCTCTTCCTCTGGGTACTTAGATGTTTCAATTCCCCAGGTCTAGCCACTCATACCTATGTATTCAGTAATGAGCTCCCATAGCTTTACTATGGGTGGTTTGCCAATTCGGTAATCCACGGATCAAAGGATGCTTGCTCCTACCCGAGGCTTTTCGCAGCTTGCCACGACCTTCATCGCCTGTCAGTGCCAAGGCATCCACCGTACGCCCTTATTCACTTGACCATATTATTAAATCTACTATCAATAAATTGATAATAAACACAATAAATAGTTTATTTCTTTCTGTTTGCGAAGATGCATTCTACTAATTTACTATAAAGTACTTAGTAATAATGTCTTATTCTTCTTTTTGAAGTTTAACCATATTTTCAAAGAACATTACCAAAACCGACTATCATCGTTCTGGATTTTGGGCAAACACCGTTGTGTTTGCCATTGGAGGTGATCGGGATCGAACCGACGACCTACTGCGTGCAAGGCAGTTGCTCTCCCAAACTGAGCTACACCCCCAGAGTCTAATAACAGATCCTAAATTAAGAATCTTCTATTTCAATTGATTGGACAAAATCTCTTCTGTCCGCTTTGGGCCTGAGTGGAGTCGAACCACCGACCTTACGATTATCAGTCGTACGCTCTAACCAACTGAGCTACAGGCCCTTCCGTATGTATCAAAGTAAACTTATTACATACAAGATAAAGCTCGGCTTTATCTCCGTTGGTTCTCTCAAAACTGAGTAGTAATAATATCAAATTGTATGACACCTTCGTCTATCCTTTAAAAGGAGGTGATCCAGCCGCACCTTCCGATACGGCTACCTTGTTACGACTTCACCCCCCTCACCGACTTCACCTTAGTAACCTTCCTCACAAAGTTAGATCAGCCACTTCGGGTGCTGCCAACTCGGGTGGTGTGACGGGCGGTGTGTACAAGGCCCGGGAACGTATTCACCGCAGCATGCTGATCTGCGATTACTAGCGATTCCAGCTTCATGGAGTCGAGTTGCAGACTCCAATCCGAACTGAGACTGGTTTTAAGAGATTAGCTCCACCTCGCGGTCTCGCAAC
>JANQNF010000071.1 GCA_028279705.1 archaeon
CGCAAGCAGAAGGTCGCCTTCCTGATGTGACGGCACGTCAAATGCAAGACTTGCGACCTGTCCTGCGGATTCGGCTTCGGTACTGTCGATGAAGGTTATGGGATCACCGGCAAGAACTTTACTCACGTCACTTGAATCCTGTAAGATGGATTCAAGTTCCAAGTTGCTCCCGTTGTGGAACGAGAATATATAGCCAGACAGTTCACTATCGTCCTGCCATCTCACGCTGTGCTCTACCCACTTTCCAGCCAAGGTCCAGTTTGTATTATTATCTGTCCATACAGGCGGGTTGTCTTCAATAGTCAGGTAATTGAAAGTGCTCGTTGAATTCCAGTTGTCATTGGTGTCGTTTGCATATATTCTCCATCTTATAGTGCATCCTATGGTTATGTTCAGGTTCTTCGTAACGTTGGTCCAGTTTAGCAACCCTCCAGATTGCTCCCATGTGTCGTTGACGAAAGTGCCCGTGCAGTTATCGAATGAGAATATATACCCTGAAAGTCCCCCGTAGTCTTCCCACAGTACGCCATGCGTTGAATATTCACCCGCTACGTTTGTACTCGCAAATTCACTTCCCCATGTCGGGCTTTCGGTATCAACAACGTTGAAGCAGTGCGTGACAGTTGTGTTGTCGAAACCAAACGAGTCGTTTGCCAGTACTCTCCAGCACAGTGTCTCGTTAGGATGTCCTGCAGTGGTTATCGTGAAGTTTGACCATGACGCTGCACCGCCCAGTCCTATCTGGCTGTCGTTTAACCACGAACCGCTGGAGTTCGTCTGCAAAGTGGATGTATCAAGTCCTATGCCGCCGTCCTGCCAGAAGACTGATACGTTGACATTTTCACCTGCTTCGGCTGATCCGCCGGAATCGTCAGCATCAGATGTATAGAAAGGTTCTGTGCTATCTATGTAAATGGTCCTGTTGTTAATCATTTCCCCGTAATTTCCGGAACTGTCGTTACACCTGACTGACCAAATATAGTTGCCATCACTTCCGAATGTCTCTGTTATGAGATTGACCGTGTCGTTGAGTACGGTCGTCGTATTGCTCTCCTTTGCAGACCATCCTCCTTCATCAGTCAACAACTCACAACCTGCGAAGTTATCGTTTGTGGTGGGTATGTAACCGAATGTCACTGTCATCGAATTATTCCACGTCTCGCTTTCGGGACTATCCGCAGTGACTGACGGAGAAAGCCAGTCATTGACAAGTACACTCATCCTGTCTGTGACGTTCCAGTTAGAGTTCTTGTCTCTGTATCTTATCTCAAACCATAGTCTTCCACTGAATGTAGCATTGTGCCAAGTGAAGTTCGAATATGACCAGTCTGTTACATTACCCATGAGTTGCGGTGAAACGAATGTTACACTGTCATTCTTCCATTCACCCGTCTCATTTGTATAAAGTACCGCCATCCAGAGTCCGACACTATCATACCCTTCAGCGTATATGAGCAGAGTCTCGTTGTTTAATATCACGCTCTCATTGGTGCCCATATTTCTCCACAGTGGAAGCGTCAAATCATCTACGTAGAAACAATGGCTTCCTGTCCCCATGCTTGCGTTCATGTTTCCTAATGTGTCATTAGCCCATACTGCCCAGCATATTGTCTCGCCAAAGTGGCCG
>JANQNF010000001.1 GCA_028279705.1 archaeon
TTCTTTCACTTTCCGAAGGCTCCACCCACCTTGAAGTCTACTCAAACGACTCCGCCGGCAACATCGGAGGCGACGCACTCTCCTTCACACTCGACCAGAGCGGTCCTGACATCACATTCACACCCCCTTCACCAAACAACCAGACCACGACAAACAACTACACCTACATCAACCTGACAATAGCCGAGGCAGGCTACTGCCTCCTCGACTGGAACGGCACCAATGAAACCATGTCCAACACAACCCATGCCGAGACCTACCTCGTCAACAAGACACTCCTCACAAACGGCAACTACACATTCAGTGCATGGTGCAACGACACAATAGGCAACCTTAACCGCTCAGAATCACGGTGGGTTTACATAAACTGGACCGTGGCCGGTGATTCAGACCCGCCTGATATTTCTATAATATCACCTGAACAGCGAGCATACGGTTCATATTTCATAGATTTCAATGTGTCACTTGATGAGAATGGAAGTTCATGCTCATACGATTTGGGCGGCTCTAACATCTCTATGACAAAAATCAATGAAACACACTTTGGACACAGGAACTGGAGCATTGCAGACTCTACTTACGCATTCACGATTTACTGCAACGACAGTGCGGGTAACATGAACAGTACGTCTTCCAATTTCACCATAAATCACAATGCAGTGAAGTTCATACTTATTGGCGTTGACGGAATGCAATACAATCATTATGCTGATCTTCTCGCAGCCGGGCAACTGCCCAACATAACACAGTTGTTCAGCAATGGTGGCTGGACAGGGACCGCTAACATAACCGGTCATTCGAACACGAATACAGCACCAGGGAATGCCGAATTGCATACAGGTCTTAATCAGACAATTACAAACGTTACTGACAATACATGTACAAATCCCGTTCCCGATGGCAACACAACATTCGAGCGTCTCAAGGCATTCAATTCAAGCATAGCGACAGGCCTTGTTTATGGCAAGGGTACTTGCTACATCCCCGACGGTGTCCTTGGAAACGCGAAGAGTTCTGTCGATTGGTGGCATAACAGGACAACCTACTCCAATACCCAATGGGTAGACGGAAGCTCATGCTCCTATGGCCAGAATGTTTCAAACAAAGCGGGTGAATTCATATCAAACTATGCGAATACATCTTTCTATCTTGTCATGTATTTCGGTGAACCGGATTGTTCCGGCCATGTTGGTGGAGACAATTCGGTTAACTATAACAATTCTTTCTTCAATGTAGACGCCTCAGTAGGTATACTTCTGGACATACTTGAGCAATACGGGATAAACGATACTACACAGATAATCATGACAGCAGACCACGGGTGGAACGAGGGGACCACAGGACATTCTACTGCCAACAGCGATACTTTGATCATACCTCTGATTACAAACAATGAGAGTCTCACCGCAGACACAACTTCTGACGGCCTGAGGGAGCAGTGTGAGGTCGCACCGACTATATTGGATTTCTTCGGCGTTGACCCATCAAATTATACCGACATCACAAACAACGGGTGCGACTCGATGATAGGGAGTACGGTTGACCTGACACCGCCACAGGTAACGCTTGAAGTTCCCGTCAATACAACATACGCCTTGGCAGATATCGACTACAACATAACTGTTGACGAAGGCCTTACAAACATTTACGTCTCAATAGACGGCGGTTCTAACATGACGATGTTAAACGATTCAGGAACACACTATTACAACTTATCCGGAACTCACCAATCACTTTCACACGGGCAACATAATGCAACGTTCTGGGTAAACGACACATCCGGCAATTCCAACTCGACGATAGTATGGTTCTATATCGATTTGATGTCACCAGACATAGTATTCACATCCCCTTCACCAAACAACCAGACCACGACAAGCAACTACACCTACATCAACCTGACAATAACCGAGGCAGGCTACTGCCTCCTCGACTGGAACGGCACCAATGAAACCATGACAAACACAACCCAGGCCGAGACCTACTTCGTAAACAAGACACTCCTCACAAACGGCAACTACACATTCAGCTCTTGGTGTAACGACACCATTGGCATCCTCAATCATTCTGAAACAAGATGGGTATATGTCAACTGGACCATCCCGGACGTTACTCCACCTCAGATAGTGATAAACAAACCAGAGAACAGTACAACAGACGACGATACGTTCAATGTGACTTTTGGTGAGACTGTCAACTGGTCCGTGTATGAAATTGACTCAAGCGGAACCAACATATCCATGGGTGCAGTCTCGACGTACCAAATCCTCATGGGGATATCCGATGGTTCCCATGACATCATCGTATATGCCAACGATTCTTCCGGAAACATGAACATGTCTATCAGATACTGGATAAGGGATACGAACGCACCGGATTTGTATGACGTGTCTAATGGGACAGTCACCGCCATACGGGCTTACATACTATGGAATACGACAGAAATCGCAAATTCCACAGTATCGTACGGTACCAGCGCATCTGTCCTCAACGTGAGTTCAACGAATACGACTCTTGTGCAGCCGCACAACCTTACACTTCAGTACCTTACCAAGAACACAACATACTACTACAACGTCACGTCGTGCGACAGTGCAGCAAACTGCAACACAACCGGACCTTATAATTTCACAACACTGGAATGCAATTCAAGCTGGAGCTGTGGGTCATGGTCTACTTGTTCTGGAAGTGAGCAGTCAAGGACGTGCACGGACATAAACTACTGCCAGTATCCGTGGACGAATGATGAAACACAGTCGTGTGATGACGGGGGAAGCACGGGCGGAAGCAGTGGTGGCAGTACGACAGTGCCTGACAATGTCACAGAGGAGCCGGACATTTCGCCTGGTGTGTGGATAGTCAACAATACGAAGCTTCTTGACGCAATAGAGAATGTCGTGGAAAAAGTCAACATGAGCGAAAAAGCGCGCGAAAATCTGATGAAACTTTCAGAGAGTATAACCCGGGAGATTTCAGCAGAGCGCAGCATTTACTTTTCCGGACTGACTACGAAGCTGATGACGAAAATAAAATACGGCGGAAAGGAGAAGGTGAGGAATTTCATGGTATTTGAGAAAGTGCCGAAGACTTTTGCCCTGAGTGCAGGCAGCGTGACAGTGATAGCGCCCGGTGCAACGGTAAGGATAGTCGAAGAAGATCCGAGCTGGCTGATAACATACCCTGAAGTCAGTCCCGGTGATGATCTTGAGATTTCTTACGAGACAGCTGGCACGAAATCTTCTTCAGTGGTAGACAACACGATAACAGAAATTTACGGCGAAGAGCTTGAGGAAATAGAAGATACAGAAGGCGATCCAGTTTCAATATGCACACCGCTTGAACTCAGGTGCGACGGGAACTATTTGCAGAGATGCTCTTCCTCTGGAGACTCCTGGAAGGTCGTGGAAACGTGTGTAAGCGGCTGCGATTCCGAGGCGCTTTCATGCGTACTGGCGTCAACTGTAACCGTGCCAGACTGGGAAGAACTGACACCAATGCTGATAACAGTCATGCTGGCACTTTTCGGTGTAATAGTGTTATCCAGGACCCTTCTCATGCTGCACAGGAATGATAAAAAAGAGAAAAAAACAGGCGAAGATAAAACTATGAAAAAACAAATACTTCATGAAGCCAAAGAGATTTCAAAGTACATAAAGGACGGGGAACCGGACGTTGTCATGGCAAACGTCGACACGGAAATGGGTGCGGAAAGAAAAACTGAAAAACCACTGTCCTACGATGAAGAACTGATTGAAAAGATGGACGAGATAAGACCGGAACTTCCAATCGCGATGATGGAGAAGATAAAGATGAAGATAAGGCCTTCCCGGAAGAAAAAAAGTGCTCATGTAAAGAAACTGGATGATCAGATCAAGAGCGTGGTGGAAAGGAAACAAATATTACACAAGCCGGAGGAAATATCAAAATACATAAAGAGCGGCGAGCCTGATGTGGCCATTGCTACCCTTACTGACATCCACAAGCTCGTGCGGAAGAAGAACGTTCCACCTCCAAAAAAGATAGCCGAGGCAGACGACAAGCTGAAAAAGCTGAAAAGGGTCGCAATGGACGTTCCCAAGCTGAGAATCAACATGGAATCACTTGGCAGTGAAGCTGGAGAATATTCATTTGGCATAGCAGAAATGAAGAATGCGGAGGATTCACTTCACGGCCAAGTGGAAGAGATGATGAACTCGCTTTCAGGGCTAAGGACACACCTGGTTGGTAAAATGAAGAAAGAGAATCTCAAAAAAGCCGAGACAGAGAAGATGCTTGAGAAGACCACAGACAGCATAAACCGCAAGGTAAACATGATGACGAAGAACCTTGACCAAACGCTTGATAGCCTGCGCAAAAAGATAGACGAGTCGTCCAGTATAGGAAAGC
This sequence comes from archaeon, assembly GCA_028279705.1. Taxonomy (GTDB): domain Archaea; phylum Aenigmatarchaeota; class Aenigmatarchaeia; order QMZP01; family JAFGSV01; genus JAFGFG01. The sequence goes on from JANQNF010000001.1 coordinate 4,387, forward strand.
TTGAGATGGAAAGCAACATAGGATACCTCAGAAACCAGATAGACCAGCTTCGTTCCGGCCTCCCCGAGTTTGCAAAGAAGGAGGACCTTGACAACCTGAGGGAAAAGGACCTTGAGGAGATAGAAAAACGCCTGAAGGAAGTGGGAAAAAAGACTCACCGGAAGAAAGCGAAGAAGACCAAGAAGCACAAGCACAGGAAAAGGGCACAGGACGACAAGATAGATACTGTTGATGCCCAGCCTGGCGACAAAGAGGTTGCCGATGCCCTGGTAACTGCCACTTTCGATGAAAGGCCTGCACCGAACATAGACACGGAATATAAACCGGTTCATGTGGCTGTACATCCCCATGCACAGGAACCTGTGAAAATATCAGACCTTCCAGTGTATTCCGGTAAGGAAGTCGTAGTAGAATGCGATCTGAAGCTCAACAAAGCTGTCGAAGAGGGAGAGACGAAGATGTATGCATATAAGGCAAGCGATGGCAGCGGCAATGCAACACTGACAAGCATCGAAGAACTCGAAGAGACAAAATCCAAACTGAAATGCACTGTGACCGAGACGCCTGACGGTAAGTTTTATCTCAAGTTTAGGAAACTGATGTGATTCTTGAGTTTAAACAAAACATTTAAGTCAGCAAACGAAGTAATGCTATTGACTAATTGAGGTGATTTTATGAAATTGACACTTTCTGTAATCAAAGCCGACATAGGAGGATTTCCCGGACATTCAAGTATGCATCCGGCGCTCATTGAGATAGCCAAAAGAGAACTTGCCAAGCAGAAGGGCAAGCTGATCAAGGATTTCAAGGTGCTCCATTGCGGTGACGATCTTGAACTGATAATGACCCACAGTAAGGGTGAGGACAGCAAGCAGATACACAAGCTTGCATGGGACATATTCGTGAAAGGTACCGCTGAAGCGAAGAAGCTGAAGCTTTACGGAGCTGGGCAGGACCTTCTAAAGGATACGTTTTCGGGCAACGTCAAGGGTATGGGACCTGGCGTCGCCGAGATCACTTTCGAGGAGAGGAAGTCGGAACCTGTCATGGTCTTCATGGCAGACAAGACGGAACCGGGTGCGTGGAATTATGCGCTCTACAAGATGTTTGCCGACCCGTTCTCGACCGCAGGGCTAGTCATAGACCCGAACATGCATGGAGGATTCACGTTCGAAGTGCATGACCTTTTCGATAACAAGAAGGTCATGTTCAAATGCCCGGACGAGATTTATGACATGCTGGCGCTCATTGGGCAGCCTTCAAGATATGTGATAAAGAACGTTTACAGGAATTCTGACAAGGAGATTGCGGCATCATCATCCACACAGAGGTTGAGCCTTCTTGCAGGCAGGTATGTCGGAAAGGACGACCCGGTCATGATAGTAAGGTGCCAGAGTGGTTTCCCTGCTGTCGGTGAAGTGCTTGAGCCGTTCTCATTCCCTTACACTGTTGCAGGTTGGATGAGGGGAAGCCATCACGGACCTTTCATGGCTGTCGGTTTTGAGGACGCGACACCTTCGAGGTTTGATGGCCCGCCGAGGGTTATATGCGCAGGTTTCCAGCTCGCTAACGGTGTGCTTGAGGGACCCGCAGACATGTTCAAGGACGTGTCATTCGATCTTGCAAGAAAGAAGGCAAACGAGATTGCGGACTACATGAGAAGGCACGGACCTTTCGAGCCACACAGGCTGAGCGCTGATGAAATGGAGTATACCACGTTGCCGGGTGTCCTCAAGAAACTGGAAAAGCGCTTCAAGAAGATTTGACCTCTTCCTCAAGAATTTTCTGGAACTCGGAAGCGAGTTCCTCAAGTTTTTCTTTATTGTCAGCTTCCACGCTGAGCCTTATTATGGGCTCGGTGTTGGATACCCTTATCAGTATCCATCCGTGGTCGAAATCGATACGCACGCCGTCTATGGTGTTGACCCGTTCGTACTTACCCGAAAGCTTTTCCTTTAGACTTTCAACCACACCGAATTTCTTATTGTCAGCGCAGTCGACTTTGAACCGCTTGAACGGATACTGTGGAAGCTCGTCGACTATCTCTGACAGCCTCTTCCCGCTCATTGCGAGCGCTGAAACTGCATAGAGGCTGGCTGCTATGCCGTCATCCACCGGGATTATGGATGGTATGCAGAAATGACCCGAGCGCTCGACACCAAAGCATGCCTTTTTCTCATAGACCTCGCTGACCATGAAGGAGTTACCGACCCTCACCCTGTGCAGATCGCGCCCGTACTTCTTTGCTATCTCATCCATTATCTTCAGGCATTCCACGTTGGCTATTATGGGACCCTTCTCATTTTTTGTAAGCTCCCTTAATATGAGATAAGACGTCGTTTCCGGCCCGAGCAGCCTTCCCTTCTCATCCATGAGTGACATGCGGTCGGAATCGCCGTCGTAGGCTATGCCTATGTCTGCACCAGAGACTTTCTCCCGAAGCTTTCCAAGCGTCACTTCGTTTATTTCTGACGGCCTGTTTGGGAAATTACCGTCCACGTCCTCAAAAAGCGTGCTGGTATCAAAACCACATTTCCTGAAAAGTTCCGGCGCCGCTAACCCGCCTGTTCCGTTACCGCAATCTATCATGACCTTTAACTTGTCACCAGCTTTCGGTATTTTTGACAGCATGTAGTCGATGTAATCCTTCGTCGGATTCAGCTCCTCGACAGAACCCTTTTCCCCGACTTCGGCAAACTTGCCGGAAAGCACGATATCACGTACCCTGTAGTTATCTTTCTCGTGCAATTCATTGCCATCACCACCTGCGAACTTGACACCATTCCATTCCTTGCCCAGGTGGGATGCCGTTATATATGCGCTTGACACCCCTTTCTTCCACGCAGCGAAGAGGCAGACTCCCCTTGGAACAACCCCGGCGTCGATGACGTTCTTTCCGGCCTTCGTTACACCTTCGATGAAGGCTTTCTTCAATGAAGGCCCTGTAGTCCTCCCGTCACTGCCCATTACCATGGTGTCATCCACGAATTCCGACGCGAATGCATTCCCGATGCGTTCCATGATGTCTTCGTTAAGGTCCTTTCCATATATGCCCCTCACGTCGTATGCCCTGAAAATTTCCTTTTTTATGTCCATAGAAATCACTTAAGCATCTTCTTGTGCACCTGCAGCCGTTTGAACGTGTCTTCCGGCTTTTCCGGAAGCACCTTGGTACCGCCTATTATGTCAATGAAACCATAATCCGTCTTGAACCTGGGGACTATGTGGACGTGAAGATGCTCAAAGGACGCCCCTGAAGCGTCTCCTCCCTGGTTGAACCCCACGTTGAAACCAAGCGGGTCCATGGCCTTTTTAAGCATCTTTATGCACTTCTTGACGAGTATCGACAAGTCTGCAACCTCCTTGTCCGTGAGGTCTTCAAGCGACTTTGCGTGCCTTCTTGGGAGCACCTGTATGTGTCCGGTGTTGTATGGATAAAGGTTCATTATCACCATGAACTTCCTGGTCTTGTGCAGTACGAGCGAATCAGCGTCGTGGTCACCTTCAGAAATCCTGCAGAAAACGCACTTCCCGCCCTTCTTCTTGGACCTGGTGACCCATTTCATCCTGTCTGGTGCGCACAGCCAGTTCTCTATCATGCTAAAACCCGCTTATGAGATCGAGTATGACCTTTTCTGGAGTTTCGGACTTCACTATGGCCGATGCGACGAGTACACCGACTGCTCCGAGTTCTATCGCCTTCTTGACATCACCTGAAGAATTAACCCCTGCGCCGCAAAGCACCTTCACTTCAGGATTGACGCTTTTCACAGCTTCCACCGTGTCGCTTATTATTTCAGGCTTGGCGGTCGACACCGAAACAGTTCCACCGATCAGTTCCGGCGGCTCTATGGCAACGAAATCCGGACCGAATGCGGCGACCTCTTTTGCTATCTCAGGCGTTGCAGCGCAGCATACCGAAACTATGCCGAGTTCCCTGCACTTCTTCACGTTTGCCTCGATTTTTTCCTTGTCGATGTTGTGCTCCGAGTGGTTTATCAGCGTGCCTTTTGCCCCGGCTTCCTTTACGGCTTCCGGCAGTATCCATCCCGTGTGAGAACCAGGTGTAACAGGATCCATGTGCTGTGCATATACTGGTATCGAGATCGCGCCTGATATTCTTTCAAGGTCTGTAGGCTGCACCGAAAGCACTATGCTGGCATCTTCTTTTCCAGCGACCTCGTCTGCGACCTTTGCAAGGTCCAGCGCTTCCTTCCCTGTTCCCTGTTCATACGTCTTGAAATTGATCAGTAGCATTGGCTTCATGGAAATCCCTGCTTAAATTGTGGTTTAGGTGCTTAAAATGTTTGAGAAAAAAGGACTAGTTTCTCAATTCTTCAAGTATCTTCTTCGCAGCGCCTACTGATATCTCCACGCCCTCTGCAAGCTTTGCGGCCACTTTGGCGACTTCTTCACCTTCCGCACCTGCCGTAACCGCTATGTTCCTCGCGTGAAGTCTCATATGCCCACGCTGGATACCCTCATTTGCCAGTGCCCTCAGTGCAGCGAAGTTCTGTGCAAGGCCGACAGAAGCGACCACTTCTGACATCTCTTTTGTGCTCTTGACTCCCATGATCTTCACGGCGATCTTGGCAACTGGGTGCGTCTTTGTAGCGCCCCCGACAAGGCCGAGTGCAAGCGGGAGTTCTATCTCCCCAACGAGATTTCCTTCCTCGTCCTTGTAGTACTTGGTGAGCGGCTTGTACTTGCCGTCCCTTGCTGCGTAAGAGTGTGCACCCGCTTCTATTGCCCTGAAATCATTAGCGGTCGCGATCACCACCGCGTCTATGCCGTTCATTATGCCCTTGTTGTGCGTGGTGCACCGGTACTGGTCGTTTGCTGCAAGCTCGTAAGCATCAAGTATCCTTTCAATGGCCTCTTCGCCTAGTTCGTTTTTGTCCCATACTGCCTTTGATCTTGCAATCCTCCTGTCAGCGAAGTTTGTGATTATCCGAAGCCTTACTTCCCCGCCGGTAACTTCCTCAAGAAGCGGCGATATCCTTTCGGACATTGTGTTGACAGCGTTGGCGCCCATGGCGTCCCTTACGTCGACTATGAGATGCACTATCAGCATTTTGCCTCTACTGCTGTCGATTTCCCTGACTTCTATGTCTCTTACTCCACCGCCGAACTGCACGAGCACTGAATCGCACTTGTTGGCGATGTCGAATATCTTCTCTTTATTGAGCATTATCTGCTCCTTGGCCCTCTTTATGTCTTTTATGCCAACCAATTGTATCTGGCCTATCATGACAGGCTCATCGCTTGTTGCAGTGAAACCGCCACGCGGTCTTGCAAGCTTGGCTGCGTATGATGAAGCAGCGACCACACTTGGCTCTTCAAGCGCCATTGGAACAAGGTAATCCCTTCCATTTATGAGAAAATTAGTGGCGATGCCTACTGGATACTCGGTCGTGCCGATGACGTTTTCTATCATCATTTCGGCTTTCTTCATCTCGAGTGCGCCGGTCTTTTTGAGCACTTCTGCTTCTTCTTCAGTAAGATCCGAGAACTTCTTTATCAGTTCCAGCTTCTCTTCTGCGTTCATCTGATGAAATCCCGAGAGCTTCGACTTCATCGGCTTGCCGTTTCCATTGACCATAATCTTACTGTATAACGACACTTGGTTTTTAAATGTATATGGTCATGAACGTTTGTTGTCGAATCCATACCCATTCATACCATTTTTAAGCATATATACAATACAAGACCATGATCAGTGAAAATGCACTTAAAGAACTGAGGAAGCTAAATGCGGTAAACATCCTTGTTCAGGTACCCGAAGGGCTAAAGACGGACGTGCTTGCTATATCCAAATTCCTCGAGAAGAACGGTTTCAATCCCGTAGTCAGCGTAGAGCCATGCTTTGGTGCATGCGATCTCAGGGACACTGAAGCAAAGGAGCTCGGCTGCGACGCCGTGCTCCACATAGGACATTCGGACTTTGGACTCAGAACAGTGTTACCAGTGGTTTATGAACTATGGCATTCATATTTTGACCCTGTCAAACTTGTCATGAAGAATCTGTATAAGCTTGACTATGATAAGATAGGACTTACCGGGACTGTCCAGCACGTCAAGAGTCTCCTGAAGCTGAAAGAATCACTTGAAATGGAGGGCAAGCGTGTTTTCGTTGGAAATGGAGGGAAGCTTGAACCCGGCCAGGTGCTGGGTTGCGATTACTCCAACGTGAAAGCCGTGGACGGCGACGTCGAATGTTTCGTATTCGTAGGTTCCGGAAGGTTCCATGCTGACGGCTTCTACGGCGTCACGGGCAAGCCTGTATTCTTCGCAGATACGGGTAATGGCACCTTTTCATTGATGGAAAACAACGAAAAGAAGCGCGAGATAAAGAGGCAGCTGAGGATCGAGAAGGCGAGGTCAAAGGAAGCTTTTGGGATTTTCGTCTCCACGAAGCCCGGGCAGATGAGGCGCGACGCTGCAGACGCTGTCATGGAAATGCTGCGAAAAAAGGGAAAGAAAGCGGTAATGATAACGGCCGACATGATCACTCCAGACAAGATTCTGGGTATAGGTATAGAGGTCCTCGTTAACACTGCCTGTCCGAGGATTTGCGATGACCAGGAGCTTTTCGGGATGCCCGTGCTGAGCCCGGTAGATGCAGAAGAAATCTAGCCTATGTAAGAAGTACTGGATTCCCTTTTCTTGGCCTTGATTTTCTTTCCTGCCTTCTGTACGTGGTCGTTCATCCACTTCGCAACCGAAAGGAACTGGTTTGGAGACATGTGGATTTCTACCTGCAGTTCCCTGTTGACTTTCTCCAGTTCCATGATGTTCTTCTCACCCTTCTTCATCCTGGGCTTTATCCTGTCGAGAAAGAAAATCATCCTCCCGTCGTTTGGGTCGAGGCCGCCGAATACACCGCTTGCGTAGATGGCCCTGAAGTCGGAAGCCTCCCTGACTTCGATCCTGGGAGCTTTTTTTTCATCCTTTGCAGCGGACTTCGACTTAGGTTTACTCTTTTTCTTTATCATGCTTATCTTTACCCTTTTCCATTATTATTACTTTTTCCACGGTCTTGGTTTTACTACCCTTTCCCCTGAAGGGTTTCAGTATCATATCACCGAGTTTCCCGAAGCTGACTATTATATGGTAGACGAAGTATATCTCGGCACCTGTCATCGCATACCAAAGGACGCTGTCAATCGTCACGGGTATGGACATTCCAAGGAACATGTTTGCAAAGACTGGGAACAGACCCGAAAGGACAGCTATTATGAGCGCTCTTACAAGCATCTTCACGACCTTGTATGCAAGCAGTATGAACAGGAAGAACAGTCCGAAGAATAGTATAAGCGTCGGTTCCTGTATCATTCCGGTGAACATGCCTTCAAGACCGAGCATGTCAAGTCCAAACATATTTTATCTTTGGCGTGATAATTTAAAAGGTGAAATCATGGGAGTCGAGGAGAATCTTCTGGGAGAAATAGATAAGTGGACAAAGAAGATAGGCGAGGAACTGGAACGCATAGAGACGTACGGTTCCAAGGGCAAGAAAATGCTCACGAACATAAAGGCATACGTCAGCGATTCGTCACATTTCCTGGAGATTGGCGATCCCGTGAGGTCGTTTGAGGCCATCATCTGGGCATGGGCATGGCTTGAGATCGGAAAGGACCTTGAATTCCTCGGCCATGAATTCGTTGACATAAAGAAGCTTGGAAAATAGTTTTTTAACCCTCTGGGACAAAAGACAATCATGCCTCACTGGGGAAAGGCCACAAGCGAGAATGACGCGTTCTACGGATTCGTTTCAGCCATACTTATAATGGGAGCCCTTTTCGTGTGGCTGCTTACCGAGAGCGCATGGTTTATCCCTCCCGCATTATTCGTCATGGGACTCATTCTCGTTCTGGACACAGTATTTCCCCATGACGACCAGGTATTTGTCGTCAGCTGGCTGGTGGGCCTTCTTATCGGCTGCCTTACAGTGCTCTTCTCCTATGCGTATGGCTACATGTACTGGTTCCTTGCAGCCGCAAGCATCGTTTTTGTACTGGATATCGCTGCAAGGATAGTCAGGAGAATCAGCAAGTAGCCAAAGCTTTTAAAACTTCGAAACGTTATTTGCTTATGCCCGCACCGCAGAGAATTCCAGCCAAGGAAAGAACGGTATCCGGAATAAAACCCGATGACACAAGAGTGAGCATAACAGGCACTGTCGTCGCATTCAACGGAGGCACGCTAGCAGTCGATGACGGCAGCGGAAAGATCAACGTGACGTTCGAGGAGCCTCCCACAGTGAACAACGGTGAGCTTGTCAGGGTCTTTGGCAGGACAATGCCTGTAGACGGCGGGTTCGAACTGCAGGGCGAGGCGTGCCAGGACTTTACCGGGGCCGACATGGAACTTTACAAGAAGGTAAGCGGCTTGTGGGAAAGCTCACTGAAGCAGTTGTGATGTAATGGAGGTATGTACATGTTCAAGCTTGTAATGAATGACGGGGACCTTCTCAAGAAGAGTGTCCCGATAATATCGGAGATAATCGACGAGGGAGTTTTCAGGATAACGCAAAACGGGCTTTCGCTTCTTTCACCTGACAGGACGATGGTTGCAGTCGTAGACTTCAGCATACCGAGTTCCGCATTCGACGAATTCAGCGTCGAGGGTGCAGAGGAAGTCGGCGTCAACATGGCATCGCTTGTCGACGTGATAAAGCGGATAAAATCGACGGACAAGGTCATAATACAGTCCGGGAAGGACAACAGGGTCTCGATAAACCTTGAAGGAAACGGCAAGCGTAAGTTCCGCATCTCCATGCTTGACATAAAGACGGAAAAGCCTCCGATAGACCAGCTCAAGTTTGCCGGCCGCATCGAACTCAAGTCAGAGGTGCTCGAGGACGCCATAGCAGATGCCGAGATAGTGGCAGATTCCCTTGTGATGCAGGCAGCTCCGGACCTGTTCAAGATATCTACGAAGGGCGACACGTCCTCAACTGAACTCGAACTGAAGAAGGGCGAGGACGGCCTTGTCAACATGGAGGCTTCCGATGCGGTCAGGGCACGGTATCCACTTGAATACCTGAAGAAGATGATAAAGGCAGCAAAGATATCCCAGAATGTCATACTAGAGTTTGGGACAGACTATCCGATGAGGCTTGGTTTTGTCGATGTGGACAAGGTCAGCCTGAAATTCATTCTCGCGCCGAGAGTTGAGGACTAGAACCGATATCATCCGACGTTTTTACATTACAGCGAAATGTTAGTATATAACCAGCTACCTTTTTATCTTTTTAGAACCAATAGTATATTAACTGTCGGACTTACGGATTCTATGGCATACAAGAGGTATATACGGAAAAACGGGAAGCTTTACGGACCATACCTATACAAGAGTGTAAGGGACAAGAAAGGCAACGTCCGTAACATCTATGTCGGTCGCGGCAGTGAACAGAAAAGGGCAAGCATACTTGACATCTTCCAGAGGGCACTTCTCCCGTTCACTTCAAGGAACGGCAAGGTGGCTGCCCTCTTCATACTGGCTTTCATATCTACAACGCTGCTTCTTGCAGGTATTGGCAGCGCCGTGTTCGACAGGCTTACGGTGCAGGGTCAGCTCCGGGACAGCAGTAACGAGATACTTTCCGGGAATTACAATTTTTCCTTCAACATCTATGCCCAGGCCACCGGAGGCACGAGCCTTTTCGAGCAGAACTTCACGGACCTCATTGTCGATTCCAACGGCATCTACACCGCGACGCTGACGGATATAAGCCTACCGTTCAGCCAGAATTACTACCTCGGCGTCAATGTCGACAGTGACGGTGAGATGCTTCCGAGGATGAACATCACAGACACGGGAACAGCTTTCAGAAGCAATCGTTCTGAATACCTTGGCGCGAACCTGCCTTCATATTTCCTCAATACGTCGACAGAAACCCAGACCACAGGCGGAAGCTTCGTAGTCACTGGTAATTTCACGGTGAATACTGACACGTTTGTTATAGACACATCTGTTGCCAGAATAGGAATAGGTACTTCATCACCAAATGCCAGTCTTCATGTTAATGGAAGCTTTCTTCAGACTCATATGTCACCAACAGCCATAGGAAACATAACTGACGACAGCAAGGGCGGACCTGCACCAAGCCTTAATGGTGCATATGATGTATTTGTCTCAGGCAAGTATGCTTATGTTGCATCTTGGGGTGATCATGCTCTTCAGATAATAGACATCTCAGATCCAAGTAACCCAACAGCCATAGGAAACATAACTGACGACAGCGTCGGCGGTCCCGCACCAAGTCTTGCTGGTGCAAACGGTGTATATGTCTCAGGCAAATATGCTTATGTTGCATCTTATTCAGACTCCGCTCTGCAGATAATAGACATCTCAGATCCAAGTAACCCAACAGCCATAGGAAACATAACTGACGACAGCAAGGGCGGACCTGCACCAAGTCTTGCTGGTGCAAACGGTGTATATGTCTCAGGAAAGTATGCATATGTTGCATCCAAAGGTGACGACGCCCTGCAGATAATAGACATCTCAGATCCAAGTAACCCAACAGCCATAGGAAACATAACTGACGACAGCGTCGGCGGACCTGCACCAAGCCTTAATAATGCACGAAGTGTATATGTATCAGGAAAGTATGCTTATGTTGCATCTTGGGATGATGACTCTCTTCAAATAATAGACATAGGAGGAATAGATGCACCTGCTGCAACAATTGGAGACCTTGCAGTCGGAACACTTGATGTTTGGGAGAACGCTGATATTGCAAATGATCTTTCTGTCGGTTCAGGTCTTGTAGTTGGTCCAGGTGGCATATACTCTCAGGGTGATGTTGCAATTAACGGTTCCATAAACGTGACCTCAGGTAATGATGTCTGCATAGTAGGTGGCAACTGCCTGAGCACGCTTTCTGGTGGAAGCGGAGGTAACACAACAGCAGAAGTAAGAGCTGCAATAAACGGATCAGATTCATGGTTTACGAGCATTGGGATAGGAACAGCTACTCCAAGCCAAAAGCTACAAGTTTCAGATGGAAGTATATTATTGTCAGACGGATATTCGATATACTGGGATTCTACTTCAAATGGAATCAATTATGACACAACTAATGGCTTTAGATTTTATAATGGTGGTGAGATAGACCAGCAGTTTAAAGCTGACGGGGAAGCTTATCTAGGTCTTAATGGCAATGTGGGAATAGGGACAACATCACCTACATACAAGCTCGAAATAAACTCAACAGATAACGCTCTTAATGTTTCCAATTTTCTTTTTGCTAACTCGACAAGAGTTGGGATAGGAACAGCGAATCCATCAACCGCTTTAGGTGTTTCAGGAAACATAACATCATCAGATAGCGTCATAGTCACAACTGGAATATCCATTGGCGGTGATTACAGAACAGAGTGGCCTACAGGCACCGGAAACACGTCCGCGGAAATGATAGCTGCAACTAATAACACTGCTCATTGGAATGCTTCAAGGATACAGGGATCAACTGAATTGTGTATAGGAACTGACTGTAAGAGTAGCTGGTCATCTGTAGGTATAAACAGGACATTGTACTTCAATAAAACTGCTGAAACCTATACAGGAGAACTGAGTGCGGGCGGATATACCGGGTATGAAGCAGGCGATTACATCTGCGATTCTAACTTCACGGGAACGCACCTGTGCCAGGAGTATGAGATAGTGCAGACCATGACATACAAGAACATAAGCGAGATAGACGACTGGGACGGATATGCATGGTATTCATCTGGCGGTCCCAAGTACACAGGAGCGTCGCCTGCAAACGACTGCAACGGCTTCACTGACGGGACGGCAAGCTATCTTGGATCGTTCTGGAAATTCAACCAGACAGGGGGAGGTTCGGGTGCCATGGTAAACTGCGCGGAACTGAAGAGCCTGGCATGCTGCAAGGCGTGGTGACGACATGAATGACGATATCATGATGCGGATGATACTGGCGATGCTGGTAGCCATGGCAGCCCTGTCGCTATCATCACAGATAGCATCAGCTCAATACTGGGTAAACGATCCCACGGACTGCCCATCAGTCTACCAGTCTCAGGACTGTAGCCCAAACGACGTGTGCGGTTATTCCGATCCCACCACTTACTGCTACGACACCAGCAGCTTCAGTCCCCCAAGTGCAACAGAAACAAGCGATTCCGGTGACACGAACACCGCTTTGAACGGCGGTTTCGTACTGAACTGTTACGCATATGATGGATCAGCGCCTCATTGCGACAATTCCGGCAATTTCTGGTGCGACCGTAATGACACTTGCTATTCTGTAAACAGGCAGACCAACTGCACGGGCGGTTCCTGGGGGCTGTCAGAGTGTCACACCTGCCGTTCAGGGTACACGTATTGTGACGGCCTGTATACTGACGCTGACGGCTGCGAGGTGCAGATAGGGGTTACTGATTGTTCAGGCGGTGCGAACAACACCATAAATTCCACTTGCGGCTGCGAGTGTGACAGCGGCTATTATGACTGTGATTCAAGCGGCGCTGGTGCGGGAAACGGCTGCGAGATACTCAACGGAAGCGAATGCACTGACGGCGGGACCGGGCTCCCCGGAACGTGGAACGGTCCTACTTGCACATGTGAAATAGACAAGTCATACTTTGAGACAGGGACACTAACAAAATACTCCACAACGGACCCGCTACTTTGGGGCCTTCAGGCAAGTACGGGATACATGATGAACTTAAGCAACGGCACTGCGGACTTCATCATAGACAACGATGGCTGCATACGTTTCAACGATACAACTACTCAATGTACTGCGTCCATTGGCGGTGGGGGCAACACCACCGACGAGATGCGTGCAGCGATAAACGGCTCTGATTCATGGTTCACCAGCGTGGGTATAGGGACGGAGACGGCTACCGCACCGCTTACAGTCCAGACAAATTCCAACGGTGATTCTATAAGGACTTTGGGAAGGGCGAGCGATGATATTAACCAGATACTGTTCCTGAGCAATTCCGGGAGCATTCGATCAAAGATAAAGGCCGGTGATTACCTGAGCTTTTTTGTCGACGGGAACGAGGCTGCGGGGTCTGAGAGCTTTCACATAAACTCTTCCGGTAGCGTCGGCATAGGGACGACGAGTCCGGAAAGTATACTGCATTTGAAAGATTCCGACACCCACATAACTCTGGAAAGTACGGGAGTTGGTGACGCATCTTACGGCTTCTTTGAAGTGAAAGATGCTGGCGGGGACACAATGGGATTTGCAGGTTTCGATAGTGGCGTTAACAGCGATTTCACTATAAGGACATACGATGTTTCTGATGGAATTGATTTCCAGACCGACGGATCAAATAGCAGAATGTATATAAGTCAGTCAGGAAACGTCGGCATAGGGACGCTGGATCCAAACTCCAAGTTCGACCTTCAGGGAAATGCAAGTATCAAAGGCGACATCTTCCAGAATGCGACCGTCCCGGTTCATGCAGGTGCCATAGAGGACGGCGGTTCCGTTGCATTGGGCAGCGCTTACCGTGTTCAGGTGTCAGGCAAGTATGCCTATGTGGTCGCTGAGACAGGTAATGCCCTCGAAATAATAGACATCTCCGATCCATCCAACCCAACCCACGTCGGAGCCATAATCGATGGCGACCCCGTCAAACTCGGCGGTGCCCGTTCCGTTCATGTCTCCGGAAAGTACGCCTACGTGCCTGCGTATGACGACGACGCTCTCGAAATAATAGACATCTCCGATCCCTCTAACCCGACACACGCCGGCGCTCTTGTAGACGGCGGCTCGGTAAGCCTTGACAGGCCCACAAGCCTTTACGTTTCAGGCAAGTACGCCTACGTGACTGTATACGGTGATAATTCCCTTACTGTAGTGGACATTTCCGATCCTTCCAGTCCGTTCCAGGCAGGCATTATCATAGACGGAGACCCGGTAAAGCTATTCAGACCGTATGATGTCTACGTCTCTGGTGAATACGCATACGTCGCAGTTTACGGCGACAATGCCATGGAGATTGTCAATGTCACCGACCCGACAAATCCCACGCATGCAGGTGCCATCGAGGACGGCGACCCTGTCAAGCTTGGCGGCGCTTATGCCATCTACGTCTCGGATGGTTACGCCTACGTAGCATCTTACAGTGACAGTGCCCTGGAGATAATCAACGTGTCCGACCCGACAAATCCCACGCATGCAGGTGCCATCGAGGACGGCGACCCTGTCAAGCTTGGCGGCGCGTCAGGCGTGCACGTCTCAGGCAAGTACGCTTATGTTTCTTCATACAGCGACAGCGCCGTGGAGTTCGTTGACATTTCCGATCCATCGAACCCGACCCACGTCGGCGCCATAGTGGACGGCGACCCCGTCAAACTTAGCGGAGCCCGCGACATATATGTCTCGGGAACGCACGCGTATGTTGCCTCGGACACTGACAACGCCCTTGAGATACTCAGCATCACGGGCACTGATTTGCCGGCAGCGGTCATAGGTACCGTTACCACGGGCTCTCTCAACGTCTGGGAAGACGTGCAGATCGCAAACGACCTTTCCGTCGGTTCCGGCGTGACCGTCGGCCCGCGGGGTATATACTCACAGGGACAAGTCGCCGTTGACGGCAGCGTCAACGTCACCAGCGGCAACAACGTCTGCATAGAAGGAGGGAACTGCCTGAGCGAAATATTCACCAACGGCACTGACGCGTGGTTTACGAGCGTGGGTGTAGGGACGTCGAGCCCAGATCATCTTTTGGAAATTTCTGATTCTTCAACAGGTGCTATGCAGGCTCTAAAGATTAGCAATGCACAAGGTAGTTCAGGAGATAGCGCAGATATAAATTTTGAGATAGGAAATTCCGCAGGAAGAGGAGCCGAAATAGTCGCTGAGAGGCAAGGGACGGACGGAGTAGATCTCGTATTCAAGACAATAACAAATATAGGTTCAGGCTCGAACGTTGAAGCATTGAGAATAGATGAAGATGGATACGTTGGCATAGGTACAACAAGTCCTAGTGCTGAATTAGAAATATCATCTGATGGAGATGGTTTAATAATAACTGATAGTGGTGATAGTGAAAATTTAAGAGCGGAATTAAAGGATTCAGCTGGTAATGGAGGATATTTCAGATTATACGATGATTCTGAGACTATTACAGCTTTTATTAGAAGTTATGCTGTTAGTGATGTTCAAGCTTTTTTCACCGCAGGTAACGTCGGCATAGGGACGACGAGTCCTCAAGACAAACTGCAAGTCGAGGGAGGGCTTTTGCTCAATGCATCTTCCACAGGCAATCCTTCGGGTATAGGCGAATCTTTGCAGATAAGGTATGATTCAGGTTATGACGCAGGTAACGTTCGTTCAAGGGACTGGGATGCTGCAGCATGGAAACCTTTGGTTTTCGAGGCACTGAACTACACATTTTATGCAGGTGGCACAGATACGATGGTTATCCAAGACGGCAAGGTCGGCATAGGGACGTCGAGTCCTGCTCATAAGTTCAGTGTGAGCATAGAAGATGATTATGATGGTATCTCCATGTACAGGGGTGGAACACCATTATTCCTAGTTCAAAAGTCCGGTGCTGTGGAAAACACGTCCTACTTATCTATGAACAGCCTGGGTTCCACGACCGTGAGGATTCATGCAAACGGCAGCTCATATTTCAATGCTGGCAACGTAGGAATCGGGACATCGAACCCGAGTGGGATATTCCACATAGTAAGAAACACTAGCAGGGACGCGTTTATCAGGATAGAAAGCAATAACTCGGATAGCTGGACTTTTGGGACATATGATTTTGCCGGCGACAGCGACAGCGACTTCTACGTCAGCGGTGCCGGCGGCTCTTCCAACGCTCTTGTCATAAAGCGTGATACTGGAAACGTCGGCATAGGAGCGATTGACCCGAATGCGACTCTCGATGTGGGAGGCAGTGTCAGTGCTTCAGAAACTTACATTTTCAATGACGGCTCGACCCAATCAGTTGCCAGTATGCCTTCCGGGAATTCCTGGTACACATCCACAGCGTCATATAGCAGAGAGTTCAGCGTGCTCAGTCAGGAAAATGGCCCATGGGACTTATTCTTCAAACCCGACGGCACCAAGATGTACATACTCGGGGATGACGGCGACGAAGTTAACGAATACGACCTGTCCACTCCATGGAACGTCTCCTCCGCATCATACGTTCAGCTGTTCAGTGTGGCTGGCCAGGAAACGACCCCGAGGGCCATGTCCTTCAAACCCGACGGCACCAAGATGTACGTCGTTGGCATCAGTAGCGGCGATGTGAACGAATACGACCTGTCCACTCCATGGAACGCCTCCTCCGCCTCCTTTATACAGGCTTTCGATGTGATTGGTGACGGCAATGGACCGGCTGGCCTGTCCTTCAAACCCGACGGCTCCAAGATGTATGTCCTGTCATACAGTGAAGATGAAGTTAACGAATACGACCTGTCCACTCCATGGAACGTCTCTTCCGCTTCCCACAATCAATTATTCAGCGTGGCACCCGATGTTGCAAACCCGAATGGCCTGTCCTTCAAACCCGACGGCACCAAGATGTACGTTCTTGACAATGACGATGACAACATACACGAATACGACCTTTCCGTGCCATGGAACGTCTCGTCCGCATACTATAATCAAATCTTTTTCAACGTGGGAGCCGAGGACCAATATCCGACTTCACTGTCCTTCAAACCCGACGGTGTCAGGATGTATCTAATGGGAAATACAGGTAAGAGCGTGTATGAGTACGATCTGGGTCTTTACATCCCAGGCAACGTCGGCATAGGGACCCTGAACCCGTCCCAGAAACTTGAAGTTTCAAACAGCACCTATGGGATAACTTTCGATCCACACGATGATTCATATTCCACCGCTGTCATCAATACCACCGGCGGAAGCAACCTGACTATACACAGCAGCGGCGGGAACGTGATAATAAAGCTTGGTCAATAGCTTGACCGAACACTTTTTAGTGCATTTTCTGAAAGTTATTCATGAGCGATATGGACATTCCAGTAAGGTACATAGATCCCGGGACATCTGGTGCGGTCTTCACTTCACTCTCGGCTCTCATTGCGGCAGTCCTTTCAGTGGTTTCTGCATTCTTCATCGCTTATTTCATACGCCCGCTGAAGCGTCTCCTGTCAGGCTTCAGAAGACTTTTCACAATGAAGAAAAAGACCAGTTATAAATTACCACTACTCATTGTTATCATGGCCGTCTTTTTTGCGGCCTTCGTCTTGACTTCAGGAGATTTTTACATGGTTTCGGGGGACTCGAAGGTTCTGGTGCTTGGGATAGACGCACTCGACGCAGAACTAATGGAGAAGATGATGGATGAGGGAAAGCTCCCGAACTTCTCAAAGCTTAAGGATGCAGGAGGATATGCGAGGCTTCTGAGCACGATACCACCGGAAACACCTGTCGCGTGGAGCGCTGCCGCAACCGGGACTAACCCGGGCGGCTATGGCATATATGATTTCGTCGGGAGGGATGCAAAAACGTACCTCCCAAAACTCAACCTGGCCCAGCTAAAGTCCGGGATCACGGGACCATCCTATGTCTCATCCATGAAAGGAACACCCTTCTGGAAGATAACGAGTGACAACGGTATCCAGACCACCGTCATACGATGGCCAGTCACTTTCCCTCCAGACAAGGTCAAAGGAAACATGCTTTCGGGTCTGGGTGTCGTAGACCTGAAAGGGTACTTAAGCAGCTATTCTTTTTATACATCAAGTTCCGGGGGAACCGAGAATGTAGAGACGGGAAATGTAGTCAACGTGACAATCGAAAACGGGAAGATTTCCACAGCCGTCTACGGACCTGTCGCCAGGGCAGGTTCATCGTCCAGTGAGGTCCAGGTACCGATGACTGTTAAAATTGGTGAAGACAAAATATCCATTGAAATTTCCAAAAAGAGATATGATGTGGAAGTCGGCGGATGGAGCGAATGGATGGAGGCAGAATTCAGCGTCGGTATGCTAAGAAAGGTGAAAGGCATATTCAAGGTCTATGTCAACAGCGCAGAACCGTTCTCTATGTACATGACGACCGTCCAGATACATCCGAAAGACCCGGTGTTTGACATATCGTATCCCAAGGGATATGCAGGAGAGCTTGCGGATAGGATAGGACTTTACCACACGCTTGGAATGCCTGAAGAGACCAAGCCCGTCACAGAGGGCGTGATAAGCGAAGAGACCTTCCTGCAGCAGGTGAATCAGATAGAGGAAGAGCGAACGAAGATGTTCTGGCACGAGTTTTCCAGGTTCGAGTCGGGCGTGCTTGCCTTCGCCTTCGATTCCGGCGACAGGCTGCAGCACATATTCTGGAACAGCGGTTCCATGAAGGAAGTGGAGGAATATTACATCGAGAAAGACAGGATGCTTGGCGAAATACTTGGAAAGATCGATGAGGACACGAAACTTCTCATATTCTCTGACCACGGATTCGGCACTTTCAACCGGTCGGTAAACATCAACATGTGGCTGGTTAAAAACGGTTACATGACGCTCACAAAGAACGTCACCGAAGACGATAATGGGGAACTTTTCAAGTACGTTGACTGGGGCAAGACGAAGGCTTACGCGCTTGGTTTCTCGAGCATATATATAAACCTAGAGGGTAGGGAAGGAAATGGCATAGTCAGGCCAGAAGAAAAGGACAAGTTGGTTGATGAGATAATAAACAAGCTTACCGGATTAGAGGATGAAAACGGCAAAAGCGTTATAACGAATTTATACGTTTCGGATAAAATATACACCGGGAAATTCGCAGGCGATGCACCCGACATAGTAATGGGGTTCAGCGACGGGTACCGCATGTCGTGGCAGGGCGCTGTCGGGGGAGCGACGCCGTGGATTTTCAAGGACAACGAGGCCAAGTGGAGAGGTGACCATCTCATAGACCGGTCCCACGTTCCGGGCGTGGCGTTTGCAAACTTCCGGATGAACGGGGATGGCGCCGAGATAACAGGGATAGCACCGACCGTCCTGGAACTGACCGGAATGGAAATTCCCAAAGACATGGAAGGAAAGAGCCTGTGGTTACATGAAAGAAATGGATAAGCTGGTATCGAAGACCGAGTACATACTCAGGCAGGCTAGGGCTGAATTCAAGAGGCCCGCAGTGTTGTGGTCCGCTGGCAAGGATTCTACGTGCATGCTTTATCTGATAAAGAACACTTTCATGGGAAAGGTCCCGTTCCCTGTAGTGCACCTTGACACCGGGAAGAAGTTCCCCGAGATATACGATTTCCGTGACAGAATCTCAAGCGAGATCGACCTTGACATGATTGTTGCAAGCAACAAGGATGCGATCAGGGAAGGGGTCTCGCCTGAAAAGAAAGGCCACATGGAGTGCTGCAACGTCCTCAAGACCCAGACTCTCAGGCAGGTGGTTGACGAACACAAGTTCGACGCACTCATAATGTCAATAAGGCGCGACGAGCACTACATGAGAAACTTGGAGAGATATTTCTCTCCCCGGGACGACGACCTCAAATGGCACATAGTCCGGCCGAAGAGAAAAGGCGAAGCCGGCGACGCTCCTTTCGAATCGCTCCAGCAGGCTGAAATGTGGGAACTCTACCAGACAGACTTTGGTGAACGCTGCTCGCATGTCAGGGTACATCCAATACTCCACTGGACCGAGGTGGACGTGTGGAATTACATAAAGGAGTATGACATCCCCACCAATCCACTCTATTTCTCAAAGAATGGTATGCGTTACAGGACTCTCGGTTGTATGGGATGCACACTGCCGATGAAATCCGATGCAGCCACAATAGATGAAATAATAACGGAACTGAAGAACACTGACGAGCCAGAGCGTTCCGGCAGGGCGCAGGACAAGGAAAAGCAGGACACCATGCGAAAGCTCAGAGCACTGGGATACATGTAGCGGGACAATGCCGGGCGATGCGTGAGCATTTTATAAATTAACATAACAAAAACCAATCATGGACAAGTGTATCTATTCAGCGTTTATTACCGGCCTTTTTCTTATTACCTTTTTAACTTCTTGTGCAGTTGCCGAAACTTACTATGAACCGAACCCTGATTTCAATATACTATACACGAGCCGACCACTTCCCCAATCTTTTGACAACGACTTCGATACATTTTCTACATTTTCAGATGGTGACTATGCGATGCCTTCATATTCACCCATGGGATTTGCCAGCAGGGTGGGCACTGTCTATTCCATAAAGGTTAATGACGAAGTCACCAATCTGACGATCCCGGAATACTGCTGGCATGATAACATGCATGAGAACTATGTTTTCATAAACCTCTTATACAACTCCACGATGGGCGGCATAGACATGGAGTGTGGTAAACACATAGAAGTGCCCGGAGGGGTTGATATACAATATTACCCTTTTCATCAGTTCTCCAATGCGACTTTTTATGAAGAGGAGCTTTATTGGAACTACACACCGACACCTTTCGAAATAGAACTGGTATCGAAACATTCCAGAGAGAATCGTAATACTACAGATATCACACCGCATTTCGCGTTCAATCTGACCGGAGGTTACAAGGGGGCGAACTGCACTATAAATGTTGACGACAAACCCGGGGAGATTTACGAGTTCAGGCCCATAAACTTTCCTGAAGGCGGGATGATATACCCTTATGATATTCAAATAGGTTCCCATATGTGGAACATTTACTGCGAATCCGGAAATGACAACATAACATCCGAGACAAGAAAAATCAACATAATCGAGAACGTAAGCACATGCGACTCTCTTGACGAATTGAAGCCGACACAAAACGCGATAATCGGTGCTGACATAGACTGTTCCGGATACACAGAGTTTCGGCCCACGTCATTTTCCGGAAATCTTACAGGAAACGGTTTTACCATATCAAATCTTGCCATAGACTGCCAATCAGCTTGCGGATTCATCCTTTCAGTGGATACATCGGACCCTTACCTCACACATGGTACATATATCAGCGACCTTGTATTGGAAAACGTGACGATAAACTCAAACGGGTACAAAGAAATCGGAATATTTGCTGCGTCAACCTTCTATAGGGGGTCTTCATATAAAGCGCAAGTGAGTAATGTGCATGTAAGAAACAGCGCAATAAATGGACCGGCGGGAAAAGCCGGCGGTCTTATAGGATCTGTCGAGGGTGGAATTGATATTGTGAACTGCTCTGTCGAAAATACGATCATCCACTGCAACCGGTCAGAATGCGGCGGACTTATAGGAAGAGTAACAGAAGCAGACAATGCCCCGTCGACAATAACTGATAGCCGTGTATTGAATCCTTACCTGGATTGTACAGCAGGTTCAGCTTCCTGTGGTGGATTAATTGGACACATATTGTATGGAAACATAAAGGATTCTTATTCTGAAGGAGGCATTATCTATGGCAACCCTGATGCTCAGACAAGCAAAATCGGCGGTTTTGTCGGGAAAACCGGCAAGTGGAGCGGTGACTACTATGATGATGTCATAATAGAACGCAGCTGGACGACCACTGACATAGAATCGGGAAGTTCATCAGGTGGCTTCGTAGGAAGCGGCGGAATGAGATACACCACGATCAACGAGTGCTACGCTGACAATGACATAAACCAGACCAATTCATCGGGAGATGCGGGAGGTTTTATGTCATCAGGAAAAGATTTCATAGTAAATAATTCTTATACCATATCACGCATTTTCGGTAATGGAAAAACCTGCGGTTTTGCTGTGAAATTGGAGGATGGGAAAGACGGTCATATATATAACAGTTATGCGGCAGGTATCGTAGAGGGGGAAATTCAAGGCTGCGGCTTCTCATGCGGATTACCTGACAATGACACTAATAACTACTGGAATATGGAAACCATAGAATATGATGGTAATGATACTGCTGGTTATAATAGGACTACAGCCAAGATGGTGACGCAGTACAATTACGCCGGATGGAGCTTTGGCCCGGTCTGGACAATACTGGAGGGATATACCTACCCATACTTTGTGTGGCAGGAAGAAAACATACCATATGCCGAATCGCCTGTGACTGACAGCGACGGTGATGGGGTTAATGATGATGTGGACAAATGCTCGGAAGACGTGCCTGGAGGTAATCCATGGTTTGCAGAACGGCGCCTCTTGCCCAGACGCTACGACAGCAGTAACTGGGACATAGAGGATAGCTATGGGTGCAGCTGCGCCCAGGTGCTGTATTGCAAACCAGGAAAAAATAGACTTGAATACAAATTCGGCTGCTCAAAAAGAACTAAGATGGTATGGGAAGCCCAGCGACGCTGGGCTTTGCGTTGCCAGGTGGACGGAAAGGTCGTATGATTTTTAATCGGCATATACTCGAAATTTAGTTCTTTATTCGATACCTATTGTGCGTAATTCGTAATGAAAAGGAATGTCACATATCGATATCCTTTTTTTAAACTTACTTTCAAAAATCATACATCCAATAACAGATAACTATTAGCCGTTGCGACCTTAACCATAGAACAGTAGGCTGGTCGTGGTGGAGTGATCTTTCCTTGAGAGGGTACTAACATGAAGACTGTCGGCAGGAAGGCAATAGGTGGTTACGGTCTCCTTGGAGCGAGCATAGTGCTGGTTTTATCACTTTCCATACTCGCACTTCCTTCTGAATTCACAGGACTTACCCTTTTCCAGCCAGTAATTTCCGGCGAGATGGACATAATGAAAAACTACACATCGTCAGGTTCCCCGTATGAAGTTCCACTCAAGATCGACGGTGCAATAACCTCACTCAAAGTCACGGGGAACGTCTATGGTGACGGCAGGGTCAAGGTCGTGCTCATGAGCGGCAAGAAGAAGCGCACGGTACTTAAGATTGACACCGAGAAGGAATTTGAATACGGGTTACCGATAACCGGCATGGTGACTGGCAACACCACCGCTGCCGAAGACTCTGCTGAGGATGCACCAGCCGAAGAAGAGTCACAGAACGAGACTGTGGAAGAACATACAGCAGAAGAAACCATCGAAGAAGTAACAGAGGAAATTCCAGAGGACAACGTTTCTGCTGACATCTCTGATGATTCCGGGGCTGTAGAAAATGTCACCGTCCCCGAAGAAAATGTTACCGTACCTGAAATAAACGAGACCGCTTCAGAAGAGCCAAACGTCAATGTCACGGTGCCTGAAGAAAACGTGACCGCCCCGGAAGAGAACGTGACGGTCCCCGAAGAGGAGCCTGTAGAAAATGTTACCATTCCAGAGGAAAACGTTACCGTGCCTGAGTACAACGAAAGTGAGAACATGAGACTTTCCGAAGAAAACTTAACAGAAACAATAGAAAATGTCACGATACCTGAGGAAAACGTCACAATTCCCGATAATGTGACAGATGTCTTGGAGAACGTAACGGAAACCGAAGAAAATGCCACTGATCTGACCGAACCCGAAACTGAAGAGAACGTGACAGTACCCGAAGAGCATCCTGTAGAAAATGCCACCCTTCCCGAGGAAAACGTCACCGCGCCTGAAATAAACGAGACCGTCACAGAGATCGTCATGACACCTTCTGTAACATCCTTTTACGATGAATGTGACGCCACGTGCTTGATGTCACCGCTTGAGGATTCCATACTTGCAGTTTACGTCGAAGGCGACGCAATCTTTGAACTGGTCTCAGTTAAGTACGAAACTGAATCGGAAATCACAGCGACTAAACTGACAGAAAAATACCAGATCATAAGACTTTTCGAGGACATGGATCTCACAGGAAACTTCCTTTTGAGCGAGGTCAGTGCCATAAAAGAACTGACAGTGACACCAACCGAATATGGCTATGTCATGGACATGGACTTTGGCAGCGACACATTTACAGTCGACAGTCTCAGCATAAAGAAAATCAAACCCGGTCTCATAAAGAGCATGCTTGACGGCCGTTCAAAACGCGTCATCGTCAAGACCAATAATCAGGCTGACCTGGTGAGTATAGACGAACCAGACATGAAGACGAGAGATGCGAACGTGAAGAGAACGAGCAGTGAAATCTTCAGTAAAAAGTTTGATGTTTCCGCAGGAAATTTCGAGAGCGGCGACACATTCCTTGACGTTGTAGGAAACGAGCCCCTCGTCGTCAAGAGGGCAACGGAAGAATATGTTTCCGTGGAGCCAACATTTGACTATCTAGAAGACCTACTGTCATCAGATTTCACAGAAGAGATAGTTCCCGACAAGACATTCATTACTGTCGTCAACGAAAGTCTCATCATTACAAGAACTGCTGACTCCCACACGCTCGGATATTCTGGTCAGGGAACGAGTATATGCGTCGTTGATGACGGTATCAATCTTTCCGTGCTTGGCCTTGTGGACGGCGTCAACGTTTTCGGATACAACTTCGTAGATGACAATGAGGACTATGGTAATACACACAGCCATGGCACTATAGTCACTTACGTGATGAAAAGTATGGCGCCTAATGCGACGATATATGTCGCCAAAGTGATAGGCGGACTAGGTTATGCGTACTCATCAGACATAATCGCCGCACTCGACTGGTGTGAGGACAGCGGGGTTGATATAGTGAGCATCAGCCTGTCAGAAGGCGCATACGAAGGATACTGCGATGATGGCTTGGTTCCTGGGAGGGTCAACGAGATTTCCGCAAGCGGAATAGTGGTGGTCGCTTCCGCAGGCAACTCTGGCTTCTCTTCGGCCATATCGAGTCCTGCCTGTTCGAGTTCGGCCATACGTGTCACGGCATCGACGAAGTCAGATACGATCTGGTCAAGGTCCAGCTATAACAACGCCACCCTCATAGTCGCTCCCGGTAGTGACGTTTATGTAATGGATTCCGAAGGCCGTGATACTGATGCGCGTGGGACAAGCATCAGCGCTGCGTTGGTTTCCGGCATAACATCACTTCTGGTTGAGAATGACAGTACCATGACAACCAATGAAACCAAGTACCGCCTTGTCCGCACCGGGGACTTAATCCTGTATTCCGGACGGCAGTTTTCCAGGGTCAACGCATACAATGCGCTTACAGAAAACTATACGAACAATCTCACGGAAGGTGCAGTCGGTAACGGAAGCAACGGGACATGGATATTCGAGTTAACAACTCTGGACGAGCCCTGCCTGCACGGAAATGATTGCGACTCAGGTGAAGTATGTGTATGGGGTTCTTGCAGGAGCGATTGCGACCATGATGCTGCCAGAGACGTTGAGTATGCTTCCGGTTATTGTTGCTCCGTTTACGGTTCGAGTACGCAGTGTACTTCAAGTGCAGCGGGAACCTGCTACGACAGCACTCCCATTACAGGTGGAGGAGCTTACGGTTGTGCCACATCGGGAATACTGAGAATGAACTGCGGCACCACATGCAATCTCGGTACTAATGCAACTTACACCTCATGCACTACTAACAGCGGTGACGCCTGCGACCACGATGTTGGAGGTAACTTCGGGCAGACCGGCACATGCGCTTCCGGTGCCAGCAACAGCTGCGACACGAGCGGCGAGGTTGCATACTATAGCGGAACCTATTACACTGCGTGCAGCCATGCTTCTGTTTTGGCCGGCGGTACTTGTGATTCGAGTGTTACCGGAGGCGATTACTCCGCCAATGGCATGTGCACGGAAACCGACAGCGGGGGAAGCATAAACCTATGCTGCGACGGGAGCGGCAAGGACATGGTAGGGGAGACTTACGCCGATACCGGGCCTTATGATCATTGCCCGGCCGAGGACAGCAGCAGCCCTTCAGAATGTTATACATGCGACACGGATGCCAGTAACGGGATGAACGGTGCCGGAAGCGCTGATGCGGGCGTATGGGTCCCAAGTTCATGCTGTACAGCCAATTACGCGGTCGGGTCATCCGGTAGCGACCAGACACCGTGCAATTACTGTACAAGTACTTGCTCTGGCTCGACCTATGAGGGAAAGACATGCCGGACAAATGCAGATTACGATAATTGGGCCGGGATAATCCGGAGTACTGTAGGGATATGCGTGGACGAAAACGCCTGCGAACTGGCAGATGTCTGCACGGACGGATCGGGTAACTGGTACAATACCATGACAAGCTGTTCCGAAGGGGACGCATGTGACAGCGATGTAAGTTCTGGCACTACTTGGGGATATTCCAGAGATGGCTACAAGTGCGACGAGGGAAATAACTTCGGCGGCTACTGGCCAGCCAGGTGCGTTGTCGACGGTTCCGCTACCAAGGGAACGCCTTGCTGCACGGAATCTGGCAATGCTAACTGCGATACTGGTCTTGAATGCGGAGACGGCCCGGGAAGCAGCGATGGATGCAGGCCGACATCGTGCTCTCCCGGCACTTACAGCAATCCACAGGACGGCGACAGTCCGGATAACTGGATAGGTACAATGAGTCTTGGCGATCTATATGCGAGGGGCTACTGTGCGCTCATGCAGGGATGCGACGGGCTGAGAACGTCTAGTACATCTACCAGAACAGCCACGTCCAGCGAGCAGGTCTGCCGGTGTGATGCCTACTGGGGATGCGTTGGACATTCATGCTTTACCACTGGATCTCGCGAGTATTTCAATTCCGTTACCTGCGAGGAATGTGATGACGGTGCCGACTGCGGTTCAACAGACTGCGTTGACAGGGGAGGTTCCACATACGGCGACTGCGTAGACTGTGCCTCAAGCTATGACGGCTACAAGTGCAGCGATGCCGGTAGCGGCGACGATTATGATTCTTCTGCTGGCGGCGTCTGTGCCAGGGATACGGGAAGCGGCTGGGACTGTGACGAAAACGAGGTCGCATATGACGGGGCGGATTACTGGCAGGACTGCTACTATCCGGACAGCACTTTCCCGCCGCTTTCGGTGTACACGTGCGACAGCGACATATCAAACGGCTTTTCCGTGGACGGGATGTGCGCTTCGATGGCAGACCCTGTCGATTACAACACTTCTACCGTCAACTGCTATGACACGGACATATCTTTTGCCAGTGCCAATTTCTATATAGTCTGCGGCAACACTGCAAGTGGTAACCACCCGGGAGACGGCTTCCGATGCGACACTGACACGTCCAGCGGAGTGTTCTCGCAGAACGGTATGTGCGTTTCCAGCTCCGACGACGGCGGCTCCTATGACTGTGCCACCACAGGTCACGCATGCCGCGACGTTCAGGGCGTGACTTATTACGAGAACTCTTGCGCGAACTGTGATAACGGAGACCTCGCTGACCAGTCCGGCGACTGGTCAGGTGGCCACGACTTCACGCAGGACGCGAGGTGCGCAAACGGTGCGGTGTGCACGGACGACTACGACGAGGGCGCATCTGACTACTGCGGCTGCGACGACGCAAGTGACTACACAGCAACAGGATCGGCTCCTTCAACGAGGTGCGATACCAACCCGACGACTGGCGGAGAAAACTACGACGGGCTGTGCGTTTCAGACGGGACGACATGCGATACCGGCGAGATATGCTTGGACTCATCCGGTGCTCCTACCCATGTTCTCAGGAACGACTGCACACAGTGCTCGGAAGTGAGTTCGTGCATGACCGATGCCCAGAACAACGGGCAGGAATGGAATCCCAATGGCATCTGCTGTTCCGGTTCCTGCGTTAGCGGCAGCCCCTATCCCACATCAAACTGCTGCACAGACACCGACTGTCCCAGCGGATATTACTGCGACAACTACGCGTGCACTGTCTGCACGGCATCGGACTGCGCCTCGCATGCAAACTGCCGAGACGGGACAGCGGGGTGCTGCGACGCCCACAGCGACTGTACACTTTCCGGTGACGACTTCTGCTTCACTAACTCGGCAGTGGACGAAAGTGCGACGAATTCCCCTAGTGACGACTCTGACACCCAGGCAGGCAACGTCCAGTTGGCAAGCCAGTACGTATGCTCTCCTGCCAAATACCTCGATAGGGGGACAGAGGCGTCCAACACTGATTCAATGTGTCACAACACTAAATATGGCAGGACGCAGACTTACCAACCTGGGAATACATGCCCCCACTCGGACAGCGATTGGTGGGGATTCACCTACGGGGCTGATGACGGTCCTGTGACGGCACAAACTGATTACCTGACGACGGACACTGACTTGTGTTTTGTGTGGAATTATGACCCGTGCACAGGAAGCGACGGCGCTATTAACTACAGGAATGGCGCTGGCACCAGAGGAAGCCTCGGGACTCAGGACCAGGGATACAGCATCACGAGTGGATGCTCTTCCAATTGGGTGTGGATAAATTTTGGTTCAGGAACTTACGGAAACACTGTAGGTAAGAATGTCCTTGGTGCTTCCAACGGCAAGATGCAGGTGATGATGGAAATATCGACTAATGATTTCGTAAGGGAGTGGCAGTTCGGATGGAGGACGGACGAGGATGGCGAGACAGACGCCTCAAATAGCTACTGGTGCTGCGACGATAGCACGGACTGCGTCGACGACGCACCCAGCCAGGGAAACCGCGTGAGCGGCGACCCGGACAGCACAGCATCAGGATGCTACAACACAGCCTCAACCCACGACACGGGCGGCGGCCACGGTACAGACCTCGAGTACTGCGACAGCGGCACTTGGCGGGCGGCGGATTCGACTTCGACGGTGTGTTCGATTGTTGGCGGCACGTGGTCATCCACAGGAACTGGAACGTATTCTGACTGCTGCGGCGACGACGGTGCTAGTGACGATTTCAACTGGGGGACTAACGGCCAGGGATGCTGCTGCGATGGTGTGCAACAGGCAACAGAGAACCTTATCTGCACTGGCTACAGCAACAGGTGGTGCATCGACGGGACCTACTGCACGGGCGGGAGCCCGGCGGGTACCGTGAGGGACGACAGCGCAACCGCGACGGGGACTCAGTACACACTCAGCGGCGACGACACTTTCTGCGGCTGCGGTGGCGGTGGCGGCACCACCGGGGACAAATGCGACAACATAGCGGATTCTGACGCCGTTGCCGATGGATTGTGTGCTTCCAGTACCTGTGACAGCGACCTCGTCTCTACGAACGGTGCAGGCGCTTATTATTCCACATGCGCGACAGCAGGCCATGGCTGCGACAGCAACGTGATGAGTACAGGCAATGCCATATTCGTACGTGAAGGTTACTGCCTTTCAGGTTCCTGCGTTCTGGATAGTAGCCTTTCACTTGGGGAATCCTGCTCCCACGACGGTCAGTGCAGTGGCTCACTTGTTTGTTGTTCAGGTAAGAGCACGCAATGTGATGGATCGAGCGGTTCAACGTCCGGCACTTGCAGCTACCCTGACGGCAATGCCTGCACTACTGGAACTTCATGCTGCAGCGGCGTCTGCAATGAGGGCACATGTCTCAGTTCGATTGGTGCAAATCAGTGCGCGTCCAGTACCTGCGGTGATGACTGTTCAGCCAACAGCGACTCGTACACTGATTACAACCAGCAGATGTGGGGTCCAGTAAATGACGGATGCTCTTCCAGCATGCCACTGACAGCGTATACTGCCAGTTTCGGTACGTGCACAAGTGTTGGTAGTGGTGACAACAGGGATTCCGATTGTCAGGCAAACTGTGATAGCGGTCTTACTCATATAGAAACAAGACCTGTAGGATACCCTTACCAGTATGGGAGGTGCATAACACTGAGGACATACGGCCAGACATGTTGTCAGCCTCGCGGTATTGGGGGACTTGGTGGATCAGGCGGTGGTGACTGTGCAGCTAACCTTAATTGCACTGGCGCTGGTGCAGCTGGTGGTACATGCCTTTACAATGACGGACAGACATGCACTGACGGTGACGACTGTTATTCAGATGTTTGCGTGAACGGCTACTGCAGGAGTTCCTGTGACCAGTATGCAGGTTATGGTTGCAGCACCACGGGAACCTCTTACACTACATCCGGTACATGCTATGATGACACGCCAGGGGCAGCCGGCGGAGCATATGGATGTGACGAGGCTGGTGTGCTGAGGGTCGACTGCGGAACTTCCTGCGACAGCGTACCTTTCAGCACAGACCCGTCTTACACTTCCTGTACGACAAACAGCGGCGATTCCTGCGACAGTGCGGTTGGAGGAAACTTCGCTCAGGACGGCACGTGCGCTTCCGGTGCTACCAACAACTGTGACACTTCGGGTCTTGTTGCTTACAGTGGAGGGACTTACTATGCAACGTGCCAGGCAGATCTTAACGCTTGCGACAGTTCCGTCACTGGCGGCGACTATGCCCAGGACGGAATATGTTGCTCGAGTTCATGCGTAGGTGCGGCCTCATCCGACTGCTGCGACGACACAGATTGTTTATCATCCGAGGTCTGCGACGAGTCGGCAGACTCCGCCAACATTTACGCGTGTGAATCGTGTATATCACTCAGCAGGGGAACGTGGGACAATACACAAAGATCAAGTGGTACATTTGGCGACATTTGCTTTACTACATCATTTTCCGCCACAGCAGATGCATGCGTAATGTACAGCCTTTATGATACAGAGGCCGAGACCACAGATACCGAGATTCGTGTGAACCAGGCTTTCCACTCATGGACTACTGCGACGGGTGACAACTTATGGGACGCATATGTTTATAACGACCTTTCGGGTAGCGTGAGCACGGGAACTAATTACATAGAATTCGACGACCACCAACGAGTATGGTATGTTGACGAGGTGCTGTTCGGGTGGACAGTGTCCGAGGCAGGAGAGACTGATGGAACAGGTTCTACTTCGTGCTGTGATGCGAGTACGGACTGTGTGGATGATTATGCCATGGGAGACAATGTGGGCAGTTCCACTACAGGTACCCAGGGCTGCTACAACACTGGTACGGGAAATCATGACACTGGTGGTGGAGACGGTACGGACTACGAGTACTGCAACAGCGGTACTTGGGTTGCCGCAGATGCTGACCAGACAGCGTGCGAGGCTACACCTTCTGGTGTGTGGCTTGGTTCCAGTTCGGGCACCTACACAAAATGCTGCGGCGACGGCGACGGCAGCGGAGAGGACTTCAGCAGCGGTGCCAATGGTGTGGGCTGCTGCTGCGACGAGTCTCAGATAGGGGAGAATGCACCCTGTCCGGGATACAGCAACAGGTGGTGCATTGATGGCACTTATTGCGGGACCGCCACTGCCCGTGATCCAGACCTTACCGCAGGCGGGACCACGTACGTTTCGAATCAGGACGACGACGAGGCATGCAATTGTGACAGTTCAGGCGTGAAGTGTACCACGGGCGGTACCACGACGATGAGCGGGCTCTGCGCAGACACCGCCTGTGTCGAGAATGATGCCGACGTCTGCTACGACGGCTCCAGCTATCATACCACACTGTCATCATGTTCCAATATGGACACGTGCGACACTGACGTCACGCCAACGCCGACAACACCGAGATTCGTTCAGGACGGCATAATATGTTCAAGTGCATGCGTAGGCTCCGCTTCCTCGGACTGCTGTGCCGATACAGACTGTCCTTCAGGACAGTACTGTAGTGCGGGTTACGTGTGCACAGTGTGTACCATAAACGACTGCCTGGACCACCCAAATTGCAGGGACGGCACCGGCGGCTGCTGCGATGCTGACAGCGATTGTAACTCGAGTTCCATATGCGTTGGTGATGACCTCACCAGCAATTCTCCATGCAGCTTCAACTGGACTTGCAGAGAGTCTGACGACACTATCTCCATAGGAGACATGGACAACAACGGCTATGCTGCCAGCACGGTCTGGGGATGGGTAGACGAATGCGGTGACAGGGGATACGACATCCCGGCCAGTGCCGAGTGTGTGAGGTACTCGGTGTTCGATGACGACAGCAATGCCAATACGCTCATGGTCAACTACAACAAGGACGACGACACAAACTGGACACATTCTCCGTATACGGGCGGCGACACGTGGCGCTTCAACTATATAATCGACCATCCCGATGTCGCTGGAAACATAATGCAGTGGGAAGTGCGGGAACAAGATACGGGTTTCAGTAACATTTCATTCGGTTACTACATAGACGAGCTTGGCGATTCCAGCGGTTCCGGAGATTACGGCTGCTGCGACGAGAGCAACGACTGCGTGTACGATTCGCTTCAGGGAGACACTACGCAGCAGTACGGCTGCTATGATGACGACACCGCAACTGACGTCGGTGGAGGTGATGGCGCAGACAGCGAATATTGCGACGGCGACGGCGTCATAGGCGCTGCGAACACGTGGGTTGCCGCCGATGCGAGCTCGACAGCCTGTTCAGGTGTTGGGGATTCATGGAGAACAGGCGGCGAAGCGGAAGGATTTGGTGGGTATTCAACGGGTAGCGAGACGGAGTGCTGCGGAGACGACAGCAGCGAATATGCGATTGATGAACAGTCTTACACTACTGGTGACTATGACATGGTATGGGACAACAATGAGATTCACTGCTGCAATGAAAGTGACAGATGTAATGCAGGCGGTACATGTTATACAGGCAGCACTTCGCCTGGTGTCGACACAGAGTTCACCGGTCTGAACCCCGGTGCGAATGATGATATGGCATACTGCTACAACAGTGTTGGTAATGGCAGATGGCTTGATTGTGACAGGACCGACTACATGGACTACTGGTGCGGCTCCTGCGGTCCGGGAAGGGGAAGTATAAGCCCGAGAAGTCCAACTTACACCGCCAATGCTTCGTGGAACGCTGCAGCTTCAGGTGAGGGTTCGGACCACGGTGAATACAATTCCACTGATCGGTCCGGTGGCGTTCTTGAGTGCTGCGGTGATGATGCGGATGAAATATACGGCACGTGCACTGTTGATAGTACCCTTCCTGACAGCGGCGGACAGACGTGCGATACGTCTGCTGATACGCATG
Source organism: archaeon (assembly GCA_028279705.1). Lineage (GTDB taxonomy): Archaea > Aenigmatarchaeota > Aenigmatarchaeia > QMZP01 > JAFGSV01 > JAFGFG01. The sequence goes on from JANQNF010000001.1 coordinate 37,171, forward strand.
ACGATGCATGCTGTAACTTGGCAACGGACTGCGTGACGTTTGGAAGCAGCCTGAGCTGCGCTGCGAGCGGTTCCCACACCACGGATGCAGATGACAGCGGTGACGACGACTACTGCGACGCCGGCACATGGAGGGACTGTTTTGATACTGGCGACTGTGACCCGACTGGCGAGAATCCTGAGGGAGACACTAGCAGTTATGGTGCAGACAATGTGTGCTATGACGGCAGCATGTGCACGGAAGCATGCACCAGCAACGACTGCGTTTATGAGATAAACAACGGATGGACTGACTGCGACGGTGAGACCGCGTGCGTCTCAGGAAACTGCATGCAGGAGACTGAGTATGGCACCACGAACGCCTCCGGCGCGTGCGACACCACAAGCGGCGCTATATGTTCCACTCCGGGTGACGGATGGGACGTCTGCATACCATCTGATGGCTGCCCACTTGACAGCGACTGGGACGGCGTCATGTCGGACTGCCACGACGTCGAAGGCGGCAACTGCTACGCAAGCAGCGGGGACACTGACAAGGACCTTGACAATGACGGAGACAATGACTGGTGCAGCAGCGGCACGTGGTATGACTGTGAGACAAGTGCGCAGTGCGACACGGGAAGCGGCTACCACTGCAACAGCACAAACGACTGCACTGACGTGGCACCTTATGGATACGTATGGGAGATACACAATTCCGGCGGTTCGCCGGTGGCAGTGGTAGACGAAGACGGCGACATGTTCATAGACGGCAGTCTTTACGAGAGTCAGGGCTCGCTCAGTCCGCCGCAGGGGTCGCTGATAATACAGAACTCTGCCGGAAGCACGGTCGCATACATATCAAGCAGCGGTGATCTTTACCTTCTTGGAACGCTCACGGAAAACGATGTTTCCGGCATGGCTGGCTACAACCTTGAGGTGCACGATCCTTCTGACACGGTCGTCGTCTGGTTCGATGACGAGGGCAACGCGCAGCTCAACGGGAATATAATACAGGGTTACACGGGGTGACTCTGTCCATGAAAATCAATGATGACAAGAAACGTCTGGCAGAGGTATTGGTTCTGGCAGCAGTGATAATATTTTCCTCCGTGCAGATATACGGGATACACTCTGAATACACGGGAAGACTTAGAATAGTCCAGGGCAGCATGAACTACCGTTACGTCCAGAATGCTCATTATCCGTATCCCATACACGGTGATGAATGGTACCACATAGCCCAGTCGATTTACATCATGGAAAATGGGAAGGGGTTTGTGAACCCGTATTCTTTTAAACTTCCTTTTCACATGGACATGGAATATGGGTACCATCTCTTCCTTGCCGCAGCGTTTATGCTTCTTGGAACAGACCCAGTGATATCTTACCAGTACTTTCCCGCAGCATTCTTTGCAATCAATTCACTGATGCTGTTTCTTTTCACGAGAAGATTTACAGGGAGCACCAATGCCGGTATAGTGTCCGTGCTATTCTTCCTTGCCCTTCCAAGCAACGTCTACATGACCGGCAACTGGTTTGCCACACCTCTTACTTTCTCGGTCTCGCTTTTACTGGGATTTATGATCTTACTCGACAGGTTTTCTGAAGACATGAGGGGAAAGACCCTGGCACTCCTTATATTATTTTTCGCATGCATCGCAATGGTCTATCCACTTGCGGCCCTGACCGCGTTTATACTGTCTGTGTTTCACGTGGCCGTAAAGCTGGAAATATACAAAAAGAAGATTTTCAGGGAAAACATGTTCCAGATTTGTGCGGCAGCCCTGGCGTTTTCAGCCATAGCGGTGGTACTGCTTTCGGACTATGTGATATTCAGTACTGCGTGGACGCCTGCAATCCATTCTTCCCACCTGCCGCTTTTTTACGGACCACTTCCTTTCTTGGCAGCTTTCCTTGGCATGGTCGTGGCACTGAAAAAGAAGATGCCGCCCGTTCTGGTATGCTGGCCAGCGATGTTTCTTGTCTTCACGATGTCTTACGTGCTGACTGGCCATGGCGTCCTTTACCCGTTCGTAAGGAGCGTATATTATTTACTGCTCGGTATAGTTCCGCTGGCTTCGGTTGGTCTTATTTACGCTGTTCTTGCTGTCAGAAATTTTATGGAAAATCACATCAAACTGAGTAACCATTACGTCCTTTCTGCATTAATGCTTGCGCTGGTTTTGTCCAACTTCCTCATGGTTTTCAATTACGTGAACAATTCATATGAAGAGGAATTTCATTACAGCATTTACCATATCATAGAAGACCCTCAGTACAAAGCAATGCTTTTCATTGCCGAAGAATACGGCCAGGGCAACAACGTGTTGGCAGACAATTTCATGGCACTTGCAGTCTATCCGATAAGCAGGAATCATGTGGTTGCCTTGCAGCCAGGAAATCTTGGCCACGGGAAACCTAAACTTGTACACGACTTCTTCGATAGTGACTGCGCTCTCAAAAGAGAGATAATGGGCAAAGTGCAACCCACGATCGTGTTTTACATGAAGCCTGTTTATTGCGACTTCCTTACTGAGGTTTATGCAGACCATGAAGGGGCTTACGTTTACGAGGTGAATCAATGAAGTTATCCGTGATACTCCCGTGCAGAAACGAGGAAAAAAGCATAGGAAGCTGCATAAATGACGTGAAGAAAGTACTCGGGAAAAGAAGGTACGAGATAATAGTCTCAGATTCGAGCACGGACGCTTCACCGTCAATAGCAAGGAGCCTTGGAGCAAAGGTCGTCACCCACGAAAAGGGCTACGGAAACGCCTACCTTGAAGGCATCGAGGCCGCAACTGGTGATGTCATCGTGATGGCTGACTCTGACAGCACCTACAATCTGGGGGAGGTCCCAGCTCTCATTAACAAGCTCGATGAAGGTTACGATTTCGTCTTGGGATCAAGATTTATGGGCGCCATGGAGGACGGTGCCATGCCATGGCTTCACAGATATGTCGGGAACCCACTATTCAACCTTCTCTTCCGAGTACTTTTCGGGATGAAGATCACTGATTCCCATTCCGGTTTCAGGGTCATAACAAGAGACGCTGCAAAAAAGCTTTCACTGGAATCCCGGGGAATGGAGTTTGCATCAGAGATGATAATAAAGGCCAAAAGGCACGGGCTCAGAATCGCGGAGGTTCCCGCTTCCTACCGTCTCAGAAAAGGTGAGTCCAAGATGAGGAGTTTCCGCGACGGCTGGAGACACCTTCGCCTCATGGTATCTTCGGTGGGAAAATGAAAGCAGCATCGATATCAGGCAGAATGGGAATTTCCAGAGAGAAGATATTTTCATGGATCATCATGAGGCAGCAGACTGACCGCAGGTTATATCCATTGTTCAGGATGGTTTCCTCTATCTCAGGACGCTTCATCAACTGGGAAGAAACCATACCAATGTTCTCGCGGGTGGAGTTTGAGATCAACTCCGAATGCAACAGGAAATGCGGCTACTGTCCCAATAGCACTCACGAGAGGAAACACAAGGGTTTGATGGACATGAAACTGTTCAGGAAATGTATCGACGAGATGTCGCGAATCAAATACCGCGGCATGATAAGCTATCACTTCTACGGCGAGCCGCTTTTGGATCCCAGGCTGGGGGAATTCGTCGAATACGCTTCTGGTAAATGTCCTGGGTCGAGAAGTTTCATCTTCACGAATGGTGATTTCCTGGATGTCAAGAAATTCAGGGACCTTGCCAGTCGCGGGGTTTCGCATTTCATCGTCACCCAGCACGACGGTGCCCTGAACGGTGTCATGAAGAAGACCATGTCTGCGCTGAAAGCGGATGAGCGCAAAATGATAGAAATAAAGTACCTCAGGGACGACTGCCTGATCAACAGGGGAGGATCGGTAGCTTCGGTCAAGAATAACGCCGATAACGCCGACAGTTCCAAGACCCCCTGCATGCTTCCATGCATCAACATGATCATAACAGTGAACGGCAACGTGCTTCCCTGCTGCAACGACTTTTTCGAGAAGCAGTCCATGGGAAACGTCAGTGAAAAAGGCATAATCGAAATATGGAACAGTGACAAGTTCAGGAGATTCCGTTCAGACCTGCGCGCAGGGAAGCGTTCGGAATACTCTCCATGCAGCGAATGTGATTACAATGGCTATACGTTTCAGCAGCTTCCAGAGAACCTTAAGCGGGAGCGTACACGCAAGGTGGCATGATGAAGATAGCAGTCTTCCACAACTTCATGGACAACATCGGAGGTGCTGAGAAGGTAAGCCTCATACTCGCAAGGGAACTCGATGCGGACATATACACGACCAGCATCGACAGGAAAAAGATAGAGAAGATGGGATTTCGTTGTGATAACCTGAAATCCGTGGGAAGCGTTCCGGCGAGCGCGCCTTTCAGGCAGCAGATGGCGCTTAGGAAGTTCAGAAAGCTTAATCTGTGTGACGAATACGACTTCCATGTCATAGCCGGGGACTGGGCCATGTCCGGTGCCGTCAACAACAAGCCCAACCTTTGGTACGTCCATTCTCCCATAAGGGAGATATGGGACCTCTACGAATACACGCGGAAGAACATGGTCCCATGGTACTTCAGGAGGATGTTTGACCTGTGGGTACGGTATAACAGGAGGCTGAACAGGAAATACGCCAAGCATGTTATGAAGATCGCGTGCAATTCCCTCAACACGAAGAAGAGGACCATGAAATATCTCGGCAGGGAGGCCGAGGTGATCCACCCTCCGGTCGACACTTCCAGCTTCCGTTTCAGGAAAAGCGGCGATTTCTGGCTTTCGGTTAACCGCCTGATCTCTCACAAGAGGATAGAGCTCCAGATGCAGGCTTTCAGCAGGATGCCCGATGAGAAGCTTATAATTGTCGGATCTTATGAACAGTCAAAACATTTCCTTGAGTATGGGAGATATCTGGAATCCATAAAGCCCGGCAATGTTGAGATACTCAGCTGGGTGGATTCCAACAAGCTCACGCAGCTCTATGCCGATTGCAGGGGTCTGGTTGCCACCGCAGGAGACGAGGATTTTGGCATGACTCCCGTGGAAGCCATGGCATCGGGTAAACCAGTCATCGCCGCGAATGAGGGCGGGTACAAGGAGACCGTAATTGACGATGTCACTGGAAGGCTCATCGACGGCATAGATGCCGGGAAGCTCGCCGCAGCTGTAGAGGAGGTCGGTGAGAACCCGGTTGCGTACAGGAAGGAGTGTGCAAAGAGGGCAAGGGCATTCGATACGCAGACTTTCGTGAGGAAAATCAAAAGGGAGATGTGCGGGTGACAGACAACTGGCAGTCTGGTTTATAATCATCAATGAAGACAATTAAATGAAAACGGAAAAGGTGACTATCTATGAGTTATACGATATGGTTTACAGGACTTCCATGTTCGGGAAAGACTACCATAGCAGCCGGGCTTAAGGATATACTCGAAAGATCCGGAAAGAAAGTCGTCCATCTCGACGGAGACGTTGTGCGAAAAGGGCTGAACTCTGACCTGGGGTTTTCCGACGAGGACAGAAAGGAGAACCTCAGGAGAGCGGCGCACATGTCGCAGATACTCAACGAGAACGGTATAATGGTCCTTGCCTCCTTTGTGTCACCAACAAACGACATGAGAAGAATGGTCTCAGGCATAATAGATGAACTGAAAATGGTTTTTGTCACGTGCAGCCTGCAGGAGTGTGAACGCAGGGACAGTAAGGGAATGTATGCCAAGGCACGTGCCGGTACCATAAATGGATTTACTGGTATCGACGCTCCTTTCGAAGAGCCGGAAGATGCCATAGTCGTGGACAGCGAAAAGAGCGGCCCGGATGCATGCATCGCAGAAGTTGCAGGAAGACTGGGGATAAAATGATCGTGACTTCGGCACCTGCTTAAACTTTATACCCGGAATTATGACGAAAATTCGAATCTAACCAGATTTATATCTTCCACAGGAGAGATTAAAGATGGCCAGACAGGAAGAGCAGTCGGCGTGTCCTAAAGTTTCCGTACTGATACCCGTTCACAACGGGGAAAAAACGCTGGGTCAGTGTCTTGAGTCCGTCCTCGACCAGGATTATGAAAATTACGAGGTAATAGTCGTTGACAACAACTCGACTGACCGCACGGCGGAAATAGTCCGCGGTCTCAGTGCTGACAACTTGAAGATGGTTTTTGAGAAATTTGTATCCAGGGGAGCTGCCAGAAACAGGGGAATAATGAATGCACGGGGAGAGATCATCGCGATGACGGACTCTGACTGTATCGTTCCCAGTAACTGGCTTTCTGAGCTTACACGTCCCATCCTGGAAGAAAATGAAGTTGCGGTGCAGGGAAACGAGTCAGATGTTACCGGGAATTACTGGACCAGAATGCAGCAGCGCTTCAACCAGCGCTTCCTGTCAATGAGTTCAGGCGGTAAATACACTGACAACCTTGACACGAAGAACTTCGCTGTGAAAAGGGACGTCCTGAATGATGCCGGTTTGTTCAACGAGAACATGAAGAACATGGAAGACTTCGAACTCAAGATCCGGCTGAAGCAGAAGGGTGTAAGAATTTTCCTCCTTAGTGACACAAAAGTCCGGCATTTCCACAAGAGTTCACTTTCCAGCCTGTTTGCAAGCAGGGTCGACCGCGGATACTGGGTTTTCATGGCCAGGGAGATGCACAAGGATTCAGGAGAAGTGGACAGTGAAGAAAACCTCAAGGCACTAAGGCCCCTCAATTTCCTATCCTTTTTCCCATGGGTCATTGCTGTCCTTTTCAGGCAGGGATTCTCAGACTTCGTCTTCGAGCTGGTTACAGGTACGGCCTGGCGTGCCGGTATATTGCTTGGAATGGTGAGAAAAGTGAATTTTTCCAGGTCTCTGAAGCAGTCTTCAGAGCGCGGCGTGAAATGGAGGAGCGGTCCATATGCATAAAACAAAAAGGCCTTCGATACTTCTCATCTGCGTATACCTGGGAAAGCCACCGGAATGGATGGATGTCTATCTCAGGAGCTGCGGGAAGAATCCGGATGTCGACTGGCTCATCATGACCGACTGGGAGAGGATACCAAAAACGCCTCCAAATGTCAGTGTAAGGAACATCACTAGAAGCGGACTGGAAGCCCTGATAAGGAAAAAGATTGGCATAAAGCCGACAATAAAGGACCCTTACAAGATCTGCGATTACAAGCCCCTTTACGGTACGCTCTTTTCAGAAGACGCTTCAGAATATGACTTCTGGGGATTCACGGACCTGGACATGATTTATGGGAACATAAGAAGGTTCGTCACGGACGAAGTCCTCCGAAAACATGACGTAATAAGCACATGCAAGTACTATTGCACGGGCCATTTTACACTGATAAGAAACAGTTCAAGATTCAACAACCTCTACAGGATGAACAGGTATTACAGAGAGATACTCCAAAGTGATGGGTACGCAGGATTCGACGAACTTGGACTGACCGAAATACTGATGAGGGAGGGCACAGGTAATCCCTTAAGGTGGTACCACGAGAACATACATGCGGGCGCCTTTGACAACAGGTACTTCTCAAGCAAGGTGAATGAGATGACAAGCGAGGAGAGGAAGGACTACGACTTCAAGAACGTCGCAAAGTGGGAGAGCGGCCGCGGATATGGACTGGAGTCCTGCCTTCATGGTCCCTGTATATGGACTGACGGAAACCTCAGACACGAAGGGACCGGAGAAGATGTCATGTACCTGCATTTCAACGACTGGTCCGGCATGTCCATTTCACGGACAAATGCGGACACGCTTCTTGTGAGAAAGGAGATGATCATGGGACTGTCAGGTAAAATGAAAAAAGACCGGATTGAGATAAGTGCGCGTGTAACAATGCACCATCTCAGAAACGCTTTACGTCACTTTTTTCGCTTTGACGTTTCTGCCACGACATAAGATTTCAGGACTTTTCCGCATTCTCCTTCACCTGCAATGCGCCCATCATCCAGCCACAATACCCTGTCACAATACTTTCTGATAAGTGAAAGGTTATGGCTAACGACTATGACACTCGCCCCTTTGCTGACAAGTTCCCTTATTTTCTTCCTGCTCTTGGCCCTGAATTTCTCATCACCGACTTCAAAAACTTCGTCCATGAGCAGTATGAGCGGATCGCAGTGGACAGCTATGGAAAATGAGATCTTCTGTTTCATGCCTTCGGAGAACTGGTACAGCTTCGTATCGACAAACTCCCCAAGTTCAGAAAAATCGACTATTGAATCGAACCTTTTCTTTGCAGATTTCCTGCTTAGGCCGAAGAGAGAACATTGCAGGTATATGAAATCTTTCATGGTGAGTCTCCTTCCAAGTGAAGTCAGGCGACTCCATATAAAGAGTATCTTACCTTTTGTCCTTACACGACCCCCGTCTGCATTGTAAATCCCTGAGATCGTTCTCAGAAGAGTACTTTTTCCGGATCCATTCTCGCCTATCAGCCCGACTACTTCCCCGGCCCTGACAGAAAATGAAACATCCTTCAAGACCCATATGATCTTCTTAGGCTCTTTTCCTGAGAATATGGAAATCATCCTTGCCACAGTATCCTTTCTCCTCCTGCACCCTATCCTGAACTTCTTCGATACCTTGTCGACAACTATCCTTTCCATTATCATACCAGCTCCGCAAATCTATGTTTAAGCCTTCCGAAAGCAGCCAATCCCACGAACAGGGAAACGAAACTGTATAGAACAATGCCGGCAATCATCCACATTTCCGGCATACTGGAATATATGACAATGTCCCTTGCTGCTGTGATGAAATAATACATAGGATTGAACATGTTTACAAAGAGAAGCCTAGCCTGCCCGCCTATCGAATAGAATATCGGAGTTCCCAGCCAGATGAGTGATGTGGCAAACGACCATATGTTTTCAATATCGGCAAAATACACCGACACTGCCGAAATGAACATGGAGAAGCCGAGAACGAAGATGAACAGGAACATTAGTAGTATTGGATAAAAAATCATCCCTATCAGCGAGTTTTGGAAAAATACGAGGAATGCAAACAGTATTACTACTTCGAAAATGTGCGAAAAGAGGGACTTCAGCACTACGGACAGTACCAGAGATTCCCTTGGGAATTTCACGGACTTCAGGAGTACGGCATTCCTGATTATGCTTGATGATGATCCTACGGTAGTCTTGCGGAAAAAATTGAACATTATTATGCCGATCAGCAGGTAAAGCGGATAATTAGGGATGTTGTTTCCAAGCCTTGTCGAGAACACTGCCAGCAACAAACCGAACATCAGGAGCGGATTGAGTGGGTACCAGAGTATACCGAGATAGCTGTTTTCGTTACTGTTTTTGAAATCCGCTCTCGCCAGCGCCAAGCCAAGTTCCATGGTCCTCTTTATGTCCATTTTATTGTTTTAATACCCGTATTTTATAATTATGACGTGTGGTAAAATGAGGATCGTTGTCACGGGTGGTGCGGGCTTCATAGGGTCAAACGTAGTCCGTGAACTGGTATCTTCAGGCCACAAGGTCTACGTGATAGACAATTTCCATACAGGTGACAGGCAGAATCTCAAGGGACTCGACGTGAAGATTTTTGACACGACTTCCGGCAGCCTGGATGATCTTCCGCTACCGTTCATAGACACTATATTCCATTTCGGCATGCCCTCATCATCACCGATGTACGACAAAGACCCGTCACTTGAAGCTAAAACCGTCAATGAATTCCAAAGCCTCCTCGAATATGCAAGGACAAGCGACTCGAAGGTCATTTTTGCTTCCACATCTTCGATATATAGCGGCATGCCTGTGCCTCAGAGGGAAGATATGCTGGTCAAGCCTTTTGATGGCTATACGCGATCAAGGCTTGAGATTGAAAAGCTTGCCAGGCAGTATTCTGACGAATATGGCCTTCGTTGCATAGGGTTGAGGCTCTTCAGTGTCTACGGCCCAAATGAGAGGGTCAAGGGAGAGTATGCGAATGTAATCTCGCAATTCCTTCTGTCAGTCCTTGATGACAAGAGACCGATACTTTACGGCGATGGTACCCAGACCAGGGACTTCATAATCGTCAATGACGTGGTGAAGGCCTGCATGCTTGCCATGGAGTGTGGCGAGAAGTACGGCATATTCAACGTGGGAACCGGAAGACCCGTGAGTATGAATGATGCGGTTGAAAGTATATGCAGCGCCACTGGAAAAAACATAAAGCCCCTCTACGTGAAGAATCCCATACAAAACTACGTTTATCAGACACACGCCGACTGCAGGAAAGCCAGTAAATACCTCGGTTTCAGGGCAGAATACACACTTGAAAGGGGAATAAAGGAACTGTTAACGGTTAGTTAATGCATAAAAAATATGCGCCCCAAAATATCAATGTATGTTCAAGAAACCGGTACTGATTCTGTTCATCCTCACGATACTGTTCGTGCCGATCAGCGTCATGAGCGAATCCATGGGAAGTTCCAGCTACAATGTCACCGGTATTGTCACGTCCGGTGGTTCAAACTCATCGAGTTCTGGTTACATGTCCCTCCATTACGTGCTCCCGGTCGCGGGGAACGCCTCATCGTCATCGTATGACACCACAGTCGGTCAGTTCTTTTCTTCGGGAGGTAACAGTGCACCGATTGTTTCATCAGTAACCCTGAATGCTACCACCGTATACAACTATTCTGCTGACAACCTCTTTGGATACTGCAATGCAAGTGACGGCGACGGGGACCCTCTTTCCTACAAGTTCAAATGGTACAAGAATGGCGGAGTAAACATGAGCGGAACCCTTTTCAAGGGTGGTAGTGTGAGTGCTGGTGGCTATCACTCCTGCGGCATCCGCGCAAGTGACAGCCGCGTCCTCTGCTGGGGACAAAATAACAACGGTCAACTTGGCACTGGCAACACAACGGACCAATCCAGTCCGACGTTGACTAGCGATTCCAGTGCATACATTAGTGTTTCTGCTTCAGATGAACACTCCTGCGGCATCCGCGCAAACGACAGCCGCGTCCTCTGCTGGGGTAATGGAAACAATGGACGTCTTGGCACCGGCGATGTTTCACAGAGGTTAAACCCCACACTTATTGATGACACTTCTGCCTATTCTATGATTGCTACAGGATATGCATATCAGCACTCCTGCGGCATCCGCGCAAGTGACAGCCGCGTCCTCTGCTGGGGGAGAGGAACTAATGGCCGTTTGGGTAATGGTGATACTGTTCAACGAGAATCACCAACGCTAACGAGTGATAGCAGTGCGTATTCTTTTATTGAAGTGGGCGCTGCTTTTTCCTGCGGCATCCGCGCAAGTGACAGCCGCGTCCTCTGCTGGGGACAAAATAACAACGGTCAACTTGGCACTGGCAACACAACTGACATGCATAATCCCACACTGATTAACGATTCTTCTGCATATATTGACCTTGGCCTCGGTTTCGAGTTTGGATGCGGCATCCGCGCAAGTGACAGCCGCGTCCTCTGCTGGGGGGACGATCTTGAGGGATACTTGGGTAATGGTGCTGCAGGAGAAAGTAATAATCCTGTTTTGACTTCTGACCCTTCTGCATATTTAATCGTGAGTTCTGGACCGGTACATTCATGCGGCATCCGCGCAAACGACAGCCGCGTCCTCTGCTGGGGCAGTGGGAACAATGGCCGTTTGGGTGACGGTGGTACAGGTGTCAACTACGTCCCTACCTTAGTTAACGATTCTTCTTCTTATTTGGATGTTAGCGGTGGCCAGCACTCCTGCGGCATCCGCGCAAACGACAGCCGCGTCCTCTGCTGGGGACAAAACGCTGATGGTCAGCTGGGACTAGGAAATGAGGATTCACCGGTTCTTAACCCGTCGTTGACAGTTGATCCCGGTTCTTATACTGTTAGTCGTATTGATAATTTGTCCTCCATCGGTCCCTATTACCATTTCAACTACATGGACATGCTTGCGAGTGTTTTCGCACCCATTGATACTTTTGTTGACGACGAGTTTATATTCAGCTGCATGGTCAGCGATGGTCTACTTAATAGCATTTGGGTGAACAGCAGTGCTGTCATGATTATCAGTACGCCTCCCGTCGTGTCGTCTGTGAGAATATCACCCGATCCTGCGACAGCGACCGACACGCTTGAGGGCCACTGTACAGCAACAGATTATGATGCAGATAACGTTTCATATCACTGGAAATGGTACAAGGACGATGTCCTCAATGAGAGCGGGAGCGAGGTTCACGCGATCACTAACCATACTCAGGGAACCGAAGTTAATGTCGACAATCTCACTTCAGGCATACAGTCTTTTGGAGAGAACTGGACGTTTTCATGCCTCGCCTATGACGGGACTTCCAACTCGACTTTATGGTCAAACTATTCCGTAATCATAAATACACCCCCGGACAAGATAGTCTTGTCAGCACCTGAAAGCGGAAACACCACAACTAACAGGTCCCCTATGTTCAGCTGGGTCGAGGGCACTGATGGCGAGGCAGATCCACTTACCTATTACCTGAATCTCACATGCGGGTACTCGGGGGGAGGCACGGACTGCTCGGACGATAACAGTGAGACAGTGGTAGAAGAAGGCAACTGTACCGGTGATGGTTTCTGCAATTTCACGGTTCCCTTCGAACTGAAATATTTCGGGGATGACAACTACTACTACAACTGGACCGTGCGGGCTTATGACCAGAATCAATACGGCCAGTGGAGTGACGTTTGGAACATAACCATATACACGAGCGTGGTCATAACGCTTTACAATGACAGCATGCAGTTCGGCGTCATAGGCCCCGGTCAAAACAACGATACTTCAGACGACAGTCCCGAACCTTTCAAGATAAGGAATGACGGCAACTGTTTTGTCGACATCAACATATCATCGACTGACCTGTTGTGGGATTCCCAGCCTACTGCATCTGATTATTTCAGGTACATGGTAGACAACGTCACAGGCGAGGAGAATTCGCTCAACTGGTCGAGCCAGAACACCACTTCGTCATGGACACCCATACCGGTGGTCAACGGCTCTGCAATGTCATTTTTCAATTATTCGGACGCAACGGACGAGGCAGAGATAGAGGTTTACATTTCGGTTCCCACGGGTGAAATGGCTGGCATAAAGACATCGACTATGTGGTTCACTGCAGGATACAATAGTGAGTATGAATGAGAATAAGTAACGTCAACGGGTTGATATTGGCGAACATCATAGTGATAGGAGTAGCTTTCGCCTTTTTCCTGCCGGGTCAGGACATCCGTCTCATCCACCCGTACACCGGTGCTGTGACTGACGACCGGAAACCTCTTTTTGAGTGGTCATCGTCCGGGGATGGAAGCGAACTCGTAATAGACGATGACGAGGATTTCAGCACGCCTTACGTTTTCAGCGTCACTGGTAGGTCTGCAGTTCTAAGCGAGGAACTTGAGTATGGGACTTACTGGTGGAAGGTCAGGAATGGTAATGTGGAGAGCGAGGCCGGTAAATTCACCGTGGTTTCCACGGTTTCACTTTCCCGTCCCGAGAAGGGAATTGTCATAAACTCAGGTAATTCCGAGCTGCTCTTCTACAGGAGCGGCGTTACGGGCGCTTTCGTTCTGGGCGTTAACCAGACCATTGAAGTCGGGGAGGAAGAGAATGTCATGGCAGAGCAGAAGTAGACTGATTACCGCAGTACTTGTCGCATCCCTGATGATACTATGCAGCGCCGGGCAGGTGGATGCCCTCGGAGTTACGCCGGGACGTTCGACAATAGACTTTGAGCCCGGCAAGACGATAAAAAAGACATTCACGATAACAAACAACGAGCACAAGAGGTTTAACGCCTACATATACGTCGAGGACAGCATAGGCAAGTACATAACCTTTGATACCCCTGTAATAGCATTCGATGAAGACGACAGTTCGAAGCAGTTCACGTACACGATAAACCTTCCAGAAAGGCTCGTCCCTCCGGGTGACCACTGGGGAAAGATAATAATCATGGAACTTCCACCTGACGTTGATTCTGGAATACTTGAAACTTCCATCACGTCGATGAGCGACAAGACAGTCGGGTTAATAGAATATGCGGGAGACTCTGCCGAGGCGACGCAGATAGTGGCCACAGTGGCGGTAATACACCAGGTGAGGATCAAGGTACCTTATCCCGGAAAGTACATGCAGCTTGACATGTCGGTACAGGAGGCAGTGCCTGGAGAGCCTGTCAGGTTCTTTGTCAAGATGTTCAACTTGGGAAAGGAGGACATCGCAGACGCCAGAGCGAGCATAGACATACTCGGGCCGACCAACGAAGTGATAGCCACGATAGAGTCCGGTCCGGTTTCTGTTAAATCGATGCAGAAGGGCGAGCTTCTTGCGGTTTGGAATACTGATACCAATCCGGGCCTGTACCACGCGTCCGCCACCGTGAGATATGACGGCGAAGTAGGCAAGACTTCAAAGAACTTCTACGTCGGCAACATGCTGGTCGACATGATCGACATAACGGTCAAGGACTTCAGCCTCGGAGACGTCGCCAAGTTCGACATGCTCGTCGAGAGCAAGTGGAACCAGCCGATAGATAATGTCTATGCTCACATGGTCATAAACGACCAGAACGATAACAAGGTGGCGGATTTCAAGACAGCGTCACTTGACATGGAACCATTCGAGAAGGCGCACGTGTATGCCTACTGGGACACCGAAGGCGTCCTTGAGGGCGACTACATCGCAAACCTCGCACTCCACTACGGCGACCGTGTAAACGAAAGGGAGATAAGGACCAAGGTGGGGATAAACTCCATACGCATGGATTTCTCACCGACTGCCGGTGCGGTCATCAGCGAGGAGGGAACCCTTGAACAATATCCGGTGATAATGCTCATCGCACTGCTGATAGCAATAAACCTGGGATGGTTCGTCTACTTCAGAAAGAGAAGAAGTTAGAAAGTCCTTCAAAAAAACGGACTTAAAAAAATTACTGCGTTGCCTGCTGAAGACATGCCACTGCTATGACATTTACCGTCTGGTTGTTCAGCGTTACGGGAACCTGCTGGCATGTCGATACCTGCTGGATGAGCTGTATTACAGCCTGTTCGTAACCTGCCTGGACTCCAAGCTGGTATGCAGTCAACTGCTCCTGGCTCATGACCCGCTGGTATTCCCCGAGGACTATGTAGCCAGCTGCTATAATGAGCAGGACCGTTAGAACTACCAGAGCGATCTTTTGCTTGTCCTTTTTCTTGTCCTTCATTCTGATCCTCCTGATAAATTACTGATTTAGCTTTGTAAAACTGATATATAAAGATAACATAAATAGCAAAGGATGTAAAATATACATAGTATGTCGCTTAAAAATGCACTGCCAATCTTACTCATTTTCACTCTAATCTTTCTTGTGAATGCTGCGGACGTGAGCGCACTTTCAGTGAACATTACGATGCCTGAAAATGGGAACTTTTCAAGTTCTTCTGACGTAACTTTCGGGTGCAACGTGACGGACGAAAGTGTAGCGTCAGTGACACTTTACATATGGCACGGTAATGATACACTGCTTCAAACGAACTCCACGAGCATAACGGGCACTTTCAACGAGACCAACTGGACAGTCACGGACATGACGCCGGGTGACTACTACTGGAATTGCAGGGCACTCGACAATGAAAGCAACATCGACTGGAACGACAACAACCATACAGTTCATGTAAACCTCTTTTATCTTCTTGAAACGAGCGCTGAAAGCGATTCCACCGCTTCTGTTGCAGTGGGTGACCTCGACAACGACGGCGACTTGGACTACGTCGCGGGAAACTATGGCCAGCCCAACAGGGTATATATTAACAACGGAACAGGCAATTTCACGCTTCTTGAGAGTACTGCTGAATCGAGAAACACGGAGTCCATATCACTTGGAGACATCGACAACGACGGCGACCTGGACTGCATAGTGGGAAATTACCAGCAGGAGAACAACATATACAAAAACGACGGCACGGGACACTTCACGCTTTACATGAACAATACCGAGACAGGTAACGAGCAGACACGTTCAGTAGTCCTTTTAGACTTCGACAACGACGGCGACCTTGACTACGCGGCTGCAAATACGGGAGGGGGATCGCACATACAGATATACTCTAACAACGGTACAGGCAAATTCACGAGTTCCCAGAACATTTCTTCCGTCAACTTTTATTCCATAGCTTCCGGAGATTTCGATGGTAATGGATATGTAGACATTGTCGCTGACGGAATACCTACCCAGTCGGCAAGGATTTACCTCAATGACGGTTCGACCTTCACATACGATTCTGATATCAGCAACAACCTGTACGTCAAGGACATCTCGGTCATGGACGCCAACAACGATGGTTATCCTGACATAATTGAAGGTGATGACCGTGACTGGGCACCGAATGAGAATTCAGTTTTAATCAACGACGGGAGTGGCGGATTCAGCAAATATTCTGGCTTCGGCACCACGAATGAGACACTTTCGCTGACTCTTGGAGATTTCGATAATGACGGATTCATCGATGCCCTCTCGGGAAACGATTTCGGTGAGAATTACATGTACAGGAACAACGGGTCTTCTTATTTCATTATGCATGAGATTATGTCATCTGCCCAGACAAAGATGGTTGTAAGCGGCGATCTCGACAACGACGGGGATCTCGATTTCATAGAGGGCAACTACGGTAACAATAAAGTCTATATCAACCGGCTGAACAACGTCCATTACGTGAATGTCCGTGTCGTCGGAACGAGTTCGTACGTCAGCACGGGTGCCGTCGGAACGAAGGTTCATGTATCAGAAACGAGCGGGATCTTGAAAGCTTACAGGGAAGTGACCGCATCGGACACGATAAAGAACGGTCCGGGTCAACTGCATTTCGGACTGGTCTCTGGTGATACCTATACAATAAACGCGACCTTCAATACCGGTAACATTGTCAGCTGCACCGTCCAGGCGCCAAAGATTTTCATCATGTACGAGAACGGGTCTTCCACAGGCGGTGTCAGCTGCTACGTAATCGATGACCCGCCGTCGATAGTCTCAATGGAACCGGAAAACGGCAACGTTACCAGAAGCATTGACGTCAATTTCACGTGCAATGCTTCAGACGAAGTCATGCTTTCCAGCATGTCACTTTACGTCTGGAACAGCACAAGCGGCCTTTACAACCAGAGCACGGTTTCTGTAAGCGGCCTTTCGAACTATTCCTACTGGCTCGTCAAGTCGATGACTCCTGATACGTACGTATGGAACTGCATTGCATGCGACAACGTTTCACAATGCACAAGCCAGTCATACAACTACACACTGAGCCTGCTTGTGACAAGCAGGCTTAACGTGAAGCTCATACTGAACCAGACGAACAACACAGTCTACATTCCGGGAGTGGGGGAAGTTCCTTCTGCCAGTGTTAATTACCACTCCAGCATTGCGCCGAGCTACTATCTGGCCTCTTATTTCAGAAATGTGGTATCGGCCCTTGTTTTCAGCAGCAGAATGCCCCGCATTATAAGTGCAGGAAGCGACACAAATACGCATTACATCGCACTTGACCAGGATGTTGAAAATTCGAGACTGTTTCTTGTTTTCAGCATCGGTGACAATAAAGTGATACATAACAGATTGGCCAGCATAGAGGCGGGCGAATTCTTGACAAACATACTACCGAGTTTCTCATACGGCCTAGGTAAGAAGCATTCCACCGCACTCGCGCTTGATTATGACGACATTGACCTCGACGGAAGACTGGCTTTTCGCAAAGGTTCCCACAGGATAGTCGTGGAGAACAACGGATCTTCTTCTGGTAAGACGAAAATCGTGATAATAAGGGACTGAAACGTCAAGTTTCAGTTAACATTTAAATATTTATTGTATTAGTATAATATTTATGGCTCAATCTACAAAAAATCTGCTGGCTATATTACTTCTGATTACTATGATAATCTCCTTCATGGGAACACTGGCTGCCATATCATCTCTCATAAATTACAGGCAGGTTCCCGTGAGCGCGGATACGGGCCAATCAGTCGGGAAGGTTTCCGTTTATGTCACGCCTGCACCACCCGAAGTAACGGGAAAGGTCACTGTTAATTTAGAATCAATGGATGGTGGATAGAATGGAATTATCTAACAACGCACTCATCGCGCTTGTTGTGGTGGCAATGGCGTTCAGTTTGGCAGGAACCATGACAATGATATCAATTATTCCGGGCGGTCCTTCAACTCTCACAGGCATGGACACGCTAACACAGACGGGTGTAGCAAACGTTACGCTGGCCACTGAGACTGCCATAATACTGGACGTATCTGTCGTTGATTTCGGAGATATAGCAGGTGCAGTGGGTACCCAGAACGATACCACCAACTACAGTCCTCACCCCTTCGTCATCCAGAACAACGGGACAGTTACCATCAACATTTCCATAGCAGAGCAGAACGGATCCGGCGGAGAACTTTGGGACGAAGACAATAATTGTGAATACTGTTTCCAGTTCAACTCCACTCACAACGTGTCCGCTTCTGATGCCGTGGCATTCTACAACTGGAAGAACTTCGACACTACCAACTGGGCTGAAAATAATTCCGCAGGCGACGTCTATGCTGATGATGCCAACCTCGTATACAATCTTTCAGTCAGCGCTTATGCCAACGTGAACCTGAACATATCGGTTCCGTCAAGCGAGGGTGCGGGGCAGAAGACCGCGACGATCTTCTTCAAGGCATATGCATCCGCTTCATGATTTATTATACTATGTGAGAGACATGGAAGTTTCAAACAACGTTCTTGCTGCATTGGCAATGGTTGTCATGGCAGTCAGTGTTGGCGGAACTGCCTCGATGCTTTCACTTTCAGTGCCTTCTTCCCAACCAGTTGAAATTACAGGTATGGACACACTCACACAGACGGGCATTGCAAATGTTACACTTTCAGAGGAGACTGCCATAGAACTCGTCGTTCAGGTAGTAGACTTCGGTACAATAGCTGCGGCTACAGGCACCCAGAACGACACGACCGACTATAGCCCGCACCCTTTCGTCATAAAGAACAATGGTTCGGTTGTTATCAATGTTTCAATTGCGGAATCCACCTCACAGGCGCTTTGGTCGCAGGATAACGCATGCGAGCACTGTTTCCAGTTCAACTCCACTCACAACGTGTCCGCTTCTGATGCCGTGGCATTCTACGACTGGAGGCACTTCAACGAGACCTACTGGGCTGAGAATGCAAGTGCCGGCGATGTCAATGCAGACACTGCGAATCTTGTCTACAACCTTTCGAATGGAGCATTCGCAAATGTCAACCTGAATATAACAGTTCCGGCAAGCGAAAGTGCCGGATTGAAGACAGCAACGATCTTCTTCAAGGCATTCGCATCTGCTTCTTGAATTCCAGAAGCATGCAGACTCTTGTTTATATAAAAACAGGACTGCCAATAATAAATATGTTTTCGCGCAGATTCGTGCTCATGAACATGGGATTTCTTGTTTCCCTCATTGCTTTATCAGGTACGGTGTCTGCCATAGGTATATCACCGTCAAGAATAGATGTTAATTTCGAGCCGGGTTTCTACAAAACTTACCAGTTCTACGTAAGAGCGGGAAACTATGGCAACATCAAAATTTATTCAGAGTGCGATCTTAGCGAGTACATAATGCCAAGCATCAATGAAATCACTTTAAGTCCCGGGGAATTGCGTTATTTCAATGTCATCATAGAACTTCCTGAGGAAATAGACGTACCAGGCACGCACAGGTGCAGTGTCGTGGCCGAAGAGGTCCCAGTGGGCCCGAGCAGTGGCGTGGTTGCATATTCGGCCGTTGAGACACCCATTATTATAAGGGTACCTTATCCTCACAAATACCTTGAATCGACATTGCACGTATCTAACGTTGAAATGTCGCAACCTGTCAATTTCACAGTAAGTCTCTTGAGCAGGGGCCTTGAAAACGTGATGGCCGACAGCGTGATCAGGGTGACTGATGTGGAGGATGTAAACCTGGCAACGCTGTACACTGAAAGAATATTAGTTGAAAGCCTGGGGCATGGTTCACTCAGTGCCGTTTGGGACACGACTGGGGTGCCTCCCGGCAGATATTATGCATCATCGACAGTAGAGTATGGAGGTGAAGAGCCTTCACTTTCTCACAAGGCATTCAAGATAGGAGACATGCTGATAAAGATAGTGAACGTCACTTATCCTGAAGAAATACATCCTGACGACATAGTCAAATTCGAAGTCGAAGTCGACAGCTACTGGAACAGCGAGATAAATGACGTCTACCTGACCCTAGGTTACGTCAATGAAGGAACCGTGATTACAAGTTCAACTAGCGAAACATTCGATATGGAATCATGGGGAAACAAGAAGGTTTCCATCTTCTGGGACACAAATAACCTCGACATAGGAGAGTATAATATCATAATTACCGCCTATTACTCTGATAGGTCGACAGAAAAAAGCATTAATGTCGAAATACGCGAGTCGGTGATCTTTCTTCTGGATCTCACCATAATAGCGATTCTGATAGCTGTTATGGTGGCGGTATTGTACATCCTGAGAAGAAAGAGAGTTGCTCGCAAGAAGGGTGAATTTAATGCTCTTTAGCAAGAAACATCTAAGATTGTACGTGGTTTTACTGACGTCCATTCTTACCATCACTTTTACGTGCGTTGGTTACTGGCTTTACAGCACCGTTTCCATATATGATATGAAGGAACTTGGGGCAGACATCTACGTTGGAAGTGTATCAGGTCTCAATGCGGACACGGACGCCGTACATTTCGGCGTAGTTCCTCCTGGCGGAAAGAGTCATAGGAAAATGACGGTAACTGCCGGCAAATATCGTTCACTAGTGACCATGGAGTATTCGGGAACAATATCGGAATGGGTCCACGTTTCAGACAACAATTTCATCCTTGAGCCATTCGAGGGCATGGACGTCAATGTGGTGGCAAGTGTCCCCGAAGATGCTGAAAATCCCAGCTACAGGGACGGTTCACTGAGAATCATTTTCAGGAAAGTGTAAGAAATACGGCCCTTAAGGAAAACTTCACAATTTTATAGGTTTCTGTCAAATAATAAGTATGGTACTATCCACTCCGAGGCTAAGTAACAACTTTCTTGCAGCCATGTACATAGTCATCCTGATAATATGGATAGTCAACATATCCATAGCCACCACGGTCATCAGCCAGCGAAATGCTTCTCTTGAGGGCATGTCGTCCTCTGGAGAGGTTCGTGTGTGCTCTTCTGATATACCCGAAATAACAGGATCCACGACGCATGTTTTAGTACAGGATCAGCCATTCTTTTACGATTTCAATGCTACACTGGAGGGTACTGGCGCGGTTTTTTTCTATGACAATGCACCACCTTTTGACATAACCACTGATACAGGGGCTGTCAATTTCACCCCCACCAACGACGACGTCGGCAATTATTCTGTTTCAATAACGACTTCAGAAGAATTCTGCTTCCTGCGTGACAGCATTATAGCGAGTTTCAACATAAGCAATGTCAACGACCCGCCTTACATGATATCGATATTCATGGAGAACTCGAGCAGCCCGGGTACAAATGCCACATACAATCTCACACCCGGCCCGAACCCACCTTACCTGAAAGTAATATCAGGCCAGATCGAGCTTTGGGAGGATGTGAGCTACAATATGAGCATAATCGCGGATGATCCTGATTTGTACATACCATTTTCGACTGAATTGATCGAATACGAGAACATCCCACCCGAACTGCTTTTTGTGCTAAGTAATGACACTGGCAGGGCTACTTTCATGCCAAACCAGAGCGAGGCAGACGTCGGTACATACAATTTCAAGTTCTATGTGGATGACGGTGAGGAGGCGGAAGAAACGGAACTCATAACATTCATCGTCAACATGGTAAACGACCTTCCTGTACTCGAAAACAAAACCATGCTCACACTCAGGACGGCTGATTCGGGTGTCCCATACTATCTCGATATAAATGCCACTGACGAGGAAACTCCGGACCTTTTTTATAACATAACATTCCTTGAATGCAACCAGACGTTCAGAAACGTCTCCATGCAGAATTGCAGCATATTCGGGATAGACAGTGTCACGGGTGTCATAGATTTCTCTCCATTGTTTGAAGAAATAGGCAATTACACTATAAATTACACTGTGACTGACGGCGGCGGCGCAAGTGACTGGCATGTCGGCAATTTCACCATAGTCGAGTATACGAACCATCCGCCTAACATAACTGAATGGAACCCGACCGAATACAACGTTACCATGTACGAAGGCCAGACACAGACGTTCACTATAACAGTCGAGGATCCTGACAGTGGTACAAATGTCGCAAATGTAATGTGGTATTTCGACGGCAATCCCGTGACAATCGAGAGTGTGTACAATTATACTTTCTCGCCCGGATACGAAGATTCCGGTACGTACAACATAACGGTCGTTGCAGACGACGGGCACCATCTAATGCCCCTTAGCGATTCACACCAGTGGAATCTGATAGTGCTTGACAGAGAACCTATCACCGTCTCCACGGGTGGTAGAGGGAGAGGTACTTTCGGTGGCGTACTCTGTACCGAAAACTGGAGGTGCACCGCCTGGTCCGAGTGTTTCACAGACGGCACCCAGATAAGGACGTGCATAGACCTTTCGGAATGTGGCACCACCAACAATATTCCGTGGCAAAGCAGGCATTGCACTTACACACCAAGCCCCTCATGCTACGACGGGATAGAGAACTGCCATGACGGGTCCTGCGAGGTACTGACTGACTGCGGCGGTCCTTGCTCATCTTGTCCGACATGTTCGGACAATATCCTCAACTGTCACGTGAATGGGTTGTGTGAAGAAGGTGTTGACTGCGGCGGCCCGTGCAAACCTTGCACAGATCTTCCGAATGTCCCTGTCTGCGGAAACGAAATATGCGAAGCTGGTGAACTCAATGAATGCCCGGAGGACTGCATCGATTTCTGGGTTGACGTCATGATATTCGTGCTCATACTGATATTATTAATAGTAACATCGATACTACTATACATATACAGGAAAGAGACCGTGCTGCTCTATGTCTACAGGAGAGTGAGAGGAGAGAACAATGATTGAGCTGAGATACCTGCTGGTCGCAGTCGCTTGCGTTCTGGTACTTTTGATTTCACTCATTTTAATGAAATACAGGAAACTCCTCCGGACAAAAGAAGTCAACATTAGCAAGGAAGAAGTCGTCTGTAGGATATTTACAAGGAAGATAAAGGAACTTGAGGAATCCGGTGAAAACCAGGATCCGAAGGAACTTTTCAATAAGCTCAACAAGACGATGAGGGGATTCTTCAGCGAACTTTACGACATTGAATACGAATTTGCTTACGTTGAACTGAACGAGGAGCTTGTCAAAAAGGATGTGAGCGAAGACATAAGAAACGCGATCATAGATTACACGATGAACATGGCAGAATCCGAGTATAGCAACCATGCCATGACGGGACAGGAATTCTATTACCTGCTAGGAAAATCGATAAAAATAATAGAAAAAGTTTCGCAATACACTGAAGAGAAACCTGGGGAGAAGCAGCCCGAAACTGTGGAGTCCATGCCCGATGCAGCAGAGAAGCAAAAACCTTCTGAAGAAAAGCCGTCAGAACCTGTTGCAGATGTCAGGGGTGTTCCCTCTCCAAAGCCAGAACCCGTTCCCGTGACCAAAGGTGTGCAAAAGGTTCCAGTTCCAGATGCGCTTCCCGTGGACAAGGCTCCGAAGCCTTCGGAGAAAATGACGGAAACTCAGGATACGGAGATATTTGAAGCATTCGAAAGTTCGGATGAATTCTCAAAGCCGTCCGCTGCAAAAATGCAGAAGAAAATCAAACCAGAAAAGAAAATCACGACTGACAAGCCAGAAACTGTCACCAAGCCTGAAAAAAAGCCCGAGATTCACGAAGACAAGCAAGAGGTACAGGCCGCCATAATACCAAAAACTGACAAGACCAAGGTTGACAAAATCAGGCACATGCTTTTTGCCGCCGAGATGGGCATTTCTGAAAACAAGCCAGCAGAAGCCATGGATAATTACCGAGACCTCAGAATAATATATGATAGCCTGACCCCTGAAATGAAGCTGAAGATAAATCCTGAGACTAAAAGAATAATAGCTTTATACAATTCACTCCTTGCAAAATTCAAGGACACACTTCTCGGAAATAAATGACATTTACGGTATCGTCCTGTACTTGGTGTTGACAAGCACGAGTTCTGCTAGGAAGAGCGCGAGCGCGAGCAGCATGAGATAAGACGTCATGTCGACCGAAATTTTACGGTCACTTCCGCTGGCTATCAATTCAAAGGTCTCACGAAGCTCCTGCCCTGTTTTCGTCCTGTAGAAGCTGCCGCCGGTTTCATTTGCCAGCATTTCCAGAGTCTCAACGTCGACGCCGACATAAAACGTCGTGTTCGCCAGTACGGCCCCTTCCTCAGTTCCTATGGCTATCGTGTTTATGGTCACGTCGAATCTCTTGGCATACTCGAGCGCGTCGTCCACGGGAACGCCTATGTTACTCTCCCCGTCAGTTATCAGGATGATTGATTTCCTTTTTTCACCCGCGAGAAGGATGTCGGTCGATGATACTATGGCTTCTCCCATTGCCGTCCCGCCGGCTATGAGAATATCGACGTTCTTGATGGCTTCCTTGACACTTTCCTTGTCGTCCGTAAGCTCCTTTTCGACAAACCCGGTTCCTGCAAAAGACAGTACGCCTATCTTGGTGCCTTCTGTTACAGTTTCCACGAAAAGACCTGCGGCGTCCTTTGCGGCCTCAAGCCTGTTACCTTCATAATCCTGCGCAAGCATGCTCGCGGAGGCGTCTATTGCCAATGCAAAGTCGAAATCAGTGACAACTCCCTCGAAGATCAGAATCACACCAGAAACGGCCATTATCAGGAACGCGAGGGTGAGTACCCTCACTGCCAGCAGCGGATAATTTTTGCTCAGTATCTTCCTGCCGAAGACTTCTTCCATCGCCTTATAATTCGCAAACATCATGGCCTTCCTTTCTATCTTCCTGAGGCTGAAGAAATGTACCAGCATTAGTATTGGCACAAAAACGAAAAACCAGAGATACAGCGGATTGGCAAATGTTATCTCAATACCAATTCCCTCCTTTTAAGGAACTTAATCAGGGGCGTGACGAATTCCTCGTCCGTTGATACGTCAACGAAATCCCAGTTACCGGATCCGAGTGACGTCTTTATTTTTTCCTCTTTCAACTTGACACTGTTTTCATATTCCATCATGTCATTTTCATTGCTGTCTATGAGCATCTCCTTGTCTGAAAATGGATCTGATATGACCACCTGACCCACACCGCGCGGCAGTTCCCGGTCTCTTGGATCCCTCACCATTATAGCCACCCCGTCGAACTTTCCCGAAGAAATCCTTATATTTTTTTCCCATCCATCTTCGAGCCCTATGAAATCCGATATTATGAATGCCATGCTGTTCTCTCCTACCGTGTTCATTATGAACTTAAGCGCACTTCCCAGATTGTAATTGCCCCCGTAATAGCTGGCTGTCAGAAGCTGCTTGAGCATCACATAGAAATGCTTGTCCCCCTTTCCCGGTTCCACGAACTTCACCACCTTGTCCGTGAACAAAACCAGTGAGACCTGGTCCCCGCTCTGTAGTATGAAATGTGCCAGTGCGGCTGCGACCTCTGCCGCATATTCGTATTTCATTTTTTTCGTTGAACCGAAGAGCATGCTGGAGCTGACATCGACGAGAATGAACACGTTCATGTCCCTCTCTTCCTTGAACCTCCTTATGAGGAGCCTGTTGGCCCTCTTGCTCGCTCTCCAGTCTATGGTCGACGCGTCGTCGGTTTCTGTGTATTCCCTGAAATCCTCGAATTCAAGACCCTTTCCCTTGAAAACGCGCCTGTATCTGCTCATTATCTTCGCTTCTGTGAGTACTTTAAGTGCTACTTCGAGCTCCCTTATGACAGAAGCAACGTTCATCCTCAGCTGTTCTACCATTTACGGCACCGGTACTTTTGAAAGAATTTCCGAGACTATACGGTCTGTGCTCAGGTTCTCTCCCAGCCCCTCATAATTCAGTATGATCCTGTGCCTGAGGACATTGTATGCGACGTTCTTTACGTGGGATGGTGTCACGAACGTATCACCTTTCAGCATGGCATTTGCCTTTGAAGCCGCAAACAAGAAAATGGACGCCCTCGGCGAAGCTCCCCATTCAATATACTTGCCGAGATCCACTCCGAACTTTTTCGGGTCCCTCGTGGCCTCGACCAGCTGCACTATATAACGCTCGACTTCCGGGCTGACGTACACCATTTTTGCAGCTTCCTGCATTTCCACCACTTTCTGAGGGCTGGTGACTGCCTTCAACCCGTATTCCTCGAATGCCTTCACTTGTATGTTCCTCTTGATGACCTCGACCTCTTCTTCGAACGTGGGATAGCCCATGTTTATCTGGAATATGAACCTGTCCACCTGTGCTTCCGGAAGGGGATAAGTTCCGCTGGTTTCTATGGGGTTCTCGGTCGCCAGGACGAAGAATGGATTTGCCATGGGAAACGTTTCCTTACCTATAGTTACCTGCTTCTCAGCCATCGCCTCGAGCATGGCAGACTGCACTTTTGGAGGTGCCCTGTTGATCTCGTCTGCGAGCACGAAATTAGCGAATATCGGACCCTTTATCACGTGGAACCCTTTTTGCTCGGTGTACGTCGTGAGTCCTGTTATATCGGTCGGAAGCAGGTCTACGGTGAATTGTATCCTGCTGAAGATACCGCCAGTGGCAGCGGCAAGCGATCTTATGAGGACGGTCTTTGCTATACCAGGAACACCCTCAAGCAGGATATGACCGTTTGCCAGCAGGCCGTTAATGAGATTATCTACTATCGCACCCTGACCGACGACGATCTTTGATATCTCGTTTTTGACGTCATTTACTATCTTTTGGTATTCTGGTATTTTGGCCTTGAGAATCGCCTCACTGTCCATAATAATGTAATTCGCGAGCAAGATATAAATGTGTTCGAGAACGTTGCCTAGAGTCCCAAAACGCCACGATAACGGCATCTATCCTTCAAGTCGACCAGTTAACCTATATTAACTTTTTCTGGTAATTATAAAAGGGTAAAAATGGAGGAAATACTCAGGCGTGCTTATATTCTAGGTCTAGTTTCATTACTCTTCATCTTTTCAGCTATTATAAACCCCGAGATTACCGGCTTCACTACATGGTCACCGACAGGCCAGACTTCCGAACTCGTTATCTGGGACCAGACGGATGTGGAAGGAGGCAACATGGACAAGAGGACGTATCCGACTGCCTATAACGACATAAGTACGCAGTGTTGGGAGAAAACGCCAGACACCCTTTACAAAATCTACTTCTTCGCAAACTACACGAATTCGTCAAGTGACGGACCTATAAACGACAGCTATGGGCTTTGTGAGATAAGGTTTGACAGGAACGATGATACGGATTACGGTGATGCTGGCGAGGGGTGGGTTAACATGAGCTATAACATCAGTTCCATGCTCTGGGAGAACTTCACGAACTTCACATATGACGGAATACTTAATTTCGAGATAAACTGCAGCAGTGCACTTTTCTACGACTTCGTGCTCTCTGATAACGTCTCAATCAACAACACTGCTCCCTGTATATTCGGCAGGCAGGCAGGCCCGACCGATCCGCTGCCGCCGATAACTTGCAGCGAGGATGTCACATGCTATTACGATTTCAGCGATAACTGTACGGATGACGACCAGAACGATATATCGTCTCTCATATATTCGCGTACCGTCGATGCCCAGTATTCGTCATACATCACCATGGATTCTGCCGGCATGCTACAGGTAGCGATGACTGACAACGAAAATAGTACAGAGGTAAGAGTCACCATGCTAGTGGACGACAGTGTGAGTCCAGAGTCGGTTTCCATGAACGTGACGATCTATCCAGTGAATGACTTGCCGCAGTTCGATTCCCTTCCAAGCAGTGTGGACGAGGACACGGAATTCGCCGAATACGTGATCACAGCCACTGACGAGGATGACAACATACCGTTCAAATTCAACGCGACGTTCCTGAGCTGCCAGAAAGAAAGCTGGATATCCTACCCAAACGACAACTGCAGCATTTTCAATTTCACTGTTTCTGACGATAACCTTACCATAGAAAACTTCACTCCCACCAACTGGGACGTCGGCACGTATCAGATAAACTTCACAGTCGAGGATTCCGGAAGCCAGTACCCTCAATTCAATTACAATTCGACCAATTACCAGATCGTATGGTTCAACGTGACGAACGTCAACGACCAGCCATCGATCGTCTCGTGGAACGGGACTGAAATAGAACTGACGCAGGGGGACCATCTTTACATGACTTTCAACGGGACTGACATAGAGAATGATACACTCTTTTTCAATACCACCACTCTTGTCTGGAACTCGGGCACTTCCAATTACGACGTGTACCAGAATGCCAGCCTTTTCCCGATAACAATAAACGATACTTACTACCCTAACGAGTCTGCTTATGGTATAATGAATTACACGCTCTCGGTCGAGCATGCAGGAAATTACACTATCAATGTGACAGTAATGGACAACGGGGCGAACCCGGTAAACATGACAAGCTATACACTCTTCAACATCACTGTACATAACCTCAACGACCCACCTACTCTCGTGAACGTACCCGCGACACTGCCCGACGCTATTCAAGAGATTCCTTATTATTACGATTTCAATGCAACCGACCCAGACCTTCACATAATGTATGGCGACAACCTCACCTTCGGCTTCGATTTCGTATTCTGCGAAACCCCCCTTGGGATTGAATGTAGCATAGATCCCGGTTCC
Organism: archaeon; assembly: GCA_028279705.1. Classification (GTDB taxonomy): domain Archaea; phylum Aenigmatarchaeota; class Aenigmatarchaeia; order QMZP01; family JAFGSV01; genus JAFGFG01. Next base: position 65,984 of record JANQNF010000001.1, read on the forward strand.
TCTTTTAATCTTAACAAGACTGACAATGATACTGCAGAATTCTATGTTTACGCGACAGCCAACGATACTGGTAACTACACATTCAACGTCACCGTCACCGACGATGCAGGCCTTCTGAACTGGACACTCGTGAACCTTACCATCCATACTGACGAAGCGCCCATCATAAACGCTCCGGAATCCATGGTGATGACCCAAAACCAGACATTCTTCTACTATTTCAATGTCACTGACCCGGAAAATGACACGGTAACCATAACTAACGTGACGCTTTACAGGAACATGACCCAGCTGGCAGTCAATCTATTCCCGGTCGATGTCGACACGAGTACATACCCTCCAATTTACAACCTCTCGATGAATTATACTAACGTGACAAATGAGCAGGTGGGTAATTACACTCTGCTAATAAACGCCACTGATGTGTGGAACAGAAGCAGGAGTCACTCAATCAACATAACAGCTTACAACATAAACGACCCCCCGCGCATAATAAACTTCACGGACTGTTCAGGAAATACCACTTACCCGCTCAATTTTTCTGCGTATGAGAACGAAAACAGCTGCTTCAAGCCCAATGACCCCGATCCAGACCTTCTTGTACCAGCCGAGTCTTATACTGAAAATCTAACGTACAGTGTCACACTTGTGCAGTGTGTATCGGACATTGATTACTATCCGAGCGGCAACTGTTCAGGATCTTCGGTTATAGGCATGGATCACAGTACAGGGGAGATCCAGTTCACCGCAGACAACGAGACATGGCATGGTAACTATACATACAACTTCAGCATACAGGATGACGCAGGCGAAAACGTCAGCAAGCTCTTCACGATGGAAATCCTGACAATAAACGACCCTCCTGTTATCGTGAACATTTCTGATTCCATAAACATGAGTGCCAGAGAAACGTTTACATACAAGGTAAACGCCACTGACGAAGAAAACAACACACCTTTCACATTCAACGTGAGCTTTACTTGCGACGGTTCCCCATGCACACTTTTCACAGTCAACTACACTACCGGTGACATAAATTTCACGCCTAACATATCCCACATAGGAAATTACACTGCTAATTTCACGGTCACTGATGCAGGGAATTCCACATTCAACTATGATAATTCGACCGGCTGGAACGTTTCCAACATATCCGTGCTATGGAAGTACGGCCCTCCCACCATACGCTATTTCACGCCATACGGGTCCCCCGCTTATAACATGACGGAGGGCACTACCAAGGAATTCAGATATGAAGCCAACGATACGGTCGACAACGATACGCTTACATGCTACTGGTACATAAACAACGGTACCGTTGACAGATTGATAACGACTGTCGAGAATCCCCAATATAACTGCAATACCAGCGGATCCACAGGATACTGGTACTACAACGTCTCTTACGATGACGCTCTCAACCTTTCCCAGATGGACGTCAACATAACCCTTTCGGTCGTCGACCCACAGGGCTTCGTGGTCAACGAAACACTTGAGATGACCGTCGTCAGCGGCAATCGCCCCCCTAGATACCTTTACAACATACTGTCACCTATACAGTGGTACACCGGGATGAGCATAACACCAATTGATCTTGACAATCATTTCGAAGACGACTACGGTGAGATACTTACCTACAGTTATACAGGTGCTTCAAACGTCGATGTCGCAATAAACGCAGACAACAGCGTCACCTTCTCTGCCCCCAGCTGGTTCGGAACGGACCTCATACAGTTCATTGCCAATGACTCCGAGTACGACAATGAAAGCGACGTCATAACCTTGGAGGTTTTCTACCAGGAGCCGGAAGAGGTAGAGAAGGAAGTGACCGTGACCCGCCTCAGGGTAGCGTCCATGGAAATCATAGTCGACTACATAATAGAGGTACCCGCCCTCAACATAAGCAGGGCAAAGGTGATAATAAAAAACGACGGCGACTATAACCTCAACGGAATATACCTAAGTACATTCACGAACGTGAGCGACCTGGAACTTAATTTCAAGGACGACTATATACACCAACTGTCCATAGATCAAAATGCCAGCAGATGGCTCGAACTGAAAGTTGGGGACCTTGAGCCCGGCACATACTCAGCGAGTATTTTCGCGAACTCGACATCACCTGAGTTGGAGGAATCAGCTTCCATAAACATAAAGGTCACACCGACGAATTCGACGAGGATAAAAATACAGATAGTCATGGTAAAGGACATGTTCGAAGAGAATCCAGAATGCATGGATCTTTTCGGGCTCATAGTCCAGGCGGAGAAGCATCTCAATGAGAACAGCATCGCGGAGGCAAGAAGGCTGACACAGCTTGCCATGGACAACTGCCAGGACATGATAGATTATGCCAAGGTGCACGAAAGCCAGAAGTCAACAGAAACGACGCCTTCGGTCGTGGGGCAGATATTCATCAACCCGTTCTTCGTCATGGGATTTGTAATAGCGCTCCTTGCACTGGCCATGGCAGGATACTGGCTGATGTCCAAGCAGGAATCGAGGAAAAAAGACAACCCGAAGAAGATGTATACCGGATCATGACTTCTTTTTCATCTTCCTCAGCGCATAGTTCACGGGATTTTTTATCGTCTTTTTCTGCCACCCGCACGTCGCGTCGGGAACGCACACACCGAAGTTGTCGTAATATCCCGGATTGCTGCAGTTTGGCGGAGGCATAGTTTTTGCCCTCCTTTCGTGCCATCTTACCTGCGTCCTCACGTACGTCTCGCCCAGTCTGGGATCGTTTTTTTCATTCCATTTAAGCAGCGTTTCTGTTATCTGCTCCCATTTCCAGCCAAGTGATGACATGTAGTTGATAAGAATCAGAAGACTCCTCTTCTTACCGTCCTGAAGACCGTCAAGTATCTTCTTTACGCAGGGTGGTGCAAGCTCAAGCGGCACGGCCTTCTTGAACACCGCATCTCTTCTAGCCTTCCTCACGACCTTCTTTTCATGCTTTGCGTGCCAGTCAACCGCCTCTGTTACGAGCATGTCGGCCTCTCCTGGCGATGATTTGCCGAGGAAATCCCTTATGAACCTTACTTTCCCGGGAGAGGCGTCCTCTTTTTTGAAAGTGTCAACTTCCCCTGCCCTGAGAGGCAGCGAGACTAGGTGGCTCCTCTCGTGGAGTGAATATGGTAGCCTGAAAAGATGCCTTGGAGATGTGAGAACGGGATCCACTTCGACCACCTTGTAGGGATTTATCCCGTCTTCAGTAACTATTTCACCGACTTTCTTTCCTACCTTTGCTGCAAGTTCCTCTTCGTTCCATTTTTTAAGTAGCTCCTTTTCGAATTTCCCCCTTGAGAAATCGCAGATGTAGCCGACAATCTTTCTTGCAAGTGACGGATACTGCGCACTTACTGGCTCATAATCCACGTTTTCTGGAAAAGACTCAAAGGGTACTCCGACATGGAACCCCGTACCACCTGTGAACTTTACAGAAACGTTCTTTATCCCATGCTTTTTCAGTGAATCAGTAAACACCCTGACTGCAACTTTCCCGTGCTCTGTATTTTCGCAGTCCATATCCAGTATGAGGTCCCAGCCGATTCTTCCCTTCTCGTATTTTTCAGAGCCGACTGACATGGGATTTGACCATCGTTCAAGCGAGCCGTGGAAAGCTACCGCACCTTCCCTTACGAGCATCGTCACGTCCTTTGCATAGTGAAGCGTGTTTGGCCTTTTTGAGAATCCGCCATCCCTGAAGACTCCGGCTACTTCCCTGTTTTTAGATACCTTCAGCAGCGCTTCTTGCACGTCTTCCCTGTTGTAATAAGCGTAAACATCCCTTGAACTCATGTTATTGATGTGAACTTTCAGTTTTAAAAAATATGGATACAAATAGGAATTGATAATATGATCACGTACGAGACACTCCGAAAGATCGAGCAGGAAGAGAAGAATTCATTGAAACTGGTCAAACTTCCACAGAATTTTCTTCAGGAGGCCATGGACTATCTTGAGAAAAAGAAAGCCATGGCAAATGAAAAGGAGGACATGTGGGAGCACAAGACTGCTGTGCAGAGGACTGATAACATAATGCAGGTTAGAGAAAGAAAGATCGTCAATTTCACGCTTTCTTTTGTCAGGTCAGGTGCGATTCCTGAGAACATGGCACCGGAAGAAAGGGAGCTATTCGACAGGATGGTAAAAAACCTCCAGGACTTCCAAGGACAGCGGAAAAAGGCAATGTCTGGTGAGAAATTCAGCATGAAGACCGTTGCGTTCCTCCAGGAGATGCCGCAGTTTGTTGGTATAGACATGGGATATTACGGTCCATACATCCCCGGCGACATAGCAACCGTGCCTGAGGAGAATGCCAAGGTACTCATAGAAAAGGGTGCAAGCGAGCTTATCGATCTTGGAAAATAACTACCAAAACTTTTATAAAGCCTTGTTTACATGCTACTTATTAGTAAGAACGCTTTTTCTGACAAAGTTAGAATTGCGAATATGCATAAATCACGAAATGCAATTGTAAGGAGTTGATACAATGATAGATGCAAAGAAGATAGTTCCGGACACAAGTGTACTCATAGCGGGGACACTGTCGGAGCTTATAGAGAAAGGAAAACTGAAGAAAACCAAGATAGTCATACCGATGACGGTCATAGATGAACTGCAGGCGCAGGCATCGAGGCACAGGGAAATCGGTTTTCAGGGCCTCGATGAGATCAAAAAGATCCGTGAAGCCGGCGAAAAGGAAGGCGTCAAGATAGAATTCGTCGGCCAGAGGCCAACGATGGAAGAGATTAACCTTGCCCGGAAGGGAAGGATAGACGCCATAATACGCGATGTCGCCAAGAAGGAGAAGGGAACGCTTGTCACAGGCGACTACGTTCAGGCCCTCGTCGGAGAGGCCGAAAACGTGGCCGTAAAGTACATACCTAAAGAAAAGGTATCAAAAGTCGATCTTGAGGATTTCTTCACAAAAGACACGCAATCCGTGCACATGAAGACGGGCGTGAGGCCCATGGCAAAAAAGGGCAGGCCCGGAAGAGTGGAACTCGTTCCCATAAGAAAGGACAAATGCACGGAAAAGGAGATAAAAGGCATAATAGAGCAGGTGATGTCCAAGACTAGGATAGATCCCGATTCTTTCGTTGAGATAAGCAAGCAGGGCGCAATCGTCATACAGATGGGAAACTACAGGATATCGGTCACCAAGCCCCCGTTCTCGGATGCGCTTGAGCTGACTGCCGTGAGGCCCATAATGAAGGCAAAGCTGAACGATTACAGCCTTCACGAGGAGCTTGAAAAGAACATTATCGGCAGGTCTAGCGGTGTTTTGATCGCAGGACCGCCGGGCTCAGGCAAGTCGACGTTTGCGGCAAGCCTTGCGGACTATCTCGTATCCCACGACAAGGTGGTCAAGACGTTTGAGCAGCCAAGGGACCTTCAAGTGGGACCGGAAGTCACGGAGTATGCGCCACTCGAGGGCGACTGGGAGAAGACTGCAGAACTACTCCTTCTCGTGAGGCCGGACTATACAATATTTGATGAGGTGAGGCGCACAAGGGACTTTCGCGTATTCGGCGACATGCGTCTTGCAGGAGTCGGAATGGTGGGCGTCGTGCACGCAACAGGGCCGGTTTCAGCCATACAGAGATTCGTCGGACGCTTGGAGCTTGGAGTGATACCGCACGTCATAGACACCGTCATATACATAAACTCCGGCAAGATAGAGAAGGTCTTCAGCATATCGCTTACCGTGAAGGTGCCAAGCGGCATGAAATCTGAAGACCTTACGAGACCCGTCGTCGAGGTGAGGGACTTTGGGACAAAGGAGCTTGAGTACGAGATATACACATACGGCGAGGAGAACGTGGTCATACCTGTCAAGGGCGCAGGTTCAGCTTCTACTGCAGAAAGCGGCGTAGAGAAACTTGCAAAGGAGACGCTTTACAGCAGGCTGAGGAAATGGGACCCCGGCATGCGCATAGATTTCACCGGGCAGAACCGCATAACGGTCAAGGTTCGAAACGATGTCATAGCCAAGATGATAGGCAGGAAGGGCCAGCGCATAGAACAGATAGAAAAGGAGCTTGGCGTAAGGATAAACGTCGAGCCAAAGGACGGTTCACTAAAGGGTGAGATAGACCGCGACTGGGAAGAAACGGGCGCGAACTTCTATCTCTTGGTGAATCCAAAGCTTAGCGGCAAGACCGTGGACATATATGAAGGCGAACAGTTCATGTTTTCCGCAATAGTCGGAAGGAAGGGAAAGGTAAAGATAAGGAAAAACACCGAGCAGGGAAAGATGGCACTTCAGGCATACCTGTCAAAGGGACTCAGAGTACTTGTTTAGCTACCGTATCAACTTTAAAACCTACTCCTCAATAATAAAACATGGTAAAACAGCTTGCTGTACCTGTTTTAGCGCTCGTTTTCACCGTGCTTTCATGCCAGTTTGCCGGTGCGACAACCTTTGAGAAAACCGTCAGCTCGGTTGACGGCCTCGTCGAATTCGAGGTGAACGAGGCAGGCATCTCACTTCAGGATGTCAAGTTCTCTCTTGCTGATCAGGGCGGGGAGTTCACGATAAATGTGGAGAAGGTGGAAACCGACGATGAGAGGGTATATGAATACTTTTATATTGATGCTGTGGGTCTTCATGGCAGTCCCGATTCCATAATATTCGGAGTGGAAATAGCCAGAACATGGATAGATGAAAAAAACATAGAACCGTCAACGATAGGACTCAACGTATACGTCAATGACAGGTGGCAGTGGACAGAGCTTCTGCAGATTTCCGATGACAAGGATTCCATCTACTACAAGGCAGTCGTCCCGGTACTGGAGGCACTTTTTGCAGTAAGCGGGGAATCGAGCCCTTTTACAATAAGAGTGACTGACCAGTGCAATGGAAATGGAGTCTGCGAGACAGAGCTTGGCGAAGATTCCGAGAACTGCATGGACTGCATGGCGAGAGCAAGCCCGGTCTGCGTTCCGTTCCAGAAGACGTGCGCGGGCGACAATGTCATGGTCTGCGGTGATGACGGTAAGGATTTCAGGATAAAACAGTGCGATGTCACGTGCTCTGAAGGTGAATGCGTTTCGCAGGCAAGCCTTCCGACTGCCGGTATGGTGGTTGCCGAAAACGGCATGTTCCTCTCTGTCGTTGCTTTCCTGTCATCCATAATCGCTTATCTTGCATTCACCCTCAGAAAAATGAAGAATACGCTGAACAGGGTCGAAAAGCTTGCAATCTCCAAGGATGACATAAAATTTTTGGCAGGAAAGAATGAAGAGAACTAATACACAATCAGTAACTTCTTTTACTTGCAACTTTTCTGATTATTTCCCTTAGTTTTTTCACTGGCAATTCCCTGTTGCCCTTGAGAATAACGAGAAAGCGGTCCTTTGACCCTTTTTTCCTTATCATGAGCTGCTGGGCCTCCAGATTTTTCAGCCTCTTTTCGGCACCAATCATGTTTTTTCTTGCCATATCCATGAGCTTTTTTTCTTCCGACACCTTCCTGCTTGCAGTCATCTTGGAGCGCATTTCTTCTTCCAGCCTGGTCTCAGCTTCCTCCCGTGCCCTTATTTCCTTTCTTGCGTGCTCTTCCATCTTCTCCCTGGCTTTTCTGGCAGACTTTATCCTTGACTCAAGCTTTCCGTATTCCTTCTCCTTTTTCTCTTCTGCAAGCCTTCTTGCGGCCTCTTCTACTGCCTGTTCTTTCAGCCTCTTCTCTTCAAGTATGACATCTTCAAGCTTTTTCCTCTCTTTCCTTTCCCGCATGACTCTCCTTTCCGCAGCCTTCCTTTCCTTTCTTATGGCATTTATTTTTGTCCGTTTCACCATCTCAGTCTTGGCCAATTTTTCTTCCTCAGCCTTTATTTCCGCTTCAGCCCTTGCCACCATCTCCTCTTCTGCAAGCATTTCGACCTTTTCCCTCTTCTTCGTGTCCTCTTCCATCCTCCTTCTGAGCCTCTTCTCCTCTTCTATCTGCCCTTCAAGCTTCAGCCTGAGCTTCCTTTCTTCTTCAGCCCTTCTTACGTTCTCTTCCCTGAGCCGTTTTTCCTCCTCGATTTTCCTCCTGACTTCGATTTCCCTTTCAATCTCCCTTTTTATCTCTTCTTCAGCCTTCCTTGCAGCTTCATCCATCGCATTCTTGTCGAATTCTGTCTTGGCTATTTCTTCAGCCCTTTTCCTCAGCTTCCGGTGTTCCTCAGCCTGCCTTTCGGCTTCTTCTCTCTTCTCCCTTTCCTTCCTTGCTTCCTCTTCGGCCTTCCTCTTGACCTTCTTTTCCTCTTCCTCCATTTCGGAATACATGTCCATGTCCGAACCTTCGCTTTTCATGGAAATCAACCTGGAAAGAACAAATTCAAATCTGAATGATGGAAGCTCCGCGGATGTTAATGGAAACAACATAATAAATATTGATTTCTATTATAAAAAAATGTTAGCATTTTAATCATTTACCTTTATCTGCACCTTTTTTGGATTTCCTTATGTTTTCAAGTCTGGACTGCGTTTCTATCCTCCTTCTCTTCTCCCTCTCGGCCCTGGCCTCGGCTTCCATTCTTTCCATCCGTTCCATCTTCTCTATGTCCTCTGACCGTTGCCTCATACTCTTCACAGCCTCCATTTTTTCGCCGAGTGTGTTTGATATGTTGTCCATGTACCTTCTTCCGACTACCCTGCCGGTCCTCTTCCAGACCAGCAGCACGGCTATGATCGCTGCCAGAATGATAAGGATTATGAGATAAATGTACCATGGCAGTTCTATCGGTGCCGGCCTTCTTGAAGGCACGACCTTTATGAGACCGCTGCTTGATGCGGTTTCGTTTCCATATTCGACTCTGGCGTAGAACAGGTAGAAGCCCTCCTCTGAATCAGTGGGCATCCTTACCTTTCTTATCACATTCTTCTGCTCCTCCACTGCGAAGGTGTCATATTTGTACAATATGTCGCTACCCTCGAAATCCCTCAGCGAATAATACAGCTTGACGTCAACAGGCTTCATGTCACCGAAGTTGTAGAGCAGTATGTCTGCCTCCACTTCTTCTCCGGGGATCACTTCAAGTGGTATTTCCTCGAGGTTTACGAAAATGTCAAAAAGAGGCCTCTTTTCCTTGACTTCCATTATGAGAAGGACATTCTTTCTTATAGTTCCCGCGACTATCTCGAGTTTTCCTGTGTATATGTCAGCATATTCTTCTTCATGCACCGTGAATGCCACTGTAAGTGTTTTCTCCTCACCGGGTTTCAGAACAAACGAATCCTCACTTATGGCGACGTTTTCTCCCAGATCTTCGACATTAATCCTGAACGTGAGCGGCGCATCGCCGATGTTTTCGATGTTCACGTAGTCGAGGAACGTCTCTCCCTGCTTCAGTACGACTTTTACGAATTCCTTGTCGACTGTGAAGTTCGTGTAAGGCAGCGTTACCGGCCTCCCGGACGGTCCGCTTGGGGCAGGTTCTTCAGGTTCCGTGTATTCTTGTATAGTGTAAACCTGTGAGAACTGGGTGGTCCTGAAGACCAGCGTGCCGTTGGTGTAATCTATGAGGATGCATATCGTCGGCGGGCAGGCATACCCGTCGACCATTATCTGCGGATCATTGAATGTGATGTTGTAGATGAAAACGCTTGCCGAGTTACGAAGACTTGTTAACACACTCGTATCTATCTCGATCCTGTTTTCTGAAAATTCAGTATTCGCGTCTATGTCTATTTTATTGTACTTGTCCTTGTCCACTGTTATGTCCGTGACGCCGTCGAAAATAACTTTCCCGTATTGGCCGACTTCCAAAGTGAGGTTTGTTATTATCTTCAGTCCGTTCTCGTCAAGTGCAGAGAAATTCGTCGTTGATGCATTAAATTCCGTGTATACCACTTCGACTGGCGGGTATATCGTCGCTGACGTTGAGAACTGTATGAAATGTGCGGTCACGTAAAAAGATACTGACCCCTGTACTAACAGCATGGCCGACATTATTATGATAACTATCGTGAGATTATTTTCAGCCATAAATAAGATAAGAGAAAGAAGCTATTTATTTCACTTCTTTTTCTTCATGTACACTCTTCCTGCTATCGCAACGCATGCGACAACAATTACCGTGATGTACACCGGTGACCAGTCCCTGTTATACGGATTGCATTTTACCCTCAACGTCAGCGGGACCGATGCCCCGACGGTCGTTGAAGAGCCCATTCCGCCTGTTTCGTCACTGTCGACCTCAACCGCCATTATTTCTCCAGTGTATGATACTTCTTCCTGCTGGCATGCCTGCTCACAGAGCATACTATCTCCGATCAGGCACTCGGCATCGTAGACCATCGGTACCTGGAAACACAGCTGGAGCCTTACTGCATGATCATGCCTGGTTCCTGCAGGAACCATTTCTGTGTGACTATAAACGCCGGACGTTACGGACTGAAGTGAATCAGAAACCGAGAGTTTCACAGTGGCGTCCACTGAAGACGGGTTGTAGACCCCATATTCTATGCAATGGGGTGCAAGTTCGTTTACCATTTCCTTTTCAGTCGACCAGACAATCCCGACTGCATCAACCGACAGTGGCATGAAACCCGTCACTAAAAGAAAAGCAAACAATAATATCTGAACCTGTTTACATCCCATTCATTCACCATTTATGGGCATACTACCTGTGTAGATACGCCGAGTATTGTGACTGTGTTATTGTACGTTCCCGTTGGCTGTGCAGCATCCACGTCTAGCCAGAACCTGAAGTAACTGCTACTGCCTATGGATACGTTTGTGTCTCTCTTAGCATAGCTTGTTGACATTGTATATTGGTCCACCGGCCCGGGAATTGTCGCGTTGTTGGCCGTGTGGTTGTTTGCATAAGTATAATTGCCTAGTTCTATTTCTTCCCCACCGCTCGTGTTAAACGCATCCGCGCTTATACATAAGTCGACTGCGGTGTTGGAATCAGTCTCGACTGTGATGAAATAAAGAGTCTCGTTTCCGTCATTCTCTGTCGGATAGTTCGTGTCATTGTAGTTAAGCGATGCGTTGACACTGGTCGCAGGTAGCGTTTCTATCGTACCAAAGTCTATGCCGGTAGAAAGATTAGCTGAAGCATTGATGGAAAAGTATTTCTGTATGGTCGCAGTGCTTGTCGGTGTTAAGGATGTTGCAGATCCTGTAAGAATAATGTTTGGTATTGCACTGGATGCCCATCCAACAAGCGATATTACGAGTGCGACTGAAAGGACGAGTGTCACAGAGTCTGTTTTCATAATATAATATAATGTAGGTATGTATATTTAAACATTTCTTTTCCCGAAAAAGTGCATTTTTTGAAGAAAATAAAATATGACAGTAACTAGAACTGGAAGCAGTTTATACCTGTTTTCCATGTGACGAAAAAAATTATTGATAAGTATAAACAAAGTTGCGTTAAGCTTAATCGCCCAGTTTTTACGACGACTCGATATAGAACTATTTTTATAAAAGAGGACAGCCATATAATATAGTATTGAATGGTGATTCTTTGGACGAAAGTAAACTGAGTGAATTTGATGTAAAGATCGAGAACGTCGTTGTCTTCACAACCCTTGGAAAAGACATCCCCATGGACAAGATATCAAAAGAACTTATTGACGCGGAATACAAGCCGGAGTCCTTCCCCGGGGTCGTCTACCGGGTCAAGGACCCAAAGACTGCCGCACTGATATTCTCTTCTGGAAAGATTGTATGCACTGGCGCAAGGAGCCCGGACTTTGCCAAGACTGCAGTGAACAGGGTCGTTGACGACATGAAGGCACTCAATATAGATCTTCCAAGCGAGTATCACACGGGCGTCGAGAATATAGTCGCTTCGACCCAGATAGAGGCAAAGGAGAAGCTTAACCTGGAGCACATAGCCTACAATCTTGAGAATGCAGAATACGAGCCCGAGCAGTTCCCGGGGCTCGTGTACAGGATATCCGATCCGAGGGTTGCATTCCTGCTTTTCGGTACAGGCAAGATAATCTGCACCGGCGCAAGGAAAGAGGAAGAGATACATTCGGCCCTTGCCAAGTTCAAGGCAAACCTTGAAGAATTGGGCATCCCGGTCAATGCAATAAAGAACGAAGGAAAGAAGAAGTAACACGTTTTTCGTTTTCAGCTATTATCATATACTTTTAAGTCATGTACCGATATAACAAAAATACGGTGCTAATCATGATATACGACCTTATTATCATAGGAGCGGGTCCTGCCGGTCTCGCTGCAGCCTTGGATGCCAAATACCTTAAGCTGAAGACTCTCGTGCTAGATGCAGGCGTTGCAGGAGGTGCACTGTCACAAAGTTATCCGTGGAAGGGAGTGGATTCTTACCTTGGCTTCAATAACATGACAGGAAAGGAAGTTGCAGAGAAGATCGCAGACCATGTTAAATCGAGTGGTGCAGATATCCATGAGATGGAGGAGGTGACGGACATAGAAGGAACTGGCCCCTTCATCGTGAAGACAGAGAAAGCCGAATACCAGGCCAATGCAGTTATAGTTGCAACAGGCATACGCGGCGTGCCGAGAAAGCTTTCCGTTCCGGGCGAGCAGCTTGAAGGGGTCGATAATCAGGTCCAGGACCCTGACAAATACAGAGGAATGAGGGTCCTGGTGGTCGGTGGCGGTGATTCTGCCGCGGATTCTGCAATAGGTCTCTACGAAGCCGGCGCAAGCGTATGGCTTGCCCACAGGAGAGACGAGCTCAGGGCAACTGACGAGAACAGGGAGAAGCTTGAGGAATCCAAGATCACGCTCCTCTGGAACACGGAAATATCCTCCATCAACGGTGACGGAAAAGTGGAGAGCGTGAGCCTTGTAAACAACCAGACAGGCGAGAAGAGCAGGTTGCAGATTGACAGCGTGATACTCTGCATAGGTTCTGCTCCGGCAAACAACTGCATACAAAGCATTGGCGTGAAGACAGAGAATGTGTGCATAAAGGTCGACGAGAATGGCATGACGAACATTCCAGGAATATTTGCGGCAGGCGACATCGTAAGCAAGATAAAGAGGATACTACAGGCCCTTGCAACCGGGGAGAAGGCTACATATTCTGCTTACAAGTACATAAAGAATCCCTACTGGAAGTAGTCAGTTATCTTTCTTCTCCCGCTTACCTGATTCCTTTACTTTTGATATCGTGTACCCGGTAGACTTTGTGTTCACTTCTGCCGGGTGCTTTATTGCATAATACACGAGGACGACCATCATGGCGAATATGTATACCAGTATCCAGACCATTATTATCGCCGCGACTACAAGGATTGTGCCGACAAGGGCCGGAAGGATGGTCGCAGTAAACGGGAGTATGAAAGGTGAAAATGCCAGTACGGTAATGATTGAAGCCGCCAACGTGACGACACCGAGAATTACTACGCCACTCAGTTTCAGAAAGAAGTTCTTTTCTGCCATTTCATTACCTCATCTAGGTCCCAGTACTACACCTCTTCTACCGCCGCGGTTTGGCATGTATTCTGCCAGCTTGCCTGCAAGTTCGGCTACCGGAAGGCTCTGGACCCATACCCTTCCTGGTCCTTTGCATGTGGCAAGGAAAAGACCTTCCCCTCCCCATATGATGTTTTTCAAGCCTTTGACCCTTTCTACACTGTAATCCACTGACGCGTCAAACATGGCGAGGTTACTTGTATCCACCCTTATTTTCTGTCCTGCCTTTATGTCGATCTGGCTTATTTCCCCTCCTGCATTGAAAAATACCATACCCGGACCTTTGACTTTTATGAGCACAAGACCTTCCCCGCCCAGGAATCCTGCACCTATCTTCCTAGTGAAAGTAGCGTCCATCGTGACGGATTCCTCTGATGCGAGAAACGCATCCTTTTGTGCTATTATTTCCTCGCCCGCTTTAAGCTTCACCGGTATTATCTTTCCCGGGAACTCTGATCCGAAGCCTATTATGCCTTTTCCAACTGAACTGAAGTTCACGAGGAAGAACGATTCCCCTGCAAATTTTCTTTTGATACCAGCCCATAGGCCACCTTTTATCTGCGCCTCCATTTTCACGTTGTCACTCATGTAGACGAGCCTACCTGATTCTGAATATATATTCTCACCCTGGTCTATTTCCACGTTCAGAAGCTGCATGGTGGTTCCCTGGAGGTCGTATTTCATAATTATTATTTTAGACACAGTGTCAATATTAATCAACATGAAAGCCGTGACTTCCGATTTCCTGAAAAGTGTGTTTCCCAAGAGGCACCAGTGGGACAGGAAGGGCGATTCCGGAAAGGTGCTCGTGATAGGAGGCAACAGAAGATACAGAGGAGCACCAGCGCTTTGTGGCATGTCGGCGCTGAGAGCGGGATCCGACCTCGTCACAATAGCTGCACCCGAATCCGCTGCTGACACGATATCATCATTCTCGGCAAATCTCATAGTCGAACCCCTGATAGGCGATTATATCAACATAGGAAACGTCCACAAGCTCGGGCACATGGCTGACAACTTCGATTCTGTCGTCATAGGAAACGGGATGGGTCGCATGCTCGATACGAAGGACGCACTTCACGAGTTTCTCACATACCTGAAAAAACCCTGCGTCATCGACGCGGATGCCCTCCATCTTTTAGGCGATGACAAGAAGCTTCTCAGGAAGGGCTGGGTCATAACGCCACATGCAAACGAGTTCTATAGTCTCAGCGGGCACAAGGTCCAAAAGAACATCGAAAGCCGTTCAAAGGAGGCAGTGAAGTTCAGCAAGGAATTCAATCCCACAGTCTTACTCAAGGGTTACAAGGATATCATAGCTGATGGCAGCAAGTCGATGGTAAACTCCACAGGAAACCCGTACATGACTGTCGGCGGCACGGGCGACGTGCTGTCGGGTATATGCGGCGCTTTCCTTGCAATGGGCATGAAGTCGATGGACGCTGCGGCTGCTGCGGCATATGTTTGCGGTTCAGCAGGTGATATGGCTTTCAAGGAAATGGGACCTGGGATGCTTGCAACTGATGTGGTCAGAAAAACATCAGAAGTGCTGAAGATCATGACTTGAAAAAGCACAAAAGGATCACGTCATTCCAGTACTATTGCTCCATGGTGTGAGCTACCCGAAGACGACTTGATTCTATCTTCGAGGTCGTCTATCTTCTGGTATAAATGGTTGAGGTCCAGCTTGTGGATCGTACTTTCAAGCCAGTCCGCTTTTGTCTTCAGTATCTCAAGGTCCCTCAGTACGTCTTCGCTTAGCGGTGGCGCAGGCGGTTTCTTATCAGGCTTTCCGGGCTTGCCGAGTGAATCTATCCTCGCGCTGAGAGTGCTGACTTCCGATGCCAGTGATTTCATCTCGCTTCTGTTCTTCTCGTCTATTGCTTTTAAGATTTTCAATTCCTTTTCCAGGTTCTTTGGAACATCAGTAGCCTCTTTTCCAGAGCTTTTTTTATTCACCCCAGCGCCCGTCAGGGAATCCAATTTCGCTTTCAACGCATTCATCTCCACTGCAAGCGATCCTACGGTACCCTTACTCTTGTCCTGCAGCTCCTTTATGGCAAGTTTTTCCTTTTCAATTTCATTCTTTGCGCTGTCGAAATCCCTGAGCAGCATCGTGAGTTTGGCATCTGACGGTTTTGCGGCCTTGTCCAGTTTTTCTATCCTCTGCTTCAGTTCATCAAGCTGCTTTTTTAGCTTGTCTCCAAGCAGCCTGCTCACATTACCCGGCTGTGCGAGCAGCTGTTCTACGGTGTGACCGACGATTTCTTCCTTCATCTGGTCCACTTCGTGCACCTTTTCTTCAATCTCTTTTCTGAACTCTTCTACCCTCTCCCCGACATCCTTGGATACATAATCCGGTACCCATTCCCGCGTCTCTTCCAGCCTTTTCATGAGGTTTTTTAAACCGCTTGCGCTCACTCCTTCCCCTGCAAGTTTTTCGAGGTCTTCTACCTTCTTTTCAAGCATCTTCATCTTGTCGATGAACTGCTGGGATTCACTTTTTGGCATCTCTATCGGCTTGAGGCCGGCAGCAAGCTTTCCAACTTCCCCGAGGTTCATCTCTATCTTGTTCATGCGCTTTTTGAGTTCGTGGTATTCCTCAACCGGGAACTGTCCCTTGAAATTTCTCAGCTCCTCGAGGGCGTCTGGTGCCATGCCGAATTTTGCAGCGTTCTTTTCAACTTCAGTCACCTGTGACTTCAGAAGTGACAACTCGTTATCCAACTCGTCGAGCTTTTCGAGGTTGTGTGCACCCTTCTTATCGGATTTCATGTTGGCTATCTCTTGCCCCTGGGCCTTCACCACCTCGTTTACACTCTGGATGATGTCCTTCATTTCATTGATGCTTTCGTAAGTATCAGCAGACACTTTTTTCGTACCACTTTTCATCTTCGCCAGATCAGCCGTCGTCTTTTCAACGTCGTCAGAAACTGCAGCTTCGAGCAGTTCAACCCGTTCCATGAGCCCCTTTTGATCAGAAGGCGGCTTTCGTGTACCAAGCGCTGAAATCTTTTTTTTCATGTTGGTAATTTCTTTTTGCACCCCTGCGAGCTCGCCGCTGCTGACTTTCACCGGTTCGGTACCGTCTTTTCCCTTCTTTTCCAGACCCCCGATCCTTTCCTTAAGGTATGATATTTCGCTTGCTATGCCCTCGATGTTGGAGTCTTCTTTACTTCCATCTTTTACAGGCTTTCCCTTACCGAAAACGGACTTGAACTCTTCCAGATCCTTTTCGATCATATCGACCTTTTCAGAAGTCTCAGGGGACGGCCCGCTTGCAAATGATGCCTTGTCCAGCTCGTTCTTGACGTTAATTATGTCGAGCTTGTTTACAAGCTGCATGTCCTCCAGCTCCGAAAGCCTGTCATTAATGGCTTTGGAAACTTCAGAACCCGCATTCATACCGTCTTCTGACATCTATATCAGTTATATTTTGTGATTTACCTGTTATAAATCCATTATACTTGTATGCTTGGTGCCACTTCACTGCAAACAGAATTCAGAACCTTGACTTCTTCGAGCGTGGTAGTGCTTTCGTTTATATCGTAAGTTATGTTAGCCGTGACTATGTCGGATTCTGCAGATTTCAGCGGATTTGCCGACGTTTTCTCGCTCGCTTCAGTGAGAACGTAATGCTCTATCTCGTAAACGGTACCATTCAGGAGCGTGGCTTCTATCGTGAATCCGTGGAGGTTTACAGTACCTGTATTCACGATTTTCATGCGTATCCAATCAGTCTCGTTTGCGCTCACGTTCCCGCTGAAGTTGGATTCAACACCGTAGTATCCATAATTGGTATCGAAGTCGAGACCGGCGTTCCTGCACAGTACCTGATTCTCTGTCGTGGTACCGGTCTGGTTAGTCGTCGTGGTCACGAGGCGAAACATCCATGAAGAAACTATGGTCGCTATTGTAAGAGAAATCACTATCAGTATGACGACAGAAACGATCGGTGACAAACCCTTGCTCATCATCATTATTTGTCAAGTTTCCTTAAAATTGTTCATCACCCTCGATTATGAGGAAATCAGAACCGGATTCCAGCGTGAACGTGACGCTGTAGTTGTTAAGGAAGCTGTAAGACGTGCTCATGTGGGCCTTCACCTGCCCCCTCGGAAGCGTGTCGCCTTCCACAACGATTTCCGTATATCCCGTCCCGTTCATTGAATCCGGGTTGCTGTCAATGGAGACCTCAAGCCTTTCCAGATCCATCCATTCATCCAGGTCCTTGTTGTATATTCCTGTCAATATGTCACTTGTGTTGTACACCTGGTGCGAACTTTCATTGCCTATCTTACTGAAATGCACTTTGAGGTGCTGGTTCTCAAGCACGAAGAGGCCGAGAGTGGTATTTTCATACGCCCTGACGTCAAGGTTTGACCCAATGGTAAGATGTCCTATCTGCTGCATGCTCCTTGGTGAAACGACCATGGAGTCGGTCTCAAGAGCCCATTTGATGCTGTCGAGTTCATCGTCCATTTCGAGCGTGCCTGCACCCATCGTCACGTAAAGGCTGGTCCTGCTGCCCTTTCCCTGCGATGCCACGCTCTGGATAGCATCGTCGAGTTCCAGCATGAAAGACTTTGTTTGTTCGAAAATCGAAGCGGCCTGCATTGAATATATCACTGGTGCGGACATGCTATAGACGAGGAAGACGAGCGTTACTATTACCGCGAGGAATATAACCTCTGTACTGATGCTTATACCTTTCATAAAATCCCGCTGTATCTAATTTGGCTTTTCAGGCTAATATCTCTTTCCTTACGGTGTTTCCTTCCCTTTCCAGGGAAAGCGTGGAGTAAATGCTGGTCTTGTTTGTGAGCAGCGTGGCATGGAAACTTTCACCACTTACAGTGACCGTAACATTGAACACCGGTTCGGATACTGCGAAAACCGACGAGTTGACACTGTCCACGCCGACGTATATGCCACCATACGTTCCGGACACATTGACACCGACAGTTCCTGGCATGTCAAGGTTACCTGCACTGGCATTAATACTCCCGTTGATTGGCAGGAATATCACCCACACCGCCTCTAGAGCCACTCCCTTTGAAAGAACGGTATCTCTTGAAAAATTCATGAAACCGTATGCCGTGTCCACAGGAACTGAGCTGTTCACGCCTATGTTGAGCGCGTGCGGAAGTTCTTTTTGCAGGTTATCTGCGATGAAATTCATGTCATCTGCCGGCGATTTGCTGATCTTCATTACAGGTGATACTCCGAAGAAGAACAGTGCGCATATGAATATGGCGCCTATTATGAAGAATTGCCCCTTGCGCATTTTAGTTTCTGAAGATATAGAGAATCACCTCCATGGGTTCATGGTACTCGTCTCCCGATATGAGGAGACTAGATCTCCACACATTTTCCTCTTCCGGTGCAGTGCCTACACATACGGTCTGGTTGCATATTGTGACAGAGTGATTGTACCCTGACATGTATCCGGTAGCCGCTATTTCCGATTCTATTGAAGACAGGTCCTTTGCTGCAGCGTATTGTCTCAGCACCCCTTTCTCGTAAACGGCATCGAGCGCTCTGTTTCCTGTAGCGTCAGCAGACGACGGAACATGAACGCTAGTTGAAGCAAGGCCTGCCACAAACATCAGTATGACCATGCCCGCGATAACGGATTCAACTGTCTTCCACTGCCCCTTCATTACCATAACCTCACACTCAAGTTTACACTGCCGCCTTCCCACATCTCTCCTGTGACAGGAAGCACGAAAACCTCCCTTGCGGAAACTGGCACGGGCAATCCGCATGTGTATGAACTTTCCTGCATCTCTACCAGTACATTAAAATCGAATGTGACTCCTATATCGTTTCTCACACTTTCGTAACTCTGGTTGATCAGGCCGCATACATGACTTATTTTTGTACTGGAGAATATGCTTTGCACTTCTGTTGCCCACAATGAACTCTGATTATTATCTACTGGTGCAATCTCCTGGTTGCAGTTGAGACCCTCATCGGACTCTACATTCTCCACGAAAAAATAATTATTTCCCGAAGTCAGGTTAGCCTTCCAGTAAATCCTGTCACCTGTGATGTTACATGGCAGGCTGCTATTTGAGAACCTGCTCTTTACAACTCTGGCAGAGTTCATGCCTACACCCGTCCAGTTCATATACGCCCAGACGGTTATGTTGTCTGCACCCGACGGCACTGTGATGTTTGCAGGCGTGCTTGAGAATTCCACCTTCATGTAATCTGATATTTTCCCCATTGCCTGCAGTGCAGGCTCTTTCCTGGAGACCATCTCCCCCGCACTTATTAGTGAATAGTAAGAGAATGCCCATGTGATTAACATGAGAAATGTAACGACAGCTATTACCCAGTCAACTCGCATACTTTATCTTTCTTTTATCGCGATTATATGCTTTTGTAGATTTTCCCAGTTGAGCCACCCAAGCCACAGTATCATCACAAGCGATATCAATCCGGCCTGCCAGAGGAAATCGTGGAAGAACAACGCAAGCTCGCGGTCCAGCATCCTCTCTATAAGGACCACTACTGTTATCCTCGTCAAATTGCCGAGGTATATGAGAGGTATGCCCACAACCAGACCTGCAAGCCTTTTTTTCATGCTTGCACCCAATGTCGCAAAGACCAGTGCAAAAAACGCCATCATCGATTTCCATCCTGTACAATCGGGTCCTATGTATATGGGAAACGGCGAAGACTGTCCTATGACCAGTATGAGGCCATCCTTTTCAGCGAAAATTCCAAGCAAACCAATGATGGCATGCGCGTGGTCGCTTACCATAACCTGAAGCCAGTACATGTCGACGTTCAGAAGCAGTACGACATACATTGGAAGCGAAAGTAGAATGAGTCTTGCAAGGAACAAAAGGACGTTCAAAAGCTTCCTGTCATTCTTTCCCATCTTGGGCAGTTTCATATTAAAGTTTAGTTGATTCTAAATTATAAGGGTGTTATAGAATGCAGATGAAATGTGAGAAGGCGGTAAGTGACATATTTCCAGTTGCCAGGTCACTTATAGCAAAGAAACTTGTGGACTCCTATGATTTTTCACAAACAAAGGCAGCAAGGCTCATGAACATCTCGCAGCCTGCTGTTTCCCAGTACAAGAAGAACATACGCGGGGCCAAGACTGGCGACATTTCGGAAAGTCCCGGATTCATGGACATAGTCAATGACATTGCAAAGGGCCTTGCAGACGGCAGC
The DNA here is from genome assembly GCA_028279705.1 of archaeon. Classification (GTDB taxonomy): domain Archaea; phylum Aenigmatarchaeota; class Aenigmatarchaeia; order QMZP01; family JAFGSV01; genus JAFGFG01. The sequence goes on from JANQNF010000001.1 coordinate 86,599, forward strand.
ATAAAACCTGACCACCTGAGTGATGAGATGTGCAGGCTGTGTAAATTGTTCAGGGAGTGAACTGTGAAAAACCTTAACATATTTAAGTCATGATAATAATCTAAACTGATATTGGATGTGACCAGTTTATGGTGAAAAAGAAGACGACGAAAAAGAAAGCTCCCCTGAAGAAAACATCAAAGAAGACAGTGAAGAAGACGAAGGCTTCAGGAAGGAAGGTTTCTCCAGATATTTTCAAGGACAAGAGAATCTTCTACGTGGCAATAATTGCAGTAGTAATCATACTCGTTGGCTTGAGGATGAGCACGTTCACCATGCCTGCAGGCACCGCGGGCCAGACAGATGTTGTTACCCAGCAGGGAAGCGGGCCGGAGATAGCCGCTGGCGATACCATCAAGCTTGAGTACGTCGGCACGCTCGATGATGGAGAGCAATTCGATTCCGGCGAACTCGAATTCGTTGCAGGTTCCGGCCAGATGATAGACGGCTTCGACGAAGCCGTTCTTGGCATGATGGAGGGCGGCGAGAAGACCTTCACCATACCGCCCGAGAAAGCATACGGCCAGCCGGACCCATCCAAAATGCAGGAAGTTCCCCTCACAAGAACCATAGACAAGATCATTGCGATAACCACAAGCGAATTCGAGCAGGTTCTCGGTGAAAGTCCTGCCAAAGGAGAGACTTATAACAATGACAACATGCTGTGGCCCATAAAGGTGCTTTCAGTTTCCGGCGACAACGTTACGATCGAGTACATGGCCGAGGAAGGTGGCAAGATAGATTATCCTTACGGTACAGAGACAGTTCACCTGAAGAATGATAATATAGATATGGTACTTTCACCCATAGTCGGAAGCAACATAAACACGGCTACTGGAGTAATAAAGATAGCCAGTGCAGAATCTGACACGATGGTACTTGATTTCAACCACCCGCTTGCAGGCAAGTCCCTGACCTTCACTGTCAAGATAACTGACGTGACAGGGAGCGCCGAGGCGACGGGCGATGCAGCTGCCGAACCTTCAGGTGACGTATGCGACCAGCTTGGCATAACAAAGTCTGACACGCCTTCCGTTGAGGTCTTCATAATGTCCTACTGCCCTTACGGACTCCAGATGCAAAAAGCAGCACTTCCTGCAATGGAACTGCTCGGTGAGGATGCGGATTTCAGCATAAAGTGGGTCTCATACATAATGCACGGCAAGAAGGAGATAGACGAAAACAACGTGCAGGAGTGCATCCAGAGCGAGTATGCTGACAAGTACGTGACGTATGCAACATGCTTTACTGCAAGCGATGACACCGAAGGCTGCATGACACAGGCAGGGATAGACAGCTCCGTGATAGATTCATGCATTTCTGACCTGGACGAGGAGTTCAGCATAACTGACCTTTACAACGACCAGAGCACGTGGAGCAACGGCAGATACCCGCAGTATCCGGTACACGCCGCGGAGAACGCCCAGTATGGTGTGCGCGGTTCCCCGGCAACTGTCATAAACGGAAAACTTGTCAGTGTCAACAGGTCGCCAGAGGCTGTCAAGCAGGCAGTCTGCTGCGCATTCAACACAGCACCCTCAGCATGCAGCCAGCTTCTCAGTTCGGCACCCGCATCACCGGGTATCGGCGGCGGTACGGGCACCACTACCACTGGAGAATGCGGTTAAAGGTAGACTTTAGTCCGTGACCGACGGTGGACTTACTTTTCCTTCCTGAGAACACTCTTCATCTTTCCCTTGAACCCGTCTGGCTGCTGCCTGTACGGGCTTGCAAGTTTATTGTAATTTCCCGAAGAGTACGCAGGCCTGTATCTTTGGACTATCTGGCCTGCCGATGTAGGCCTGCTTCCCGGCACCTTCCCTTTAAGCGACCTGACCATACCGCTGACCTTCTTTGTGACAGATGCACCACCGGCTTTTGGCGAATAGCCTTTCCCTAATGCATACTTCTTCGAAGGGAACATCATGTAGATGAGCAGTCCCGCAGCGCCCACGCACACCGCGCCAACTATTAGCCAAATTATGGCAGCGTTCCAGAATACTGCTGAAGTGTCACTTACTCCAAGCTCTTCCATGAGCGTCCTGGTCGAGTCTAGGAGCGCGTTCAGCTCCTCCAGGTGCATGTACGCCTGGGCGTAATCCTCATCATCCATTGCTTTCTTCAGTGCATTGAAAAGCGTCTCTGTCGAATTTATTTTGGTCTCCATTGCAGTGAGGTTATCGCCCATGAGATGACCTCTTATAACACTGAATTCCGCGACCACTTGGTTTACCAGTGCCGTGAAGTTCTGGTATGAAAGCTTTATCTCTTCTATTGCTTCCGGAAGCGGGTTTACGACGAGCTTGAAACTTTTACTGTCCTCTGCAACAGAACTTGTCGTCGCCTTGAATGAAGCGTCGTGTTTTCCTATTTTTGCATCCTTGGAAAGAACGAATGTTATGGCGAAATCACTTACCTTTCCTTCCTGCACGCTCACTGTTGCCGGAGTCACGTTGAAATTGACCCCTTCCACGCTCACGTCAACGTTCATTGTCACGGTAAGGTCCTGGTTACCGGCATTCCCGACAGTGACGTTCACGGTTTTTGATCCTCCTTGGATGATCGATACCTCTTCCTCATACTCGCTTATTCTTATATCGTAGACTGCCTTGAGCTTGCACTTATGGCCGGTTGCGTAGTAACCGCTCTGGCACTCAAGTTCCTCGCATTCGAAATCGTCACTGCATATCTCATCCGAATCGCAGCCCGAATCGCTCGTACATTCGTACTGCACCCCTCCTGTCGTGGTGTCACCTCCACTGGTAGTGTCACCGTCCCCGTCATCACTGCTCTCGTTTTTCACTTCAACTTCCGTTATCTTTGCGTACCAGAAAAGCGTTGAATTGAACGTGTATGACGCATTGACTGTTATGTTAGCGTCTCCTGCTGCATCACCTTCTATGTCGACACTCGTAATGGTTTGCGTCGCACCCACTGCGAGGCTTCCGAAATATCCTGAAAGGCTGATGTCAAGGTAGGCCGACGGATCGTCATCTGCACTGTAAGATACCGTGCTTGTGATGTTTGCAGTGCCCACGTTCTCGAAGTAGAAATCCTTCTCCCTCGTGTCACCGACGTTTACGTATGACAGTGCTTCGTGGCTCACTTCCAGAAACGGTGCAGTAATGTTATAGTTACCGCTGTTTGAGCTTAATCCCGAGTGGAGATTTCCTGTGTAGTTCTCGGTGACATTGACTGTGACCGTATGGTTTCCGTATTCAACGTATCCTGTATGATACCATTCGTTTGAGTCTATGTTTCCAAGATAGATCTGGAAACCGGGAACAGTGTAGTTGAATGTGTAAACACCGTTACCTAGTGCATTCAGGCCACCTGTTTTGTTGTCGGCCATTGGGTCAGTTTCGGTTCTCTCCCCGTCACGCAGCTGCCATGTGTCATATACACTGAAATTGTATATGCTGAGCCCAGTCACCCCTGTACCGTTGTCGTAAAGAACTGTAACGTTCACGGTCACGTTGTCCGATGGATTTGGTATCGGTGATGTGTCCGTCCCCATGCTTACACTGTTTACAGTTATGTTGAGATTAGTCGAGAACGACTCAGTTAGCGTGTTGTCGCTTTCATGCTGTTCCGTTTCTATGCCCGTATAATCCGCTTCTGCCATCACGTAGTAATCCCCTTGGCTGCTGTTCACGCCGAACGAGTACATGAATGAAGCTGCCTGTCCCTGTGCAAGGCTCGTGTTAAGGACGGTGACGCTGGTGTTCATGGCAATCGGACCTGAAGCAGGGCTGCTGTCGTCGTCGAAATAAACCCTTATATAGGTGTTGTTGGTCACCACGTCAGCCGTGCCGTTGTTCTTCACCGTGACATTGACCGATATGTTCATGCCAACGTAAGGTGATATTGTCTTGTTGAAAATCACACTTTCTACAATGATGTTGGACCTGTCACCCACGTTGACCGTGAAGTTCTGGGTCGCGAATGACGAATTCGAAACAGTGTCCCAGCATCTCACGTTCCATATGTAGGCGACCTGCTGATCATTGTCGGTACTGAAACCATAAACCGTTATGTTGTTCATCTGGTTATTTACCGGACTGCTTTCCGTACTGCTCAGCGTCCAGTTATACCCGGTGGAATTTGCAACCCACACGCTGCAGTTTTCAAGGGAGCCTGACGTATCATGTGGAGTGAAGTTGAATTCGACATCACCGTCATCGTCCCAGCCGTTGTTGACGGGATTATTCAGCGTCACTGTCGGTGCCATTATATCGTAAAAGAACCAGCTCGTGCTCGTGCTCTCATTGAAATTTCCTGTAGTGTCATATGAGCTTGCATTGAAAGTGTAATTCCCGTCGTATGAAGGCGTCCATGATGTCGTGCAGTTCCACGTGCTTGCGGAAACCAGCGTGCAGTTCTCGCTTGTGCTTCCCATGGACTGGCTTGCGTTTGACGCGTTTACCATAGTGATAGCGGCTGTAGAATTGTCGAGTGACGCATCTATCAAGCTGACCCATGCTAATATGGTACCCGTCGTGTAGGTTGAGTTGTCATCGAAAGCCGAGAATCTCGGTGCAAGGCCGTCTATCCCGCTTGATATGTTCTGAGATACCGTGTACCCGTTGGTCTCGTTACGAACAGTCACGTTCCATTGGTGCACGTCCTCGCCTGCGGACGTGCTTGACGTGGCATTGAACCAGATGTTTATTGTGCCCCCGCTAGTAATGTTTGCAGTGGAAGTGTTACATTTCACAAGCGTCACGTTGGCGGTACCGTCGCTACTCATATTGTAACATCCCCAGCTGGAATTCGAGGTCTGGTTGGTCGACATGTCTACAGAAAACGTCGCGTTTGCGTCGGCTGCGAGCGGCACGGATATGTTTATCTCGATTATGGAAAGAGAAGAGTTCGTGTTGTTTATCATGAGGTTTATAACCTCGTTACCGCCGCTCTGTGTCCAGTTGTCACTTCCCGTGGTCGAAAGTTCCATGTATACGTCGTCGTAGTCAGCAGTACTCGTCACACCACTTGCCGGAAGAAGCATGATGATGCTGAATATGATTGTGAATAGAAAGGCGTAGCCTGCATGTGTACTGCTGAACTTTAGTCTTGACATTTGAATTCCCCGCATGGAAAGAATGGTAATATAATATTGGTTTTATCTACTATTTTAATTCAACACACTCAAACAGTTAACTGTTAAGGGTAACGCTTATTTGCCACCTTTCTGCTGGACGTAAAGACGGCCTACCCTTTCCATACCGTCTGCGTCTTCTGGGCTCTTGTCGGATCGCATCCTTACCATTCTTGGAAACCTGAGCGCGTACCCGGAACTGTAATTTGGGCTTTTCTGTATCTCCTCATAGGCGGTCTCTATGACGATCTTTGGCCTTATCGTAACCATGTTGCCTTTCTCGCTGACGATGTGAGACCTGAGCATTTCTGTCAGTTCCTTGAATGTTATGTCATCATCTTCTGTCTTCTTTTCTTTCACCCCGGTCCCCATCATGCCACACTCCAGGAACTCGCCGCTTTCCTCGTCCCTGCAGCCAAGGACGAACGAACCCATCCATCCCGCGCGTTTCCCGGTCCCCCACTGCGCACCAATTATTACGAGGTCCAGGGTCTCCATGATGGGTTTTACCTTGAGCCAGCCGCCTGCTACCCTTCTTCCTGGCTGGTAGAGTGCATCAAGATTCTTGACCATCACCCCTTCCTGTCCTGCCTGCAGCGCTTCCTGGTAGAACTTTTCCGCTTCACCGATGTCCTTTGTTGTGAGCTGCTTTGAAAGCTGGAACCTTCCAGTGACCTCGCGGATGCAGCATTCGAGGATTTCCCTTCTTTCCCTGAACGTCTCGGAGAATAGCGATTTCCCTTCAGCTTGGACGATGTCGAACCAGTTCGTCTGGACAGGTATCTTCTCAACCATCATGTCTATTTCGTATTTCCTGCGTATCCTCTGGGACAGCGACTGGAATGGAAGGGGCTTTCCCGACTCGGGGTCGACTGCCATTATCTCACCCTCGAGGACGCACTTTTTTGCGCTGACGTTCTTTCTGACCATTTCGACTATATCAGGGAACTGCGTCGTGACGTTTTCAAGCCTCCTTGTGAAGAGCCATACCCTGTCTCCATCCTTGTGTGCCTGTATCCTCGCTCCGTCGAATTTCACCTCTACCTGGAAATTCTCAAAACTCTTCATCGCCTCTTCAAGCGAAGGTGATTTCTCCGCTAGCAGGACCTGAAACGGCTTTCCGATCTCAAGGCTTGCACCCCTGAGACCTTTCATGCCCCTATCTTTTGCAATGCGGGCGACCTCTCCGTAGTCGGACCTCATGAACCAGGCCCATTCTATCGCTTTTACTGCCACCTTCTTCTCATCACCTTCGGTTGCGCCAAGGAAAGCAGAAGCAATGGCATCCCTTATCACACCTTCTGCAACTCCAACCCTCAGCTGGCCGAGTGCGGTCCTCACTATGTACTTGGCCTCCTTTGGAGAGGAGTGCATTATGAGTTCCTTTACTATGCTCACCTTGACTTCCTGGCTACCCTTTCCTTCAACGGATGCGAGCTTTTTCATGTTTTCAAATACCTTTTCTATGTCCACATGCTTTGCTCCAAGCGTCTGCTGCCTCTTGCTTTCCATAAGCGTCTCTACAGTGAGACCTAGGTCGCCGGTCTCGTTGTACTTTTTTGTGACCTCATTTTCCGGAAAGCCCGTTGCGGTCGAGACTATCTTTAGGACCATCTTGTCAGCGACGCCTATATCCTCATCGCTCCACGAAGGGAATACCTTGCCCTGTAGAAGAAGAACAACCCTTGGGAGATTATCGTTGTCGGTTCCCTTCAGTAGCTTTGCGACAGCCTCGATCTTCCCAAGCCTTGCCGAGGTCTCAGAAAGCTCATCGTAAACGTCAACAAGCTTTGAATATAACATAAGCAATAATTGGATTCGTTTTTAATATATCGTCTAAAATCACAAATTTACTCTACCGGAATAGCGGAATGACCCTCCGGTTACGAATATAAATGACTATTATTAAGACTTTAAAGTGCGAAATAAGCTACGGTGAAGTGAGAATACAGATGAACGGGAAGAAGATGCTATCGAAATGGATAGAAAAAATTGGTTTTAGTAACTCCAAGCATTCGAGAAAAATAAAAAGAATAGCGGGAGGTGGATTTGAACCACCGACCTCTACCCGAAGCATGTAATGCTTCTTTGGGTGTCCCAGAACAACCCTGAGCTTATGAGCCTTTCGCGAGTCGTTTTAAGCAACTCTCAACGAGCACTCCAGGCTGCTCTATCCCGCTTTGGTGTTAGTATAATGGTAATAGTGGTTTTAAAAGTTTCTGATGAGAAAAACGTTACTCAACGCTGAATACTTCCTGTTCTGGGAATATTTCCACACCGGTGCCGCTTATTATCTGCATTGCCACGACCTTCTTTTCGTGGTTCGTGCCCCTCATCTTGAGGACTTCGAGTCCGTGTTCCCTTACGTTGCCGTTTCTTATGTTGTAAAGCACGATAACGCCGTCTGCGAGGAACTCCTCGACGCCGGTCGGGCTGTATTTCCTCGGGTCCTGGTTGGTCTCTGAAATAAGAAACGTGGTGACGTCTTGGTCCTCGAAGAACCTGAAGAGCTGGTTTATGTACAGCCTGTAGGTTTCGCCCTTGCCGTAGAATGCTGACGCTATTGCAGCGAGAGAATCCACGACTATGAGGTCTGGCATGAAATCCTTTGGCATTATGACAGGCTCGACGTCTATGAGCAGTTCCCCGGACTGCTTTGCCATCAGCGCGTCTATCGTACGCGTTATGTCGAAGAGGTTGAACCGCTTTATGAGCAGGTTCTTTTCAACGCTCTTTACGTCCCACCCGAATTTCTCCATGTGGCTTTTCAGGCGCTCTTCGGATTCCTCAAACGACATGTAGAAGCATTTCTTACCGGACTTTGCCGAATTGTAAAGCATCTGGAGCGTTAGGAGGGTTTTCCCCGAACCCGCGCCGCCTGATACGAGTATGGAGCTTCCTCTGGGCAGGCCTTCGGTGAAGAGGCTGTCAAGGCCCGCTATCCCGGACCTGAAGAATCCATCGCTTTCATTTTTCACATCATTTACAGGGTTTTCCTGCACGTTTTCGGGCTTTGTTTCAACCTTCTTTTGCACCACTTCTTTTTCCACTGTCTTTACAGCGTTTTTTACTTCAGCTGTTTTCTTCGTTTCCTTGTCACCGGCTTTCTCCGGAACCTTTTTGGCGTTTTTCGCAACAGCTTTTTCGACCATAGTAATATTTCCTCTGCCGTACTTAAAAGTATCTAAAAAGTATCTAAAATCGAAAAAAGTTTAAACAAAATTTTAAATATTCCAGAAGTTGAATTAAATCATGGCAGAAATAAAAACTATCGACATGAATAACGACGTGATAGACGTAAAGCTTTCGATAAGCCAGGATGAATACAAGCTCCTCAAGCACCACATGACGGACCTGGTCATACTTCCCTGCAACAGCGAATCGCTTTCACACAGGCTCACGACGGGAAAGCTTGGGAACAGTAACAGGATAATGCTCCCAAAGAAGATACTCGAATACTTTCAGGTAAAGACGCTTGACAAGAAGGTTCCTGCAAACATATTTATTATAGATGATGACGCATATCTGTTAATAAAGATAAAGAAATCCGAATTCGGAATACCGAAATTCGAGCAGTGATAATATGACAAGAGTAAAGACGGGCCTCACGAAGCTGGACAGCATACTTTCAGGCGGACTTCCAAAGAACTCAATCGTACTCCTCTCTGGGGGACCCGGTACCGGAAAGACACTCATGGCACTCAAGTTCCTCCTTGAAGGAGCAAAGAAGAACGAGAAGTGCTGCTACATAACGCTCAGTGAGGACAAGGACGAGCTTCTCAAGGCATGCGGTTCAGTCGAGTCGCTCAAGAACGTCAGGAAGTACGTGAACAAGAACCTGGCAATAGAATACATCCCAATGGGACAGAGCAACGTCACCATCAAGAGGTTCATAGACATAATAGCAAGCTACCCCGACGTTGACAGGATAGTAATAGACAATGTCAACAAGCTCCTTATGTTCTCCGAGAACAGCAAGGCTTACAGGGCATACCTCATGGAACTCATGAACACGCTGAAGAAGAGCCAGGCGTCACTGCTTCTCTGCGAGACCGCTGAAAACGACGGCCTCGATTCCGGCGGCGACGAGGCGTTTGAGTGCGACGGCGTCATACAGCTTGTGTTCCTGGACCTTGAAGAAAAGCCGATGAGGTCACTAATAGTGCACAAGATGAGGTACACGAACTTCGACCCCAAGCTTCCGCACGAGATGAGAATAAACGACAAGGAAATCAAGCTGACTGAGACCAAGGTCATTTAGAATTCTGAATCTTTTGCACATTCCCGATTTTTTCGTCCATTTCTGTCAGTTCCCCTACGCTTATTTTCTCGTTTATTGTTGCCAGTTCCTTTTCTATGCTCAACAGCGTCTTTATCATCCTTTTCATGAGTATTGAATCGGAGTACATAAACCAAATAAGAATGTAATTTTTTTAAGTCTATGCTTTTCAGGCTATTACGCCCTCCAGCCTTGAAATACCTTCAATGATATCGCTTTCGTCAGCGACGAAGCTGAACCTGAGATGATTATTGTAATCCCTGTGAAACACGCTTCCAGGCATCGTCATGACACCGGCTTTCATGAAGAGCTCAAAGGCCTCATCGTCACTACCGAATTCGCTTATTTCCGGGAACACATAGAATGCGCCTTCTGGCTCGACAAGGGGCATTTCCAGCGATTTGAGACTCTCGACCATGAGATTTTTCCTCCTTTCGAAATTCATTTTCATGGTTTTTGGGAATTTCTCGTCTTCAAGTGCGGCGATTGCCGCGACCTGTGCGGGATTACTTGTGCATGTGGTTATGCAGAGCTTTATTTTCATCATGCGTTTTATGAGTTCAATGTCAGCATGAGTGTACCCGACCCTGTAGCCGCACATGCAGTATGTTTTCGAGAAAGAGTTGACAGTTATTACATTCTCCGGGACAGCTGCTATTGATGCCATCGAGCAGTGGTCCGATCCGTAAGTGAAGTTCTCATAAACCTCATCGACCATTATAGGACCATTGAATATTTCTGAAATGGCTTTAAGGCAGCGCCTGCTGAAAACAGTTCCCGTGGGATTGTGAGGAGTGTTCACAGCCATCATCTTGGTCTTCTTATTCACGGCATCCTTCAACTCTTCCATGTCAGGCCAGAATTCATTATCCTTTCTCAGCGTCAGGCTTACTGGCCTGCCGCCGCAGAAGCTTATCATAGGCGCCACTATAGGGTAACTTGGTTCCAGCACGATTACTTCGTCTCCGGGATTCACAAGCGACATGATGGAAAGTGCTATGGACTCGCTTCCTCCTGTGGTTATTATGACTTCCTCAGCAGACGCCTGTATATTGTTTTTCTCTTCAAGTTTTCTGGAAAGCCTTTCCCTGAGCTCAGGGGACCCCTGTACCGGTGCATAGCGGTTGGTTCCGCTCTTGACAGAATTCATGAATGCATTGGTGACAGATGCGGGCGGCATGTCTTTGGGCTCGCCGAGGGAGAAATTGACAACGTCCTCGTAATTCTTTCCAAAATAACCAGTGGCCTTTGAAAATTTTATTCTTTCCACACTGTTACTGAAAATCATATACCCTATTATTAATATACACATTTCGCTGATATAAGATTTAAACAAGTAAAAGAAAAATTTAAACATGGAATCAATGATTGTGAATAAAAACAGCATAACAAGAAGTGAGTATGACGTTCTTATAGTTGGTGCGGGACCTGCTGGATGCTCTGCCGCTTTCAGTCTTCCAGAGGACATCAACACGCTCATTATAGACAGGTTACAGTTTCCGAGAAGCAAGGTGTGTGGCGGCGTTCTTATCGAGAAGTCGTGGAAATTTCTAAGAAGGACTGGCTTGGATATCCCGGAAAGTGTTTTTGCTGAACCCGGTGAAATGCCCATGAAAATAACGGATATGGATAATAACTTTCAGGTAGACGTCAAAAGAACCTTTTACAATGTCAAAAGAAACAGTTTCGACGAGTGGCTCTGGAAAAACTGTACAGAAAATTCAAATTTTTCACAGCTCACTGTAATGGAAAAATTCGAAAAAGCAAAGGACGGCTTTTTGTCTACAATAAAAACACCAAATGGCAGAAAAACCGTAAGATCGACTCATATAGTAGATGCTACAGGAGCGCATTCATTCACAAAAACAGCCAGTGGTATGAGGATACCGGTTCTCGTAGCTTATCAGGAGTGGATCAAGGGGAGCCGACAGGAGCATTTCGGAACCATATATTCCAGTGAAACGGACGGCTATTACGTCTGGACCATCCCAAAGGACGGCTTTACTGTTGTCGGGACAGCTTTCAGGCCGGAGCGCGTGAAAGAGAAGATTTCGAATTTCAGAAAAACTGTAAAGAGCCTTGGGTTCAAGAGCATGCCGGAAAGATTCGAGTCTGCGATTATTCTCAGGCCGTGTAAAGACGACATAATGTTCACAGACGGTGGCATCATGCTTGCGGGGGAATCTGCAGGACTCATAGGTCCCAATACCGGAGAGGGTATAAGCTTTGCTTTGCGGAGTGGTGAAATCTGTGCAAAGGTCATTGAGCGATGCACCGAAAATCCGTGCCATGAATACAGTGAATCGTGCATGGGCCTTATGAAAGAGATTGCGGAGAAGGGTAAAATTCCAGTGTTTGATGGGAACGCAGACGGCAATTCCTCTTCATTCGGCGGGACGCTTAAAATGAATGCTGACCGCATAAAATAGTAGGTTAGATATGAGGCTGGCTGAGTCACTTCGAAGAAACATAATGGAGTCAAGGTTAGGGGGACTTGTAAACAAATTCAAGGGCAAGGGGCGGAGAACAACGTTTTTCCCCGAGGAAATCCTAGCAAATTATGTCAATGCATGCGAGACCGCAGGCCATGGAAATGAAATCATGTTATTGACACAGAAGTGGGGAGGAATGAGCACGGTCAGGTTCACACCAAGCTTCATACTTAAACTTCCGATTAAGACAAGTCTTGATGTCGGAAAAAGGGTCTGGATGAATATAGGCCTGATGGATGACATGGAAACGATAAAAAGCGGCCAGACGATAACAATCCGGACAAGAAACGAGTTCGTTACCAGATTCATAGGCAAAAACTCCTTTCAGATCGGGCTTTATATGGGAATCATCAACGTCCTCACGAATTCCGAAGTTAAGTTTCTGAGGGCAGAACAGACAAAGAAGGATTCCGAGTATGTTTTTTTGATCAAAAAATCTAAATGGAAAGTACCGGCAATGAAAGAAACAGAAGAATACAGAAAACTGAATCACATAGAAAAGAAGGGCCCTACACTCAATTATATAATAAAAAAGCGCATTTTCATGCTCAAAAAAGACAACAGATTATATTTCAGAGGCAAGTTACTGATGCCGGTTGAAAACACACTGTTCCACATATTTGGAAAAGAAGGCATTCTCATAGACGAGGTCCCGAAAATCTCCTATAATCATTTCAGAGATATCATAGAAACTGATGCAGAAAAAAGCAAAAAGCTCTCTGTCTTGAAAACCATAATCCAGGCTATGGGTTGGGGATCTCTGAAAATCTCCGAATCCCGGAAAGAGATAAAGATGACACTTTACAATCCGCCTTATGGCATGCAGGGTGATGGAGAGAACTGGAATTTCATTGTATACACAATTCTGGGATTTCTCTGGGTGATAGACAAATCCTTCAAATTGACTTCAGTCAGCAGGCTTTACAAACAATTGATCATAAAGTATTCTGCCGAGTGATGGATGGTTCATATGAACCATAATGTTATGAAGGCAAAGGAAAGACTTCCGTACTTGTGAGCCGCACTGTAATACCCCTTTATCAGGCAGACAGAAGCCGTAATAAGTACGGGAAGAATTGTATAAATTCCCAGATAGAGTGAAAAAACTGAACACAAAAAGATCAATACCAGCGACAATTTTTCAGCACCCTTTATACCCATGCGCACAGGAAGGGTCATTATACCGCTCATTTTATCTCCCTTGTAGTCCCGGATATCGGACATCATGCTGCCGGTAAATAACAGTGTAGCGAAAAACACGTAAGAAAGCATGACATCGAAGTTCATGACATCCCCGGACCCGACCAGGAAGAGGACCGCTATGCATAATGCCGTGTATATGTTCTTCATTAGCAGGAACCTCTTTATTCTAAAAAATGAGTACGAAAAAACGGTTACCAGGAATATGACAGAATATAAGAAACTAGCCTGTGAAAACACTGACGAAAAAAAGATCCCGGAAGCAGTGCAGATCATTATTACGGGAAAACCTCTCCGGCTCGTGTTCCAGCTGCTGGTTTCATTCCTGTTTATCTTATCCTCTTTTTCATCAGTCATGTTATTGTATGCATATCCGGATGCACATAGAAAAAATACCGAAAGCGCAACATAAACAGCATGCGAAGATAACTCGTTGAACATGAGAAAACCTGATATTCCTATGAAGATCGACATAAGGCAGATTCTTAGTCTGATGAATTTCATAAGATTCTTAGCACTGTCAAAATTTCTATACAAATGCACCACCAATCCAGATATAATGTGTCAGAAATTCCATCAGTGTGAAATTGCTGCGTGACGAGCGGTCTATTCTTTTCATATGGACCCTGTGGTTCTGACCGACTTTGACTGCAAGGTTTATTCCCCACACCATGAGTAAAGGCACACTTGCGAATGACACCATAAACAGAAATAGACTGGAAAGGAACCCAAGAGCGGTGCAGATTGCGGATGCCCTTTTCCAGCCGCTTCGGATGAAAAGGTTCGTCTTATCTTTAGGGTCAGTGGAATCCTTCTGACTGAGCAGGTATGTGTACTGGAAGAAGAAAAACATCGCGAAAAAAACATCAATCAAATTCAGCATTCCCCTGAGAGTGACGCCCATATACAATGGAATAAGCAGCCAGGTCGACGCTACCGTTAAATATCCTTTTATAGTGTATTTTTTGAGCCTGACTTTCGGGTTGGAGTACAGGAACGCCATCAATAAATAAAGAACGATCAGTGGCAGGAACCCGGAAAAGGCGGAAGCTGCAATGGATGCGAAAAACATGCACACTGAAATGAATTTCATCTGCCTGCATGTCAGCGTATTATTCACGATCATTTTATCGGTCCTCTTGTTCATCAGATCCTCGTCTATGTCGTGGTAATCATTGTAGCAGACACCAAACATTTCTGCAAAAAAGACAGACACCGCTATCAGAAGCACGGTTGTATTCAGGATTCCCACGTATAGCGAATACATGATGATAAAACCCGTGAATGCAAAGGCAACCCTAGTTCTTCTGTATATCATCCATGCCAGATTTACTTTGCTCATGCCAACTCCACGACTCTTGATTTTTTCATGTCCTCTGTTATGTTCCCGATTTCTTCTTCAGTGACTCCATCCTTATTTATTTCGGAAAGTGTCTTCACAATTTCGAGCATTTTCTCTATATCTGCGCAATCTCCCAGCTTCTGCCTTAATATGGACGAACCGCTGTGCTTTCCTATACATATCTTCCTTTTATGACCCACTGATTCCGGCTTGAATGACTCGTAAGTTTCCGGACTTTTCATTACACCATCCACATGTACCCCAGACTCGTGAGCAAATGCATGCTCTCCTACCACGGGCTTGTGCTTTTGCATTTCCACGCCTGTGTGTTCCTGTACCATGTCACATATTTCCTTTAACATTTCGTACCTGACGCCGATATCCTTCCCGTGCAGGTGCTTGAGTGAAATACATACCTCCTCTATTGGAGCGTTTCCTGCCCTTTCGCCTATTCCCGTGAATGTCCCGGAAAGATAGTCAGCGCCCGATAGTGCCGCTTCAACCGTATTTGCGGTCGCCATGCCGAAATCGTTGTGAGTGTGAATACCTATCGGGCAGCTGAAACTTTTCTTCATGTGCGATATCACGTTCCTTGTGTGCTCGGGAGTAAGGCACCCTACGGTATCTGCGACGAAAAAAACCTTTATGAGGTTTTGTATGGAACCGACGAAATGCTTGAAATACTCATAATCTGCCCTGGAAGAATCTTCCCCAGCAAAGTCCACGGCAAGCCCATGCTTCCTCGCATAATCGATCATCTGGATTGCCCTTTCCAGATTCGTTTCCCTGTCCGTACCGAGCTTCTTTTTTATGTGTATGTCTGATAATGGCGCAAACATGGTAACCCTTGAAGCTCCCGCCTTGATTGCCGTATTGATGTCAGCTTTCTTAGCCCTGCATGTCGCCGACACCCTGTCACCGAACATGGCCACAAGCTCCTTAGTCACCCTGAATTCAGAGTCAGAAACCACAGGCATTATGTCGATCAGACCTGTCCCGAATTCCATTATCTTTTCTGCAAGCCTTAGTTTTTCATCGAAGCTCATGACAACGCCCGGCATCTGTTCACCGTCTCTTAGTGTCGTATCATGGATTTTGATGCCAGATGATTTCATGTTTAATTTCTTGTGACATAACTTAAATAATTTAGACTTTTAGTTTAAACAAATAAACGAAATATATATATATTTAGTGCATGTTTAAACAATATTTATAAGAAAAAGAAATCATACTATATTTGTGAAAAAGAATGGCTGACGACCTTATAAGGGATATAACCGAGAATAAATTCGTACTTCTGCTTTTAAAGGAAAGTGAGTACCTGGGCAAATTGAAGGATATGCTGAAATCGGTTGAAAAAACAAACACCAAGATCTGCTACGTTTGCCTTAGCAAGCCTTACAAGGATGTCGTGGCTGAAATAGAGGAAAGCGGCATGAGTACGGATGGGATTTTTTTCATCGACGTACTGAGTTCACATTATGGTCCTCCAGAACCTTCAAATAACTGCATCTTCCTGTCCTCGCCGTCAGATCTCGAGGAGATCAGAAAATCCATAATGGTAGCTGTCGAGGAAAAGAATTGCAGTGCAGTCATCTTTGATACGATCTCGACGCTTCTCATATACCAGCAGACCCACTCGATCGTAAAGTTCACAAACAGTCTCGTATCGGAGAAGAAGCAGCAAAACATGAAGAAACTTTTCATAGTCCTAAAGGATGAAAGCGCACCAACTGGTGACGTAAGCATGCTCACAAAGGACCTTGAAATGTTTGCTGACAAGAAGATAGACCTCTCCCCTGGATGAAAAACATTTTAATATGACAAATCAATATTGATACTTATGGCCAAGAAAATCATCATGACAGTGGACGACGAGGAGAGCATTTTACAGCTTTTGAGCGCCGTTTTCGAAGATGCGGGCTACGAGGTGGTGACTGCATCAAGCGGCAACGAAGCCCTGGTCAAGCTCAAGACCGTAAAGCCCGACCTCATCATTCTTGACATGATGATGCCTGGAATGTCAGGAAGGGAAGTATGCGAAAAGATAAGAAGCGACCCAAAGACCAAGGATACCAAGGTGGCTTTCCTTACCGTGGCCAAGTTCTCAGAAGTCGGGAAAGAGACGCTAAGCAAGATGAACGTTTCCGAATACCTCACCAAGCCTTTCGAGAATGAAGAACTACTCGCAAAGGTAAAGAAGATCATTGAGTGACTTTGACGTCCGACGAGATCTGCTTGACTTTCTGCATTACCTCTCCGGCCCTTTTCAGCTGCTCCATCGCCTTCTTCTCGCTTTCACTCTTCTGCTCTTTCATGGAACCCTTCACGGGTAGTGTGAAGTGGAACTCACTGCCTTTCCCTTCCTCGCTCTTGACCCATATGTCCCCTCCCAGAAGACTTAAGAATTCCTTGCAAAGCGACAGGCCGAGGCCTGTACCTCCCGCCTTTCTGGTGTATGTGGAATCAACCTGGTAGAACCTGTCGAATATCTTTTCCTGGTTTTCCCTGCTTATGCCTATTCCGGTATCCTTGACTATGAAGTGGACGCCGTCCTTATCGGGCAATGCACTGACAGTTATGTTGCCCTTCTGGGTGTACTTGACCGAATTGTTTATGATGTTTATCAGTATCTGCGTTAGCTTTTCTGAATCCGTCAGTATTACAGGCAGCTTTTTGTCTATTATGAACTTGGAAGTCAGCTTCTTGTTTGAAACCGGTATCTCCATTTCCCTCTTTATGTCCTCCATGAGGCTCTTCACGTTCACTTCATCGAAATTTATCTTTATTGTGTGCAGGTCTATCCTGGAAAGGTCCAGTATGTCACCTACCAGTCTTCCAAGCCTCTTTGTCTCGGTATCGATAATCTTTAGGTATTTTTTCCTCGCGCTTATGTCTTTTGAAACCTTGGATGTCTGCAGTAGCTGAGAGAAACCGTGTATCGACGTCAGTGGCGTCTTAAGTTCATGCGCGGCAATTGATATGAACTGGTCCTTTTTTATGTCAGTCTCTTTCAGTTCGTCGAGGCTTTTTTTGAGGTCATCCTGAGTTTTGACGAGCTCCTTGTTTGTGACATCCATGTCCTCCATCATGTTCAGTATGGCAGTCTTCATTTCGGTCAGCTCCGATATCTTGGCGTTCATGTCGCCCGTCTTTTCCTCCACCTCCTTTGCCAGCTCTTCTCGCTCCTTTTCCATCCCTTTTTCCAGGTCCTTGCGTTTCCTGACTTCACTTTTCAATTTCACGCTTTCCTGGCCGTACCCAATTAAGCGCTTCTTAAGCTTCGTGCGCGTGTCGCTTATGTAGCCAAGGAAGACGCTTATTAGGATACCGAGAATCGAGCTTTTTATCAACTCAGCGTAATATAGGTCTATGTCCATGCCCAGATTAGTTCCCTGCGCAAATACCATGAGCAGGTTCAGTACCGTTATTATGACAAAAGAAGCAGCAGCGCCCCTCAGTCCGAAGAACCATGCAAACGAAATCGTCGGTATCAATGCGAGTGTCAGTGTTCCCGTGCCAAGTACGTGGTATAACAAATGACTCAAAATGATGTATACCACTAACGCTGCAGCAGACAATGCTATGCGGAAAGTAACGTTTTCATACAAAGAGCGAAACAGCGAATTATTCTTATCCGGAACATTTTCCTTCTCGGTTATTTCTACTTCAGCGCCTTTATTTGAGTTTTCAGGTTTCTCCTTTTCCATCCAACCGCTTCCTTCATGCCGCTATCTCTACGATCTTGTCGACGAACATGGAGAGATCTTTCATCATCTCCTCACTGACGTCCTCTTTCAGTATCACAAAGACCGTAGTGACCTTCCCCTGCCTCAGTGTGAGAATCATGTTGTGGATGAATTTCATCGCACTCACGGATTTCTCATAGACTAGCAGCGCAGATACTGAATCAAATATGAGAAAATTCATCTTGAAGTCAGTTATGGATTTCTTCACAGCTATTGATATTTCAGTAAGCGCCCTTGGCGATGAGACAAATATTGCGTTTGGGTCACTTGCGGGAGTCTTTACCGTCGACGAGACAGCATCTATGAAACAAACCCGGGACACGTCTTCTCCCAGTTTTCCCTTTATGATGTCATAGGGGTCATTCAGCGTAACATAGCATGTCTTCTCAAACTTCTTTGAAAAATCCAAAACTTCCTGTGTAGCGTTCCTGTAAATACCGCTTCCCACGGACAGCATAAGGATCTTGCCTTCTCCTACTTCCTTTTCCAGTTCAGTTGTCACGCTACCCATACATCTTATTATTTGCGACCCATGCTTATATTAGCGGTTTAAACCTTTCCTTTTCTACCCCCATTTCCTCCATGAGCGTTTCGAGGTCCCTTTTGTACTTCTCCATCTTTGTCATATAGTTTCTCTTGCTCATCTTTCTGTTGTTGAAGTAGTCATGCTGTGCGTTCTCGATGGAAGTCTTCGTGTCCTTTATTTTCTTTTCAAGCTTCATTATTTTCTGCTTTCTGGCGATACTTGTCCTGACAAAGAGCACTATCATGCCTGCCAGGAATATCACAACGAAGACCAGTGACGTGATCAGCAGGTCTCCAGCCAGCGCGCGGACGAGCGGAGTGAAGACGTTACCTTCAGACGCTTTCGAAAGCAGCGTATCCCTTTCCGTTTCGTCCAGCAGATCCATAGACTGCGTGAGCAGCCTTTCTGCACTGTCGTAATCCTCGCCTTCGTACTCCTTGAGTGCCTCATCGAAGGCGGACTGGGCTGCAGCAGTGTCATACCCTTCTGAATAGAACTCATATAGCCTCAGCTCCGTTTCGTCCAGAAGATTATCTGCCATGACAGCCTTCTGCTTCAGTACGGTCACGTATCTTGCCGTCGTGAGTGCCGTTTCATAATCCCCTTTTGAAAACAGCAGTTTTGCATTCTCCAGTGTGGTGTTGACCCTCTCTGTACCAAAACCCATGGCTTCCATATCTTTCATGACAGCCTCAGCCTCGGCGATTGCGGCCTGTGCATCATCCGTGGATACGTTCCCTACTATCCCGGAAACCACCGGATACGACAGTATTATGAACATTGCAAGTACCGCGAGGAAGCTTGGTGCCCACTTCCGTTTTCCAGAACGTCCGAGCCCTCTCATCTCCTTTTCTACCTCAGCCATCTCCTTCTGAAGCTCCTTTATTGATTCCTCGTATTCACTCTTACTTATCTTCCCGTGTTCGAAATAGCTTCGCTGCACTTCCTTCATGCTATTTTCAAGCACTTCTCTGCCCTTCAATATCCCCCCGACTCCTTCACCTTTCATGGCGGAAAGCCTCCTCTTGAGCCTAAGCTCTTCGGCGACGAGCCCTGCAAGTCTTTTCTCATAATTCTTCATGCTGATAACATAGTCGCCCTTTGATACAGACTGCATCTTGTAATATTCCTCCTGGTTCTTCCTGACCAGTAGCTTTACAGCCTCCTTCTTGTCGCGGATACCTTTCAGTTCCCTTGAAACGGACAGAACTTTCATGCGCTTCCAACCAAAGAATGACAGCACGGACAGCACGACGATTGAAACTATCAAGTATTGCCAGTAATCGCGAAGCAGGATTATCAGCGGCAGTATGTTGCTCGTCTCTATCTGCAGCGCTGTAACAGCTGCCGTCATCCTCGTTTCCGCCCTTGCGTAATCACCTCTCTGGAATGCGGCTCTTGCAAGCTGCAGCATCCTCGTGGAACCCTCGACGTTTATGCCGTAATAGCCCACACTGTCTATGTCATTTTCCAGCGTGCCTATTGAAGACGCAAGGGAGAACGCCTTATTCTTCAGCTCTATTATTTCCGTTGCGATATCTTCTGCGGAGTCGAAATTCCCGTTATCATACGCGGTTTTCGCGTCATCTATCAACGATTCGACCCTGACCGAAGCCAGGTCGGCGCTTACCATCTCTTCAATTGAATCCTCTGCGTTTCCTATGGAAATGAGTGCATCCTCTTTTAGTACGCCATGGACGGCGAATATCGTTGAAGCGGAATCCTGCACAGTCTTACTCCCGCCTGAGTATCCGGCCACCGCCTTTGCAGTCAACGTGACTATGTACTCCTTTCTTTCCATGTAGTATGGTACGGATACTGCCAGCTCGAAATGCCCGGTATCCCCCGCTCCTATCGTGTCTATTGTCGGAGGCGTAACCTCGACGAGGCTTTCGCTATACCCGTCGATTTCCAGGTACACTCCAGTGAGATTCGTGTCGTCGACAGGATTCGTAACGTTTACATGCAACTCATACGGATAGCCTCTCGTCAGGTCAGGCCTTTCCTGGACGGCCAGGGAGATTTCAGGATCAGTGACATTGACTGTGATCACCCCGCCACCACCGCCACCGCCACTGCTTGAGCCTGTGGAAGGGGTTTCGCAATTGCCGTCGCTTAAGTAACTGCACCCGGTGCCACACGTGCCGTCGTTGTCGTTACATGTGAGCGATATAGTGACATAATCGTTACCGGCAGTCCCGTTCAGGCTCGTGGAGTTTATGGTAACTGTCGCTGCACCCGCTGCCGCAGACGAACTCGCATACGCAGTTACCGTCACGGTCACAGATTCGTATGGCACAAGGTCCCCCATCATGTGACTGACGTTACCGTAAGTCAGCGACCACCCGGAAGGCAGTGTCCAGTTTAGCGTGACGTTTGACGCTGTCTCGTTTCCTATGTTCTTCACCCTCGCAGAGAAATTCGCACTGCTGCTCTGTGTCATGGATGAAGGATAGCTCGTTATGTCCGTGGTCTCGTTTATGTATGGTCCCCCTATGTAGGAAACCGCGGTACCGTTGACGAGCCTCGATGCAGGTATGCTGGTCGTTGATATGTTTATCTCCACCAGGTATTCACTTGGCGTCTCCGGTAGGGTTATGTTCACTTCCACGACCTTACTTTCACCTATCGCCAGGTCGAAAGGCTCGGTCACGTTGTAGCTCAGTTCCAGTGAAGAAGTCAGGTCGAAATTGGCCACGTAATCCCCGGTGTTGTTGATCCAGAGCATTCCCATCCTCTGCTCAGTTCCCTTGAAACCGTTGACTGCTCCAAGAGTCGAAGATTCATCATCCGTGGCATTGTAGATGACAAGTTCCCATGATTTCTCCTTGCTGACAGGCAGCGTATAAACACTGGTGGTACCGGCATTTCCAAGGGTGTCGTTTGACCAGAACCTGTAGCTCCAGTTTCCTTCGTCCTGGTTTGTGGAAATGGTACCATTTTCCCAGAGTCCCGTCACGTTGTTGTAGTCCATGGAATCGTTTGTGTATATGCCCGCGTATGGTGACTTGTACATGAGTATGACGTGACTTGCGTTCGAGTGGTCCGTCACGTTTGCTGTGACTGCGATCGAGACGCCGGGGTCCACGCTCTCTGCCGTGCCTGGGGACAAATTCACTGATACCACTTCCGGCGCAGTCGACGCGTCAACGGTGAGCGTGTAGTTCGAAGAATACCACGAGCTCTGCGATTCATTGTCGTATACCATGCAGTTCCAGCTGTACTGCCCGTCTGGCAAGTTATACATGGTCCAGCTGACGTTCTCCTCCGAGTGGTCTGAAATCACCCTGTAGTATGAATCGTTTATTTCGGTCGCGTTCAATGCCCTCAGGTGTACACCCATGTCGTCGATCAGCATGTCCGTAGAATATGTCCCGCCATAATAATTCCCAACGTACATTTCGTCACTGAAAGACCCGTTCACGGAGTAAGTGCCGCTGTAAAGGGCCGACTGATTGGAACCGTCAACGAAGAGGTCCAGTATATGGCCACTTCCAACAAGGTTGTTGACATCCCAAACGGCAGCTATGTGGTGCCATTCGCCCACAGACCAGCTAGATATTTCGATCCTTGCGCTTTTCCTGTTTGAACCACCATCATAGAAATCGAAATACAATTCCCCGTAATTATTCCACAGTTGTATCTCGTTGGTGTTGTCATTGCCGCTTGAAACGAAGTACACCTCTTCGCTGTAGGGGTCGAAGTCATTTCTTACCCACATCTCGATGGTCCCCTGCTCGTAATATATGTTCCCTGCGGACGGGAAATAAATCCAGGCAGGGGTTTCCATGATGACACCTTCCCTCATGTGGGTCGTCGTGAAACTCGTGCTGCTGTAATTTGCGGTCTCTCCTGTCATGCACTCATGGCTGTTATCGAATCCGCAAACAAGCAGCGCATAAGAGTCGTTCTGCGACCCCATCAACCTCCTCGTGTCGTGGAGGGTGAAACTTCCGTTCATGTCGTGGTAAAGCGATGCACTGTACACGTTCTCGTCGTCTGTCATATTGCACGTGAACGTCAGATTGCCAGCCGTTGGCGATATGTAGCCGTCATATGGATACTGCAGGGTCACGTTTGGTGCAGTTACTGCAGATACGCATGGTAATATGGCTATGAAGAATATGGAAAAGGCTAGCAAAGACCACTTCATAATTATATAATGATTGTCGATTATGATAAATAAATTTTTCATTTAGATTTAAGGAAACTCGCAAAACGTTTAAACATAGGATCGGGCAGAGTTTCCCTGTAGGCGCATTTTTATTGATTTTTGCCAAAGATAGCATCATGGAAATGCGCTTCCTTCTTGCGGCTGTGTTATTATTGCTGTTTTCGATAGCTTCCTATGCGTATGTCACGGAATTTTTCGCAAATATACAACCTGCCGTGGAATACCTCTGCGAGGGCTGCAACGTGCTTTTCATAACGGTCGACACCCTTCGGGCTGACCACGTCTCATCTTATGGGTATTTCCAGGAGACCACACCAAACATTGACAAGCTTGCATCAGGCGGTGTCATGTTCTTAAACGCTTTCTCACAGATACCGCATACACCGCCTTCCCACTGGTCAATGTTTACGGGACTTTATCCCCAGAGACACGGAAAGTATACGCCTCTTGATGATGGCGGTGACGTCCTGAGCCTTCCGGAAATACTAAGCGAAAACGGCTACGTTACGGCCGGCTTCATAAGCAGCCAGATACTGACCGGTCTAGAGACGGAGTTTTCCCATTTCAACATGGGTACTTCAGGAAAGAAGGTACCGAGAAAGGAAGCTGGTGAGACAACGGAGGAGGTACTTAGTTGGCTTGACGAACATTCATCCGAGAGGTTTTTCTTATGGGTGCACTATTTCGATCCGCACAGTCCTTACGAGCCTCCAGCGGAAACGGACGTATTCGATTATGGCGATTCTCCCAAATACTCTGACAAGAGATATAATGAAGACGGGATATCGAGGCACAGGACGATGAGAGAGGAGATAGCAAAGTATGACGGAGAGATACTGTACACTGACATAAACGTTGGCATGCTCATTGACAAGCTCAGTGAAAAGGGAATAGATGGGGACACGCTGGTTGTTTTAATGTCGGACCACGGCGAATGCTTCGGTGAGCACAACTTCACTGACTTCGGCTATGAAAAGGAAAGGGCCTGCGTCTTCCACGGAAAGACGCTCTACGATGAGGAAGTAAGGATACCGTTTATCATTATGAATCCGAGATCCTCCATTGCCAACTTGAGGGTCGGCGGCATCACAGAAACTGTGGACGTTTTCCCGACAGTTCTTCAAATCCTGGGACTTGATGCACTGTCGCATGACACTGACGGTAGGGGGCTTGCTGACATGATCAAGGGAAGTGATGCAGGAAAGCCTTATTCTGTCATGCATACGGAGCCTATAAGGGGCGGTGCCCTCGCTGCAGGACTGAGGACGGACGAGTGGAAGTTCGTCAGGGTACTTCCGGGAGAGATGTGGCTCGACAAGGAAATAAGCGAGCAGGACGGAGGACCATCAGGTGAGACTGGCGGTGCGGTCACGAGTGAGACAAACAAACTTCTGAAGCCTTCGGAAGGTGAAAAGACAGACTTCATCCAGAGTGAGCCCATGGTTGCCTCACGACTAGAATCCCTGCTCTCAGAGGAATTTTCAGGAGACTGGTTCAATTACGAGACAGAGGTCGACAACGATACAATTAAGATGCTCATTTCCCTTGGTTACATGCAGTGAAAAGTGAAGTATTCTACTGTCGAAATCGGTAGAACCTTTTCCGACACTTCAATTCCGACTCCAGAACACCCTTATTTTCCATTTCCTTTAGGTATTCGCTGCAGCGTGTACGAGATAGATTGAGCAGTTTGCAGAGCTGGGGTGCGCTCAGGCTGCCGTGCTGCTGGAACATGAGTGTAATCATTTCCTTTACGCGAAGTTTTCTGGCGCTTGGATTGACATTCTGTCGACAGTTCGACTTGTTCAAAATCATCAATTGGTCCATTTTTTCAGCAAGTTCTTCCATCATGAAATTCATGTCATTCATTTTTTCATGCATCCCGCTTTCGTCGAATTTCTTTGAAATAAGGTCCTCTATCCTACGGTTAAGCGATTGCTCCTTCTGGGACTCCCTTATCTTTTCTGCTTCTGTCAGGGAATCCATCTTCTCCTTTTCCAGTTTCCTTGACCCCAAAAACTCGATCATACAATATCCTATTGTCGATCGACAATTTAAATTTATTGCCAGTAACAGGTCATATAAGCGTCGACACATAGGTAGATTAATAGTTGCAACTGTTAACCAATCACTCTATCTAGGTGTACACTCTTGAACGAAAAACTACTTGGGGCAAATGCTAAGGGGCAAGCACAGATAATAGCTCTATTTCTGGTCATCACCGCTGCCGCTACAGTAACCTTGGCATCACAGACCGCTTCAGACTTCACGGCTTTCACAGGGATGGTAGCGGGGGTGAACGAGACTGTCCCGGAAAACGCCACAGTGACGCCTGACGACAACCTTCCGGAGGCCGGGGTTACTGGCAATGAGACTACCCCTGTGGAAGAAACCGGGGACGATGTCGAGGAAACTGATGACAACGAAACGACTGAAGACCAGGAACCGCCTGAGGTGCCAGAAGAAAACGTCACTATCCCAGAAAACGCAACAGATGTCCCGGAGAACATAACAGAACCCGAAGAAAACGCCACCGAAGTGAACATGACGGAACCGTCTGAAAACGTCACTATCCCAGAAAACGCAACAGATGTCCCGGAGAACATAACAGAACCCGAAGAAAACGCTACCGAGGTGAACGTGACAGAGCCTGAACCCGAAGAGAACGTAACAGAAGAGATTATTCTGCCATCCATTTCGGTGCACCTTGATACTCCTTCCAAGACCACGAGGGGCTCTATTGTGACTTTGACTTCCGTGATATCGAACACGGGTGGCTCTGCAGAGAACGTGGTGATCGAATGGATACTTCCTGAAGGATTCACCGTGAAGAAAGGAAGCATCAATGAGGAGATAGGAGAACTTGGTATTAGCTCTTCTTACACGTCCGAGATAACCGCATACGTCACGAGGGACACCTCTCGCGGGTCCGATGAAATAATAGTGAGGGTCAGCCATGGGTAAGAAAAAGAAAACTGGTAACCGCAAGACTGCACTCACACTATCCGTCATTTCTCTGGTCACGATTTTTGCTTTCGCGCTTACGTCTTACAGTGGCGTGCTGGACGCGACCTTCACGGGAGCATTCCTTGCGGACGGTGTGAACGATTCTATATCGTCCACCCCGTTCACGACGGTCGAGGCTTCAACACCGATTGAAATATGGGCCGATACGTACGTTGAACTTGAACATGACGAAGACGCTTTGGTGGCGCGCCTGAAAATCGACACAGGAGAGCCACTTGCAAAACAGACCATTGACGTCGATGTCGACAGTGAACCTTATGCTTCAGCCGAGACCGACAGCGACGGCGAAGTCGTGATATTGTTCGAGGCAGACAACGCTTCCCGCAGCGTAAGCGCATCTTTTTCCGGCAGCGATATGGAATATCTCAACCCATCAGAGACGCTTATTACATTGTCTCCGGCCACAGTCGAGGAAGAACTGAGCATCACGGCCAACGTAACATACGACGATTACATAACATACACGGCAGAGAC
The DNA here is from genome assembly GCA_028279705.1 of archaeon. GTDB lineage: Archaea > Aenigmatarchaeota > Aenigmatarchaeia > QMZP01 > JAFGSV01 > JAFGFG01. The sequence goes on from JANQNF010000001.1 coordinate 112,999, forward strand.
TGAAGCCATACACATAGTGAACGACGGTGCACACTGCACCGAAGAGGATCCCTGTAGGTTCAATGACATATACGAGGCTGACCAGAAGAACGGGTGGGGCTGCATGATGAAGCTTTATGATTACTACAAGTTCGATTGTGCTCTGCATATAGGAGACGGCTCGAACGAGACGTGGCTGTTCTCCAAGCACGAGCAACTGTGGATAAACAAGCCATTCCTCATCGACAACAAGGCTTTTCTCAAATTCGGCGAGATCATAGATGACAGGCTTTCCATAGGAGCGTTCGTCTTCGCAAACGTATCCGAGGAGGACGAACTTCAGGATCACAGCGCCATCAAGATAAAGCCGGGCGGCGGCCTATATTTCTACCTTTCCAAGTACACCGTGATGACAGATGAGGCCGAGAACAACATATACGCTTCGGTCGGCTCCGAGCTCGTCATGAACGACTTCACCCTCCAGCGAAAGGACAAGACTAAAGAGACAGCGGTCTACACGCCTCCCGGTGCAGTCATCGCCGAAGACAACTTCGTCAGCGGCGGCAGATACGTTCCACTTGTCAGTAAAGAGGAACCGCTATTCACGACAAGGTACAATGCAATAGAGTGCGTTTCTTCCGGCGATTTAGGGGGATGTGAATGAAGGCACTGCACCTGCTGACGATTTTTTTGGCCTTCTCAGCAGCGTGTGTATTGTCGGCAGTGCCTGCAGAGGCCAGCATAACATGCGACGGTACTACGATAGACGTTGTCGCGGATAGTGTCGCTCCATGCGGCAGCGCGACGACGGAGGCAACCGCTTGTACCTTTGCGGACATAGCAGGGGTGACAGCGTGCAGCACCACTTATAGCTCCATAACCGAGACTAACAACTATTACGTCATAGACGACGAACTGATCATAGGAGATACGGCTGGTACCTACCCCACGTATTTCAAGTCTACCAACGAGATAGTGAGACTCAATGACTGGATTGACGTGCTTGACGGGAGCACGCTGCAGTTTGGCCAGCTAGATGGCAACGGCAATCCCGAGCAGGGAACGTTCATAAACGCCAATTCCGCAGCCGAATGCGGGACTAACGGAGCCATCTGCGGAGACGATGGCGACCCCGTAGGCGGCACGCTAAAGTTTTACGACACCACGAACCTTATCATTTACACGGGTGCTACCAGAAATGCCATAGATTGCGCGGGTACGACGACCACTGGAAACCAGCGTCTTCGTATAAAGAAGCTCACTTACGAAAGGGAAGACCTCACAACCGATTATGGTGACAGGGGTGTCATGCGTGTGCCAAAGAACGCTTCGATAGACGGCTACTACTTCTACAACAACCTTTACGGAATGCTCATGAACGGTGAGCCGATATACGACATCAAGAACCTCGAGATACGAAACGCGGGGAGCGGGATTACCCTTTCAAGGGGAAACGGCAAGGTAACGGGTTACGTCGGCATCAACAACTCCATCGATGCAAGGCTCAGCATGTACCACCTGACTTTCATCGATTCCACGGTGAACGAGACGCTGTTCACACACGGTGATGCAGGTGACAGGTCCGGGGACCAGGGAGACCCGTGGTACGATTACAGCTCGAGCCCGAGATCCTACCCCGGAGGCCAGCAGATAGACCGTTACTTCATGCTGCAGAACTCGTTCAATGTGAAGGTCGTCGACATAAACAGTGATCCGTTAGAGAACGTGACGATCGAGGCTTATGGCCTGAAGGGGGACAAGGACTTTTCAGAAATGACTTACGCAAACGGCACCATTGACGAGCAGATACTCAACTACAAGAGTTTCTGGCATTATTATGACAGTGGCCCTGCTGACCTTGACAACCCGACCGCGGCCGAGTGTTCAGGTTCTTACCCGCCATCTAACAAGAGTTACACCCCGCACGTCGTAAAGTACAAGAAATACGGGAAGAAGTTCCTCGACTCCGGACTCAGTGCCACTAATCCGAAAAATCTTGAAGTGCAGGTGCAGGACAACGCCCACATTAACATGAGCGAGGCCACTGCCCTCTCCCAGACAGGCATAGTGTACTCAGAACCCATAAAAGTCAGTTTCATCTACGAGAAACACAGTGACTGGACAACCACGGGACAGCTCGACAATTATCCTGTGGCCCAGTCCGGATACTTCGCTCTGCTGAGAAATTCCAATTTGGAGAACGGGGACTACATAGACGAAAGGCTCACGCGGGTTGATGGAGATGCCGGGACTAATGAATACAACGTATCATGGGGATCAGGAGAAATAACTTTTGGAAGCAGCATGTCAGGATATGAAGTCAGGCCAGTTTACTCCTATGGCGGCGGTGTAGAGATAATCGGCAACAAGACACCAAGCAACGTTTATGATTACATGCAGGTCCAACTGTCCGATGAGATGGCCACTGACACGGGGACCATTTACGATTTTTATGTCGATGTCCTGCTCGGCAATTCGACTGATGAGGCGAGACTAGTTTCCACCGAAGATGCTACATTCAATTTCAAGGAGGGTATGCATTTCACTTCAAACCTGTCAAGAACCCATGTGTATGTAGATGAGAGCTTTGAAAAGGATATAGCGGATTTTGAATACGTGACCAACGCCTATGGCACTTCCTCGACGGCTTCGAGGACGAATTATTACAATTCCACCAATACTTACTGCCCGAGCAGCAACTGTATGGAAATCTGCATAAACAAGGACGACAAGGGAACAGACGGGCCATTCTCCGGAGCCCTCAACGTAACTTTCAATGTCACAGGCAGTCCAGATGAAGTCATTGTTGAATTCAGCTACGTCATGTACAATGACGGCCAGACGGAGGCCGGAGAGGACGTCCAGGTCAGGTACAGGAACATGACAAGTGGTGGTACGATTACCGCAGACACACTTGACGGCGATTCTGGTGATGCTACCAGCCAGGGCTGGAAGATGGGTAATGTCCGGCAGATTTTCACAGGGGTTTCTAATGGAGAACAGTCTTTTGACGTCGGCTGCTGGGGTGACGATGTCGATGACGGCACAGGAGACGACAGCGAGTTCTACATGTGCTTCATAGACGACGTGAGGATAACCGGTATAGTCCAGGAGTATGCAGGTAACGGAACGACGGTTAACATCAAAGCCAATAATTGGAACGTCAAATGGAGCAATGTCAATGGCAGCCTGGAAAGAAAATATACGTTTGACGTGACTGTCCAGGATTCCAGCGCCGATCCGCTGGAAGACGCTAACGTGACCCTTACCGATGTTAACGGTGATGTAGTATTTTCCATCAACAGTTCGGCTGACGGAACGATTCCGCAGCAGCAGGTCACTTATGCGATTTACAATAATACGGTAAACCAGACCTTGTCACCTTTCACTCTGACTGTTACAAAGAGCCCATACAGTCCATACAGCGCTCCTTTCGATCTGGACAGTAAGACTGAAACGCTTGTGAGCATGTCGATTCCATGCAATCCGGACCTCGTATACGAGTATGATGTTCTTACCGGAGACAACGAAAACGTCAACCGAAGTGCGGACGCGGGCAACAGTACATTCTCAGTCCGCATAAAATATGCGGAATCGTCCACACTGACTGATGATCAGGAAACTGGTGTTATTCAGATGATAGGCCAGGCTGGATCCAAAGGACAGTCGAATTATACAGCCCCCGGCTCGGACACGTTTACCGTACCTGCAGGAATCTCGTCAGTTGACATCAAGGTATGGGGCGCCGGCGCCGGAGGCGGCGGAGGCGGCAGCGCAACCGCAGGCGCATCTGGCGGAGGCGGCGGTTATTCAAATGGCACCGTTAGTGTCTCAGCTGACGAAACATTGAACGTCTATGTCGGTTCTACAGGAGGCGGCGGAGCCACCAGCGGAGCCGGTGCAGGTGGCGGAGGCGGCGGCCGGACATGGGTCGAACGTGACAGTGGCAGCGTAAACTTAATGGAAGCCGGTGCCGGAGGCGGCGGAGGCGGAGGCGATAACTCCGGGGGTGCTTCTGCAGCCGGAGCAGGAGGAGCAGGCGGCGGAAGCATTGCGGGTGACGGAGGAGATTCAAGTACAGGAACAGGAGGAGACGGTGGTAATCAAACCGACGGAGGAGCAGGTGGTAGCGGTGCTGATCAAACAGGCGGTTCAGGCGGCTCAGGAACAGGAGGAGACGGTGCTCATGACACCGGAACAGGCGGCGGAGGCACTGCTGGATCGTCAGGCGGAGGAGCGGGCGGTACCACATCTTCAAGTTATGGAGCAGGCGGCGGAGGCGGCGCAGGTTACTACGGCGGCGGAGGCGGCGGAGAAGCTGTTGCGACTACTGGTTCGGGAAACGGCGGAGGCGGCGGTTCCAATTATGTTACCGGAAGCTCTACCACAAGCTTACAGGCTTCCGGAAGCACGGGAGCCGGACAGAATGATATCGATTATCAGGCAGGTACCGGTGACGGAGGAGCAGGAGGAGGAACGAGCACCGCAGGTTCTGCCGGAGAGGGCGGTGCAGTTGTAATCAAATACGAAACGTCCAGTTCAACCGAGGATACATTATCTTGGACAACATATACCGACGTGAGTTCAGTCTCCATGCAGAACATATTTAACATAACAGTGGAGGTTAACATAACATCATACAACGGATCCGGTTCCACTCAGAACGGCAACGTCGCCCCGGATCTTCAGCTTGAGATATACAATGGAACAGACTGGATTTTTGCTGGAAACTTCAGCCTAAGCACCACCGGAAACTTCAGCCTTTGGAACAACAACAGTGCCGTGCTAACTGCATGGGAAACTGCGGGCAACAGGGACATAAGGATAAGGGGAGTCAATTTCGATCATTATGATTCGGTAGACTATGATGAGATCAACTGGACGGACGTTTGGGTGAGTATAAACTACGGTGGCAATTCACTGGTATCAGGTTCTGTCGACATGTATATAACAAAAGTCGGAACCGGCGCCGGAGCTACATGGGATTCCGGCCATTCACTGACAACTGATTCCAATGGTGAAGTAGAGTACAATTTCACTGCGACCTGCGACAACACAAGCACCCCGTCAGCCAATGAGGAGTATGAAGTTGGTGGTCACAACTGGTACGTCCAGGTCATAGACAGCGACCTGTGCAGCGACTCTTATTCGTACACTGATAACGGCTACTATGAATTCAACGTGACGGGAACGCTTGCAAACTATATAGTTTTCCCCGACGGCAGCGAGAACTACACGACAGGCGACAGCATACTGCTACAGGGATACGTGGAGAACTACTGCGGCGAGCCCATAACAGCAAACGAGAGTGATGTTTGGTTCAACCAGAGCGCAGGTGTCTACAACGATTCTTGCACCAGCATCACAAGAAGCGGCGCCAACGTGTTCTACTGCACGTGGCAGCCCGGTTCTGATGCCGCAGCCGGATGGTACAACATAAGCATGCATTCAGGCGAGACCAACTACTATGATAACGATACCACCAAATTCCCTCCTGATACGTTCTTCTTCTACACGGCCCCAACGCTCAAGGCGGCTGACGTTACATCGAGGACGGACACATGGGAAATTCCGCATAATTTCACCGTGAACGTCAGCAACAACAACGGCGACACTGCCAACGTGAGCCTTTACATAACAGTCAGCGGTTCTGGTGAGCAGTACATAAGCTCAAAGACTTGCACGGACTGCTCTTCCACACCAGAAGGCTACACCGTTCTCAACTGGACCAGCGTGGGATTCCCATGTTCAGGATATGCTGACAAGTCCGTCACGTTCAGGTTCTACGCCGAAGACCTTGAAGGGTTCAACGACGAGACCACGGTCGCCGGAGGGGACTATGTCGGTGACGACAACACGTTCTTCCTTGAGAAATCAGATGTGCGCGTTGACTACATAACGGGGAACGAGTCGAGTGCCACGCCGCAGACCGGTGCAGACTTCGTTCTGAGGGTCTACAACCTCGACCTTGATGAATACAACATAAGCGAGACGCTCACCATGGAGTTCAATGTATCGAAGGACAACTATCCGACAGAAAACTACAAGACGATGGGTACCAATACAAGCAACGGTACTGACGGCTTCGTCAACTTCTACTTTGTTCCTGACACAGACTTTGTCACAACCGGAAAGAAGATGTGGCAGGGATACGTCGACACATCACCTGGAGCTTCTGACTGCTACAAATTTGACAACTCATCGAAATACAACGTCACGGTCAACGTCAACTGGCCTTCGCTTTACGACAATGTCTCCGTGAACGGCAAGACGACGGAATCCGCCGGCTGGGGCGAAGGCTGGAACTTCTCAGTCGACGCCTGGGACACGGACAAAGACGATGTGAACGTGACACTGCAGCTTATCACGGGCAGTTCATGGACAGATATCGAAAGCCAGACGTGCATCGCCTGCACGAATCCGACCAACATGGTATTCTTTACGAACCTTTCGTGCTCGGACATCAACACTACGGCCAGATACAGGTTCAAACTTGAGGACAACGCGACTCCCGTGAACACCAATACCACCTATAGTACAGTGTTCACTGTCGAGAAAGACGAACTGACTTACACCGTCCGGGAAGGAAACGAAAGCATAGCAAACAGGTCAGAGGACCAGGTAAGACTTTTCATGGTGCAGTGGTGGGACGAG
>JANQNF010000002.1 GCA_028279705.1 archaeon
TACGAGAACGTGGACTCCGGCGGCATCTGATGAGAGCGGTGCCTGGTCGCTGGCTCTGCTCCCTGTACTGTATAGTGACGAAAACACCTCGTGGACGACTTATGTAGATGTTGATTCTGACAAGGAACTCGTGTACAATATAACCGTTACGGTCGAAGTGGATTCTTACAACCCAGCGGCTTCGGCGGAGCAGTCAACAAATGACCCTGACCTTCAACTTGAGATGTATAATGGAACTGACTGGGTTCAGATAGGTAACTTCTCGTTGAACGAATCATACACGGGATCTGTGCTTAATACCACCAATGCGAACTTCTCACTTATTATAACTGATTCTGATATGCTGAAAGCCTGGGAAAATTCCACTAATCAGGATATGAGAATAAGAGGCATATACCTAGATTACAACGGCTCGGTTTCCGATGAGATCAATTACACGAACGTGTGGGCGGATATCGTCTATTCAGACGAGTTCCTTGATGACCCATGGGTATCCATGACGGGAATAGCGAACTGGAGTAATGTCACGAAGAATGTGAATTCGACTCTTGGGGCCCTCATAAAATGGAGAGTCTCTGCGAACGACACTTCGGGGAACTGGAACACGACGGATGTGTTCTCTTACGTCACCGCGGACACACTGGAGCCCTACTTCTACGGAATCGGTGATAATTCCTCAGGCGCGGTCGACGAGGAGGAGCATGTGCAGGTTTACGCAACATGGGACGACACGCTGTCACCACTCTCTCATGCGATACTCAGGACGAACAGGACGGGATCATACCAAAACGAGTCTTATTACAGCTTTTCAGGGAAGCCGGAGCAGTCAAGCTTCATCATAGACACTTCGGGAAGCCCGGCTGAGACAATATGCTGGGTCGTCTGGGCAAACGACACCAATGGCAATCTAAACGCCAGCATGCCACAGCAGTGCTTCTATGTCAATGACGTCGACTCACCGGAGTTCACAAGTGACAGTGACAACTCAAGCGGTGCAGTAGACGATGGCGAAGGAGTCTACGTTACAGTACACTGGACAGACGACATCGAAGTCGATACAGCCATCCTGAGAACCAATGAGACAGGTTCATGGACCAACGAAAGCCTGCTCACAATCGGTGCACCAGCCGGCTGGAGTAATTTCACAATTGACACATCCGGTCACCCGGAAGAGACAATATGCTGGGTGATATGGGCAAACGACACTGTAGGAAACCTTAATGCAAGCATGGGAACAACCGATCACTGCTTCGATGTCAATGACATAACTGCACCAGAATTCAGCGACAGCGGTGACAATTCATCCGGAGTGGTTGACGAGAGAGAAGAAGT
>JANQNF010000019.1 GCA_028279705.1 archaeon
GAGACTGTGTCGTAATAGTACAAAAAGATGAACTACTGTAGACATAATTCTGTTCTTGGAGAGAGAGGATCGGCACATTGTTTTATTCGTTCTTTGACATAATCTGAAGAAGCACTCGTCAACTGTACAAAGCTCCGTCAGAGTACTAATGCCGGGAGGATTATACCGCAGGCGCAGCTATTGGGGCTGTCAGCTTTTCAATGACTCCCTGAACACCCAGTATGGTGATCATCCGTGCTACATTGAAGCAGGTTGCAAGCAACGAGGTCTCCGCCTGAACCCCACTTTGCCCACGAAGGAGGAATCCGTCTGTCTTCAAATTCCTTTTTATGTGCCCAAAGGGATGTTCCGCTCGACTTTTTCGCCTTTGGTAGATCTCTTGCGATTCGGGTTCTTCGTATTGAGCTTCACATTTCTCTTTAACCTCTTCATTTGGTAGCCGGATGATTTTTCGCCCCCTCTTGGCTTTCGTGCATTCTCCGTAATGTTCGCAGCGATGGCAAAGTTCTTTGTGGCCTATCAAATAGTGTTTTTTTCCGCTCCTTTTATCGATGCCAATGGGCTTTAAGGTGTGCCCTTGCGGACAGTAGTAACAGTCTTTTTCGCGGTCGTAGGTAAAGGCGCTTTTCCTAAACGGTGGTTCCCCTTCGTGTAGTGCCTGCCGCTGGGATGGAACAATAACGCGAATCCCCTGGGAATCAACCTTTTCCAGGTCTTCTGTATCTGCGTATCCCGCATCGCCGCAGGCCACGTCACACCGCATCTCCAATACCTTTTGCGCCTGCCCGATCTGCCGCGAAAACTGGTTGTAATCGCTTGTGTCGCTCACTGCTTCCGTATGAACGATGAGGCCGTTTTTGTCGTCTATAACATTCTGGACGTTATAACTTGCATGGGCGCCGTGGACACTATGCATAACCGCACAGTCAGGATCGGTTTGATTAATCTGTTTACGCTCTGTTTCCTTAAACTCTTCAAGCACTCCCTGGATTGTGCTTCTTAAATTTTCGGCTTTGGTGAGTTCTGCGTTTATGGTGACAAATGATCCAAAATGTTGTTCTTCGTGATCGATGGTTTCACATTCTTCTAAAAGCTTCTCAATCCGTTTGTCTATCTCGGTTAGCTCTTGTTCATAATACGCTTTCTCATGCGTTTTTGAGCGAGCTGCATTGGCCCGAATCTTGGTTCCGTCAACGAATAATACGTTGCCGGCAATCAAATCCAATTTTAAGCACATGCGGGCACACTGTTTGAGGACTTTTGTAAGGGCCTTCTTGTTTTTGCGTCGAAACTCAGCTATGGTCTTATGATCTGGCTTCAGCCCTCCCATAAGCCATATAAAGGTTAAATTATTATGGACTTCTCGTTCTATCTTACGGGAGCTTTTAACGCCGTATGAGTAACTGTAAACCAGCAATTTTAGCATTGCTTTGGGATCGTATTGTGTATTGCCCACCTTGTGTGGGTTTATCGAAATTTTCAGATCAGGAAAATTTAGTGCTTCAACAAAAGCATCGTAAGCTCTCACAGGAGAGTCTTCGGATACATATCTTTCGATACTTTGAGGAAACAATGTCATTTGCTTACGGTCGCCATATCTATATGCCATACAGCACCTCCTTTTCTTAATGACTGATTATAGCATATAGATCTCGGTTAGTTACCCTCTCTCCGTTACTGTGAAAAAATAATTATGACACAGTCTCTC
>JANQNF010000052.1 GCA_028279705.1 archaeon
ATCTTTTCGTTGTCGTCAAGTTGCGACCAGTTTTTATCGCCAACTTTTATCATGCTAGTATCATCTTAGCACAATTTCGGGCAAATTGAGAAGTGCTACGACTGCATCGCTTCCTCGATCTCCTCGTTGGTCAGTTCCTCGATCCCTTTGTAAACATCATCAAGCCCCTCCATGTTCTCAGGAGGCTCGTCTGAAGCGTGATCGCGATACTCCTTGATGTCTTTCGCCATAAACCGCAACTGGAGATCAGAGATTATTTCGTCCTTGTACCGCATATCATCACGGTGTTGTTCGTCTTTATCCCGCATCAGCTTCCGATACTCTGACCGAATATCATTCGCAACACGGTTACGAGAAAACTCCTGGTACAAAACCACTGCGATTAGTCCGGCGATTAGTGCGTATTCCATAAATTTCACCTCCCTTCAGTAATACTCCCCCAAGATACTGTCAGTGAATTGTCCGTCGCCATCGAGTCGTTTCAGTTGCGCATCGATACGTTCTTGAATCGTTGCGGGTGCATGAACGTCTTCCATTTCGCCTGATGGAGTGAATGCGATCTCAGAACAGTCGGCTAAACAGTCGAGTAGGTCGTCGCGCTTGCTCCGCGGGTAACGCGTCAGTTGATCCTCCAGCTCTGCCATGTCGCGACGGATGAAAACTTTTCCGCGCTCGAACCGCGGTTGGAGTGACGCACGAATACGCACCTCCTTCGGAATCCCAAACCGCGAGGTGATTTCTTTCATTGGGAGAAAAACATTGCGCCGAATTTCTTCTTCATGCACTTCGTTGAGGAGCGCTTTTGATTGGCTGATCACCTCAAGGCTCATGGTGACGGGCTGATATTCCAGGTACGTGGTAAACAATCGCGCGATCAATTCCTGTACAGTCCATTTCCCACTCTGCATACTGTCCACCCACCAGTTCATCCTTTCATCAACACCAACAACAACAATTGCTGACTCATCAGCTTGGGTCAACTCCGACACTGCGGGATCGCACATCGCAAACCAAGCCATCGCCTTGCGATCAGGCATGATGTGTTCTTTTTCACACGGACATGGGCCGATGTAGTGAATGTCTGATTTTTTAATCAGTGCGGTTTCCTCATCAACTGGATCGTTAAGATAAAAAGCTGAAAACATGTAGCTGCCTTCCAGCAACCGCAACTCCTCCAGTTTGTCCTCGGTGAACATTTCGGGGTAATAAATCGTTCCGTCTTCGTTGTACACACTTCTCACCATCGTAGCGCGGTAAGGGGCCAACTTCGGATCGTCGAGAACGTGCTGGTAAAGATCGTAGTGCGTCCACCGCGTACCGATCACGAGCATCTCTCCGTCAGGTGAAAGCAAGGAAAACGCTCGCCTCCACCACTCGATCACTTTCAGGGCTTGCTCCCGTGTGTACGAATTAATTTCATTCACCAAGTCATCTGCAACGATTAAATCCCAGTGGGTTCCAGCCAAACCCGCACCAACACCAACCGCCCGCACAGTCGGTTCACGGACTCCCGCAGGACGACCTGACACGATGATTTCATCTTCCGTCCATTTCAATTTCTCATCATAAAATTGACCGTAGTTGTCGTGAAATTCCTCGTTGTGGCGCAGGTGCTCCTTGATCTCCGCCAGGAACGATTTCGCGTTATCAAGCGTCGCGTTGGCGATTAAAATACGGACGGAGCGGTCTTTCGCAATCCGCTGGAGTGGATACCCAACCGTGAAAAAAGTAGATTTGAGTGAGTGGCGCGGGACAAGTAAGAGACGCAATCGCTGTTTTACACGCGCGTACCATTTCCACCATTCACCGTGTACGTGAGGGACAATCATCCGTTGGCGAACTTTGTTGCCTGCCTCGATGATCTCGCGATTGAAATGGAATAAATCCTTCAGGCCTTTCTCGGCAAAGAGCTTGTTTCGCAGGTTAGTGAGCCAAACTAACTCCTCGATTTCCTCCCGTTTAATCTGCTCTTTGCTCTTTTTTTTCTCCTTCGCCATTTTTCGATTTTACATCATTTTGCTCACGCTTGCGTTCGTTGTAACGCTTGCCTTTGAAATAATTACGGCAGTGTTCGCAGAAGGGAGATTTTGTGTAGACCGCCATGAAAGCTTCGCCACATTCAGTGCAAATTCGTCGATCACCACTCATGATTTTGTAACCGTAACTTGGACTTTTTCCCATAATTTGCTTAAGGCATGGCGTAAAACTCACTTAGGCTGGTTCGTGTGCTTCCCACCTGAGTCTCTGGCGATATTCATATGCGTAAAAACTTAACTGCCCATGTTTAAGAATTTAAGAAACACGCACCCACTTGCCGTATCCGCCATGCCCTAAATTACTCACCATCGTCTTTTATCGTTTCCGTATCTTCATCGCGACCGAGTAACTCCTTGCGGTAATTCTCGCCATCCCAGTAACCGTCAAACGGAAGTAACACCGCAACTGGCCGATGATACTTTGTGACAATCACAGGTAGGTCTTCCAAAACTTCACTCATGTCGTGCGCTAAATTTCTTAGCCCGATGTACCGCATAATTATCAACTCTACCACACTAAGGTTGATTTGTCAAGCCGTTTCGATAGTTGCGTTAGAGTGGTTTTTCGTGTAAACTCCTCGTCAAGATGAAAAAAGAGATTGAATTGTTCAACGAAATTCTATCCCTTCGCAACCGCCTTAAGGCGATTCAGCAATTGTCCTGGGAATTAGCCCAACTGGACAAGAATTATCCACTTGAAGACGTACCGCCTGCCAGCTATCCAGAATTAGCCGAAGCGTACAAATCCCGCCTAGAACAAGCAAAATCCATCATTTTAGAGGAGGAAAAATAATGGAAGAAGGTTACATACTAATCCACCGAAAGATACTTGAAAGCTTGGTTTGGACAAATACCAAAGCTCTTAAGATTTTTCTCTATTGCATATTTAGGGCTAACCATAAGGATGCTGACGTTTTTATGGGCCGAAAAAAAGTTCAGCTAAAACGTGGACAATTCATTTCTTCGTATCCCCATATGGCCGAAGACCTTGGTCTAGCAATGTCAACCGTATATTACTGGTTTGACGTGCTAGAAGCTGAAAGGATGATTGAAAGGTCGAGGGGTGGTTCTTTCACCACTGTGACAGTTACAAACTATGACAAGTATCAGAATGTTGAAAGGATACTTGAAAGACGAAAGAAAGGTCAAAGAAAGGTCGAAGAAACAGACAATACATTAAAACATGAGAAACATATTAATACATACTCGTCTGAGTTCACCGAGTTCATTGGGTGGTACAACTCAACCTTCGGGAAGAATTTCACACCTACTGTTAATCGAAGGAAGCAGTATGCGGTTAGGAGGAAGACGTACAGTGAGGAAGACATACGCCGCGCATTCACCAACCTTTCCGAGTCAGCGTATCACTTGGGGGACAACAAGGACGGACGGTTCTACGCCACGCCGGAGTTTCTCTTGCGCAACGACGAGCAGATCGACAAATGGCGGGATGAGAAGAACATTTGGGGAGGTGGTGCATGATGATGGAGTTGCCGGACAATTGGAAGAAGTTACCGAACTCGACGCTTTTTTTAAAATATCAGCGGGTAGCGTTTCGTCAGGGCGATATGAAAACAGTGCGGTTAATCGGTGACGAGATGCGGGATCGGTTAGAGCAGAAAGGCTATGTAAACACGTATCCGTTCGGATGGATGAAAGTTGACGATATTACACAAGGATTGGAACGCAATGTAATCCACGAGGAAGACAGTGTGTTCTACGTGGTCGGTAGGAAGAAAACAAAAACCTTCGACAAAAAAATTAAAGGGCGAGTAACAAAAAGCGAGAAAGAAATTATTGACACGTCAGGGTTTAATCACTGGTTTAATGGGATCAGAGAACGAGAAAAACGGGAACAACGTCGAGAGAAAGCATTGGAAGAACAGGTCAAGGGAATGGAAAAGCTGGACTTGACCTAATGTTAAGATTATGGTACAGTTGATGAATTCATGCAAGGGGGTGATATGTGATGGCTAAGAAAAAAGGAGAAAAACTTACAGTTGTAAATTCCAACACGGAGAATATTTCCGAGGTATTAGGTATTAGTGATGCAGATTACAAGAAGGTAGGGCAACGCTTTCTTGCGGCTGTGAAATACAACATAAATTGTCCTGAAGGTGAAGAGTTGCACAAGGGTGATGGGGATTTTGGGACGGTGGGAACATTTGTTGAGTTTCTTAATTCTGGGAAGTTACTGGAGGGAACTAATGTTGATCCAGCCAATCTAAATCACATGTTTGTCCTTGGTGTAGCTTTTGGTGTAATCCACGCTAAGCTGGTTGATAGAAAAAAGGGAAAACTCGAAGGTATGCTTGGAGGTTTGCTAGGGAAATAATCATGAGGAAACAGCCATGTCCGTTTTGTAAAAAAGAGCTTTTAGTTTCAGGTGACAGGCTATGCAAGGCACGTAAGCGGAATAGGTCGTCGGGTGCTACTCCTTGGTCAGAGGGGGAGGATGGACTGCTAAAAGCAGCGGGGTTACATCGCGATCCACGGGAGATACTTGAGCGCATAGAGGGAAAGTTGGAGAGGAGTAGGTTGGCAATAAGACATCGCATCCGCTACTTGCGTCGTAATCCTTATCCAGAGTACATTGGTAGGCGGCAGGAGGAGCCGCAGACTGCTAAAAGGAACGTAGAGATTGTTGGGGAGCGGTTACACGGTCGTAAGCTACACGAGATCGCGTTTGATTACGGTATTTCACGGGAGCGTGTCCGGCAGATATGTGAGAGGGCGTTAATGGTATTAGGGGAGGAGGAAGATGGGAGGGTTTAGGGTGTTGGAACATGAAGGAGAAGTGCTTGAGGTTGATGATGAGTGGGGGGTTGTAGACGATGGTGTTTATGAGATGAATTATCAGCATATTGCTCGTACAACCTTCATGGACGACGAGTCGCGCCACTCCTGCCTCTACTACGGTGAATGGTGCTGGGAGAACCTCCGCGAGCACCCACTCGATATTATTGATTACATTAAAGCTAAGTTAATACGGAGGAGATTGTATAAATAATTTGTACGATGCCTGCACAGGAATGGGAGTTACCAGATAAAGACAGGAAGCGGTTAAAGGAGTTATTATTGATGGCGGGGGTAGAGTTAAAGCTTGAGACGATGTATCAGTTTTACATTGGTGACGGGACGGGCGAGATTCCGTTTCAGCATCGGAGGTTTTTAGACGAGGTGATTAAGTTAATTAAGTTTTACGATGGTTGAGAAGATAAAGAAACGATTAAAGGAGATATTCTGTCCTGACCTGGTACGGTTAGAAAAGAAAAACCACCCAACAAGTAGTGATGAACATGTAGCAGCTCATATGGCACTTGCTGACCAGGACGATGAAGATAATCGATAAACTCCCCCCCACTTAAATAATTACTAATACCTACTTACCTTATTTACTATCTACTAATTATCTACTAATTGTTGTATACCTACTCCTCCAAAAATTTTGTCTAGCTACCTGAGCCCTAATACATATTAATATTAATACGACGGGAACCACCAGACACCACCCCCCTATCCCTTCACACGGGGGCGTATTCATGTTTTTGTGCAATTCTCTTGCTCATTCACCTGTTCAATAAATGTACTTGGCTTTGAGTAATAAGTTTGTACACCCACCATATTTTACCCAATTCATACCCCATAAGTGATACTCCAGTCAATCCTCACACATTGATATGATGCGGATTAGTGTCACTCGTTCACGGGCTAGATCAAATTTATCAATGAGCCTATAATCCTTCGATCTCTTTTCCTAGTTTCTCTTTGAGTTTTTCCCTTTGCTGTGGCGTTAAATTTACATAGGTGTTAATATTCGCTGTCTTGTGTTCTACGGTGCGTTTGTCATTCGGGTAAGCATCTTTGAGTTTAAGAGCCGTTTCAAGATATTTATGCCGTGCAACGTGGTCAGGGATTGTTTTATCCGGCTCTGTTGGTGATGTTTGTACCTTTGTAGCGTCTAAACCTTCATTCAGTCGTTGTGTTAATTTTTCATTGGTTACACCTGATTTCTCCATTTCAGCAAGGATAGCTTGACGTACGTAGAGCTTATTCAAGTTCTGATTTCCAATATGGGAAGGTGTTAGTGTGTCATAACCGGCCATTCGAGTAGCTTCTGACAGGCTGTCAGTATCATGGACGATAGCTTTAGTAAATTTACGTTGTTTTTTAGTCAATCCTTGTAGGTGTTCGTCACCTGGTTGAACTGGTAAATTAGTAGTAGCCCTCATAAGCAATTTTATTGTAACTGATCAATCAAATATAATTTACATCTTACATATACTTGACACCACATAGTGAAGTGTGGTAAATTTGGATCATGATGGTACAGGGTAAATTAAGACTACATAAATCATACTACCGATCAACAGATAATCGTGGTCAGTGGTTGTTGGTAGCGATATTTCTCACGGCATTATTTCTCTGCATACGGTATTCAATACTATTAGATCAATCGCTATTATCATGAACACGAATAATATTTTACTTAATTCAAGGATTGATTTCTTACTTGTTGAGCTTGGTGAGTTATACAGAACTGGTCAATTATCGCTTGCTGATATGAAAGAGTATAAGGCGTTAAAACGTCAAGCAGATCGGATTGAATTCAATGAACTTCAAAGGATTGAGCGCGATAACAAGCGCATGGAAGGTGGTGAGTAATAATGGCTTTTAGTGTAGATAATCATAAGGTAACAGTCGATACTCCTACAGGTGCAGTTGATGTGAATATCGGTGATGATTTCTTTCAAGCAATTAAAGAAGTGGCTAATGGTAAAGGGTGGCGTAAATTCAGAATCCTACTCAACGGAGTAGAGCTAGATAATAGTACATTGCCGGAAAAGGTAGAAGAGGGTCAACAGATCAGGGTGCAACCCGAAGGGGACGCTGGGTTAAGTTAAGACCAGCTAGAGCGGTATAGCGCAATATATCGCTCTAAGGTGAGTTTAACCTAACATGACAACTAATAATACTAATAATAATGAGCCTCAAGTCACCTGTAATATATGCAATGCTCAATTCAATGCCAGTGATGCTAGAAGCGCATACAACACTGAAGGTGAAGAAGTTTTAATTTGTGTTCGATGCTCCGAATTACACACTAGCCCATGTGATAGCTGTCATGATGATCTTTTTAACGATGCTCTACGAAATGTATTTGATGGTAACTCCGTATGTAATGATTGCTACAATGAACATTATGGTTTGTGCTCAATCTGTGAATGTGACGTACACCGTGACTATCTATCTTGGGATATGGGGCGTGAGGAATATATCTGTGATGATTGTATAAAGGAAAAACAATTAATATGGTGTGAATCCTGTGAGTCATTCTTGGATAATCCCCATAAAGATAGGAATAGGAAAAAAGCCCGATCAAGTGCGGGTGCTTATAAGCTCAGAGCACAATTCGTAACTAAAGATAATAAGCTATATTTCACATTAACATGAGTAAATCACCTGATAACAACAACCAAATCGAGCTAACAGGATTAAAGATACAAATAGGCGGTAAACTGTTCGACCTATCACTATCAGATAACCCCGATCTATCCATTGTTGACGATATGAAAGCACAGCTTGAGCAACAATTACAGACTGAACAGAATAATACTAAGCAATTAATCGCTAGTGAAAGAGATAAACATAAATTAGAAATAAGTCAGTTAAAACAACAATATGCAAACATACTACCAACCTTCAACTATGACAGTGAATACTTAAAGCTCAATATCTCAGTTTATGCCTACAATGAATGGTACATGTTTGTTTTACCCTTTGAATATAAGCCGATTAAGCTAGTACGCGGTGATAAGACCTGGGATATATCTCGCAAGCATAGCTTTCATGTAAAAGATATGCAAATGATACTATTCGCTAATAAGAATTATAAGTTTACTGGATCAAGGATCATCGGGCCTGAAGGTCAGACTTTCAGACACTATCATGCTTATGACACAAACAGTCTACATCTTACCGATTGCCTTAACGGTTTTTCTACTAATATTAAACTTGATACCCCTGGAAACATAATGCAAGTGTATGATTTAGTCAAAACACGGTATCAAACTATTAACTGTAATTCACTATTAAACAAAGGCCTTGACGGTTTACCTAGTTTGCGCGAATATCACAATGAAGATGACTTCAAAAAGAAATTCGGTAAACCAACAAGGACAGCCGATAAAGTATTTACTACCAATGGAGATGATACTACAGCATCAAATAACCCCTATCTCGCATGGGGTGGGGCAATCGGGTACGATGGGGGAATATGATATACCAGCGACAAGATACACTTAATTTAATAACACAAGTTAACACAACAATTATTGGCTGTGGTGGGGGCGGTACATGGCTTGGATTATTTCTCGCAATGGCCGGTATTCCTGAATTACACCTTTTTGACCATGACAGAATCGAAATACATAATCTTAATAGATTGCCTTACCCTGAAGATAAGATAGGGGAATACAAGGTTGACGCGCTAAAAGAGCTTATTCACACTATACGGCCTGATTGTAAAATCTATACTTACCCGTTTGAATTCAGTCAAACCTATCTAACCAGTAGGCCCGACTTTGTTTATATCGTGGTTGATACACCTGACGGTTATGACACTGCAATCAAATACTGTCAGGATAATTACATTAGATTTACTCGTATAGCGTTTGATGCTGACTTAATAACCGTAACTGATCGAGTATCACCTTTTGATAGTGGTAACCGTGAAAGCGGTTATGCCAATGATGTAATTTATATCGTGCCAGCAGTATTATCTGCAATCTTAGGAGTAGAATCTTTAATAAAACCAGATGAATATGTTGATCTAGTTACAACCCTTGATGATATTAAGAAAGGTAAATCATGACTTTTGATAGCGATATTCAACTAACAACAACCCCAACGATAGATTTACCCCATGATATTGCTGAGAAATTCAAAGCACTAGCTAAAGCTATGAATAATACTGAATGTGGTGGTTTTTTAGTTGGTAGTGAATTAACTGTTACTGATTTAATTATCCCCGATCAAACTGTATCGGGCGCGAGATGGACAGCTTCGGAAATACCAGATAGGACTGATATCTTAGGCACAATTCATTCACATCATACAATGGGTACATTTAGAAGCGCGATTGATAACGATAATATTTTATCTAATTGGGATTTGAATATAATCTACAGTTTTAAAGATGATTTTAAGGGTTACTTAACAATAACACTGCCTGATAATCAGAAATATATCATTGACGCGGATATAATTATCACAAATACACCGAGTCACGATCAATGGGTAGAGGAACAACTAACTAAAATCCACAAGCAAGCAATCGTGCCAGTTAAAAAAGCACAACAAAAAAAGAAAGGTAAACAAAAAAGAGGTAAACAAATATATCCTGACCCCTACGATGATTATGATAAAAACGATCATATTGATTTCTATGGGAATAAACATAAATTCCCATTCCCATGTGATTATTGCACATTAGACTGTGGGGATGAGTATTACTATCACCCACGTAAATATATTCATTGTTGCCCTGAATGCTTTTATGACAATAAGGACTTTAATCGTAGTGAATGGGATTATTATTTGGCAGATTATAATAGCATAACTGAGTAATATCTTGCTTGATCTAATTAGTACATAATTGGATTTATGGAGGGTAGCAGGTAGCAATTGCTAATGCCACTTAATAACAAAGTCGACCTAGTGGTCTACCCTCCACTGACTTTTAAGACTTCAGACTTTTCAGACTTAATCAACTAATTACAATTAAATACAATGGATTTAATAATATTTATAACACTAGCTGTTATTGTGATAACGATAGCGGATCAAATAAACGACCTCTGAAAATATCCTGTACAGGTATTGAGTACATTTCTTATACAATATGAGTAAATTATTTACTCGATTTTTTTTTACATATATAAACAGAAGTGGTGAAAGTAGAGAACCCTACGCGCGTACATGTGCTGAAAGTAGCTATGTTTCAATGAACAGGGGCGGGTCTGGCTCGGTTGAAAGTAGATGTTTCAGCATCTTGGATTTCAGTTTGTAGACCTTGGTTTTGAAGCCCTTGACGTCTTCGATGACCCTTCGCCCCAATCGGTTGTCCCAATAGGCAAAGTCAGCACCATATGATATTCCCCGAACCTTCTTCCCTTCGTAAACATATGAGGGAACCAATTGATATTTCGGCTGCTGCTCTAAATCCTTGATCTCACCTGCTTTTTCGAGAAGAACCAATTCATTACAGCGTTCTGCCTCTTTTTTACTTTGGTGATTGTGGCCCGATCGGCATTGTGTCCATTTGGATCGGTACTTAGTGGGAACCATTCTATTCCCCAACTACCTCCTGATCATCTGGCACAAATACTGTTTTCGTCTTATTCCCCAAATCACTAACAGCTAACGCACCATTAGTGAGTCCGAGTAATCCGAGCACCACCCATAGTGATTCCTTCGGCCATTCGAGAAGCTGCCAAACAACAACTAAGACAACTCCAAAATAAAGATTGAAATTCTTACGTCCACCAAAAAAATCAAATATTGGATTCCTCATGTATTATTCACCCCCTATGATTCGCTTAATACGATTAAGCTTACCCTTAAGTTTATCACGTTGTCCAATGATCGCGTTCTTCTCGTCCTTTAAACGCACGTTCTCACCCTCAACCCGCATCAACCTCGGCTTAACGATGTTTAACTCCGTTTTCAGCGCGTCTAGCTCCTCTGAGGAGTCAAGACAACCGTAATACTTGAAGTTAGGATCAGTGTCGAGATTGTTTAAGAGGGTGATTAAATTAATGTCGTTGGCGACTACATTATCGATCGCTTCCTGGGACGGTGGCTGACCCATACCCCATTTAATTAGCGTCTCGTAAACCACTGCCTGTGGCCACATCTGACCTAACGGTGGTACTGTGTTCATCTCGATGAACTTCATCACGTCAGTGCGCTTGGATGAAGCAAAATCATAGGAACCATACCGTAGCTCGAAATGTAAATGCTCACCTGAAACTGGCCCTGTCGCTCCCTGATGCCCAACCGTCTGATCCTCACTGACCCATTCGTCTTCCACTACCGCAATACTCTTGAGATGACCGTAATACCAATACCGCCCATTCTCTTCGATGACAACGTAATGGCCACCCACTGGATCATTGTACTTCGCCCGCCATACTTTCCCTGATACTACTGCTAAAATAGGAGCACCAATCCAGTCGGAACCATTCTGTTTCTGCCCAACGAAATCATAACCCGTATGCTCTGGTTTATTGGGTGGTCTGTACCCTTGTGTCTGCCTGTATCCGTATTTATAAGGTGATTTCCTCATCACTCAATTACTTCAAATTCCTCACTGAAAAAGAGTTCAATGACTATTTTAAAAAGAGGCAATTCAGTAGAGGCGGTTGCCCTCAACTCATACCTTCCCAAGTTTGTAGTTAATGGAATAGGATACCGCACTTCCGCTGGTTTATCAGTACAACCAACTGGTGCATTAGAAGGTTTACTAACCCGTAATGTATAAAAATTGCCATCAGCTAGGCTTGACGATATGGTCGTTAACCCCTCTCTTAGCTTACAGCGCCCAAACAGTATCACTAAATCCTCACCGCGTTTTACCACTGGTATTTCCTCCCCATCAATTATTCGCTTCTCGTTTAAAACAGGGAAGGGATGCGGATCAACTTCATACACCTGAACCGGCCATAACTGATAAACAAAAAACCCAACGAACACGGTTAATACCGCACTTAATAGAATCGTCGCTAACTGGTTGTTTTTCTGCGCTGTCTTCATACTCATAACATCCTTGATAATACTGAGGCCAATATAATCGCACCAATATTAACCGCTGTCAAAACCTTGATCTTAGTATCCATACTAATTAAACTTTGCTCAATGTGTGGGATGTGATTAGTCATTACCTGATACACCAGAGTATCCATCTTCTCTTGTCGTTTTTCTAGCTGTTCTACCCGATAGCGTAAGGTGTTGTTCTCAGGCATATATATATCGTACCATACTGTCAAGATTAGGGGGAGCGTTAAACTCCCCCATATCGTGTTACTTCAACCTGATCGGATACCGCCATGTGACGCCATGCTTGCGGTGTACCCCGAAGAACAGTTGCTCTGGGATACTCGTGACACCGAGATTTTCTTCCGCATAGACATCCCCCGTCGTGAAACAGCCATTCACAAGAATCACAACATCGTTGAACCTCTGCCCTGTACAGATCGAGTGGAAATGCGAGTAGCAGAAGTACGTCAGCTTGATGCGATCTCGGTAGGCGTTACACCATCGTTGGGCTTGCCGCTGCATCCCGTAGTGAGGCGTAGAATAGTACCTTCGGATGGAATCGCCATGTGTTTGCAAGAACCCGTGGCCCTCAATCCAGTACAACGCTTTCCAGTCCTTGTCGTAAATGTGCCAGGTCAACCGCGGTTGATTCGCTGTCGCCACCTCTAGCGCTTTGTAAAGCACCAAGTCCCAGTTCGTTGATCTTGAGCTACGCCAGCTTGCGTTACCCGTCATTTTTCCATGATTCCCGCGTGTCGCCCTGATCTCCACCTCCTCGAACAGAGAGAGACAGAAATAGATGAACTCCGCAAGTCGTGGCACACCAACTGAGAACAGTTGATCTATGATCGGGATGCTTATGAAATCAATTCCTTGGGATTTGTACAGCGACTCACCGTCTGCGAAATCTCCGTTAAACATCAGGACGAGTTTGCGGATCGGGCGAATCGAGCGATGTGCGGCAACGATACTCGCCATGCGTTCCTCCAACTGAGCAAGACGCTTGGCAAACACGTTCGGGTTGTAGCTCGCAGTCTTTTTTCCGATATGGATGTCGGACAACATCAAGACAGCAACTTCCTCGCCTTCTGCTCCCTCAGACACATCAAAGGCGGGAACCTCGATCGGTTCCAATGCAAGCACTGAATCCCGCACCACGCCAATAAGCCGATTGGCTACCTGCGCTTCTTCTTCTGTCGAGCGTAGAATTCGTCGAATCCGACGGTTGTCCGCTTTGAGGCGACGAACCTCTTTGCTTGACGCCTCAAGCTCCTGTTCAAGTATTTCCTGCGCATCCTGTTTTTCACTCATCGCTACCTCCTGCAAACTGGGTAAACCCAATCTGCTCTCGCGGGTTAACCGCATAGAGAATCTGGGACGTTTCATCAGTTTCAGCTAGAAAAAACGTCACTGCCAAGCCTTCTTGTTCAGCTAGCCAGACGTCCATGCGCATTTGCATGAGATCGGCTATCTGTTGTCTCATCTCCACGAGTTGGCGCTCCAGTACCCGAACCTGTGGCCGTATCCGATTGTCTGCACGAGAGAGCCTAATCATAAACTCCTCGCGGGTTATCGCCTTACATGCTATGACCTCCTCGCTCATCATCTACCTCCTCTCGGTAGGCTACGAATCTTCCAGCGAACGCCACCTGCTTCATGTCTTTAGCGAGAATAGTGATGAATTCGGGGTTGTCGTAAACATATGCGACAATGATTTTGATGCCAAGGTGTTGTTCAAGCTCCCGCAGGTCGCACTCTTCCAACGCTTCGATCGTCGTGTCGCTCATCTCTTCGCCTCCCCTTCAGTTTGAGCAAACAACCCTGACAATACCAATCCCGCAGTTCTTGGATAAAGAAGTGCAGGGTGCGATGTCCACATACGTGACAACGACGGATTTGTTGCAAGCTGCACCTCCTTTCACGCTAGATGCACTGACCAGATTATTAAAGAACACCTTCAGTGCTTCCGCATGACGGTTTAGATCGAGCCGAAGCACCGAAACTATCCGTTAATACTTCCAGTATAACATCAACCGTGTTTTTTACCCAATCCTGCTATTAAGGGTTGACCCGCATCACTAATGAGGTCATCGAGAGCAAGTATCTTGTAGTTCTTCAGTAAAACATCCTCGTAAGCGTCTTTAGTGAAGCGGTAGTAATCCTTCGGGTAAGCATGGTAGGCGAAGTTAATTGTGGGCGTGGAAAGAAAGAAAAACCCACCTGGTTTAAGTACATAATGGATGTTAGTGAGAGTGAGCCAGAACGTGTCGTCATGCTCAAGCGTCTCCAGACAGACAACAACATCAAAACCGTGAGGTGGGAATTTATACGGTATGTCGTGCGAGTTCAGCACAAGGTCAACATCTTTACCCGACTGCATATCTATACCTATATACTCCTTAGCGTGACTGAATATATCGCGCACTGTGCCGTTAATATTAAGGCTACCGATCTCAAGGACACGGAAACCACCAAGATGCCCAATGTGTTGTACGGTCTTCACCTTAACCCATTCATGTAATGAACTCGTCATTAGAGTGTTCTCACCTCCATTAACTGATTTAAAATCTCTCTCTGCAAGTTGTGGGTTTCAGACGCTAAATCAATCATTTTAAACATAAAAATGAAAAAGACGATTGCGACAAGCGAAAACAATATCAGCATAGTAGTTATCGCTGCGTCACCAAACACATCCGGCTTCATTTCTGGTTTAGGTCGTTTAGGTAAAAAGTTAATCATCATCGTCACCGCCTTCTTGCTCAAAAACGCAATTAGTTGGAATCGCATCGCCATCTACAAATTTAAACATTACGTTGTTGGGCATAGTAAACTTAGCGTTCGTAATAATAAACCCATCCTCTGTTAACCGATCAACCTTAATATAGATTGGTTTCTCCCGTTCCTCTCGTTTCGCATCCTCACGCTCGGCTTGGATGAGGTCGCACCATTTGTCAAACACCCGTGTGTCTGACATCATCTGGTACTTGATAGTAAACCTCACACATTCCCCTATTCGTTCCCTCAATAGTTCGGTTTTATTTTTCATGTTAAGCACTAACGGATGCGGGCAAGGTAAATGAAAGCCTAATGCCTTGCTCAAAATAGACTAGCCTACCGCATCCGTTAATGTTCACCCCCCCCACCCTTCCAAGTTAGCATTTCGGACAGTGATTATACGGTATTCCGTGTTCACATATTCCTACTTGTGCGTTGCTCATCACATCACCTCGCTTTGTCGCTCTTTCGGTTTGCGGTGTCGCTCCCATCGATTAGTTTATTTAACGCTTCAATCACTTCGTTTAGTTTCCATGCAAGATCGTAAGCATGACTTATTGCGTCTTGCTGGTAGTCATCTAGTTTAATTGCTTCAATCCGCTCACTCAATAGTCCGGTTTTATTTTTCATCGGTTATAAGATATTAAAGGATAATTGTTGTAGTATTCGTATTTAGCATATAGTTCTGGATAATCACGTTTTAATATCTCAAGGGCTTTCTTGTTTTGCTTCGGGCATAAATAACAACCAAGTCGGTTAAACTTATCATATAGCGGGTTGTGTAATCCTTTACTTTTAAGATATTCAATACAATATTGCTCTGTCCAACCCCAATCGACTAGCGGATATACATAGTCAGGCTTGCCAAATCCTGCCCGATATTCGTCTATGATCCGTTTACGTTTGTAATGCTTCTCATCTATTGCATAACCTAGATAACGAATGTGACCCCTCATGTATTTATCCAATGGCTTAAACTTCGCTTCCCTTGAGTGCCAACATGGATACAAACGTAATGGCATACCCCGCATTTTTCCTTTATGCTTGCCCCGCTTAACAATCCCAAAAAACCACTTATCCCAATCGCCTTCATCGAGTCGTGTTATCTTACGTCCGATGTAATCCTCAACTTTGTCAAGATATTCGTACAACTCTGGAAATTCCATTCGGGTATCTGCAAATACAATATCATCTACCCGCATACCTTTTTCTAGCATACGAATTAACATGGCTGTTGAGTCTTTACCACCACTAAAACTAACTATATGCTCCTTCTCACTCATCCTTACCCCCTAACTGTTCTTTCGGCAATTCTTTATACAATTTCTCATCCTCTTTGGTAACAAAACTAAACGGACAGGCAGCATCCCCCTTAATCATACACTTTTTACAATAAACGCCACCACAGTCTCGACATTGTCTTACCGCTATATTTTTGTTGCAGTGTTCGCAGTATATTTTAGTTGACGTATCACTCATCCTCATCGCCCCCTAACTGTTCAGCGAGCCAAGATTGCCATGTGTCGGGGTTAGATTGATATTGTTTAAGTAACTCCTCGCTTTTATGTTTCCATCTTGGTCGGTTGTCTTGATACAACATACTTTTTCTGAACTTACCTTCAATCCACTCATCGGGAAACAGCAATTTCGCATTAGACGGCTCAAGAAGGTCGGCTATGTCGTAAGCGGGGCAAACATACTTTCTTTGGTCATTTAACATAACCTCGCTAGACTTACTCTCAAGCCCCATATCCTCCAGCTTCTTGTTTAATTTTGGGTCGGTTATGTATCTACTCATCGGACTCCTTACTTCCCAAAACCACAACTAATGCACCCGCAAACAAGGCTGTAACAATGAATACCGCATCCACATTATAGATCGCACCAACTATGGCTGACGTCACAACACATATTGCTAAAATCACTATGACCCTTAATTTACTCATCGGTTTCCCCCTCGCTTTCTATCGGCATTTTACTCAACCACTCAAGCGTTTCTTGTGCCTCTTTTGGTAAAACAAATAACGCCACATTTATCGCCGAACTAAACATTAACATCCGTAGTTCAAACCACAATTTCCTCATGCCTCCTCGCTTTCTAGCTCGGCTTTCATATCATCCAACATCTCAACAACCCTTTTAGACTCGTCAGTTAGTGTTTCCCAATAATGACTCACAACCCATTCGCCTACCCGTTCCAGCAACTCCAACTTCGCTTGCTTGACCTCGGCTTCGATGAGGGTAATTGCTTCATCTATTGTGTACTGTCCGTCTGGCAAATTCATGCTTTGGTTTGGCGTTTCTCTACCGTGAATAAATACACCATCCACTATTTTTGCTATCCGTTCCCTTGATTGTTCTCGCTTACTTGGTTTAGTCATCGTTAATAATTACCTCCATATTAGTATTAACATACAACGTATTGTGATCTGGTATACACTCATAGTGCGGTGCAACTGAGGCGGTTACTGTAACGTGTTTATAAGCTTCAAGCGCAGCCACCACTCCTACTAATACAAACAACCCGACAATGATCACAAGATCGTAAATTATAATGTAACGTAATGTTTTATTCATAATCAAATCCTAATTGGTGCGGGACTGTGCGCAATATCCGAAACATGTCGGGACGCACGTATTCCGCACCAGTTAAACCTCGATTGAGAGGGGCGTGGGTGAGACACCCCTCTCTATACCCTATGAACCTACCAGGGCCACCAGCTACTCTTGCTGCTGCCAGAGTCGCCGGACGATTCCTGCGTAGCTGAACCAGCTTGGAACCAGCTACCAGATCGATCACCGCGAGAGCTAGAAGCGTCGTTACGTGCCTGATGCCACGCTGCCTTAACCTCGCGTCGGCTTGCCTTCGTATCCCTTTGTGCATCCTTCTTAGAATACTTTGGAGGCATGGCGAATCTCCTTTCTAGTAAAGGTTAGTTGTTATTATGTGCTACAAGGAACCTCACCCATTCCTACGGGGGATAAAATCAAGCGGTTCATCAGACTCACCTAAGTAAGTCTCAATGGCCGTCTTAGCCCACCACGTATAATATTCGGGAAATTCAAACTCAATCTCGTCATGTGATTTATATAAGCTGTACGCCTCATAAAGCGGCATAAGCCCAATTCCGGCAAGTACGCTCGGTTTAACACCACGGTCAACATACCGAGTCGCCACTTTCTCTACGAGCTTAATTATCTTCATTAACATTACTCGCTTCAGTGCTTTTTCTGGTTTGTGTGATTTATAATAATCTCTCATTTGTTTATATCGTTATATATACTCATTACTTTTCCTGCCCATCTTGGGTCTTCCGCGTATCCTGCTCGATGGATTCCTTGGATGTCGGCTGGTTCCGATTGGGAAAACCGAATATAACGGTCGCGAGTAAGGAACTGGCTCGCCTTCGCCACTCCCTCTCGTATCGATTGATATACCGCATAACCATTACCAGACTTAATACCATAGCAATTACCGACGCTGCTACACTTGGTATAGTAACCACTCTCCAGGCAGCCAATCGAGGCAACCAAATATGGATCAATATTAAAGTGATCAGCATTGATGACGAAATCAAGAGCGTACTGAACCATATTAGGATTTCGGCGCTCAAAAAACGTCCGTAATCGTTGAACACTCTTGTCGTCATTTGGGTCACTTGTCTGTACAATGACTGGTGTTGGCTCGACTGTTTCACCATGATAATGTGCTACTCCAAAAAATCCTTTGAGCGTATACAGACTCACGACTAGAAACACCCACCATAAGGCGCGTTTCATCACTCGTCGTAAAGGCGGTGGTTCTGTATCGGTTTTCATATGACTTACTCATTATATTATTTTTCCACTTGATTCGCTCGTCCCTGCCCAGTAAAATTACTAGGCAGAGTGAATTAACCACCAAACACTATATTTGCGCGGTCGGCTAGTTTATCGATAATTCCACCATACCGGCCGCTGTTAGCCTGATCAGACAGTTCTTTCACCTGCCGCTTCAACCCAGCGTTCTCTTCTTTCAATTTCTCGTAAGCATCCATTAACTCCGTCGCTCCTTCCACCATCAACTCCCGAACCTGTTCAATCCGTTGATCTGCTTGACCGAACTTCCCAACAAAATCACCCCTGATTGTAACAACTTCTTCCTTCTTCCGTTCCTCTCGCCACTCATCACGTCGGTTTGGGTTTTTAGGCGCTGGTGTTTTCTTGGTCACTTGCATATCACCATTGTAATTCTTAAAAATAATCTCCGACCAACCTGGCCCCAGTAATTTCTCTAACTCTTGACTAAGTAAAACCGTTCTCGCCCCTACATCATTTCCAATCACGTAATGCCGAATGTAATGCAGATTACCTGTAAGCGTCCCCGTCGAAATCCCCGTCTCTTTAGCTACC
The DNA here is from genome assembly GCA_028279705.1 of archaeon. Lineage (GTDB taxonomy): Archaea > Aenigmatarchaeota > Aenigmatarchaeia > QMZP01 > JAFGSV01 > JAFGFG01. The sequence goes on from JANQNF010000052.1 coordinate 19,023, forward strand.
CCGTCCCACGAAAGCGTGGACTCGTAGTAACGGGCAATTCCTTTAGCAATATCTTCCGGCTTATGCCATACTTTACGTCCTTTCCTACTCATTGCTTTCACCTCCCTTCATGGATTTGCGGTATAACCACAATGCTCTCCGTATAATCTCGGAACGACTCACCATCTCCTCCTCAGCGACTTCTTTCAACCATCGCCATTCCTTCTTCGATATAACCAGTCCTACTCGTATCGTTTTAGTCCTCGCCATCTTCTTCACCGTCACTTTCTACCTCACGATGGTAAACGTCGTAATTCTTGTACTTAGCGCCCTGACGTCGATCACTTTTCTCCATCCCTAAATAGACAATCCGTACCTCTTCACCAATCGCTACGTTCCGCATCTTAGCATCAAGTACCGTACTACCCCAAACACCTAACACATTGTGATCAGGAGTCTCGACTTTATAAATAATCGACTTGTTGACTCCAACATTCGGTACAACCTCAACTAACAAACCCATTACTTCATCGCCTTCGTTTTCTGGCATCCAAGTCTCAGCCTCCGTTTCTTCTACCTTTTTCCACTCAGACACGGTATTCACCTCCATTCTTTGTTGTTTTAATAGTATCTAACATCATTTTCTTAATTATCGTGCGTTCTAGGCATATCACAGCGCTTCATCGCTTTTTCTTCCCTCTGTAGTGCGGGAAATTCTGACTCGGTTCCTGTACTTCCCGACTTTTATGTCCTTCACCAATCTCATCACTAATTCCATATGGCTTTAACTCGTTATCAATTTCTCTTTGAACCTCATCACTCAAATCCCGATACACCTCTTCTATATCATCACCCTCCTCAATTATCACTGTTATACCTGCATGGATATCAACCGACGAGTAATTTGGTAATCCCACCTTGCGGTTTTTACCAATTGATATTTCTTTAACCTTCATTTGCATCTCCTTCCAAGTGATCGCAGTTAAGACAGCGGTCGATCTCCTTCACTGCCTCGTAATGCTCAGCGTCTTTGACTGCATCGTACACTTTTTGACATAAGGGACAGCGGATTACACCAAGCTCGTTAATGCACTCATTACAGTAAACATAACCGTCCTGCTTGTTAAGCCAACCACAACCGCGACAAAGCGCAGCAGCACACTTGTAACAGTTCGTTACCACCTCTCCTGACCGATCATCAGAATTAGCATATATACATTTGTGTTCCTGAAATTCCTGTACCATGACTAAGTTATATCATATGTATGTAACTTTGTCAAGGGGAGGGGTAAGTTGTGTACGTTGTCCATATATTTGACACCAACAAACTCCCATTTGTTGCTACGCTCATCGTATTTCGTGATGAGGATTGGTTTCTCTGGTCGGCCGTTTTCGTCTAGCTCTACCTGCTGGATTTCCTCTCGGAGGTCTGCCCAACTAGAAGAACGCGCGCGGTGCATCCAGTCATCTGCGTTTTTTACAGTTAGGTAGGGAGCAATCATCCGCATCTTACTGCGCGGTATATCCTTATACTGGCTGTACTCCAACTCAAGCGACTCAAGGTGATTCAACGTGATGATGTACTTATCAACGGTGATGGGTTTGAGTGAGAGTTCTTCCTGGGCAAGGTAAGAATCCCAGGATTCGTAGCCAAGTGATTTATAACCAGTCATACATTTTAATTCACGGAGAAGAAAAATCATTTGCCAGAAAGACTCAACGATGGACTTGCGGATCGTTTTAATTGACTTGTCGAGCTTGTGTGCGGTGTTTATTTGGACGGCACTCATCGCTTTGGTGGGGCGAGGTTTGGTACAGGGTAGTATGAGGCCTCACCCCAGTAACTATTCTATCATAGCATATCTCCAAAGCGTAATCCTTAGAACCTAAACCACTGGAAAAATATATTATATCACGGGCGTTAATACTTCGCTTGACCCTCTTCAGGTGCTCCAACATCACCCGTCATCTTATGGGTCACACCCCTGCGCAGCCATTCACGAAGTGCGTTTACTGTTTGTGGTGCTTGTACATCCCCTGCTTTATACATTGCTCGCATACCTGCTGGTGTTTGGAGCGTCCTCTCTCCTAATATAGCAGCCAAAACCACCGCGGGTTTCTGCCAATCCCCAGCAGCAACACCGTAGATTCCCGCACCACCTAAGGCTAACCATTCCCACATTTTTATCCGATTAATGAACGGCACCTTTTCCTCCGCCTTGCCTGCCCCTTCCAGAATCGTCATTAAGAATGATTGTTCTTTTAATATGTTTTTAGCAGCAGGAGTTTGACGCCGTATTTGTCTAAAAATTCCAGCCATTTCTTGATATGCTTGACTTTTGCCCTTCAGCTCTGGGATATTCCTTAAATCATTGTAATATCTATTAAATAATTGCCCCAGCCGCGTCACGTCCTCTCCGTCAATGCCCTGTGCCGTGTTTAATTTATTTATAGCATCACCAACAATTACGGCATCTGCTCGCTGATTACCTTTAACCAAATCCGAACGCAACATTCTCAATGTAGACATATTCATCTTTGACGCATCAGGTATCTCCTCAATTAACTCAATTGCCCCCTCCGCCATTTCCCCCGTCCCAAGCGTACCCTTCGTTAAAAAGTCAGTAAAAGACTCTATTCCCCCCTCACCACCTGTGCCACCAGTTGCGTGAACAAAGTTCTCCCATCTCTTGAACAAAGCCGGATTGGTTTCCTCTAAAACTTCAGTCAAAGCACCTTGCACACTTTCAATACGTCCCATCTCTAACGCCACTTCCGCGGATTGCCTTTCAAGCGGATTATCTATCTTATCAAGATGCCTCCTCAATTCGTTGGCAAACTCAAACCTATCTTGCTCAAGCACAATGTCTTCGATCTGAAGCGGCTTATCTAAATCTAACGGCGTGTTATCCATCTCGTCACTCAAGCCAAGCATCTTCCTATTAACCGTTTTAATCCATTTCTTCCACGAAGGATCATCAAACTTTTCGATTGCCTGCCTAGCTAATTTCTCTGACGCCCTCCGTGGGTCTAACTTACCCCGCATTAGATTAACCGCGTAGTGCTTAACCCGATTTGCAGCCCACCCCAAGCTCTCAGTACCAGTCTTTACCCCAGCCGAAAAAGCTGCACCCGTTGCTGTTCCAGCCACAGTTCCCGTTAACCATTTCGTCAAATCCTCTCCAGACATCTCCGTTTCACCCCTCATTAGTCGGCTTGGCCATAATTGTTCTGGTGAAACAGGTAAATTCTCTGGCCTCGTCACCGAGCTAACAAACCCACTGTAAGCACCCCGTAATGCCTGAGCACCAATTCGTTGCTTGGCTGTACCCAACGTCTTACCGCCAAGCGTCTCTAGCATTTTACCGCCCTTACCCGCTACTGGGGCGGTGAATAGTGGACGAACTGCTTGCTCTGCAGCTTGTGCTCCTGTTAATAAACGACCACTACCACCACTTACGGATGTTGGTAACGGCATATAAGAAACCGCTTCTCCGATCGTGCCGACCATTTGCTGTCCTAGTGTCGGCTTGGCCATAAGTGTTTCGCGAGTCTGCCGGACTGGTTCACCATAGGCTTGTTGGAATTGTGTTTGACGCTGTTGGGCTAGGTCTAAAAATCGCTGACGACTCGCCTCGTCTGATGCACCCTGAGCCTGTCCTAATAAATCACGCACCTGCTGCTCCATCTGAGGACGAGCACGATCTGCTGCCCCTACCTGTCTGCCCATCCCAAGGAACTCCCCCATCGTTTCACCAAGGCGCTTGCTTTGAGGCGCAAGGAAATCAACTATACCCATCGACTCTTGAGGTTCAGAAGAAGTCGCAGGAATTTGATGGGGAGCCACCGTACCACCAACCTGCTCATAGAGCATTGGGTTAAAGTTCTCTTCTGGCATCATTCCCGTTTCGCCAGTTGTTTTTTTGCGCACTCGTATATAAGCCATGATTAAAACCTCGGTTCTGTTATCCCTACACCAATATTTTCACCACTTGAACCAAACTCGAATGTGCTCGAATCGGAAATAAACCCATCATCCTCAAATCCGTAAATCCGTCCGTACTCCCGCATGTTCAGCTCGTTATATTTCTGAACAAGATCACTCCGATAATTCTCCAGCGCCTTGATATTGTCTATCGTCCTGTCAGTAAACTCAGGCACATATTCACGCAGTATTTCCTTTTCACTTTCAGTCAGTGCCTTACCACCTACCTCGAACATCGACTCCGCTGTTATCTTCCCAAGTCGTGTCCTAAAATCAACTACCTGCCCATGCTCCTGACCGCCAGGGACGTCAACAATTCCGCCTAACCACGTCTGTAGTTTCTTGGTTGGCCCCGTTTTCACCTCACCAGATTTCAACTCTCGGATCAATTCATCGATCTTGGCGATATTAGTAATTTCATCATTAATAGTAGCGCTCCATTCCTGCTCCATTTCTGCCTCCTCTGCTTCTTTCTCCTTCTCCCACCTTGCCTCAGCAATCGCACGAGTATTTGCCATCTGCTCACGAGCTATCTGTGCTTGTTGATCTGCCTGACGCGCCCTCTCTGCTAATTCAAACTCACCAAACATGTTCTGGTAAGAGGTCTGCGCGCCTTGGGCTGCGGCAAATGCTCGTTCTCCCTCTGCCTCAATCCCTCGCTTCGCCATCTCGATGATATCCGTGACGCGCTGTTTGCGAGCATCGATCTGGTCGGTTACACCTGAAAGCTGGCCCATGATCCCTGCCCTACGCTGTGTCATCAAGTTGAGACGCTGGTAAGGATCAACACCAACGTAAGACTCCCGCATCTCGGCTGGCGCCGCCACGTACTCTTTGCGCAACTCTGACGCCTGTTTCTCCAACATACCCGTACCGCGCTCGGCTGCCCGTTGACGCAACCTGTCACGGATTCGGTTAACTAACTCACTGCCCGCACCAGCGTATTTCTCGTGCTCTTTATAGGCACTTTCTACTTTTGCTCGCGATTGTGCTAGTTGTGACTCTGTTATCGGCATAATATTAGTGTATCATTTTTATGTTTTCTTCTTCTTTTTCTGCGTGTTTTGTGAACCCGTCGTTGCTGTCCCCTCAGCGCCTTTTATTGTCTGTCCGTGTAGCATCGTAAAGTCCTCGCGTCGTCGCTTCCTCTCCGCTTCGATCTCCGTCATCAGTAAGGTTTCGCGCTGACTCTTAATATCAGCCCGTTGCTCCTTACCATGCCAACCAACCTGTCTCGGTTTATTAACATCACCGTATTTACGTTCACCCGCCGCCTTCTGTCTTTTTGCAATATCCATTTCAACCTTACGATTCTGTAACACTCCTTCCCGCGCTACTTTCGCCCGCTTAAGATCATAGTGAGCCTCCGTCTTCGCTGCTTGACGAGCAACATCACGTTCGCGACGTATCTCGCCTAACTCAGCCTGGCGCCCTTCCACTACATCCTCCATGTGACGAAGCATCACTCCACTAAACCCACGGCCGCGATCAAGTTCAGTTTCTTCCGTCTTCTCATATTTCTCTGCCCACCGACGCTTAGCTTCACCTAAAGAAAACTGGGTCTGCCCCTTAATATTAGCTAACTTCTGGCGTAATTCCTCCTCGGTTTGTGCCTTTGTAATACTAATCTTCTGTAGTTTCTGTGACGCCTCTGCCATTAATCGGCGTTTACTTGCCTCGAAATCATCCTGCGTTGCAATTTTCCCTTCGCGAATTTGCCGATCAAGGATATCGTATTTATCCTGAACATATTTCTGGAAGTTAGGATCATTTAAAATGGCCTCGCGCACTGCCTCTTCATCAAACTCGAATACACCAATGTCAGAGAGCGCTTCTTCCTCCGCACCAATCATCCCTTCAACTAAATCAGTGACCAAATCCTCTACCTCACCAAGCATCGAGTCTCGATCGGTTGGGAGTGCGTTTACCTCTTTATTCTTAATACGGTTATACTCACGGGTGATCTCTTGGGGTTTCCAGCCAAGACTTTGAAGAAATTGCTGGCGCTGTTCACGAGACGCGGGTTTTTGCCCACGGATGTCTTCGAGTAACGCCTGCATGGATAACTTGCCCGCCTCAGCCTTCTGGATAATAGCGGGATCAGGGTCACGACCCAACACAACTCGGTAACGATGGAAAACGTCACCTACATTAACTTTTTGTTTTAAGTCTACCGCCATCTTATATATATCGTATCATTTTTTTACTCATTTTTGCATTAATTGGTCTTCCAGGTTCTTGACTTTCTCACTTAACTCCTGTACTGCCTTAACTAACGGCGCAACGAATTCCCCGTAACGTAGCCCGTAACGACCCGTCTCCTCGTCTTTAATTAAACCTGCAAAATCCTTACCATCAAGGATTTCCTCAACGTCTTGAGCGACTAATCCGTAATGATAACGTTTCTTTCTCTTCCAGCGATAACTTACTGGACGCAACTGATTAACAAAATCCAGCCCAAGGTCACTGTCCTTAATCGATGTTTTTAGAGTACGATCTGACGACTGAATCGTAGTATTTGTCGCCCATATATCATCCCACCTAGCTAAAGAGCCACCAAGATCATATTGGTCATCGGTGTCAGGCTTCATATTATTCCCTGCAATTCCAATTACAATGTCACCGTTATTAGAATCAATCACAAAATCCGTGTCATTATGGTAAAGCTGTGCATTTTTATCGTTCCCATCGCTGTACAAGTACAATCTCTCACCATCCCTAACCTGTGCGTCCACCTTAAACTGAAATTGACCACTGCCCGCAGTTAATAGAAGTGTATTGTCTCCATAAAGCTCAAACTCACCATCACTCGTTATATCTATGGTTATATCATCATTCTCGTTACCCCGTGTTCCGTTTCCAAACTCAATTGCAGAACCGCCCGAAGACGTGATGCGCTGACCATTTGCCATCGCAAGAGTACTCTCAGCCGTAATCGTCTCGGTCGCGTATAGTTTCGTGTCAAACTTTACACCGTCCTCATAACCAACCTGTCCCCACCGTATATACTCGCTATTACCACCAATCTCTAACTTACCACCACCATAGAAAGTAACGTAACCCCCTGCCACACCTGAATCAGAAATATACGCTGTTTTACCTGAATTAAAATAGATATTGGCGTCATCGCCATAAAAGTCTAAACTATTGCCGTCAAGATTTGCGACAAGCCCTGACGCACTATAGATTTTCAAAGCATCACTTGAAATTTCCGTTCTAGCCCCAGACCCAGACGATTGAATCGTTGCGGACGTAGCAGTTAAATCTCCGTCTTTAGTTACCCGAAATGGTGCGGTGTTCTTATTCCCATGGGTTGACCCCGCGTATATCGCCACGGTGTTTGACCCCCACTGAGAAGTAAGCCCAACTTGATCTGCTGCCGTTGCAATTGAACGCACACGGATAATTCCCCCACTCGCATCACTAAGCATCTCAGTGCGATAGTCCCCAACATCTTTTCGCAAATTGTCGGAGTTGATTGCCCACCCCGCAATTGTTCCCGAATCTGCGGTTAAATTACCAGTAATGTTCAATGACGAACCATCCCACGTTAATTTATCCCCCGCATCATTTCCGATTGAGAATTTATAAGCAGCTCCCGTGTATCCCAACCAGTAGCCCGTTCCCGTATCATAATCGGTCTGACCACCCTTAATGTGACCTGCGGCGTTCATGGTAAGCGACTCGTCTACAGTGAGCGTTCCCGTGTTTGCTGCTAGTACATCAAGCTGGTTCCCCTGAATATTGTTTGCGGTTATGTCTGTGACAACTAACCCCGCTGCTGTCGTTGGAACAATCTGGCAACTTTTCCCTGCCGCGCCTTCCTGTACAATCGCGATTAATGTTTTCAGATCATCGATCGCCACTGAGGGATCGGTTGTTGTCTGAAGCGCCCCCTTAATTCCCGCGTCATAATACACATAAGTTGTCGCACTAATATCTCCCGTATTGCCCGCAGCAATCGTTTCCGTCACTACACCATCAGCAAAATTAATCGTTCCCTGCGTCCATGCCGCCGTGTCATTGTCGGTTGAGGAAAACTCAATGTCGGTAGTAAACCTAAGATAGTTACCAATGTGTTTTGCTGCGAGTGAGCCTTTAGGCAACACAGAACCTATATCCGCCCGCGTCATCGGAGGCGGATATGTCGGAGTTAACCTCCGCTGATAAAAACCATCGTATCCATAATCAGCTATGTTCATTCTTTCTTCCGATATGTTGGGGTGAACCCAATTCTTATGCGATGGATTGAGGGCTTATTACTCAACCCATTGTGGAGTAATTTCAAGATGATACGATCTCCTCTGCCTTGGACAGGTAGTTTCGTGTAGTATTCCCGTAGTTCTCCTGCTGACTCAAACTCTTCGTCCTCATCCATCTTGTAGAGCGCTGTCGTCCCCGCTAGCGGATCGCCCCAAACCTCAATCTGGTTCACCTGAAAAACATCTCCATCTAATAAAAACATCGGGAAGAACTCTAACCACCCACTGTATGCCGCTCCGTCCTGCCCGTTCCCTGAGTGGAACTGGAACACTTCTCCATTATCATCCCCTAAGTACAGCTTCTTGACTCCTGCCGTATCCGTCATTGTCATCATCTTTTTAACCGTAACCCCAACCGAGTAACGCTCCCACTTGCTCTGTGTTGTGTCGAAAGCCAGGATCACGTTCGAGAGCGTTTCGGGAACCGTGATGTCGCCTATATATAGGTAATATTTGTTCTCCAACCCCGCTGCCAACATGTCGTCCTCAAAATCGGCAGCTAATCCAGTAAAATACTCGTCTACACCACTTGACGCTTTCTGCCCTTCCCGCGCGTCAGTCACGTACACCCCGTCGTCGTTTGCGAAAAAGCACCACTCACCAATCACAACAACCGACTCAGCCGAAGTCGTCCCTTTGTGAAAAATCATGTGTTTGTCGTAAGCATCTGCTCGAAATACAAAATTCTCGGTTAATACAAGCTGATCCTCACCAAGCTCAGCAAACTGCATGAGGCGTTCTGGCAGAACATAAAAGTCATTGCTAGTATCCCACTCAAGCGATCCGTCTGTACCTGACGAGGAGAAGAAATAGTGGGCAGGATATTTAGTACCAGATATATCGCAATCACCTAAGAACAACCGCGTCTCGTGAGCGTTAATCCGACGTGCTTTCGGTGCGGAAGTTACATTCGTGGATGTGCTCCATGCGGAGCCGTTGTAGGAACGCGTTGCATCAGAGAAATTACAGTAAAAAAGAGTGTCGAGTTCTGGCATCGCTGCAAACTCACCTCGTGCGGTTGTGGTTAATCCTGCCCCCGCACCCGTTTGCACATCCCACTGCGATGTTCCCGTGTTGTATTTAAAAATATCTGAGTCGGATGCCGCCTCACAAACTGCGAAATGTTCGTAAGACCCAGCGCTCGACCCACCTCTTGGAAAAGTTCCTAAACCGAGTATGTCCTTTGATGAGTTCATTTGATTGCCAACCTGAGTATAGTCACCATCTTTTTTGGCAACACCAATTTTGTCGGAGAGATTAAAATTCTGACATTCCCGTAACTGCCCCTTACCTGCACCAAACGGTGAGGTTTTACGTTGCAGGCCTTCAATTAGTGGGATGTCGTAATATTCCATTTCATTTTAAAAATCTGTTGCGACGTGATACTCAAGACCCTCCAAGTCACTGGAGCGCGACTTCATCGTCGGGAGTCGGTAATCATCGTCTCCCTCACTTAACAAGAGCATGAACTCCTCCTTGCTCTCATAATAATCCGATTTGTAATTACGTGCGCGGTTGTTGTCTTTATTGAGCCATGCCCGCCACAACATGAAATCCTTGATTACCTCATGTGCGCCATACGGCAATCCATGCGTGTCGTCGTCGTCTGACATTTGAGCAGGATACTGCTGGAACCAGAGATAAGCCGTACCCGCACTACTCGTCGGAGTCGGCCGGATATGATACTGTGTGCCGCGCCGAGTAATCCGCGGGTCAGACGTGTAGTAAGTCGTGTTGGGCAACCCTGAATCCTCACGTTCTACCGTCGCCCGATACGAAGTGGAGCCATCAAACGCCACATCAACCTTCCTGAAAGAAATGAACCGAGCAGGTAAATCGTAGTTCGGTGTGCTTGCCGTTAGCGATTGCGTGTCGTAGGCTGCTAGCGCACTCCCATGCTGTCTTGCTACTTCCTTGGCAAGGACAATTACTCCGCGCCGAGCATAACTGCGTAGTTGGTTGTAACTCCATTCTCGATGTTCGAGATCACTTAGCTCTTCCGCGACCTCGTGGACTAGCCAGCCAAGTGTACTCTCATCATGCCCAGCACCCACCACAACAGGTGAGTACGCAGAGTATGTTGTCCCGTTTTCGTTCTTATATCGAATTTTGTACCAAGTAGCTGCTGCGGTTACATACTCGGTAAATGGCTCGTCTACCGAAAGATCAAGCGTCGCTGCCAATGAATACGTCCCTGTCTGCGTAGATGCAGTGTGAATCTCAACCTGGTTATATGGAATTTCCTGTACAGGCGTGTCCACCCCATGCGCAAAAGTTAAACCACCTGAGTGACTGATCGTGGTCGAGCCGGAAGTGCCAGTTAATAGTGCTATCTCGGATTTCTCCTCGCCGAATCCACCAAACAAAATGTAATCATCGGTCGCTGCCTGATCGTTGTTTTCTACGGTGGAACTCGTCGCCGCTGCTGCAACCGACGCCATTAAATGCGATTTAAACCCAATCAAGTTGGGGTGTTTAATGATTAATTTACCTAGTTCAACACGAATATCAACTTCCTGCATCTTCGACCTCCTTTAATGCCGCAAGCACTTCAGCTTTACTCATACCAAACGAGTAAACCCCAGCGCGCTTAGCCATTTGCTGTAATTCGTTCCAAGCCATCGCCTCAAGTCCTGACTTCCCCGATTCCTTCTTTGCAGGTTTCTCTGCCTTAACCTTCTTTACCTCTTCTTTTGCATCCTCATCAACTTCAAGTGGGCCGTTGACATGCCGCTGGTAGTGAAGGATGATTTCTGCGGGCAGGTCTTGTGATAGTTCTCCCGCCTCTACGGTGAATTCTTGCCCGCCGTAAAGGAAGCTGCTTGGTTTTCTCGTAGGGTTAAACAATTTTGCCATTACATATCACCTCCCAATGAAAAAATACTTTCTGTTTTTCGTAAACCGCTTTACGTTTTCACTGGTCAACGTATTCAAGTCCTCATGGAAGCGCTTCTCCTGATCAGCCTTTACCTTCTCGTTATGCTTCTCGATACTCTCAACGAGCGCTTTACCCTTATTGGGCCGATCCTTGAATTGCTCCAAGTCAACTACGTTTGTCTTATCAGCCATACATTTAATATATCAGATAATCTCTATAAAGGGAAATGATTATTTCTTTTCCTTCGGTTTCTCTTCCTTCTTCTTTTTCTCTTCCTTTTCGGGCGGATTCAGCATCTCCTCAACAATGTTGTATGCTCCCTGAAGCCGTACCTGTTCTTCACGAATACTCGATATGGTCTGATCAATCTCCCGACGTTGCTCAACAAGTTTCTCAACCTGTTTTTCAAAATCGTCGAAGTTTTTGCTTAATTCTTCTCGTTTTTTCTTAAGGTCAGGTAAACTCACGTTTGCTCACCCCCGTTCATGCACCTATCTTACACACTTATGCTGGCCCACGCAAATGAGCCAGCTAAATGTACCAGTATTAACTGGTTGGCGTTGTTGCCTCTTGCGAGTTACCTGTTCCCGCCGTTCGTTTCGGTGAGTATTCGACTTCCAAACCAACCAAATACACAAACTCTGAAGCGATCGTGGCATCAGTTGCATGAATCTCGGTTTCAATTAAGAGAATGTCTCCCTCGCTCAAAACCGCTCCGTTAATCTTGCCCCACGCCGTTTTAGCAACGGTGTTAGCAGCAGCACCACCATAAGTGTCGGCCGCGATAGCAGTATTCAACGCAGTATCGGCAGCAGCAAAAGCCTCTCCCTCTGCAAACGCCTTGTACGTGACAATAAATGTCATCGTATCAGCCGCAGTTGAAGAACCAGACGAGTAAACCACCCTAAGATATAAGGGTTGATCTACGTCTACATCGGCCGGAAGCGCCCAAAGGTTGCACCATTCGTCACCCTCACCCTCGAACTTAACTGCACCAAATCCAAGAGTGCCAATCTCAGCAAATACAGGAGCACCCGTGTGTAATCCCACAGGTACAGTTCCAGCGGTTGTCCATCCCATTCCTACAAGAGGATCGATCTGAACCCGCTTTCGTTCCCATTCTATGTTGCGATCTCTAATCATTTTATTTATTCACCCCCTCTCTTATGCCAGAGGAGCCAGTTACGGCTCCTCAAACACCAAGGTTCCGTAACCTTGCACAGTTGACCCCTCTCGCGAGGATACTCGTGGGGGCAAATCAGGCAGTGCCCCCTTTCTGCCAGTGCATTGAGTTAAAAACCTGCACTAGGGTTCTTTTTACTGTACGTCCCTTAAGAAGGAATGTGATCGTGGCCGATCGGTAGTTAGGTCAGCGTACAAGAACAAGATCGCCTCGTATGCGTCGTAACCTGATACTCGGCTTAGAACCGCACCATCCTTGTCCATGAAATCCCAATCCGAAGTCTGCATTAAGAACAGGCGTTCAGGATTAACGAAAAACATGGTGTTTGGTACTGCGTCAGGGTCAGCTACTAGCGGAACCCCATTGTATTCTAGTCCCTTGAATCCACCATCCAAGTCCATCGTGTTGACGAATCGCTTGTCTGCAACAAGCAGAGCAGCGTAAGCGTCACGAAGGTCGTGGGTAGTAACGATCAGTTTGACGGAATCTCCATTTTTCTCAACAGCGGAAAACGCTTCCTGCATTAAGTCGAGGGTTAGGTCTCGATTCGTGCCGGAATTGTCATCATTGGTGAAGGTCGAACACTTCCAGTGAGGATAGGTCGATCGGTTAATGTTGTGAAGCGACGTTACATAGGTAGCGTCATCAACAATACCTTTCAAGCCCATCATTTCGTAGGAAGTCCCAGCGTCATCAGTTGAACCTGCGCGAACAACAGCATCGTTGTCAGCCACATCCGCGTTTATAGCGGCACTCATAGTACAAGCAGTTGAGCTGTCTACTGAAGTGATGGTCAAGTCGGTTGAGCTTGTGCAGGGAACTCCTGACGTTGGATCAACAATGTCGATCAACATACCATCTTGTAACCACTGTGTTCCTGGGCCGTCAACCGTTAAGGTTGTGCCAGTAGCAGGATCAGTATTAACGATGGCGCGCTTAGCCGTTCCATCATTAAATAGCTGGTAGTTAACATCCTTCTTTAAGTCAGCAGTAACTCCCTTGATTTCAGATTCAAGTGCGCGAACGATTGAGCCAGTATCATTCTTACTGGCGGACATCGTTGGCCCTGAAACTTGAATACGACCGTAGTTGTATTTAACAACTCCGTAGGGATTTAGATAAGTCTGATGACCAGCGGAAGGCAATGCTCCTGCGTCAGCCCTTGCACCAATTCCAGAGTTGCGCTGGTAATGGCTGGTTAATTGCCATTGTTTACCCACAACATCCTCTGTATTGCGTTCAACACGATTCAAAAGAATCGTTGCGTTGTTTAACTGCTCCCGAATCATCGGAAGGTAGTCAATTTTTAGAGCCGCGTCAAAGTTACTTAGATTTTGAGCCATTTTTCTTGGTTTTCACCTCCTCTCCGAGCATTTTCGCTCAGGCCAAGAGGCTATTCCCAAGTGTCACCACCACCCTGCACTCGTGCTCGTGCTCGTTTCCGAGCTTCTTGCCACGTACTAGCAGGTTTCGATTTTGGTTCCGTTCGGGGACGTGTCCCCGTCTGTTCCGTAAGTGGGCGGCCTTTCTGCTTTCGGAGTGCGTCTTTGACCCAATAGTCCTTGATTTCCTCCTCGTGCATCTTCTCCCATGCAGTCATCGGGTCAGAAATTTTGTAGCCGGATTGCTCAATGTAGTCGAAAACTCTTTCGCGGTCAGCGATGTCATTATACTTAGGCTTCCCGCCAGTTCCGTCCCATTTTTCGCCCAGCTTATCAAAACTCTCATCCCAGGCTGCTTTATTTTGCTCTTGCTGAGAGTACGTCCTGATTGTGTTTTCAACCTCTGGTCGTACTATCGCGAGCACAGCCTCTTTCACTTCTGGTGGAACCTCCACCTTATCAAGTGCTTCTCTCTGGAGCCTCTCAGCTTCCTCACGCTCCGTCATTTCGCGATCTCTTTGCTCAAGTTCGCGTAATTTCTGCGAGCGTCGTGTAAATTCAGGCCAGAAATCTGATTTAAATTTCTTCAAAGCCTCTTCCATCGGAACTTTCGAGCCATCAGGCAATTCGTAAAGCTCCTTCTCCTCTGCTGACTGCTCGGCGTCTTGGGAGTCTGACGTGTCCGTTTGCTCGGAGGTCGGCTCCTCAGTGGACTCACCTACGTCACTTTGGGGTTCTAAATTGTCTTCATTCAAGGGGTTTCACCCCCTTCTAAGATTACGGTCATAATGCGTCACCTGACAGGTTGCTAACCGTGTCATCTCCTGAGTAATAAATTAGCACAATATTCGGGGAATTGTCAACTTTTCCAGATTCTTTTAATCCAATTCAATATACGTTTAACGATAGGTTCAACTATTTCCACCTCTTTAGTCATCTGCCCACTTTCCACGTAGATTCATCACCATATCACGTAATAACTCGGCGCAATGCGAACAACACCAAAACGTATTCTCATTATCATCGTAAGCAACATCTTTAAAAACAAGTGCGGTTAATCCAAGGTCTTTTTTTGTTCCTTCTTTGTGACAAAATAAACAGTGGTAAGTGTCTTGTGGCATTAATCTTCTCGGAACGCTTGTTCCCGATAGCGCTCGCGGGCAATACGAGCGAGTCTTGTTCGTCGCCGTATCTCTTGCATCTCAAGATGATCGGTAACTTCCATTAGGAGATCACGTATGTCGAGAAGAAGCTCTACCGTCATTACACGATCTCCTTCGTGGGAAGGCACTATCGATTCTTTCATCTTGTCCTGGTATTCTTGTCGCGACCTCATAACTTAATTATAACTCACGCAACTTCTCGTTGAGAAGTACCACGTTTTTATTAATCATCTCCTGCGCTCCTTCTCCTGTCGATGCTCGACGAACGTGTTTTACCATCACATCCGTATTTATCTTTAATTTGTATCCCGCTTTTTTAAGTTGGTGACAGTACAAATCGTCATCCCCATAGCCCATCCCGAAATCTTCATCTAACCCACCAATCTCAGTCACTACTTCACGGGGAAAAACAACCGAGAAAAACGCCAGCTTACTTGTTTCAATTTCCCCCTCCCCTTCAACCATTCCCTGGTATTGCTCAACATTATCCGTTTTCGGCCCAACCGCACCAACACCTTCAGTTAATGAACCAATCATTTTCGTGAGCCAGCCCTCCGTCACCTCCGTGTCGTTATTCTGGAAAACAACGTACTCGTTATCTGACTCGGCAATCCCCTGATTAATCGCTTTTATCCAACCCAGATTCTCCTCGTTGCGGATAATCGCGTGTTCCGTCGAATCAGTGTGGCGCATAATTACCATCTGCGTTTCCTCGTCCGACCCATTGTCAATGATGATCAATCGATACGGGAATTTTGTGTACCGACTGATTGACTCCAAACACTTGTTCGTCAACTCCGGCTGGTTCCACACGGGAAGAATGATATCCGCCCAGTCCTGAATCTTAACCTTATCGAAACCCTTATCAACATAATGATCTTGGGTGAAGTGCATCCCTACTGCCCCAATGTGTTTCGTTTTCGGCCGAGAGGTTTCAACCCGCTTAAGACCAGCGTCACGAAAAACTTTCATCTTTATTCCGTCCTGAGTCAAAGCACCAAACTTGTTTGGAAGTGCGTCAATAATTTCTTGCGGCAAATCCGTGTACTTGTAAGGAGCAATAAACTCAACGTACTCCTCGTAGGGATCGCGAATAATGTCCCATGAACGTCGCCAGAAAGCGTAGTTGTTCATCGGGTTCTGGATCGCGTCCTTCCCCCGAACGTAACCAACCCCCTCATCATCCGCGTATCGATCGAGTAATTGCCGGACTAAAAGGAGAAATCGTGGGTGAGTAAGAACGTCGTCCTCAATTACAACTACTCGATCGTATCCTTTCTCGAAACACTCCTCTTTTGCCACAAACATGTTGACGGCTGGGCCTACATTCTGCGGATGAACCGTGGTTTTCTTTCTGGGGAGAGCGGAGGACATGAACAGCTCAACGCAACGCTCGGACAACTTTGGCGTTTCCTCACAGTAATCCTGGTAAAGGAAAAAGTCGAATCCGTCATGTGTGGTCTGGTTAATAAGACAGCCCAGTGTTTTCTGGAAATATTCGGGACGATTGTATGAAATTAGGCATACCGCCGTATTCATTTATCTCTTAATAAAGTTAGCGCCCGTTTAACGTCTGAGCTAGACAGAATCGTTTTGTCAAGAAGTTCATCAAGTTCGGATTTACTGATGTTTTTGGGGACTAAGGTTGCTTTCCCAGGCAATGAGTTAATATCAACATCTTTACGGTCTTTAACGGTTTCTTTTACAACGTCCTCCTCACCAATTGGGCCTGGCTTCATAATGTCAACCTCGTCATAAAGGTCGCCATCACCAAATGCCGCATCGTATGAGTAGAACTTAAGGTTGTCTTTCTTGGCTCTGTGTAACCGCTTTACTCCATCGAAACACACATCAACTTCTTTGTCGTTGACTTCAAAGAACGTAACCTCTGATGCGTCCTTAAAATCTAATACTTTGTCGTTTGCGTCTGTTATTAAAATCATTATGCCATTGTTATATTATCCCAGTCGGCGCTCGTTGTTATCGAGTTTGAACCACTGTCGTCAACACCGCCGCTGGTATTATTGTCAAAGAAATTGCCCAACACATGGGTTTCGTCGGCTGAGGCAGCAATCTTAACTGCGTATCCATCGCTGTTCTTAATGTAGTTGTTACTTACCACACATTCATCTCCCGAAATCTCAATCCCCGTTTCACAATCAGTAATCATGTTTCCAACGATATGACAATTATTCGCGGTTGAAACAATCTCAATTCCTGAAGCATAGGAAGCGTCGTTACCATCCCGTAAATAGTTATTCGCAATTAAGGTGTTGGGGTTTTGCACGTAGATACAATAGTTGTCCTTATCGTTCCCGTCAATATAATTACCAACAATCATTGCATCCGTACCTATGTTAGCAATTGCAATCCCGCTTCCCTCCGCCCCAATATCTCGGATCACATTGCCGTTAATCTTTACGTTCTCAACACCACTAGCGTCAATATCGATCTGGTCACCATCACAGTCATAGAAGTGATTATTTACAACCTCTACCCCATCTAGTGTGCCGCTAAAAGACTCCGCTCGCATCGGGAGATTACATCCCTTAAACACATTGTCCTTAATAAGAATGTCTGCGCCACCTGATTTCCACTGGATGTTACGCTCGCCACCAATGAACCGATTACCTTCAATCACAACCTTGTACCCTGCTACTCCAATCGACCCATACGAGTAAATAAATCGGTTGTTGCGAATATTAATGTCTGCGGGTACACCAGTTAAAAAGATGTTCGGGTAGTTCGTAGAGTCATCGTGACAGTGATCAATGTCATTGCCTTCTACAGTTACGTTTGAACAGTTGGACAAATAAAATATATAGTCGTGGGTTATGTCACGAATCACGTTATTACGAATAAACACACCGCTGACGATCTTGCTTGAGATATAGACGAACACATCCTGGTCGTTTTGGTATAGACAATTCTCGACCCAAATGTTTTCTGCTGGCCCTAACCGAATAATTGACTCACCCGTAGTGCAATCATCAAACGTACAGTTCTCAATGTGAATGTCATTACCACCTGAGATCAAAAAGATACGACTGCCTGATGCACCAGTGAACTTCAAGCCACGCACCAACGACGGATCAACTGGTGAATACCCATCCCAAATACCCGATGCACTTTCTGTCTCGTAGCCAAACTCCTCCTCAAGCACCAAAGCCGTATCGTTAGTAATTGATTGTACTGTTACAAACCCGCGCTGGTCTGGTGGTTGACCAATAAACAATCGATCCCCAACCGTTAACTCACTTGTAAATGAAGTACCCGACCCTGATACATTTGCACTACCTTTAGTTGCCGTAATGTTTCCAGTATCACTAATCTCATTGTTTTGCTGAATTGTGTAAGCACCCATCGTAATTGTGGGTTGACCAAACCCAACTATTTCATACCCACCAGTTGAAATATCCCAGTTCCCGTTTTCGGTAGTGTCACTAATAACAGCAATCTTTTTATCACCATCGTTAATCGCATCGTAAACAGTTGTGAAGTCACCACCACTAGCTGCAACAACTGCATCCCAAGTTGTTTGACCGCCGCCTGCACCAGCCGCCTCCAAGCTAATTACACCACCACCATTATCGTAAGTTAAAACGTAATTATCTTGCCCTGCACCAATTGTTTGGTCAGCATCAAACACCATTGTTCCCAAGGTTACGTTCCCAGTTCCTTTTGGCGTTAGCGTAATTCCAATATTCGTATCACCACCAGTTGCAGACAAAACTGGCGCGTTACCTGTGGCTGCGTTTGCAATTGTAAACTCATTAACCGCACTTCCCGTCTCAGAGAAACTCAGTAATTCTAGCGTTCCATCGCCAAGCGAATTTCCATTAACATCTAGCATCCCGCCGAGTTGCGGGGTTGTGTCGGAAACCACATCGGTTAAGTAAGTTCCAAGATCGGAAACATCCGCCTCAACTAAAGCACGACTCTCCCAGCTATCTCCATCTGCAACTAACACATTGCGGTTGGTCATAGTGTCCACACCTACGTTAGAAAGATCGCCAAGATCACCCGTGGCTTCTGCACCTAGCGCAATATTGGAGATCGTGTTGTTATCAGCATCGATTGTCTTATTCGTAAATGTTTCCGTTGCCGCAAGTGACGCTAACTGGAAATCCGTTCCCGCGTCATCAGTAAACCAAAGCTGGTTCGGGGTTACGGTCTTCACCCAAATTTGCCCCTTACCCGCCACATCAGCTTCAGCCGCAGCTTGCTCCGTTAAGAAAGCAACACCTAAGTTGTTCAAGTCATGCCCTTGTCCGTCCAGCGCTCCACCCAACTGCGGAGTCGTGTCCTCAACCACATTCTCCAAATAAGTTCCTAAGTCAGAGATTTGAGACTCAGTAATCGAAAGCCCTGCGTCATCTGAGAATGTCTTCGTCCCTGACCCATCACCAATCTTAATTTGGTTTCCATCCGTATCCCACTCAATTACTCCCTCTGCGGTCGGTGTCGGAGTCGCGCTTTGAGTAAGCGTTAATGCTGGTTGAGTCAAAGTTTTGTTAGTAAGCGTTTGGCTGGCAGTTAATCCAACTAGTTGCTCACTCACACCCGCCGCATCATAAGTCGATGCCAACATATCACCCGCACCTGCCGGAGTACCAAAAGTCAAATTACCCCCACCGTCGGTTTTAATATACTGGTCTGCGCTACCATCCGCTTCGGGATAACGCAAACCGTCAATAACAACATTTCCCGTCCCTTTCGGATCAATGTTAAAGTCAATGTTGGTATCGTCACCCGTTGCCGCTAGTGTTGGCCCATTACCAGTCGCCGCGTTTGTAATTGTGAGTTGGTTGACCGCCGAAGCCGTCTTGGAAAAAAGTAAATATTCGTTATCGGAATCATCCAAAAGACCGTGGGCGTCATCGATCGTAATGTTGTTCCCGTTCGTATCTAGGTCGCCACCGAGTTGTGGTGAAGTGTCGTCAACAAGCGAGAGCGCTGCCCATGCCGAAGTTCCAGTCCCGTCACCACGGAGGTAGGTTGCGGAAGTCGGAGTTGAACTCCCTGTTCCAATCTTCGTTTGAGTAGCTGTAATCTCTTCCTCTTGCTTCCCCTCAAGATTGGTATGAGTAGGAGTAGTGCTACCAAGAGCTGTGCTCCCAAATCCTGACGTGTCTGTATTCGTGTGTAGGGCGGATGGATAATCCGCACTTGGGTTTGCCATCTTAGTTTAAATATAACATACTTTTTAAGTCTGATTCCAGTTGCTACTTGTTGAGTTCCAGTTTGTGTCGGTTGCGTTCCATTCTCCAGATTCACTTGCAGCCGCCGAACCAGCCGTCAATAATTCAAAATTCCCGTCATCGTTTACCTGCCCTTGAACCTGCATGTAAACACCAGCATTATTAATATCTTCCGCGTAAACGACAATTCCTATGACAGGAACCGAGTCGCCGTTGTCATCGGTAATATCAATGAACTTATCGTGTTCAAGCTGTTTAACATTTTTTGCGATTGCCATTGCATTTTATTTATTTATATACAAACGTAACGTGTGTCTGATTGGTCAAGTCAGCCGTAATTCCTGTTGTAAACTCCAAGTCGCATTCGTAAGTTGCTGGCCCAATTGTGTCCCCAGAAAGATAAATCTTGACTGCACCGTCTCCGTCTGAAGCATGATCAGAAACTTCGACCACTCCACTCCCCACTGGACTACCAACAATGATCCGCTTCAAAAATCCTGGCCTAGCTTTCACAACCACGTTCGCCGCTGCTGCTGCTTGATACTTGTAATTGAACGGCCCGCCGACCTCATTTATACTTACCGCCATTATGCTCCACCCCCTTGCTGCTGATCTAATTCACCTTGCGCGTGTTGAGCAATTGCCTGCATTGCTTCAGGACTCATTTGCGCATCGGGTGATTGAACAAAATCAACGTGTGCCTGAGTGTGTTCTGGACTTGCGCCTGGAGTTGGCGGCAGAAACTCACCGTTCATCATCCGCGCGTTTTCCTCATCCGCGATCTCCGGCCCGACTCCTACTGGCGCGCCCATCTCCATGCCTCCTCCTCCACCCTCACCGCGCCGTCCCGCTATATCCGCTTGTATCTCCGCTTCCTCTAAACGCTCCTCGCGAGCTTTCTGTGCGATGACACTCACGTTCGGGAAATCTAACATTTTCAAAATCGTTTCCGTGTCAACAGCCCCCATTTCGCCAAGTGACATTAGCGCTTCCCTCTGTGCGTCTTTCGTGTATCCAAGCCATGAACCAATTTTTACAATCACTTCATTGTCTTTGTTCACGATTACTGCGCCCTCCGGCTCACTCCCGCCTTCCTCGCCAATCACTTTTACATGCTCTTCCCCTTCGGCTCCAGCGATCTTCATTACACGCGTTGCCACGTATTTGTCCGCAATAATGTCAAGAATCCGCGAGTAAACCACTGGGAGGAAATCATGCAAACTCATCTGAAGACCAGCCAGGTTGTTCGCACCAGCCGCGATCAGTTGCTCCAACATGTCACCAGACCGACCACCCGCAGGATTACGACCGAACATCGCCTCGTAAACACCCGACAAGGTTTCCATGTATTTCGCGAGCATCTCCGCCTGCCCTCCGTCTGAAATCGGTGACGCCTGCCACCACTGTACGTTTTTCCCTGGGTTGTGTTCAAGCACTTCCACTTCTGAACCGTGTCGGCCAGTCGCCTCAAAATTAATCCCATGACCTTTCTCAGCTAAAACCCGCGGGCGGAGAGTGTTGTTGTTGTTCTCCAGCTTTTGTGATTCCAACCGATTAATTCCCTTGTTCAACGGAATCATAACCGCAGTGGTTGAAGTCTCACCGTAAATCCGACGACGCGGTTCGTCTTGCAAGGCGTAGATTTGATACTCAACCAAATCAGTCTCCTCCTCCTTCAGCATTTTGTCAGCCGCGAAAGTGTAAATATTCACATTGCCGCCCTCCTTGTTACCCTCTGAGTCCCAAACCATCACTTCGTACCGCATCACGGTTTGCTGCCCCTCGCTCCGAATCCCTTTCTGGCCTTGGTTTCTCTTGAGACGAGCCTGTACCGTTGAGGCAGCTAACTCGTCATCCGGCTCCACCTCTTGTCGTTTCTTCTTGTCATAACGCTCGTCGGCACGGATATCATTCACATTAACTGGCGAAACTTTTGCAATGAATGGAGAAAGAATGATCGGGCCGTCAAGAGTTGCGGTAAGGGGGAGAACGATCTCGAACGGATCATGGGAAATACAAAAAACCTCACCCATCCCTTTCTTTGCTTGATCGTCCCAACCGATCTCGAAGAAAGCAATTGTTGTGTCAACAATGTCGTCCACCGCCATGCGGATTTTACTGTTGAGGTGAAGGATCGTCGAGTGAAGGTAGTCGATTACGGCAGAGACGCGGGAGGCGTTCTCAACCGTGTCCTCATCAACATCACCAGGCATGATCTCCGCCTTGGGCTGAGACGACGTGATGAAGTTTTTAATTGCGCGAGTGTGAGCTTTGACCAAATTAATAACGAGACGAACCGCGCCACGTTTGCGTGGAGGATTCTCAATGACATTTGTCACCGTGTTGTACTCAATGTAGTGATCGCCTGCCTGAAACCGCTTTGCTAAATACCACTTGTTATCGTATTGTTGGCGCTCCCGCAAAGCAGGGTCAACAAGATTATCTTTCAAGTAAGAAATCTTTTCGTTGTCGTCAAGTTGCGACCAGTTTTTATCGCCAACTTTTATCATGCTAGTATCATCTTAGCACAATTTCGGGCAAATTGAGAAGTGCTAC
>JANQNF010000041.1 GCA_028279705.1 archaeon
CCTCGACTTCTTTACTTCAGGTATATATGTGGGCCTTTCTCTTTTCTTCCCCACTTCAACCCTCAGGTGTGAGCATCTGGCTCATCTTTTCTTGACAAACATTTCTCCATTTTGGGTATATATGTGGGTCTCTTTTCTTTCCCACTTCAACCCTCAGGTGTGAGCATCTGGCTCATCTTTTCTTGACAAATATTTCTCTATTTTCTTTCTTTCCTCTCCTCTTTAAGATGCACATTTCAGTTTAAGTCCATTTTTCTTATGTTTTTCCAAAGTCAAGTGGTGGGTCAAACTTGTCATTTAATCTGGTGGGAAAACCCTTCATACGGTCAGTTTTGCTCTGAAAATTCAAAGTTTGTGGATTAATTGGGGTAAGTTGACCTTATTGTCCTTTCTATCCCTGGCTACAAAACAATTTGTATAGCAGAGGGAAGGTTTACATTTCTCAATATTTCCTCTTTCCAACAGTAATTAGCTCTTGTTAGCCATTTCTTCTTGTCATGACGTATTGCCCACCTGCCACATTATTTCTACTAATACTTGATGACCTTCTCTCTGGCTTTAGCAACATCTTTTACATATAACTTTTGTACCTGGTTCTTTTCAGTAATTGGCTTCTTTTATGGCCTGATTTGGCTTCTTTTGGTGACCAACTTTGGCTTCTTTTGGTGGCCAACTTGGCTTCTTTTATGGCCTAATTTGGCTTCTTTTGGTGACCAACTTTGGTTTCTTTTGGTGGCCAACTTGGCTTCTTTTATGGCCTAATTTGGCTTCTTTTGGTGACCAACTTTGGTTTCTTCTGGCGGCCAACTTTGGCTTCTTTTAGTGGCCAACTTTGGCTTCTTTTTGGTGGCCAACTTCATTATGTATGTTAACTTTCTTTGGTTGTTTCCTTTGTTTTGACTAGAGGACTCTGTTTCATGGTTGAAATGCTTGCAAGCTCTTCAACTCTTCTCTGGGCCTCGCAGGACCCGTCTATTTTACAAGGTTAGTGCTGTACAAAAGTGAATAGTGTCAACTACAACAATTAGCCATTTTTCCAAATTTCTCCTTTCTAAAAAGGGTTTACTTTTTACTTGTTGGCCTTTGCTCATGACTTGCCTTATAAATGGCCAAATATGAGGTCTTTCAAAAGCAGCGATATGCAAATGGTAAGTGGTTTTTCTTCTTTTGAAAGATGCCATTGTTCTTTTTGCAAAACATCCTTTTTATGCTGATTTCTTGTATTTTTATTGGTTGTTTGCTTAATAATGCTGTTAATAATGTCACATAGTAGAGTGACCTGAATTACATAATTAAGGCTAGATGTTCTTTTCTAGCTTATGATACACTGCCAATAATTTCATACTGAATTTTTGACAGTGGAACACAAGTAAGATGATGTGAGTTGAAATCTTTGCAATTATGGTGTGTTGCAGTGTATTTTGCCAGAAAGATTGCTCTAAACTGGCACAAATTTGGCTTTCCAGTTAGTTTTTGAAGACAATTTCCGGTCTTTGCCTCTAAAGAGAGGAATTAAAACCATATCCTTCATTTTACTAGTTTAAAAGGTCTCATTTCGGAGACAAGCTTAATATTTAGTTAAGCTTTTAAAGGGTGAACTAAAAGTGTAAAAGAGTGGAATAGATGAAAATTATAACTTTGGTTCTTGATGTTCGCATTCCCATTCGACTTGAGGGAGGGTTTAAATGAAGAGGCAAACATAATGTCTTTTTGTATAAAGCACTTTAAAGTAGTGAGTTTTCCATATGGTCTATGGAACCTCGGGCAGATGTTGAATAGACAATTGTCTATGCTCAGGGAATCATAGATCTGACTAGATGTTAGGTCATGTTTGTCTGTTCGAGCTATTCCGCTTTGTGGTAGATATCGCCATGCATTGAATAAAGGGTTGCAGTGCCAATGTTGTTCTAGGCAAGTGTGTTAGGCTGACTTAATGTTAGGCTCATCCATTATTGCCATTGAATAAATGAACTTAGTACATCATAGCACATTGAAATGAATATGACGAACTTCTCTTCTTAGCTATTTTATATATTTGACATAGTTGATTCAGAATGAATTTTTATTTTGAATATTCATATTTGCATGACCCTAATCGCCCTATTGCCAACCTTATAGCTAGTTCTTATGTCTAATTTGAAGCATTGTTTTGTCATTAGACTAAATCACAGGCCGTTTTCAAGTATGCGGGGTTACGTGAGAAGATGAAAGATGTAATTGTGCAATGTTATTCTTTTTGGTCAATTAATGGTAGAGCTGACCTACTCTTCTCCGGTGATCTGGATTTTTTTTTTTAAATGTACTATACAGTTCAGCATTTTGGTCCTAATAAATGTGGAAACCTTGTGATCAGTTAGATGTATTGCTTGGTGTCAAAAAAGCAATATACCTGGCAACTCGTTAGATTTCAGAAGGGTGTCATCAACACTGTCATTGGTTCTCAGATTAATGTGGGCCAAGTACTCCCAAAGATGGTAATGAAAGTCTGTAATTTTGTCTCTGGCAACAGAGGGATGGTCATAAATGCCAGGGTTGCTAACGATGTCATTGCTAGCAAAGTTTACTAGTTTTTCGTCGTCCCGGACGGTACATATTTTGGTCGTTAGATGGCGCCATTGAACTGTCCAAAATTTGGCCTGTTTGCTTCAAAATTTGTAGCTATAAAGTGTTCTTTACAAAAGAGAAATACAATAAGGAAAGGTATGTAGCTAGTTGGGTCAATTTATTAATAAGTTTTTAGCCCCTTTTAATTATTCCCAAAATATTTAATAACTTTATTGTCTTTAGAGCCATTCTTCTATTTTCTAGTTCTATATATATTTATTATCTATGGTGAATTACTTGGGAAAGTGTAATTGTTTTGTCACCTATCTCTTCAAGCCTTCCGACTTAGGGATAGCCTTAATCTTTTTCCCATGGGATGGTGGTTTTTGTTCCTTTGTGTCCCTATGGGAAATCTTACTGGTAAGGGTAGTAATACGATTACTACCTAACTACCAAATAATTATGTTCTAATTTGAAAAGGGTGAGAGGGAGGCAGTGATGTTTTTGCCACCTGATCAGTGATTGGTATTAGTCACTAATTGCTTTTAAAAGTTTTATGATGTTTAGCTTGCCAGTGCTACAATGTCGTTTGAGCACGATCAAGATAGTAATTGGGATGATGTTTTATCACCTTTAAATTTCTGATTCTGTTTGGCAGATGTTTTTGCCATTCATACTTTTTGCTATTCATAAGTTGATAGGCTTGTTATTGAAAAGCTACTTCGCAAGAACACTTAAGCCAAAGGTGTTATTGGCATGGCCTTGATTGTGTAATATAGACTGTTGAAATACACAAAAAAAATCTTAAAAACACATATGATAACAAAACTTTCAGAAGAAGATGGTGAAGAAAATTAAACCTGAGTGCATAAGTCTTTTTAGCAGTATATCAAGCAAAATGCTCTGTGTGTGTAGTTGATAGTCGCCAATTTGTTCTCTTCAAAAGATTGTAGAGAGAACATGAATGTAGATCCCAAATGTTAATGGGAAACAGTACTTTTGATTTAACTTTGATTGACTTGTCATAGAAAAGTTAAGAGAGGTATATTAGGTTGTCATTGTGTCGCACTTTTTCGGAATTGGTTGTTATTAACTCCACAAAGATTATTGATGTTAAAACTTTGCAACTTGTTGCACGTATTATCGCGAAACGTCAGCTATTTAGATGTCTTTATAGCTTGCCTAAAGATATGATTGTTGAGTCGATTTGCAGTTTGATAATTCTGCATACGGGATTCAGGAATAATAATTTGCTTTCATGCTTTCATAAGTTCAATGGGGCTCTTACTTTATTTGATTTTTAAAGGAAGGAGGACTGAAAGTTCGTACCTGTTGGGTTAACCGCTTTAGGTAGAATTGTACATATTATAACAACTGATGGTCAAGTTGAGGATCTTTTGTTAGGTCTTGTGATTTCCCAAGATGTTTAACCTTCAATTGTCCTTTCTCTAAAGATCTACTTGAACACCAAAATGGCCCTTTTTACTATATTTAAGAAGAACGTTTCATAAATTACCATACCTAGCTTTTATTAAGAGCAATCCTCCCATGAATAACCTTACTACCATTCGCATTCAGGTCATTTTCAAGGGGGGTAGCACACGGCTAATGCTGATGTCATTTGCTCAATCGCGAGGTTTGCTCACTTGATCTTACTACCTTACGAATTCAGATCAATCTGTGGGCAGATGTTTAGTCAGAAAACTTCTAGTATTTTTCCCAATGGCTGTACTACCTTGACGAATTCGAGCCATCTTAGTGGGTCAATTACATAGAGGTTGTTTGAGGCCTTAACTCTAAAAAGTAAACAGTCGTACCTTATTGACCGTCTGAAGATAGATTTATGGACACTAAAACGCAAGTTGTAAGTTGAAGTCACGTGATTATGGCCAAGTTCTCATGGCAAGGGATTAAGCACTTCTGCTCAGATCTTACTTAATGTCTTAACCCCATAGTTATCTGTTGTTCAGTACCTTGTAATTAGACCTGGTGTTACTAGTCTTTTCAGATGGGTGGTGATCCTTTTGACAGCCGAATTTGATGGTTGAAATGGCTTCCTGAATTCTGATGATTCTGTTTTTCAATCTCCAAAGAAATAACACACTTTACTGTCTTTACAGGATTTCCCAAGGTGGTAAGTGGGATGCTGATTTTGTCTATTATGAAATGTGAATTTTCCTTACATCCTAACATTTAGAGTTCAAAAATTGTGGGAATATTAAATCCGGTACAGTAGTTTCTCTACAATTGCTTATGACAGGAAAATGATTCCTTGACCAGATGTCATGGTCAAAGCAGCTGGAAATCCATCCATTCGGTTTTAACCACCTTTTACCAGATGTTAAGGTTTTCTTGTGAGCAATGTTGGAATACCATTTGTTATTTTAAAGAGGTTATTCTTGCATTTGGATAGATGTTAATGTTTTGCTCTTATCTGGTTCAAAAAGGACAGGATTTTCTAGAAAAGGGAAATAGATCTGAAGTCTTAAAGCATCTATATACTATTAGGTGCAATACGATGTAATACAATGTCAAGTGTATGTTTTTTTAATACTTTACGAATCTCTTTTTCTGCGAAGTTGGTAGTTGCAGATGAAGCTGGCTGATGTTATGGCCAGTACGAACCAACTGATATTTCTAGCCGTTCTTTGCCAAAAATTTTGCGCAGCGTCTTGTACTGAACAATTCTCTTACCTTAACATTGAAAGCTAAAGATTTAAGAAGGACTAAAGGCAGATTTCACCCTCATGGGGTGGTAAGCCTGTTGTTGTTGTCCCACAAGTATGGGTTTGACTCATGGTCTGACAAACAAGTGTTGTAGTAGTAGCGAGGTTTGGGAATAGATGTAATTTTTGGATGGGTGTAGCTTCCAAAAATTCCCAAAGTTGTCAAACGTACAATTTTTTTTTTCCACACTAGTTATTGAAGGAACTTGTTTGTCTACTAACATTCTACCTGGTAAGATACAGTAGTGCACTGATGCTGAGTAGTTATTTTGCTGGCTGCCTAAAAAAAAACTTTTGGGACACTGCATGACTCTCGGTTGCAGGACGGCAGCAACTATTAGATGGCATAATGTCAGAAGGGTCCTCATTTAAAGAGGATTATGCAGGCAGTTGTTCATCATATTTCATGGATCGTGGCACTGTCACTCAAAGTAATTGCACCGTGTGGTTGCACTGCAGTTCATCACTGAGTTCATACTGATTGAGTGAGAATTGTCACCAGACTCGTTCTTGATGAATGTTTCACTTTTTGATGATGGTGAGGGACTTTTGCACTGTCCTGTCATTCTTGTTAGTCATTCCTCAGGATAACTTTTTGTCAAACGTCTGTCTCTTTGCTTAAGAGCCCAAAACTTGAAAGATGGTAGATGAAATGATAAATGAGTCCACATTTCGCCAGGTATTATGGCGACAGCTTTATATGAATCATCACTCACACACTCTTTGCTTCATTACGCTTTCATGCATCCCTTGACTGGTAGCATTTTCACAATTCTCTTGATCGTAACACTTAACACTCAGAAGTTTCTTGTCATGTCTATTCTAAATGTACCATATTTCTAACCATGCATGGGGGTTGATGGACATCCGGCATTTTGTTGTGGAAAGGCAGCAGTAGACTTGTTCTTTCCGGAGGGATCAGGGGCTTGTGAGGTGATTGCTAAGCTGCGCAGTGCATTAGCAATGGCCTCTAGACTGTTTGGGTGTTGGGTTCGAACTGCTTCTTGTGTTGCAACTGGGTCACGTTCCATCTCATGGCGAAAAATCCACGGCCATTTGTGTTTGTCTGTGGAGCGGAATGTAGGGGGGGGCAGTGGCCACAATGGCGGTCTCAATTCAGGGATCAGAATGTCTGTGATGGGGGTGTTGATTCTCTTTCGGATTTGCTCAGCGAGGTCTGCTACTCCCAAGTGGTCAATTGGCATGTCCATCTCATTTTGCGCGATGTGGTACGACTGCGGGACTCCAAGCGGGGGACCAAGTGGAACTGGGGATAGATGACCTGCCTCCTGCAGTACACTTTCCGTGAATTGGGCTGTTTGCCTAACTTGTTCCAGTTGGACTAGCTCAGCAGCTCGCTCGTGATCGGTTTTGAAGCGGGCATGATGGTCGACAACAGGGTGGACAGATATCTCTCTCAGAAAATCGAAAAGTCCTTGCTCTTTTGCACGGAGCGCATTGTGTGCATACCGTGGTGTGGGTATTGCCCAGAAAAACATTGCTTCCCCATTTGAGGTGAGTGTAGACTGTGCTGGAATGAGACGAACACCATTTGCTTCTAGTCTTCGCCCAAACACATGGACGATGGAGTAAGGTATTATGTCTGCTACCCCACCGCAGGTGGAGGCCAGGTGGCCATGTTGCCATAAATGATAACGTAGGCAATTTGGGTCGATTTCCAAGATGGGGTTGGTCTTTCCAGTGTTCTTGGTGACAACATCTTGGGGAACAGGTAGTGGTTGTGTCAGTGGTGGTAGTGGTGGTGGAACACCGTTTTGCTGAGGGACATGAGATGGCACTTGTTCAAAGCGATTTGTGTTGATGTTGAAGACAATCTGTTGATGTGGAATGTACGTTGCAGCTGTATTTACCATTGTTTGTGGTGGTGGAGCATGAGGAAGTGAAGTTACATGTGAAGTATACAGTCCGGATTGTAGCAGTTGTGTTGGATAGGGGACTTGAGTAGGGTGTGGCGGTTGCTTACTTACTTTTTCGGGGAAGCTGGGGGGAGTCTTGATGCTTGTCTGCTTGACGTAGGTCTCCCAGAGTGATGTGTTGGATTCCTGTGATCTGTGCGGCACGCTGGGCATCGTGGGTTGACCATCCTCGTAGGGCTCTGCTGCTTTCTTCATACTTGCGGTTGAATCCAGGAGGAGTTCGTTCCTTGAGTTGATCACTGAGTGTTGCCAGATCGGACGCACTTGCTGTTCCCAGAAGTTGGACCAGTTCGAAGGTAATCCCACTGGTTGGCTGCGAGGCTGGAATGAGCTCGTCAATGGGGATAGCTTTGACTGGCTGACGTCGACTGCGCTCTTCAGCTGGGAGATTGTTGTAGTCTTCTTGCAAGTAGTCGTCAATGATCCTGCCGATGATGTCCTTGCTGATGAGGAGGGCTCGGAAGTAGGCCTTAAAGGTGGCCTGGAGCCTGTCAGGTCCGTAGATGAATAGGAGAGTTCTGACTTTTGTTCCAAACTTACGGGCAAGCTGGTCAGTGACATACACTGGTCCGATGGGATCAATGTCTGAGGACCTTCTGAAGAACTCCTCGATGACATCAGAGGAGTAGTTGAGGAGGGCTCTTTGTGCTCCTTCAAGGTGCTTGCAGACGGTGTGTGTGTAGACGAGGTCTTCGGCAAGCTGGTCTCTGAGCCCTTTGGATTCAAGGTAGTGGGCATACAGAGAGAAGTGGGAGGCTGCGATGAATCTTCCAGTGTCTTCTGGGGTGTCTGAAGCTCTGGCCCTGGCTGCCATTGTGCAGATCTTTTGCCAAGATTCTTCAAGCTCCTTTGCTGTCTCGTCTCTTTCTCGGGTGCTGTGTCCTGGGAATTCCCCATCGTCAGGGCTACCTGTGAGCTCGAAGGTGGGCTGATCCAGTAATGCTCTGGCGAGAAGCTGATATCCGTCGTCCAGCTCATGACACTTGTTTCGTAGGTTGTCCCCTTGGAGATCCTCGAGATCTCGGCGAGTGAACACTGCCAAGTGCTCGGAGCAACTCGGGGCTGAAGGATGAAAGTGTGGGCCACCTCTGGGAACTGCTCGGATTGAATACCAAGTATCGAGCCTGCGCTTGTTGAGCACATACTGCAAGTAGTGGCCGCTAACAAGGGCACCATCGTCTGCTTGCAGTAGTACATGGGACACAGTACTGGGGTGTACCATTGGTTTGGATGGGATCTGGAGTTGGTGCTCTTGGGCGGACGGAACCATAAGACTGTCAGGTCGTGCTCTTGGTCCAGCTTTGCCCATGATGGGAGCTCTTCTTTTGGAAGTGACTTCTGCCATGGCTTGGGGATCATCTCTGGCTTCCACTGGTCGGCGGGGATGCAGGGGATGAACTTGTTCCCTGGTCGGAGCTGTGCAGGGTGACTCATCATTTGGTCTGGCGATGGCCAAGTCTTCCACATATGGGACAGTTGTTGGGCTGTCAGTTCCACTGGTAATTTCACTGGTTCTGACTGGCTGGGAACCTCCCACAGGGGTGGATTCTTCTCGTTCATCATCTTGATCCGCTCTGATCCTATCGGCTTTGGCTTTGGCAATGATCTCTGAGAGGCTTCTTGAGCTGCCTTCTCTGGGTGCTCGCCCTGGAGTTGCGGGTGCCACGGTGATGGCATCTTCAAAGCCTGGGGCACTGTCGCAGGGCTCAGAAGAGAAGTACTCAGAGGGATCGAGGGCGTCGGCTCCTGCTCGAAGAAGGTCTGTTGCCTCTTCATCTGCTCTTGTGACTGACTCTTCTGGTCCAGGAGGGGTTCCTGGCAGGTCAAGAGGGACTCGCCTCCATGGCTGTTGAGTAAAGAGGGCAAGAGAGGCTGAAGAACGGGAAGGTGTGGGACTGTCTTGCTGGGGCTGAGTTGTCCTTGCCTGAGCAAAGACAGGTCGCTTAAAGCTGTCTGAAGGGCTTCCTGGCTCTGGGGACTTGGGTTCCTCTGTTTGTCCTCCTGGTGGTGGTGGTCTTTCAGGGGGCCTTGCATGAATCCTTGGTCTTGGACCTGGGTGATCTGGGTCTTCTGGGACATCAGGTCTTCTCTTCTCTTCTTGATTGCTGGGACGCTCAGGAGTGTCTCTTGCCACGTCTGGTCTTCCTGGGTCAATGTTGAGGGGGATGAATCTTGGGACTCTTGTCCTGTGAGCCGACGATGCCTGGTGGATGGTGACATGCAGGGGATTCCTTCGCTCGTTCTCTCTATCATCATCAATGAGGGTGACAAGTCTGGAGAACTCGGGAAGGCCGAGGGGCCTGGTGTTGGAGGAAGAAGAGGTTCTTTTGGTGGAATCCTGAGGCGTGAGTTCGGCGAAAAACCTTGGACTTTGAACTCTGCCTTCAGGCTCCTCTCGGGGCTCTCTTTGTTGGGGCTGTTGTTCTTCAGGGCCACCCTGATGGCCGCGGTAGGCCACATTGGCGCCGTCCTCGGGGGTAAGGCTGCTACTGCTTGTAGAAGAGTGCTCTTCAGAGAAGTCTTCTGGGGTGGCAAGAATGGCTTCAAGGTCTTCGTCATCGAAGTCTTCTCTTGGTCTTCCACTACGTCGTTCTTGTCTGCCGTTTTCATCATCTTCTGTACCTAACCACACGTAAGTTGGGGAGTTAGGTGGGCTACTTGGATAGATTACCCTAGCTAAACGGGCCCAAAAACGTCTGAGCATCGTCTGATTCCCGTTATGAAGTATATATACAATTCGTGGCATATAGCCAAAGATACTTTAAATTAACTATTGCATTTGAATTGGAATAACTGAATCTTGTTGTACAGTGCTGCATGCATGAAGAGATAGAAATGTCTGTACTAAGTGGTTTGAAGAATCATGCACCATGCAGTGTTATAAATTGTAATTTGCTTGGCAAATCAATAATAGTTTAATTAAAATGATGCAGTATTTTTGTTAAATAAAAGATAATCCTGTTTGTACCTAGGTAAATTATGCGTGCAAGCCGGAAATCAGGCAAGTACAGCATAAACAGTAGCAGTACTTCACTTGGTTCTACGTATTTTGAGAGAATACGGAACAGCAAGGGTTCCATGCTACTTCGGGTAGCGTACCATGAAGCAGTGTTGTCTTTAAGACAAGCTACTATTCACAAATGGCATCACTCTAAAATTAATTTCCTTGGGATAAAGCTCAGAGGTGATTGCTTCTCAGCTCTGGGCAGATTAAACGGGGCTTTTTGTTACAATATTGAGCACGTGCAGTGACATTTGACTGTCAAATAATTGGCATTGTAATTAGAACCAAACAAAAGAAGCGGCTTATTTACAATTGCATTTTGTGTACGATACGCCTCATTGCGGCCAAATCCTTTTCCACATCATCTCAAGGACGAGTGGGGACATTAATTATTATTTGAAAAGGCGTATCCCCAAGTGTGTACTGGTGGAAGTACAGATGATATAGTATCATGCAGGAGTTACTTATTTTCCCATTCAAACTTGGAAGCTTCTTGGAAGCAGTTCGACGGAAGTTTCAGAATCTACTACACTCAACCTATCATTAAGGTGCCAGCGTTCGGTTGCGGCTCAACAGAGATCGTTATCACGTGGTCGAGGGGTATTGTAGCCCAGCTCTTATCGTGATGTAGATCTAAGATTAGTAAACAATTCACAAGATAGAAAATACTCCATTTAGTACTCCTATCTTGCAGTAGAACTTCATTACTTAAGAGCAAAATGCTTACGCTTTCCCAAATTTTATTGGTAATTGGCGCGCTCAATTACTCAGTAATAAAGTGAGTTTTTCGGATAAAGATTTCTGCGCGTCTCTGCTTATAAAAAGCTAGCAGGACGGCATGAATCAGTGGGAGCCCATTTTGTTAGTACCTTAACATGGGTTTCCCAGATGATCTGTCTTTCAGATTGCGTGAAACTAAATAACGTAATACAATGCAAATAAGCATGCAAATTCTCACGGCATGGTACTGTTCTGGTGTCATTATGACTTACTTTGTGGTTGTTTCTCATCTCTCATGGATGGCGGTCCATTCATTCTTCCACTCATTCCGAAGCACTATCACTAACACTGAACACTTAAACTATGTTTCTACTGTTTCCTCGGACGAGTCGACTCTACCTGACTTCTGCGCAAGTGAAGGGGTAAAGTCAGACTGACGAGTCAAACCAGAAATCACGTTCCTTTATACTATCGCTGGTCTTCTGGAGCATCATGACGTCGGAAGCGCCTGGCTTGGGATTGGCTAAGGTTAGTGACGTCACGTAGCGGAAGGGTTGCATTGGCTTTCTCTTGTGCAGGGGGCGGAGCTTCTGTGCGCCGATTTTGCGCAAAAGCAGGCCGAATTTGGCGCTGTTCATCCCCTATGGTACTGCTGGTTTGCTCTGGATAGAAATGACTTATATCCTCAAGTGAATCTGCATCCATTTGCGGAAAATGCCTCAGTCGACGGTCAGTTCCCACTTGAGCTATCCTAGAAAGCTCTCCCAACTCCACTGTTTCACTTTTAACATTATGCCGTACAGATGGGATATTGATGGGTGACTGCCGTATACCCTCTTTTAACCTACGGGAAACATTCAGTTCAACACTAGCAGCTTGTTCGTTGGAATGTTCCTCCATAGACTGGCCACTTTGATCCTTATCACCAGGTGCCAAGTGTCCAGCTAATTGTTGTGAAAGGGGTACTGAAAAAGTACGTCCTTTAGAACGAGAACGAACTTTATAAAATGTAAGTCCTATGTAAACACCACAGAAACTCAGTCCTCCCAACACGACAATTATAATTATGATTAAAAGGACATTTTGGAGAGTTCCGGTTATACCATCTATCTGGCTGGGAACTCCTTTCACTACATTGAAAAATCCTCCAAAAGATGAAGCAATATCTTTGAGAACATCCTGTGCATTTACCGAACCTCCACTTTTATCTCTCGTTATCACCCTTTCATATGCTCTTTCTAGTAGTGTAGCGTCTTCAGCGGCCGGTGCACTGTAGTAGTATCCACTACCTACAAATGCAGCGACACATCCCCCTCTTATATTTAGAAAGCCAGAGCGATTAATGGAGATCATTCGCCCCTCCGGGTAGTCCGGGCATCGTATTGTAACACTACGGGAGTCCCTTGGGACTGCGAACACGATGCCGGAGAGAGCTGCTCTAAAATAATAAGAATTCGCAGGGATAATTTGCGCTTGTGGACAATTCTCTACATATTGCTCTGTGTCAACATACTGACTCATCAAATATGGTGCAGAGCATCGGTCTGCGGCTATTTTCCCGGACATTGCATCAAGACGGCATGCTTTGTCTTTGCACAATGCATAGTCAACAGGAGTAAGGGGCCGGAAAAACATATGTTTTTCTTCAATAGCGAAATATGTTGGAGAAAGCTGTTGCACTACAATTGTCCCATCCTTTAATTCTATCGGGATTGGAAGGGCATGGTAGATAACTTTGGGTCTCTCTATTATGTGAATAAGAGAAAACACTTCAAATTGGTATCCTGGGCTATATTGGATAGGATTTACGACACTTTTTATATGGTCTATGGAGGCATCTAATTGCATGCTGTATTTGTCTTGAACCTTTCTGGAGAAATAATCTAGTTCACTAGGGGTAAATAGAGCAGTAGGCGTCTCATGCGAAATTAGCTTGGAGACTACACTGCCCATGTCATGGAAAAGCGTCTCAAATTTTTGTTGTTGCAGTCCGAGATATGCTTGCACTTGCATCAATGACATAACAAAATTGAGAGAAGCTCTAGTGTCTTCCAAGTCGTCCTGTATTTGGTTAATTTCCATATAAATTGCTGTAATATTAGAAAATAACATTTCCTGCCCAAGCTGCAGAGTAGAAATATTCTCGGAATTTCTCATGATGAGCGCAGCAAGATTTGTTATGTTCCTAATTACCTCAGCTTTAAAGCTGGCCATCCTCCCTTCTTGAAGTATTTCGTGAATGGCACCAAAAGCTGTGAATACGGCACCAGTTATGGCTGTGCCTAAAAAGCGCTTTTTCCGCTGATGAATGGTTCCAGGCACCAGTTTGGTTTCATTCACCTCTTTGGGCATAATTACTTCTAAATTTGACTTTGGGAGGCCGCTGTCTGAGCGTGATGGTAATTGGCTTTCCTGCAGGAAGACCTGGGACTTAAACGTATTCCAGAGGTCCTCAAATCGTTTCCGTTGACTTTGTGCAATTGCCTTGGAACGCTTTGCTATGTTAGTGCATAAGTCCTTGACCATTAGGAACTGATAAAATTCCTTTTGGTCTGCGGCAGCACGAACATGAGCGAAGGTTTGATTTCTGACATTTCTTTGAATAGCAGCAGTAATTGTCATTTCATTGGACTGACAAATTGGATAGAATCTGGGTGGTTCCCACTGCCTATTTTTAATGCAAGTAATAGATCCTCCTTCAGTGTCTACCAGGGTAGCCCACACGCAGGAAGTTAATCCGACTGGACCCCACTTGCCCCTGGTGGAAGAGCCATCAGTGCGAAAAATTGGGTCGTCTCTACCATATAGTCTTTGGAATGGTGTTGATTTCTTATCTAATCCTATCCAACCTTTATAGTAATCATGTTTTTGTCCAATAAAAGTCCCAGGATTAGGGATTACAATATAGCCATATCTTTTAAGCTCATCATAAAGAACACTAACAGCACTCTTAAGTTGTAGGACTTCATAGCGATCAAGGGGTTCAGGTAATTTACGTCCAGCTGCCTTACATGCTTCTGCAGCTTCTTTAAGATTCATTAACCCGGATTTTTCTAGCAATCTGAACCCATTAGATTCCCCTATGAATTCCCTACTTACTGGTCCAGATCCCCTCTCTGGTAAGGGCTCAATTTGACAGGTTGTTTCAAGCCAATGGTGTAAGTAATCTTGAATTGCTATAATGTCCCGAATTGGTTGAAGACTAAGTGTTCTCCTTGTTGTTAGACCCATTCGAATTTGCCGCAAATTCCCAACACGACCATAGAGAACGTTATTAATCACTTTTACTGAGTATTCTGTCGAAGCAAAGGAAAACTTTACAGCTCCTAGGAGTATAAGAACGGCTATCAAAGCTGTGAAGAAACAGCAACACATTGTCGGAGTACACATCTTTACTTCTTACTCTCACCGCAGTCAACAGATGTGCGCAATTTTGTAAGTTAACTCTTTGGCTACTAAACGGAATGTACTTCTCATGGCTTACAGCCCAGTGTATAGCTACATATTGCTACCTGGATTTGTCCCATCTTGTGTACATTTACCGCCGGCTTTGAGGAGAAAAAGCCTAGTTGACTAGCATAAAGCACAAGAATTTTTGGTATGTCTTCTCAGCAGACAGTGTCCTTGTGCCAAATTCCTGAGGTTTGGTTTGGGGTGAGAGTCACATCCTACTGGGCTCAGGCGTCAAGCAAGAAGACCTTTTCTGCTATCGTCTCCCTTTTCAGTAGCAGGGTTATAACATTGGCGGTGAATTGGCGGTAAAACTGTACAAGCGCACTAAGCAGTCTTTACCGTCATCATTTCCCCTAAGCAATTCCCCGTAGCTACTGATACTAATTTCGGACTAAAAATTAGCTCTTGACTTAATGTAGAACATGTGTTGCCTTGCACTGGGTCCTAAAATACTCTCTCTTTCTCTTATTTTAGGTACGTCAGTGATGCCCTTTCAACCAATAAAATTTGCGTCTCATTGCCCCTAGGGCAGCATATTAATAATTGTACTTTCAACCTTCTATTTGTCAAAACGCGCGTCTAAGTCCTAAGTACAGTTATTAACGTCTTTTGTGCTTAGTCCCTCTTTCCTTCTGTTGGCGCTTCAACCTACCTTTGTAATTCCTTCCCGGCGACGCCTACAAACCAGTTCGGGGCAAAGTATAGGCAGTAGAATGGCTTCGACAGTGCACGAAGCCAGTTTAAAAGCACTGTAGAGCACAGCAATTTTAGCGGTGCAAATTTTTCCCTTCTTGGTAGCCCACTTGGCCCCAGGGGATTGGTTTTGCTACTTATTCCGGCTCAATGTCCCTTTTTCGCTAGTCGACAAGTCTGCCTCTGCCACTTTCGACCCGAATTATGCATTGGCGGTGAATAAGAGCATAACCTAAGCGACCAACATTCTCATAACTATATTCTCCTCTTTGTGGCAATATTGCCTCTTTTGGACTGGCACTCTACTTTGTTAAACCAAGCCACTTTTTTATGACCAAATAACTACGTACCACACTTGCACTTAGCTGCATGCTTTATCTCTATTTTAGAGTAATGTGTGTGATGTGGTTCACGATAAGTCCGCCAGTACTGGAATAAATCTAATTCTTTCACTACGTGGAATTATTAGAGACAGTCTACCTACTTTTGGTTTTAGAATTAGATGCCCATGATCTTCACTGCATAGTTCGAGAACTCGCATGCCCTTTTTACGGTGGAGGCAGAAGATACCTGAAATATGCTGCTCTATTACTGTGGGCAATAAAAACCTTTTTCAATATCTGGAAGCAAGTAAGAGGGCCCCACCATGTGACATTCTTTGCATGCCCATGAAATTGGACTTCCCTCTGTGGTTTTGTAGCAAAGCCGGAAAAGAAACAAAGGTCTGGGGTTTTCTACCTAGCTATCGCATGCATTCGGGGTCGTAAAATTGGTATGCGGCGCTGCTGTTTCTGCTTCCCTCAAAGACACATACGCTTAGGCTGGGGTCCGGGCTCTTGACAATTGTTGCAAGCAGTACCGTCCTCACTAAAGCAAATGTCCATTCTAGCTTTTATGTACATGTAGGCAGGGATAAGAATTTTCCTTGCCGGCAGCAGGTCATTCCCATGGGTAGAACTGGGCATTTCATGTTGATTATCCTGCCTAGATACAACAGCAGTGACACTTGTCCAATTAATGGATAAGTCCATTCCACTTTTGTTAGATCTGCTGGACATTTTGGGCAAAGGACAAGGGTAAAATTAGCACCGGGTGGCGCTTACCTTTGGCCAAAAGAAAATTACCATGGTAGATGGAACTTTGGTATGGCAATTTGTCCCTTAGCACTTAAGTCAAAATAATCTTCACTGAAGCACTTTTTCACGTTAATTCGCACTTTGAAACGGGAAGATTCCAATCTTTTTGGTCTTGAAAACTTGCGGTGATGTTGCCTGGCCGTTTCCCAGTACTACAGTGCCTTGTTCAGTGGAAAAGTCTCCCTATATATCTAACTTTTGCTAAAGAACACGCCCACGGGTGCTGCGTCCCTTTGTTGAGCTACTGTGAGCCAATGATGTAGCTGGGATCGTGCTTTCTATTCTGGCTGCCAATGAGATGGCGAGCTCCGTGCGCAAGCTCCCCATTGGCCAACCCCTTTTGGCCCCCAACCGAGAGGGCTCTTTTGTATAACTTTTGGGAAGGAGGCCAACCAACAAAGGAAGAATAATGGCCCACTCTCGGCCAATTCCCCGCTTTTTGACAGCCAAATTGCCTAACTTTTTGGCTGGCACAGAGCCAGCTGGCAAGGGACTGCTATTACAAAAGTTTTCGGTATGAAAAGAATCCTATTTGAGCAGACAAAAGGACGTGCTCTTTGTTGGATGTTTTTCTTGCATACGATAGGGTACAGTGGAGCTACGCTTCCAGAAATTACAGCCATTAGTCTCTGACAAGCATACTGCTCCCCCCCAAAAAAAACGAATTAAATACCCTGTGTAAGTCCTTTTCCGCTGTTTCCTCTTTGCTACGTAGTGGTCCAGTAATAAGTACTGAAATTTCGCAATTCACGTTACGTTAAATTATTTGGTCATATGGCTGGTTAAAAGTAGATACTTCTGATGACAAGCATTCACAGTTCTATCCCAGTAGCCAGCTGGGCAATAGAATGTTTTGGCTTGCCTAATTTACTCTCTCTCTCTCTCCTACCTACGTATTGGTTGAATATTGTTTAAGTTGCAACAATTTGAAGATGGTAGCAGAAGAATGCATGTAGCTGCTATCAGTTGCCCATTTCCTACACTAAAACTGCGGCGGCGGCTTACTCCTAGCTCTACTCCTAGGCGCGAGGCAGCGAGTTTTGTGGAAATACGTAGCAGAAGACTTCCACTACTACGGCAACAACTAGCTACTGTAGAGAACTGCATTTGCTACTACCAGTTGCCCATCTCCTACACAAAAACTGCGGCGGCGGCTTACTCCTAGCTCTACTCCTAGGCGCGAGGCAGCGAGTTTTGTGGAAATACGTAGCAGAAGACTTCCACTACTAGGGCAACAACTAGTTACTCTACTATCTTTTCTCCAATTGTTTCCCAACTCATCTCCTTTGCTTTACTCAGTATTTCCTCAATTTGTGGGCAGAAAATAGGCACAATGAATTTTTAACCTTCTTCCATTTGCTTACGAGTGCTTGACCATAAATTCCACTGCACCCTAAACAAACGGAGACAGAAGGGACAACATTAGCTAGTGCCCAACTCCTATCAGTTGGCTCTTCACAGAGCATGCCTTAGTACTTAGTACAAGGTCTTATGGCTTCTGCGGAAAATTTACCCTACGACAACAAGAGACTGCATCAGCTTGCATATTTTTCCCCTACAAACACAGCAGTTTCTTCTCTTATCGTCTGGCTCTGATTACTACATTCATATTTCCTCATTGGATGAATTTCCATAAAAAGAACTCCCCTTCCCTTCTACTTTCCTCGGCACCAGGAGTAATACAGTAGAAGAAAAAGTATGCCGCTACTCACTTCTACTTCATAGCGGGCGACATTTTTGGCGGCAATCTGGCGGCAAGTGGTGACGTCATTGCTATTGTACTATCTAGGCAACGGATGCACACTACCTACCCAGCAAAATACTTCCAAATGGGACTGGAATAAAATGTCGCATTTGGCCGGGCGGAAGGAGATGCGTAACTGTTACCTACTAGCGAGCAGTAACTTTTAATGACAAAGTAGGTGATGTAAATTGTATATTTACGACTACTTCTTTCTTTTTCACTCTTTATGGAGCTTGGAGAGGGTGATTGCAGCATTCAGGTCCGCTACATCACGCTCCAGATCGGCGATGCGTTGAGCCTTGATCAAGTTGGCTGCCTCCAGGGCCCTGTTCTCGGCACGCAGGTCCTTGGTCTCCTGGTTGACACGGCGCTGGACCTCGAGGTCTGCCAAGAAGGCCTGGCGCTGGGTCCGGAGCTCAAGGGTGTGGATCTCGGACTTCATTGTCATCTTTTCATGGTGCTTCTGGCGCCTCAACCCCTCATGGTCCCGGTAGAGTGAGTCGTACGCCCTTTTGAAGTGCGTGACTTGCCCCTGGAGGGTTCGGTTTCGCTCCACGAGTTCCTTTTCTCGCTGACGTCGGCGAAGACGGCACTGGACACTTGCCTTGTTCGGCTGAGCCCTTGCACTTTCCTCAGATCTGCACTCTAGGGGCACTGTATAGGTGCGATTCTTGGAGGCCTTGGCCATAGACAAGGCGTCAGCAGCATCGAGGATCCGTTCCACGCCAGTCTTGGAAGCAGCAGCGCTGGAGGATGCTGGGTTTGGTGTTGCCATCTTGGCGGCTTCCCATACACTGGGATAGATTCTAACCATAGGGTGTCCAAACCCACTACTACAACAACAAAGCACTCTTCTCATTGGTTGGAGCTGGTGATAGTGGAGGCTAGCCTCTAGTGCCATTTTCCTATCTTATCTGATCATCACCTTTACTACACTGTGGTCACCACTAGCTAACTTTAAATGCCTAGCCGTAGCCCAAAAATGTCCCCACGAGCACTTCTAGTCTTGTTCAGCTAATATGTGTACGTAGTAGGACTATCCTAAAAACTTGCGGGTGCCTTTACTACAGCAGCTGAATAAGTGGACATTTCTACCTCTTACATAAGAAGCATTTCTTTCCCTAGTTTAAAACATGACAATTTAGGGGAATTTATAGCAAAGCGAGGGCGCCAAGCAGCTTGACCCTACGAGGTTAACTACCTTTTTCTATTATTAGCTTGGCTTTGACTGCTTTGCTCATTACTTTTATTGTTTACCTACATAGCGGTAACTTTTCTGACATAATAAATTTGAAACATTTAATACTCTTATACTGTTTATTGAGGGAAAAATTTATGAAGGTGGACCCCTTAATTCTCTCCCCACAACAGTAGATAAAGTTTAATAACAAACAGGGCATCCTTAATTGTTTTCTTATTTAATTCCTGCATTTAATGCTCAAGACAAATTTTTCCCGGCACTAGGGATCCTGTTTTGACATCACTTGGTCTGACCCTCCGCGGTCCGCGGAAAATGTGCATGCCCGCAGCGGCGGCATGCTGTTGCTATTTCCACAGCAGTCCCACATGCTCCCACTCTCGAAAGAGAGAGAGAACAACAGGTATTGCTGGTAGCGAAGATGCTACAGCTTCCGACTTGGGGCTGAAAGTCAGAATCTGGCACATCAGCTGTCACTGACTAGCTAAAGGATGAGTCCTGTGTTGTCTTTACTGGCCAGATTCTGACCTGAGGCTCAAAAGTCAGAACCTGGCGCATCAGCTGACAGGAGCACATGGCCAAAGGATGAGTCCTGTGTTGTCTTTACTGGCCAGATTCTGACTTGAGGCCCAAAGTCAGAACCTGGCGCATCACCCCCGGTACTCGGGGCACTCCTCCTTGAGCCTGGCCGTGCACCCGCTGCAGGCTGTGTGGCCGTTCTTCGGGATAACCATGGGCTTCAGCACGTCGTCTGAGGAGGAGTAGTCATGAACGCATTCTGGGCAGGTGATGGCGGCGGCGACCTCCTCGCTGGAGGCGGCCTGGCACACGCCGTGCATCCTGACGACGGCGGCGTGGCCCTTCTCGGCCGCGATGTCCCTGGGGGTCTTGCCGCTCTCGTCCCTCTGCCACATGGGGTTCCGGCCCTCGGGAGTCCTCAGCAGCTTGGCCGCGATGCCCCTGTTGCCAGCTTCGGCTGCCATGTGGAGGGCTGTCTGGCTGTCGCTGCCCTTGGTGGCGAGGGTGCTCCTGCCTTCCTCTGTGGCTATGAGCAGCTCTACGGAAACAACACTCCCCTCTCTTGCTGCCTCGTGCAGGGCGGTGTTTCCTCCGACGTCTTTTACCCCGAGGGTCACCCGCCCCTCTTCTGTGTCAAGCAGGGCATCATTCTCGCCACAGTGCGCTGCCGTGTGCACAGGCGTCCAGCCCTGGTTGCACCTGGCAGAAAGGGCATTCTTGCCCTCCTGGAGCCCGACGATGACCTTGACCACGTCCGTGTCACCAGAATATGCCGCTCCATGCAAGGGGGTGCTCCCATTTACAATGCCGACGATTGGTTTAAGTGCATTTTCGCGCCAAAACTTGCAGCAATCAAGGCACTTTAATGCCACAATGCCGACGATTGGTTGAAGTGTATTTTCGCGCCAAAACTTGCAGCAATCAGGGCACTTTAATGCCACAATGCCGACGATTGGTTTAGGTGCATTTTCGCGCCAAAAGTCGCTGCAATTTTTCATGCATTTGCCGGAATTAGAGCTTTTTCTAAAGGGAGTCATGTCAAATTTTCCGAAAATTACACTAGATTCTTTTAAAACTGATCAGGTTTTAGTGTTCAAACATTGAACACACATTTACCTAGGGCATATCTCGGAATTTTATATTAATTAAACTTCCTTTAAGTTTGTTGTCATTTTATGATTTATCATGGACAGGCATGGGATAGACAAGCATGGAAAGAGAGTCAGCTTGTAAACAAAGTCAGTTTGTAAACAAAGTCA
Organism: archaeon; assembly: GCA_028279705.1. GTDB lineage: Archaea > Aenigmatarchaeota > Aenigmatarchaeia > QMZP01 > JAFGSV01 > JAFGFG01. Next base: position 20,934 of record JANQNF010000041.1, read on the forward strand.
GCATGCTGTCTAGAGAGTGCAGGCGTCGACCGTCGGCCTGCCAGCTGGTCCATCATTCAGTGGACGGCAGCTCAGCAGTGTAGACGCCAGTGCTACGAGGCCTTCAGTGAAGTGCTTTTGAGACGATCTCTTGCAGAAGATTGGTAAATTTCGACCCAGTGAGTGCAAAAAGGCCTAAAAAGTGAGTCGACGACCTTCAGAGGGGCCCAGTTGGGCTCCTGAATTCCAAGATGGCTTCTCCAAAGAGAAAAGTTGACCCCTAGTCAAGGTGAGTGGAAATTCCTTCTTAGTTTGCTTCTCTCTCTCTCTCTCTTTTGCTTTTAAAAGCAAGTGAGCACTTTATAAAGGCTTCAGATGTAAGAGTTTTTAACATTTCGGTTCAGTTGTGTACTACAAAACATAAGCTAGTTTGTAGGAATTTCCGCCGCGAAAGCTTAGGAGCGGCCTTTTCCTATTTTTCTAAGCAAAACCTGACCGCGTGGTGCTCCTAATGCCCGCAGAAACCTAGGAGCGGCAATTGCCTTCTAAACATTCCACAGTCAGTTCTCACTTATAAACAACCAAGCCAAGCCTCTTCTTAAGAAGGGCCAAAGTGTTTGCCTGTTTATGAAGGCCTTATTTAATCTCTTGTCCCCAAATAATTCTTGTTCACTACGAATTTTCGTAATTATTTCATATTTTTATGTTTACTTATTGCAGAACGCCAGGCGGTCGAAGCCAGCCAGGCGGTCGAAGCCATCAAAAGCTAATGGTCACCGACGGAACAACAACTGCCCTGTCCAAGACGTGAGAAAGGGCTCAAGGACCATCATGGAGGGGTCTACAGAGCCCCTTCTTGAGCTAAACACCAGGGATGTGGGTGCGGTGATGGCTGCAGTGAGAGAGGACTCGAGGAGGGCAGCCAAATCACGGGAAGCAACAGTCCAATTCGGTAAGCAATTAAAGAAAAGTTCTCACAGTCAAATAATGGTTTTTAACAGAGCAAAGTTGTTTCATTTGTAGGGCTGCCACAGGCTTCCTTTGAGTCAGAGGAGAGCATCCAGTGCTTCTACAAGGAGCTGTGTGACCTCGATGTCCTCGTCTTCTTTCCTCTGGACAGAAACACCGAGGACGGGGATGAGGACACCTTCAACAGCACAGTAACGCCAGAATACGAAGGCTGCGTCAACAATGCCAAGGCCTCAAGGACCTGCAGGGGTGCCTACATTGTCTATGAGAGGACGGCTGGTGGAACTGTGCGACTCCTCTCTGCAAAAGTCTATGAGGACCTCAAGAGGAGGGACAACCATGCCATGTGGAATAAGCTGGAAGAAGATGCCGAGCTAGATCTCAAGCACCGCTGTGGCGGCACACTCAGACTACGTGGGGGAGGCCGCCAGAGGTTTGCCAAAAAGATTGGAGAGGGACCTCCAGTCATCAGGACACCTGCTGCTCCTCTCCCGTCGACCTCAGCTGCTGCCACGGTCCTGAGGCCTGTCACACCGGCCCAGGAGGAGTCAGATCAGGAGGAAGATGAAGAGGCAGTCCATGTGACAACCAAGCGCAAAGCAACTGAGGGCCCAGAAGGATTGCCAGTGGCCAAAAAGAGGAAGCCGTGGCTGCTCGCTCGGAGAATTGCCCCCAGGGACAGTGATGACAGTCAATCTGAAGACGAGGCCCTGAGGGAGGCAGCTGATAGGTCAGCCAAGAAAACAGGCTTCTTCGTCTCCGACGAAGAGGACAGTGATGCTGATCAGCCTGAAGTGAGTGCCAACAGTGACAAGAAGCATAAAGCAGCAGAGGGCACTGCTGCTGCTTCAACACACAAGCTGAAGAGACTCTCCGTGAGGCTGACTCTCCTGGATGAGGCCACACTCGCCGACTTCAACATCTTCAACAGCCAGTCCCAGGCAAAAGCCAATGAAGGGGGCCAGTCCGAGGACAAGGACAGAGAGGAAAATCCGTCTGAGGATGAGAACAGTGAGTCTAATGAAGAGACAGTGAAAAAGAGGTCGCCTGCCCAAAGCATCCCCACCCAGACAGCTGCTAGAGAGCCGGTTGTTGCTCCCAGCAACAGTGCTTCTCTGGAGATTGGTGGGGAGAGCGGCCAAAACAACACTCTGCTAAACAACTCAACTGGCAAGGTGGCTGAGCAAGGCAACAGCCTCCTCCCGACTGGAGAGGCTGACACAGACAGTGGTGCTGACATGAACATGTCCACAGAGGACGAAAATGTTCCATCCAACCAGGTGGAGGAAATCGTCATTGAGGATGGCCAGCCTGGAGAGAGACTTCGCGTGGGTGTCCAGGACCAGCAGGAGGCAGTTGGTGAGTCTGCTACATAAGAGCATTCCCACTACTACATTTTACTAACGTTACACATCCACTTTGCAGGTACTGAGGCGGGTAAAGATGACCAGCCCCAGGAGACTGCCACTGAGGACAACTCATCCCCGGAGATCGCCCCAGAGGATAACTCACCCCAGGAGCGACGCAGTAAGTAGTTATTTTTGACAACTGCTGAACAAGAACCTCAACTTGTCTCTTTTTTTTCAGTTGCTGGGAACAGTGACAATGGCCAGTCTCCAGAGGATGCCAGTAGGATTGAGGACTCCAGTGAGGAAACTGATGAAGAGAGGACACCTGCCCAGGAGGCAACCAGGGAGCCAACTCCTGCTCCAGACAATGATGCTGAGAGTGTCAGCAGCTCCCTACAGAGGGACCTAGCTGAAGTGCTGGCTGACTTGGCCAGTGATCCTTTTGAGGCTGAAGATCCTCTTGGAGACACTGGATTCTGTGAGAACACCTTCACAGAGCCTGGCTCATCTGGAGACCCAGCCACTCTGCCTGAAAACAGACCTGCAGAGAGCGAGGACGATGGTGCAGAGGACACAGCTGAAGCTGACACACCTCAGGTTGAGGACAATGGCGCACCAGCTGTAGAAGACGTACCCGAGGGAGATGCACTTCAGGTCGCAGATGCACCAGTCGCCAAGGACGTCCACGAGGTCGTCGCACTTCAGGTTGTGGACGCACCAGTAGACGAGGACGTCCACGAGGTCGTCACACTTCAGGTTGTGGACGCACCAGTAGACGAGAACGTCCACGAGGTCGTCACACTTCAGGTTGTGGACGCACCAGTCGACGAGGACGTCCACGAGGTCGACCCTCTTCAAGTTTTGGACGCACCAGTCGATGAGGACGTCCACGAGGTCGATGCGGCAGCGGATCCTCCTGAAGATGGTGGCCACGTTGCTGAAGACGGCAACATGCAGGAGAAGGACCAGCAGATGCTCGACAAGTTTTACAAACTAGGGGAAAATGGCGTCCCCTTGTTTGTGGATCATGTCACCCACTCCAAGGATGCAGTCTTCAGTGAAGAGGACACAACACTCGAAAGGCCGGAATTTCCAAGAAATCCGGATTTCGCTGAAGCTCTGTCCATGTCTGTGCTCCTGAACAACCAGCAGGCAATGAGAGACATAGAAGAGAAGCGCAAAGGCAAAGTGCGGGCTGATCAGATGGTCCATGGCCGAATTTTGGAGGCCATTCTAAACAAGTTTGAGATGGACAGCAAGGCCTTTCAGGGAAAGAACTCAGAGAAAGGTACTGCAAAGACAGTGTTCAAGCTCTTTCTGCAGGAAAACAACATTCGCAAGTACAAAAAGAAAAAGAAGCCCATGACCCTCTCAACAGTACATGGATACATTTTATGGGCAAGATTACATCGTGAGTATCCAGATCTGCATCGCTGTCATCTCCAGAAGAGAGTCGTGGACAGACATCAGCGATATTGGAGAGGCTGGCTCCCAAAGTACTATGACGTGTACAACCCTGGCCACAAGGACTACAATGAGGACATCATTAGGCGTTCTGACAAGAACTACACGAAGACCTTCCAATCCATGAATGGAGAGGACAACATGTCAGACGTCTTCAAACGCATCTGCGAGAACGCCGCGAAGAGCGAAGACTGAGGCTGGACCCAAGACCAACAAACAGATGCAGTGTGCCAAAACAGACTGAAATCACTTAACATTTCCAGTGCAAACATAGGAAATAAGAATCTCGTAAATATTTTGTACTCTTTGCAACTTTTTGATTTAAAATCGACCAAATAAAACATGCATAATGAATTTCGTCCTATTTCTTTATCCTCCTTTTAATGTAGTAATTACTTCTGGTAAATCCGGTAAACATATTTGTTCCTCCCAAACGTTGCCATGTTTTATTGGCTAATTATCTGACAAGCCAAAAATTATTAAGTACTAATTTTAAAGTAGAAAGGACTAATTCATTCGTGGGATGTTTTATTTAGTTTAGTTCAATTGTTTAGTTTGGCCGTTGTTTAACTAGCTCCACAACAATAAGCTTTTTGGTCTGATCAGCTTTCTTAATGAAAAATTCTTCCAAAAATTATTAGTAGTTAGCTTAAAACACACTGGAAAAATTGTTTGGCTGAGTTGACTGCAGTGAATAATATTTGTAAGGAAAGTCCCTCCTTGTTTTGCCCCATTCTTTCCTCCTTCTCAAACAATACATACATAAGAAAAATCTGCCTAATATTAAGGGGGCAGTATATTCAAATGCAATTAATTATAGTGGTGTTCTTAAATTATTGTTATTAGTTCCTCAATTATTGGCGAGCCTCATTGCATTTTTAATAGCAGTGTTACTACGTACATGGCGGTTTCCGGGGAACTGACCTCATACTTTTGGCTTGGGATTGCCTCTCTATATTCTAGCTTGTCCGGTTTTAAAGCTGCATTCATGCCAAATTCCTGACTAAAATTCCTGACTCCGTCCCAATGCTCTGTCCATAGGAGACGAATTATTTTAAAGAACACTAAGAAAACTTATTGCTTCATAATAGGTAGAAATTCCCGCCAAGAATTTCAAACACATAACAGGCTTGATTACAGAATTCATTTCCCGGTGACCTATGCCACCTTTGATGATCCTAAATTAATCAAGGACTGTTATTCCTATTTAGCATAAAATAAAATGCATGCCTATTTATTTTATGCTTTAGCCAAGGTTAATTCATTGCACTTCAATTATTCTCTGCCTGTAGCTTTACTACAGCTACCATTGTACAAAGCAGAAATTTGTTGCATTAGCACTTTCTGCCAATATTGTCACATATTCCTTTTAGCTTGCAGTGACAAATAACAACAATTTGCTATGTAAGCAGCAGGAATGCTTGAATATTTCTATTTTAACCACACCACAAAGAGGACTGCAAATTCTATTATTTATTTGTTGCCTAATTGTACCTCATCAATTAATAAAAGACCGACAAAAATGTCTTAAATATTGTTATAGAGTGTACAATAATGGAGGGCCATTTCCTGCTACTGTGGGCGCGCCCTTATGCGCAAGTAGGCGGGGCTAGAGCCTACTCGTTTCCGCCGGCGCGCCGAGAGCAGCATCCTTTACAGGGAAGGCGGCTCCATCTCCATTGGCTATTTTTGAACAGGTTCAATTGATCTACCCAAGAAAAGGTCCCTTCCAACCGAATTCTACTGTTTCTCGGCTGCAAGAGGGGGTTCATCCGGTTATAAAAGGGCACTGGAAAACGGTGGATTGTGCACTCGGTCTGAGAATGACCACCGAAGCAGTGCTAGTACACAGATGGACAGCTCGAGAATGTCGGAGGGGGACGCTGATCATCGCGGAGGAGAAGATCAGTCATTTCCGGCGCCTGGCGAAGCTGGTCATCATCATCCAGATTGGGCGGCTGGGCAGCGGCATGAGCCTCGACCTGCCCCACCTGCCGCTCCGCATCAGGCTGACAGACCTACTCCCACGGCTCGCGGAGAGTGGGGAAATTCCCCCGCAACCATGGATCACCATCAGCTGGCCGGCGTAAGTCTGCTTTCTACGATTTTTCACATGTTTTTACGACCTAGTACCTTTTGCTTAAAGAAAATGTAATTAGCAGCCCACTTCCACTATTAAATGCAGCTATCGTTTGACAAATTATTTAATACTGGAAACGGGCATCCAGATTAGTGCTAATTTTCCTTTCCTCAAAAAGGCTTAAGAAATTATTTCTCAGAGTGCACCCTGCTGCACTTACTAGGAAAACAAGCTGATCAATTCTCCTTTTAACTATGCCATTATTATCTCATACAAACTTGTAGAGTAGCATAGCTGCTTTGGGCAATCCTTATGACATACTTTTGTTTATCCAATTTCTTATGTTGACGCATTCACACTATGAGCATATTTCACGAGAGATAAAGGGAGCATGACGCTTGCCAGTTATCGAAAAGAAACAATTTATTGCAGATGGGGACCTAGCGAGGAGGTTACCACCAAGCTCATGGCCTTCCTCAGGGACCCGGGCAAGTGTCGGTGGTCCATTACCCCCGGTTCCCAGGGATGGGACCTGCTTACAGGTTCCCTCTCTATGATTTCCGAACTTACTCCTCTGGTGGAGGGCATCTCAGTCTCAACATGCTCCTCCAACGAGGGGGCAGACATCGCAGCCACAGGTGGCAAGCTCCCTACCATGTACAAATGTAATTGCTTGTTCACAACCACAGTCGCACCAGTACCATCATGCAATAAATGTTTCTTAGTATAAAGGACAGTGAGTTACGGTTTGTCGAGCATTTACTACGTGACCTATCTACCTATATCTTGGATCAGTTATTGGTACTTGGGGTTAGGGTTTCGAGTAAAGTCTGTCGAACGTTGAATTAAGGGGGCAGATAATGGAGATGGTGTTCTTGACTTCCTTATTTTTTCGATTTTGCCCGTGCGACCGACTTAGCCCTAGTCCCAAGGTGCCTGGTTTTTGCGTGATTTGAAAGGATACTAGAAGAGCTTGAGATTGAATCATCACCTTGATCTTTGTAGCGAGATGAAGAAGAGACCTTACTTACTACTTTTTGCATCAATTTTTCAGCAGGACCTTCTTTGGTTTCCTTTAATAAACTCCTTACAACTTCACGCACAAGTGTATTATGCACCTTGGACCCAGCAATTATATCCCTAGGTACTGATCTAGATCTTTCACGTAGCTGTGCTCTAGAGAGTTTTCGCTCTGATTGAACAGTTAATTGGCTAGAAGGAGATTCACTTCTATCAGAGGTGTAGTCTGAACTTAACCTTCCATAACTTGGCGAGGGATGAAAAGTCCTAGCTTTTAGCGCCTTTAATGGTGGGCCAGAAAATTGAGGCTGTCTCTCTGCATTGCGTCGAGTGTCATCTGCAAAGCTATGGTGTGCCCTTGGCACTTGAACAAATTGCTCTCGTGCAGCATGCACTCTAGAGTCAGTCATTTTCTCATCAGCCCAAGGGAGAAGTCCAAAACTACTGCATTGCCCACTGAGTTCACTATCATATATTGCTTGTGACTTTAAACTTTTGTGAACGCGGTGGGCCTCTTCCTCTCGTGAATGTGATCCTTCATCTACAGTGAAATAATGGGTATGATCGGCGGCGGCACCTTGCATGCCTTTCTGCCGCACTCCTTGTCCCACGTCACCCATGGCATCAAGGGTCATATATTGCAAGCGATCAACTGATTGATCCATATCAACAGTAAAATCTGGGCCTGACCATCCATCCTCAGAACGGAGGGGTGAGCTCGTTCGTGGGACGTGCCCTTGCAATATTCTAGGCAAACCTGTCCTTGGGGAAGAAATGCCATCCTCATCTCCTAAGTGATGTGACCTCAAATAGGTAGACTGGCTTACTGCCTTCTCTTTTGGCCGGGCACCAAGCTCAAGCGGCATAGCCTGATGGCCCTTTGCTAGCTCAAAAGGTGCTATTGTAGGCAGTACCGATCTCTTAGGAGGTTGCGGGTCCAGCTGAACAGAGCTTGCGTTCCTCTCAAAATCTCTAACTAGATTGCGACGGACTCCCGCAATATCTCCATGCAGTGGACGACCTAGAGTTTCCCTTCTATGGAAAATTGGAGAAGTCTCACTAAACTGGTCTCTCACTTGTTGCATGGCAGCAGATAATAAGACCTCCCGTTGCTCTTTTGGCATGGGTCCAGGTTGCCTAAAACCCATTTCTACTTTTGACTGCGCCTTTCTTTGGCAGCTTGGCAGAATAAACTCTTCTTGAGGGATCCTAACAAGTTTTGTCAAACACATCCTTACTTTGTGCTTCCAACAACTGACGAATCCTTGCTGTTCTGCCCTAGCTTTTGCCACATCCTGTTGAATCTGGCGAAATTGTTGTTGTTGTTCCAGAGGTAGTATATTACGATAGAAAGATTCTGATAATGGAGCTTGTGGCACTTCCTCATCTAATTCATTACTTATATCTGGTTGCTTTGCACTCACCTGTACAAACTGTCAGAATGTACCTTCATTCGCACGTTGTGGCGACAATTCTTGTACAGGGTGCCTTTGCTGCAAACCATCTATTTGCGGTTGTCCAATGTCTAGCAGTCTAAAAGCTTCAGTCTGTTTTAATCCTAGAGGATCATCTAATGTTACTTTTCTCTTTTCATTAGGAACATCTCTATTAATTAATTTCTCTGGTGGCAGATAATTAGCTATTACTTCCTTTTCCTGCCTTTTCCAGATTTAGACCTACTACTCTTTTGAGCCTGCTCTTGGAACAACCTTAGTCTCTTTTGTCGGCTTTCCTCCTTCTCCTGCCGCTTCACATTTTCTGTTTTACGCTGGCTTTCAGCAACAGCATTTTGGAGAATGGAGGTTGTACCTAGTTGCCTTTTCTCATGTGCATCCTCCTCTAAAACTTTTACAAGTGGTCGCTTATCAGCAAGTACACACTTAGCAAGCAAACCTCCCTTGGCCCTCTGGACTTCAGATCCTATGTCTGAAACTTTATGTCCTTGGGCCTTTAATAGTTCTAATTTTCGCTGGCGATGCATCTCTCTCTGCATCTCTCGCCGCGTTTGTGAACGTAATTTAGGCCCAGGCCTTTCAGGGGGTGAATCACTACTGCCTGAATTTGAACTACTTTTTGGTGGCGGTCGCCTGGGTTTTGGTGGGATAGGCGGCTTTGGCCCTGGTCCCGAACTCTCTAATGGCAGATCCGACATATACGAAGTAGTAGTTTTACTTTCTGTGGTAGTAGTGGTACCTTTACTTAAGCTCTGCTTCTTAAGCTTGCATTTTCGTTTCGACTGGAGGGGACATTGCCAACATCCCACAGCACTTCCTCCTCTATTGGTTCCCCAAGGTCTGATAAAGTAGCAGACGGGGGATTAGATAGGAGCAAATCTGGCTGCTTTTGGGGAGGCAATGGCAAATCAAGTCCCATTGACATCAGAACAGAATCTTCTGAAGGCACAGGGGATGAAGTCCTCCCTGGCCATTTTTCTGAATCTGACCATTGATCTGGGTCCTGTTGGGGCAACATTTCTAAACCGACAAGTTCACTTTCTAAATCATCTGATTGTGGGCCATGCTTCTTTAGCGTAATGTTTAAAACCCACATAATTTCCTGTAGTTCTAGCTCAATAATGACTAGCTTAGGGGATGTGCCTAGGCATATATGGGATGAGGTAATGTAAATGGACAACTTGTGCACGAGCTGATCCTATTTGTCCTCTAATCCCATGCTCATCTCCTCCTCCTCTACCTTTTGGAACTAGTGGAAGAATTACGGCTGCATGCTCATACAATCGACTTAGAATAATTGGTCTGTGATATGAAAGCCTCCAAAGCCCTAGCATTTTCCTTGTTGCATTTTTCCTGGTGCGCCTTATTAGCAGCATCGATCATTCGATAGTGAAGGTCTCGATCGTCCCAAACAGCTTGCAGGTACTCACTTTGGTCAAGAGCTTCATGATCAGGCCCAACTAAGGCGGGAATTACATTTCCATTTTTGTGGCCAAGGAATAATAAAACAGGACTATATTTGGTGGCTACATATATGAGGAGTGTGGTTTAGCCCATTGGCAATAAATAGCAACAATTTAAAATTACCCCAATTCACATCAGAATTTGATTCACAACTTAATTCAGGTGGGTAACTTATGGATGCTAGATACTTAATTGGTACGTCCTTACTTGGTGTCGGCGCAAATCCGTCGTCTTGTGCAGTCACAGGAGAAGACTGGTGAGGACGAATCCGATCAAAGCCATCCAAAAAGTCCAACACATTGTTGCGCAGTTCTGGATGTGATTTCTTGGGAGGTTATACACGATAGATTCACTGTTTGTAGACCAGAAGGCCACAACCAACAACCAACCCCTTCTTACTAGATTTAACTCCCAGCACTGGAGCCTAAAAGCTGCTCCATTTCTAATACTACCTACTTATAGAATAAAACACAAAAGTTACTGCGAGCTAGTTTGGTTCTTCCTGGTGATACAATGTGCACTACGCAACTAAATTAATCAATTAATTATGTAACAGTTACGCATTTCCCGGGCGGAAACGCCAGTGGAAAAGGGGCCTGTAGTGATAATTACGTAATTGCTCAATGGCGATTAAGCGTACTACCAATACAGTTTACTACTCCGCCTACTAGCTAACACCCTACAAAATTTTTCATAAAAAAGGTGTTCTAACTAGTAGTAGTAGACGGTTCGACCACCGGGAAAGCGAGATTGTTACGTACAATTAATTATTCGACTACTAAGCTTCACATTTCACCAGCCGAGGCTAGACAATATATTTACGGTTGTGAGGTTGACAACAAATAATTCGCGCAAAATATGTCCAGCTCTACCAATGCCGAGTGTTCATATAAATGTTTCCGTGTTGTGTGTAGGGGATGAACACTGGCCAGTTACAGTAAGAACCATGAGATATTCAATGTTGTTTAGTAATGATCAAAGCTCAAGTGTGCTTGTAAATTAACCATGGCTCAAAGGGGAAAAGTATTGTAGTAGTAATCAATTTCCTAACTACACCCTACCTATCTCCTATTCATTCACTACTGTACTTTTTGCTCTAGAATTGTTGGCTCTACAACGAAGTTCTGACCAACGCCTCTGCGGCATAACTAATACCTCTTCAACTTGTTGTAGCTCAGGCTTTTTGTTCGAACTAGACATTGCCAAGAGTTTCATCAGATCCTCTACTGACAAATTAGCCTGGCCGTCTACAAAGTTAATTATGTAAATTTTTGCCAAAGCTCCCGTAGGATCTTGGGACATTTTAGGAAGCGGCTATTATCCTAGGGGGTAGATCAGTCATTCAGTACTGTATCAAGTGGTTTTAAAAGGGGAAGCAACAATGAATCCAGCACTTTATGTGAAGTAATCTAGTAAGAATAAGGTACTTTGGTGTGGACACTCAGTGGTGGCAAATGAACTGCTTTCTTGCGCCAAACAATCCACTGCCAATTCTTGCCTATGCTTAAGTGAATCCCTACAATCTACTACAAGTTCAGGGAGAGAATCCTGCAGCAAGTTTGGAATTCAGTTCTATCTGGTGGACTTCTACACGACTTACATTCAATACTATGCTGTGAACGGCGTGAAATCCATACGGCGCGAATCTCCAGTCAGAAAGAGGTTGGTCGGGTCAGCGGCCACCTGTTCTCACTTCAATTCACTCACTAAACTCTGGGTTCTTCAACAACTTCTCTCTTGGGAGTCACTGGGAAAGCAACTTGCTTCCACAAATCCAAATACAACCTTTCTCGTTGGCTTCTGGATAGTGACTCCTTTCCCTCTCCTAGTAGGCCTTTTTGCACACATCAGCAGGGAGATTCCATGTTGAGTGGTGGCAAAATTATTTTACTAGGAAAGATTATTAGGTCCTGATAATAGCTGCACTCAACCGGGACAGGTATTTCAGAAAGCCTAATTATATTGATTTCCCTAATAAATTGGTAGTTCACCTGTAAATAGGCCTTTTGCGAAGAATAGGACCTACTCTTTTGTCCGCTTTGTTGTTTTGGCTCAGCGCCAGAAAAGTTTTACAAAGGAAGCAGGATTTCCCCAACAAAAGGCAGACTATTAGACCCCTGCTGGGCTTTTCCTATTATCATGGTTACTAGGCACAAGCTTTCTACGTCACATGGATTTTCCTAGTACTGGTACCAATATTATACTACCAAACTAGTACTAGTACTAAGGAGTGATTTTGGGGCACCACAATCCCTTCTCCAACAGGGGCAGCATCAAGCACACGTGTTTAACACACGAGCTGCTTGGTGGAGAAAGATTATTTGCTCTTTCAGGTTCCTACCTACTCTTTTCTCATGTTAAGCTACTGTTTTGAGCCAGAAAATGGTTAAATTTACAAGCACTTACAGTTCATCTGTCATGTTGTTTATGTGTTGCTCTTTTTCTCTTTCTTGCTGGTCATCTCTGTCGTTCCCTGTTGACTTCAGGCTCTGTCAGGTCATTCTTGTGGGCAGTTTCTTCAATCTCCATGGCTTTGCCAACCGTAGGCAAAATTAAGGTACCACGGACTGCCTCACAAGGTGCTTGTCCCGTGCTTGTATCCGCTCACCACTTGGCCATAGTGGTTCGGACAGGACATGAAGGCGATTCGTCTCTCAGTCACGTTCTTATCTCCGTGGTTAGATGAACTTCAATTCTGCACTTGTCTCCGTTCACCACATGGCCTTAGTGGTTCGGGCAGAATGGGTTGCCATTACCTCTTCAGTGCCTGCTTCATGCATTATTGTCTTTATACAACAATAAGTTAATTGATAGGTCTTTACAGTAATTTTTCTGTCGCAGCACATTTTGGTAAGTTGAGCCTGGGGCTTGACTCAAGGGAACTTTTCTCAGAAGGATGGTGCTGTGATTCCACTCTTAAAGTTTCCCGGCATCACATCCCCATCCAGCTGGGAACTGTTTTAATGTGGAGGGTCTTCTTTGATGGAGGGCATGTTGCGTGGTATTGGCAAATTGCTTAGAGCCATCGCCCAGGTGCATTTAGTAGAAGTAAGGTCACTTAAACACACCCAAGAGAGAGCAATAAACAAATGCAAGCAATAGCTTCCTTATGTGCCTGTTCGTAGCATTGTTGCTGGAATGGGCTTGTGTCAAGAAAGGGAGACCAACCAGACTGACGAGACAATTTAACTACTAGCTCGTCACTCTACTGGTCTTCCTCGTATGGCACAGCAAAATTGAGGAAATGTTCTTTCTTAGGTGATGGTTATTTGTACAACCTTGACAAAGGTGTAAAGAGACGCTCAAAAGACCCTTTTGTTGGGCAACCCTCCTGAGTCGTTCTCCCACCGTGGCCATGGTTGGCATTTATGTTTTCTTCTTGCAGAAAAGTGGACTAATGCAGTCCTTATTGTACTATCGCCAAATCTATAAAAAAAAACCATGGCTTGTGACATACATGTATAACAGCATGTTAAACACAATTTTTCTTGTGACATAGCACAAGGCTTGCTGCTGTTTCTTGGTATACAACGGCACATTGGTTACTGTTTTTGACAAAGGTAGGACAAGGTCTTGAATTTTCCCTGGGTCACAAAATTTTGAAATGGGGTTCTTTCCTGAACAGCACATCATCTTGGCTGCAGGGTGAGGCATGTTTTCTATCTTGATGTATGGAGGGACCAAAATATGCATCTGTTCTCTTACTTTCTTTTTTACTAAGCAGGATTTCCTGTTTGCTAAAGGACGAGGCCTTTCTTTCTCACCTCGACTTCTTTACTTCAGGTATATATGTGGGCCTTTCTCTTTTCTTCCCCACTTCAACCCTCAGGTGTGAGCATCTGGCTCATCTTTTCTTGACAAA
>JANQNF010000061.1 GCA_028279705.1 archaeon
GATGGAATAGGTGAATGTGGGTCTGGCTTTGTTGAATGTTTCGATACAAGTACTGCATCATGTTCAACTAATCCTGGTGGAAGTGAAGATGATTCAGAATCGGAAACATGCGACGGACTCGACAACGACTGTGACGGCACTGACGACAACGGCGGCAACGCGCTCTGCGACAATGGTCTTTGGTGTGACGGCAGTGAGACATGCGCCGGAGCTTCAGGCTGCCAGGCAGGAACTACTGTAGACTGTTCGTCAAATGATATTGCTGAAGTTGCGACATGCAACTGGGACCCTGACAACGTTGCGCTAACGTGGGATTATTTTGCGGGCTTCGTTTCAGCGTGTGACGAAGACGCTGATGCGTGCACGACTTACGGGGGAAGCGACCCGTGGACGGATGACATTACGCACACGTGCAGCCTTACGTGCGGTGGCTGTGAAAGTAACGGTGACTGCACGGGAGAGCAGTACTGTGACACTTCAACATGCAGCTGCAAGCTTGAAGGGGATGTTAACGGTGATGGTGTCCTAAACGGTCTTGACCTGTTAATGGTAGGGTCTTCTTACGGGCTGACATCGGGAAGTCCTGGATGGGATCCAAACGTGGACGTGGCGCCGACTGGCGGCGACGGTTTTGTGAGCATAGCAGATATACAAACAGTAAACGACGCGGTGGCATCCTGAGCACTTGGTTATAAAGGTTATCTATCAAGATTATTACGATTAATATGACAAGAGAAAAAAGTCTCGCAATGGTTGCAGCAATTTGCCTGGTTTTGTTAGCCCAGGCAGCGGCAGTGCATGCAGCAACAAGCGTATTTCCTGTTCCGGAAACAACTAACGTAAACGATGGTGAAAGTTTCACTGTAGACATCAACATCAGTACTGACGCCAACGTGTTCGGCGTCATTGTCCCGATCGAATTCGACAACGCAGTGCTCAATGTGACTGGAATAACCGAGGGGGAGTTCCTCTCAAAGGACGGGAACCTGACGTTTCTGTCTGACAAGGTAAACAATACCAAAGGGAGGATATACTGCACGGTCACGAGACTTGGATATAACGTAAGCGGCGTAACAGGGGACGGTACACTTTTCACGGTGAACTTCGACACGCTCGGCAGCGGTTGGAGCGGCATAAACCTCACTGGCGTGGAAGTATACGATCCTGACGTGGTATTGATACCTTCAACATCGACCAATGGGAGTGCAGCCGTAAACGGCATGCCTGTAATGGATCCTCTTGGAAACATGTCAGTTGACGAGGAGGAGCTTCTCAGGTTCACTGTAAATGCGACAGATCCTGATGACGATACTCTGACGTACGGTGCCCAGAACCTGCCTTCAGGTGCGACGTTCATAGGCGGCACATTCTCATGGACGCCTTCAGACACGCAGGAAGGCGTTTACAGTGTCAATTTCACTGTGACTGACGGTAGCCTGACAGACTTTGAGGTCATAAACATAACGGTCGTTGACGTGCCGCCGAATGTGGCACCGGAGATAACATGGTACTCGCCCACGGCATCGCTTGTGGAAATGATCGGAGGACAGGCACAGCTTTTCAATCATACGTCGACAGATTCCAATGGCGACCCGCTGAGCTACTCGTGGAAGTTTAACGGAAGCGAGCAGTCCACAAACAAATCATGGATTTTCTCTCCAGATACGTCCGATTGTGGAATAAGCACGGTCACGCTTGACGTGAGTGACGGCGAGTTCACGGACAACCAGTCCTGGACCGTGGAAGTATCTCTTGGCGGAGATACCAACAATGACAACACAGTCAGTATAGCAGACCTGCAGGCGATATCTGACGCCATGAACTCTGAACCAGGTGACGCCGACTGGAACGAGGATGCGGACGTGGCGTTGCTAGATACCGACATAATGAAAATAGTGCCGGGAAGTGACGGACTCGTGAGTTTCAGGGATTTGGTATACACTGCCTCAAAATATGGAAGAAGTTGCTGAGACTTTCGGAAAGTAGCTTTTTTAACACCCGAGATAACTATTAATCATGAGAGACGAGATAAAAGTCTGGTGGGAGCAGTCGCAGGCAGATATCAAAACGGCGGAGATAATGGAAAAGGAGGGCCGCTACTATGCCTCCGTGTTCTTCTGTCATCAAGCGGTAGAGAAGTCGCTGAAGGCACTCTTCCTAAAGAAATCCAGGAATCCCCAAGCATCTGAGATGTTCAGCCACTCTCTTATATTTCTGGGAAAGTCTGCAAAGATACCAAAGAATTTCCACAGCTTCCTCCGTGATCTCACGCCGGAATACGTGAATACGAGGTACCCGACTGCTGCGGAAGAGCCGCCTGAGACATTGTACGACAAGGATATCGCTTCCAGGACTGTCTCCGGCGGAAAGGAGGTCATAGAATGGATAAGCAAACATCTCTGACGGCCAGAAGTTTTTCCCGCTCGCTCAAGAAGCACATGAAAGTCAACCAGCTTCTGCTTTTCGGGAGCCGGGCAAGAGGAGACAACTTCACGACAAGCGACTTTGACTTCGTAATAGTCTCAGAAGACTTCATAGGAGTCCATACACTGAGGAGGGCGGGAAGTATACACGGCCTTTGGAAAGGCAGGCATGACCTTGAGGTGCTCTGCTACACTCCTGAAGAATGGGAGAGACTCAAAGATGCACGTGGCATACTTCTCAATGCGCAGCGTGACGGGATAAGCATATCGTGATGAAGAAGTAGCTGCTGAAACGGACACATCAGTGAAGTCGACAGAAAAGTTATTGGCCTGTATTGAATTGCTTCACCTTCGCTGCATTGGCGCGCTGGTTCAAGAAAAAGTGTGCCCTATATATCACGATTAAGAAGGGCTTCTACAAAGCTAAAGTTTTACAAATCTCTGGAAAAGGCCGCGAAGCTTTATTGAAGTGGTCTGAATTTCAAATGATTTCATTTCAGAACATTTTTTTGATGAATTCTAGCTCGTCCCTGAGGTATCGAATGTCCTTTTTTTCGATATCCTCTTCTATGACTATCGGTGCATTTATTTTCTTTACACATTCTATCGATTTTAAGAATTCATTAGTTACGATTCTCAGTGACTGATGGCCAGCTCTTCTGTAAGTACCACTGAAATGTACCTGCGATATACTGTTTTTCAGGGAATTGTATAGTTTTTCTGTTTCCGTCTTGGACCAGAGATATGCATGTGAAACGTCCAGGCAAAGCTTCATATTTTTATACTTCTTCAAAATGTTTTTGATATCTGTCACTGTTATGTTTTTATCCGGAGGCATGTTTTCTGTAGATACATTGAAATCGTACTCATTCAGAATATCAGTAGATGGTATGTCGGTGGGGTGAATCAATACCATCTCAGCACCAAGATCATCGTACAGCTTGGAGACCAGGTCCAATTGCACAAAAATCTCTTTGTCGTCGTTTGCATTTCTTATGAGCTTGAATGGTGAGTGTATGCTGACATATTCCAAATCCCTGACCCATTTTCTATTCTTATCAGATAATTTGAATGAGTACAACTCTTCTTTTGTCGAGAGGGTAATCTCTATACCAGAAATGTCAAGCTTCTTTGCATATTTTATGAGAGTATCCTTATTTCTAGATTTTTCCCATCTCCACATACTGCCAAGGGCTAAACAGAATGTCCTTTCCATAAATTCTATAATTGTGAAAATGTGCTATTAAAATCTCTTTTCACAACGAAAAGTGTGGTTCCTACCCGCTTATGTTACACTTAATTAAGCTTGCTATCATTATTTGTGAGATGGTCTCATGGATATTGACTGCAGGATGCAAATCCTATTGCAGAGCACAGGCCCGGGTGGAAGGTAACGGAAGCCGTTTTGTACTTCATAGTTGTTCATTTCAAATGCATAATTTTATATAATAGTAATGCACAGTATTTAACATGGTGCTAAAAGAAACATTGAAAAGCGTGGTCAGACTCCAGAGAGACGAGCTTCAATCCATTGACTTGGGAATCCCAAGAGATATTCTTAAATCCGTTGATTTGCATATACCGCATGCAGTTGTGCTTTCTGGTGTGAGGAGATGCGGAAAAAGCACACTGCTAAAGCAGATTATTAGTAAGACCAATAAGTTTTTTTATTTCAATTTTGAAGATCAGAGAGTCCTCAATTTCGATGTCTCTGATTTTGAAAAGTTGGACGATGTGCTTAGTGAAGAGTTTGGAAATTCTAAAATATATTTCTTTGACGAAATACAGAATGTCGGTGAGTGGGAGCGTTTTGTTAGAAGCAGGCAGGACTTGGGGAAGAAGTTTGTGATAACGGGATCTAATGCATCGCTTCTGAGCAGGGAACTTGGAACGAAGTTGACTGGAAGGCATATAAATTATGAACTATTTCCCTTCTCTTACGCCGAAATGCTTCAACTGAAATCCGTGGAACCTTCACTGGATTCATTTAAAAGCTACATGAAAAACGGCGGGTTCCCAGAGTTTTTGAAATATGAAAAGACGGAAATGCTGCAGGAATTGCTCAATGATATAGTAGTAAGAGACATAATAGCAAGGCATGGTCTGAGAGAAACAAAAACAATAAAGGAAATGGCCATATATCTCCTAACAAATGTAGGAAAGGAATTTTCGTATACGAATCTTGCAAAACATTTCAATCTCGGCTCGACTAATACTGCAATAGCATACGCTTCTTATTTCGAAGATAGTTATCTGATTTTTACTATACCCATGTTTGATTACTCTTTTAGGAGGCAGAGGGTCAATCCAAAGAAGTCATACTCCATCGATGTTGGATTGTCAAGAGCCAATTCCGCATCATTTTCAGAGGATAATGGCAGAATACTTGAAAACATCGTTTTCTTGGAGTTGAGGAGAAGATATAAAGATATATTTTATTTCAAAGGAAAGAAGGAGTGCGATTTCCTGGTCAAGGAAAATGGGGAGCTAAAGGAGGCCATACAGGTCTGTTATGATCTTACGGAAGAGAATAAAGAAAGGGAACTGTCCGGGATACTGGAAGCCATGGAAGAGTTGAAAATAAAGAAGGGAACGATCATTACATTGAATCAGGATGACATGTTAAAAAAAATTCCTGTAAAACCTGCGTGGAAATGGCTGGCTGAAAAAAATCAGAAATAAGTTTATAATTCTCCACTGGTCTTCACTTGCTTTCATGGCAGTTCAAATGGGTCTGAATTTATGGAAACATTCGGTTCTCCCTTGCAATAGAAGCGGCTCAAGCATCCAAGTGAGGCAGTTCCCCACTGAAGAAGACGCTGAAAACTTGGAAAAAGTCATCAAGAGGCTTTAAAGTGCAATGAAAAGCTTTAAAAAGGCTCAAATCAATAATTTACTAGATAGTAATGAAAAATAACACGTTTTCCCTGGCTTTTTTGGCAGTCCTGTTGGCAGTCATGACTACGAGCGGCTGCATAACCGGTGAATTCATTTCTGCCGAAGCAGAAGACAAAAAATTGCAGGAAAACGTGCCTGACGATTCTCCTGAAAAAGAAGATTTCAACTACACAATAAAGGTCGTGACGGGCGACGTTATCGATGAACCGGTAAGTAGCGATGAGGAAACGCAGGTCCCGGAAAACGACAGCGTGGAAATAAAAGCTCCCGTTTATCGTGGTTCGGGAGGAGGAAGTTCCCCGCCGCCATCGGACGATGATAAAACTCCTGATGATCCACCATCGCCGCCTCCGGAACCTGAAGAGTTCACGTACACTGTCTACATAGATGCTTCGAAAAAAGTCCGTTCAGCAGAATTCAGGCTTTCTTTTACTGAAGGTACGGAAGTTGTCGGAGACCCCGTGGTAGGAGAGTTCCTCAGTGATGGCAGTGTTCTTTATGTTGACAAGATGTCAGAAGGAAGTATACTTGTAGGCATAGTGCGTGACCCTGACCATGGATTTTCAGGTACAGGTGAGCTGGGAAGCGTCACATTCTTCGGGTTCCCTGAAGATGTGAAGCTGGTCCACTCGCAAGTCATAGAAGAAAAAATCAACGGAAAATCAAAAATACTTGAAAGTTACGAAGTGGGAAACACCGTATACGTTGATTGATTTGTGCAGAACGAAATTAGACGCAGACAATAAAAGACAAAGCGTGTACATTGAGGACACGCTTTAAAAATTAAAAGTTATCATTTTTATCATGAAAAAGTCGGAAAACTTCGTCATGATGATTGCATTCGCTTCTTTTCTGTTAGTTCTGGCAATGAGGGCAAATGCCATGACAGATATATATGTGGACCCTGTAACGACACAAGTCAACGAAGGTGAGAGTTTCACTGTACGTGTGAACATGAGTACTGAGGAGGAGGTCTACGGAGTTTTGGTGCAATTAGAATTCAGTAATATTCTCTATGCGACGGAGGTTAAAGAAGGTAATTTTCTGGATAAGGACGGCAAAAGTACACTTTCAGAGAGAGACATAGATAATACGGTGAGAAATGCAGTGATCGTTTGGTCAAGAACGGGACAAGTCGGTAGTGTGAAGGGTGATGGCTGTCTGATGGAGGTGAGCTTCGATTCAATAGGTAACGGGGTGGGCTTTCTCAATATAGGCAAAATAGAAGTTACCGACATCGAAAACAAAACTCTTGCATTAAATGTGAATGTTTCTTCTATCAGGAACGGTACAGTCAGAGTCAACGGCAGACCTATGTTGGACTCTATAGGAAGCAAAGGTGCAACAAGAGGGAACCTAATCACATTCACGATAAATGCTACTGATCCAAACGACGATGCGCTTACATACGATGTAAACGGACTGCCCAAAGGAGCGACGTTTACGAATCGGAAGTTCTCCTGGATACCGTCGTATGCTCAGAGCGGTATACACCGTATCAATTTCACGGTGAGCGACGGGAGGCTGACAGACTACGAGGTGATAAACATAAATGTGACACAAAATGTCGCGCCCGAGATATCGTGGTTCTACCCGGCAGACCTCATGCTTGATATTTTCAGTGGATATTCGGATCAACTCTTTAATCACACTTCCTCGGATTCTAACACTGATCACATCATATATTCTTGGAAACTTAACGGTAACGAGGTGTCAACTGACGATTGGTGGATTTTCTCCACAGATGATATCGATTGTGGCATGAACACTATCACGCTTGAAGTCAGCGATGGGATACTGAATGACAGTCTATCATGGATGGTGGATGTTGTGCTCGGAGGAGATACGAACGGTGATCACACCGTCTCCATAATGGACATCCAAACGATAATCGATGCGTACGAGACCCAACCCACGGATCAGTACTGGAATAAGGGTGCGGATGTAGCCAGATTGGACTCTGCGATTGTGCCTGGAAGTGACGGGTCAGTGGACTTCCATGACCTCGTCTACACTGCATGGAGCTACGGAAGAAGCTGCTGAAGGACGCTTTGAAAATTTGGATGTATGAAAAGCGAATGTACACTCAGAATGATTCTGGAAATACTGCGTCTCAGGTAAAATATAATCGCATATCTTCAAGTCCAGATTCTCTGCTTTCATAAATTCAGCAAATATATTGACAAGATTGAACCAAAAGAAATAATGTACTGGAGTGCAGTCACTGCAACTCCAATCCACAGAATTCTTTTAGCGAAAGATATGTTCCTGTCCTTAAGCCCGTAGTATGCTATGATACCGCCGACAATCCCGCCGACAAGTGGGGCGAAATACCAATTCCTACTGGGATTCTTTTCTGTTGACATCAAATATCCCCGCCCCTTTCTCAACCAAATATGCATCCAGACGGCCTTCTGCATGAACATAGTCGCCAACATCAAACTTTTTTCCGTCAGTCTTGATCTTAACAAACATTCCGCAATCCAATACTATGGAAAAATCCTCACAATGAACTACAATGCCATTAACTTTAGTCTTGTTCGTTATGCGGGTCTTGGCAGATTCTATGATTTTTTCTTTCTGTTCTGATTTTTTGATGTCATGGACGAGCAGTTTAATTTCTACCAGAGCTTCCTTTCTGTCCACAAATCTCTTACCTAGGCCCGGACTGAAGCAGAAAATCTTACTTCCATTAACTTCTGCTTCTATGGATTCCTCCGAGGTCTCATCGTTCCTGTCTGTGCTTATTATTTGTATCTTGTTTTCATATTTCATAAACATTATGTTGGGTGTGCTGTCTGGACACTACCCAAGTTCCCTGCCTTTTTGCTTATCACAACATTTACATTTCCTGTATCAAATGTTTTTTGTTTTATCAGTCCATCAGCTGTTTCTTCTATAATATTTCCATTCTCAACAGTGTCGTCTATTGCACTTATAATTTTACTTTCATCGTCAAAACCGCGCGAAACAAAATCATCGTAATGGCCGGTTTTTATATGCTCCCAGCCGAACCCTTTCCAAGATTGGGTCGTCTCGTCAAAATAGCTCTTCCCTTTCTTCAGTATGGCCGCATCAGAAATCTCGGCAACAGCATTCCCAGAACCGTCCATTATCGTGGTGGTCACGCCAGGAGATTTGGTCATTCTTATGAGCTGATGCTCCCCTATGTCTTCAAGCGGGTCAGCGACGCCTATTTTTTTGACACCATCTGTATACTTTGCAAGTTTCCCTATCATCTCATCTGTGTTCTTTATTATTCCGCGCCTGACACCCTTCATGGTTATTTCCACTACATCGTCGCTGTATTGCTTGAGCATGGCTTCAACGATATCTTCCCCGTTATGCCTGACGACGTCATTGAGGCCTTCTATGGCATCATCAGACCACATCCTTACAGTATCGCCAACCTTCTTCCCGCCTTCAACGAATTTCACCAAATTGCCTTCTTTCTTGATGACGAACTCCATAACCTCTTCCGAGCCTTCATCCAGTATGTATGTCGCCCTCTTGAATAGAGTCCCCATTTCAGGAACTTTTTCTATGGATCTTATTCCGTGCGCTATCTTAGGTATATGAGTCAGTTCGGCTCCCCACTTTATCGCCCTTTTCGAAAAGGGGATTAAACCTAAATCTGGCAGGAATGAAAGTCCAACGAAAAGATATTCGAAGCTGCAATCAGTTATATTGTCAGGACTGTTTATGGTGCAGTAACCAGCGTCATAAATATCCCATGCAAGCATGATGTATTCTGCAACCGTGTACACAACAAGGAATGCAGGTATGGCAACAGGAAGCGCAAATGCCTTATTCTGGGATAAGGAGGAATATGGGGAACAACTCTGGAGTTGGTTAGTGTCTATGTAAAAATTTTCCGTATAAACTGGACTATCGATATTCACAGTGTCGCTATAACAAAATATTTCCCCACTCTGATTATCATAGTGTGAGGTGAAATAAACGAGAATGTCGTGCTCTTCATAGCCTATATTGGCCGCTACCTGTCCGGCAGCATCTGTCATTCCAATTTCTTCACCATCAATCCTCACTGCAGCATTGGCAAGAGAAGCTTCAAGACATGTCGCATCAGTGTCGATATTGATATAAAAGTTCATTTTTGCATTGCATTCTGAATATTCAGGATCTAGAACTAAATCCATAATTGTCTGGAGGTCAAAAATACTTATAGTACCATCGCCACCTACAGGCCCAACATCGGCACGGGGATTATATAGATCACTACTTTCCCCGTCGAAAGCGGCACCATATATCGCTGCGGCAGAAGCAAAATCTACAAGACCTACTTTACAGTCATAGTCGACATCTCCGTATAGAGGGTTAAAATTTGTGCACTCCCCTGCTGAACATTTGTTTTCGCAATCTTCTATTAGAACATCATGGGTCCCGTCACTGCTGCATTCGTAGAGGTCGTCGTCTCTACAATATACACGAAAAGGTTTACAGAAGTAATCGCGAGTGTTAAATCTTTCATTCGACACGCTGTAAACAGAATTATTCCCATAAAGTATATGACTTTTATTGACGGGTAAATTTAATGAATCCAGGCAGTCCTCAGTGCCTTGGAAATGGTCACCATTAGACTCATTAGCACACAAATTTGGCGATATAGACAGTGCCGACGCATTATTTATCAGAAGAAGAATTGTAAAAATAGGTACAGGTATTATCTCGATAGTTTTGCTGTCGTCCATTCACTTGATATTTAGACTAGTTAAATAAAAGTGAGAGATTACATTCCATCCAATAGACATCATGCTGTTCGTCAATAGATTATTTACCTGCTGACTTCTTCGGATCGGGATTATACTTCTATCATCACGGGCATCCTGTTCCAGTCGACCTTCCAAGGAAGGTTACCGTGTTGTTATACGTTCCGGAAGCCACCGAAGCTGGAACGTCGAGCCAGAACCTGTAGTACGTACTGCTTCCTATCGGCACGCCCGTGTCTGCCCCTACGTAGGATGACGTGCTCATGGTGTAATGATCAACGGGACCCGGCCATGTCTCGTTATTGGTCTGGTTGTTTGCGAAAGTGTAATTTCCTATCTCTATCTCAGCGCCGCCGCTGGTGTTGAAGGCCGTTGCGATCAGGCACATGTCGACTGGGGTGTTGGAATCTGTCTCGACCGTGACAAAGTAAAGGGTCTCGTTTCCTTCGTTTTCCGTCGGATAGTTCGTGTCGTTATAATTCAGGGATGCATTGTGGTCGACTGCCGGAAGCACCGATATCTCACCGAAATCTATGCCAGCGGAAAGGTTTGCAGAAACGTTGATTGAGAAGTATTTCAGTATCACTGCGCTCGATATGGTTGACGCGCTCGTCGCGGCTCCCGTTATGCTTGGCGTGTTCATCGTGGTCATGAGGCCTGCAAGTGAGAAAACAGCGGCCAGTGCAAGAAAAATCATGACCCTGTCCGAATACATAATATTATGTTTAAACCCGAAATTATTTAAATTTGTACGTAATTACGGTGAATAACCGGCTGGAACGACCCTCAGATCGACTATATTACTGTAAGTTCCGGGTGCCTGTGTCAGCGGAACCGTAAGGAAGAACTTGAGGTAGACGGTATCCTCGTCGTGAAGCCCTGACGCTATCATCACAAAGTCCGTCGTCATCTGGGTCTTTGTTCCTTCCGGAACGGTGTTGTCAGTGACGTTGACGCTGTATGTTTCATTTCCAACGCCTATCTCGTCTCCTCCCGTTGTGTTGAGATCATCATTGGCCTTGATGTAGACGTCAGCGGTCGTTCCTGAAGCGCTTATGTTGGCGTAGAACGATGTCACCCCAAGACCGTTGTTGCCGTCAGCAGAAAGGTTGTTTGCAGGGAAGAATGCCACTGTCCAGTTTATGCCGGTGGAAAGGTTCTGCGACAGCACTATGCCTACTGCCTGTATTGGATTGACCTCAAATGTCCAGGTTTCTGAAACATTTGTCAGGTAGCCATCGTATGAATACACCCGCCAGTAATAGACATTGTCTGGAAGTGCTTCATTGTCAAGCAGGGTATAGTTCGTGTCGGAAATTCCCGTGTTGTTGATGACCATCGTTTCGATGCTGAAGCTTGAATCGTTAGCTATCTCAAGACGGTACGTGACGGGATCGCTGTCGGAATCGTCTGCAGCCGTCCAGTTGAAGTCGGTCGTGTTGTCACCCGTGTAAGTTGCATTCGGCGGTGATATCAGCTGCACGCTTTCCGGCGGCACGTCTATTATGAAAGTGTAAGACGCTGTCATGTTGTCCCCTGTGTCGTTTTTGAGCACGTTGCCGTAGGGATCAGTGACGCTGACTAGGAGGTTATAATACCCGTTGTCCTCCGAACCCGTGTTCCACGGATTGGATGCCCATATGCTGTATATCTCGGTTGTCGTGGACGACACTATGTGCCTTGCTGTTCCCGTCTGCGTATCGTTTATCTGCGTCGCTATTATAGTTCCCGTGGAATTGTCCTGAACCTGCATTAGTGTGTATCCGTAGTAGCTTGTCACGCCAGTGTTCTTTATCACGCTCGATATTTCTTCTTCAGTAAGCTCAGCGGTACTCGGAACCTGGCTTGCATACACCCTTCCGTATATAGTGGACGTATTCTCGACTGCGAGCCAGCCGACAGGTTCGGTTCCGTGGCCGCCTGTACCTGCAGGTGACTCCTCTATCGTCACGTTGAATACACTTGTTCCGACATCCTTCATTCTGGTATTGGAGTTGTCACCGTATGTCTTTTCGTCCATGAGTGATGCGACAAGTGCGGGGGCGTCTGGGAAACTGCTAGTAAAGGAGATTTCAAGCCACGGCGGGATGCTTCCAAGGTCAGGTGCACAGTCATCCTTTCCTGCCTCTATCTGGACGCCGTCTGTGTAGGCGGTATCGGCTTCACCTTCCTCA
Source organism: archaeon (assembly GCA_028279705.1). Lineage (GTDB taxonomy): Archaea > Aenigmatarchaeota > Aenigmatarchaeia > QMZP01 > JAFGSV01 > JAFGFG01. The sequence continues at coordinate 12,226 of JANQNF010000061.1, forward strand.
ATGGCAAGGTATGTAACCGTCTCGTATGTGTGATCAGTATCTGTCTCTTCCTCGACCTTTATCTGCACACCCTCTGACGTCGGTGATATCATCCTCGTATGTGCAGATGCATCGCTTCCGCCAGACACGCTACCCTCGTTGTACGTGAATATGTCTGCTATCATTGCGGGAGTCGTGCTGAAATTATAGCTGAAATTCACCTGGGTGTAGGTGCTGTTTATGGAATGTGAACCCACTTCAGCAACCAGGCCGCCGATGTTCCATGTACCGTTTCTAAGCGCTACCCATCCGTAAGTCTCTGTTCCGTGCGGGCCGTCGAGGCTCGGATACTCCTCTATCCTCGCGTCAAAGCCGCTGGCCGAAGTGTCGTTTGCCCTCACTGATATCTCGGCTGAGTCTGCGTAAGTCATGGAATCCACAAAGACGAATGGAGAGTCAGTGTATGAGTTAGCGTAAGTCACCGAAATGCCGCTTTCGTCACCGTCCGCGGTCCCGGATTCACCAACCACTTCGTAAGCAGACGAGAAGCTGCTCTCGCTTGAACTGTTCAGGTTACCATAATACATGTAAATTGTCTCGGTTGAAGATTCGCTGAGAAGAGTTATCTTGACCCACACTATAGTGTTTGAAGTGTCACAGCCGCTTTCTATCCAGTAGCCCATAACATTTCCATCAGAGTCGCCAAAGCGCATGTCGCTGCAGGTGGAGTTCATCTTGCCAGATGATATCAGGCTTGAAGTGTCTATTGAAAGGTTCAGCGTGTAATTTTCAAGATCCTCTCCGGAATTCTCAGTAACGTTTATCGGAAGCCTGTAATTCCACGAAAGATATGCCCAGTCGCTCACGTTCTTCATCAGGACGTCCTCGTTTGAAACATAGTATGGATCCTCTGTTTTGAGGACTATCGTCGCGTTTGCCGTTATCCTGAAAGTCTTGGCAGTCGATTCGGTGGAGTTGGAGTTACTGTTTGTGTCATTTGCCTGGACGAAGTAGGAATAATCGCCATTCTGCCACGTGTCGTTGAATAGGCTTCTCCAGATATCACCGCTGACATATGACATGTCAATCAGCACCGTGCTCGCGTTGGGGTAAGTCACGTTGAGCTTGACTGTGGAAGACTCAACACCCACGTTATCCGTTATGTTCGTCTCTATGAGTATGTTATTTCCGTATCCAGCGATGCTCGCGTTCGCATCGAACCAGTTTACCTGTGGCGGTTCGCTGTCGGCGATTCCCTGGACCGTTATGTTGTAAGTTTCCGTTGCGTTCAGGTTGCCGTAGCTGTCGTTTGCATAGAATATGTATCCTATGTTCTTTCCTGAGGAGTGTGAAGGTATCTGGAGTGTTATGTTTGACCAGTTGCCCTTGCCGTAGAACGTCACCGAAGTCCTGTTCTCCCAGCTGTCATCGACCGTGGCGTTCCATGAGAATATCCAGGAGGACAGGCTGTAATCATCTGTCCAGTATGCGTAGAAATCCACCCAGTCATCGACAGCAGGGGTTACGTTGTTTGCCCCGACGTTTGACCACTTAGGTGCGTTCTGGTCATAAACATCCAGTGTGAGTTCCTGTGAATAAGCGTCGTTTGCGTTTGAACTGTTGCAGACCGTCCTGAAGTAGTACTGGCCATGATCCCTCCCTGTTACGTTGAACTGGTAGTTCTCAGTTGTGTCCATGAAAGACACGTTTCCTATGTAATATATACTTTCGTTACTGTATACGCTGGATTGTGTTGTCGAAGAATCTTGCCATGTGCCGCTTGAATTGTCCTGAAGTGTTATGTAGACGTTATTTGCATACGTGTACCCAGTAGTCTCCGTGCAGTTGCCCTCTATTATTATACTTGTGTTGAATTCTATGGACGGGCTGCCGGCAAATCCTGCACCAGCTGAAAGTGCCGGCGTGCTGTCTGCTGTATTGTTTGAGAACATGAAGCCGCTGGACTCGTTGAAGAATATTGCCAAGAATGGTTCTGGCGTATGTGCCCTTTCTGAGTCAGAGTTCTGGTCTTCTTCTGCAAGGAAGTGGCACACATTGCTTCCTGCGTCATAGTCGAGTACTGGGAAGACACCATGCGAACCGTCAATTTCCGAATTGGAAGCTATGCATGCACCATCAGTGTAGTTCTGGTCGAGCGTGACATAATAGTTCTCTATGTCATATGGGTCGTCACCGGGACCTCGTACACTGTCGCTTTCCCAGCACAGCTCGTACGTGTAAGTGTGCGTTCCGTTTCCTGTATTGAAAGTGTAGCATGACTCTGTTCCGTAAGTGTTTGCAATCTCCCATGCAATATATGCACCTTCCTCGTCAGATGTGTGCCAGCTGCACACATCCAGGTTACCGCCGCAGTCACCTCCGGTGCCGGTATATTCCATGCCGCTGAGTCCTATCTCTGCACACGTATTGTTATAGGCATTGCTTGAGACACTTGTACATTCGTGCACATACCATATTATCCTGTCTGCATCGTTTGCCGTCTGCACTGCTGGGAACAGAAGTGGCCTGTATGTCCACGGGTAGGTGAATGTTCTCTGGTTTGCTGTGTGCGTCCAGTCGTCGTCGTTTGCACAAGACGAGCTTTCCATTGTGAAGTTTGCGACTTCGACCATCCTTGAATTGTTGTTGTCGTTATCCGTGATGTTATGTATGCCCTTCTCCATTGCCATCCAGTAGGCATGCACGCCTTCTGACGGGCATGTGTCGTCACAGGTCCCGCCTGGACCGTCCCATGATTCCGACCTTATCTCAAAGCCTGTGGTGGTGACATTGTCTATTCTTGTACCGCATGCAACGTCGGTGTAGTCGTAGTCGTACTCTGTCCTGTGGATGACTGCCGGGATGTCGTCGAATTCGTGCTTGAAATCGACGTGTGACCAGCTTTCTGTTATGTTGACGGCCCTGCCCCACTCGCCGACCATGACCCTGCCGCCTGTCTTGAGTACCAATATATCATCCGAAACGTTGAGTGGTTCATGGCCATCTACCGAACCGTTGCATGACACGTTCCATATCATTGTTCCAGATTCCGGCATGACGCCAGTGTATTCGTAAAGTCCACTTGTTTCATTATATGACATGGAAGCCGGAGTGCTCCACCCGGAAGTAAGATTGAATGTTATGTTACAGTATGTTACGCTTCCATTAGCAGGATCGTCGGAAGTCTTGTTAGTATAATTGGCATAGAAAACTGCGGAATTCTCTACGTAAACATCATGCTGCCCGCCCTCAGGATCGCTGCTGTCCCAGATATCGATCTCTGTGTTCTCTACTGCGGAATAGTTGATGCTGAAGTATTCGACAGTGAAGTTGAAGTTTCCTGAAAGGTAAGAGTCTATTGTACATATGTCAGTGCAGACGAGGCCGTCTCTCAGGACTACGGGTGTCTGTTCATACGGCAGTCCGTAAAGGTAAAGTGAGGCAGACTCGTTAAGACGCGTTTCGGATGAAACGTCCACTGTTATCAGGTTGCTTGTGATGGATACTAGTGTGTTTATGTCTGCACCAAAGCTTAAGTTGACGCTCTCGTTGTAGACTATCTTGCCGGAGGATGGGATTTCGAGTGTGAGATTTTCTATGTCTTCTGTATCATTTTCGAGTGTGAAGTTAGTAGTGTCTCCGGAGAAGTCAGTTGTCAGTATGACGTCGAAGTATCTGGTGTCGCTTTGGTTCTCCAGTGCCTGGTCGTTCCAGCACTCTATGCTCCATTCGTATCTGTCAACGGTGAGTCCGGTTTTCTGGAAGTGCTGAGGCTGGCCCTTTATGACGCTGTGGTTGGTCTGGTCAAGGGACCCGTCGAATATGAGGCTACAGTTTGCTATCGGTCCAGTTTCGGTCACTATATATTCGAATGTCACGTCACCGTCGTTGTCACCGCTCCTGTTGCCTGGAGAGTTTATCTGAAGTCCCGGAGGTGTGACGTCGGTGACATCGAAGCAGTGGTCGGTCGTACTCATTGTAGCGTTGAGGTTTCCTGAAGTGTCGTTTGCCCAGATGACCCAGCATATTGTTTCGGCTACATGACCTTCAGTGTCGATTGTGAAGTTGGAGTATTCAGGTTTGCTGCTGAAGATTTGTTGGCTCCTG
>JANQNF010000004.1 GCA_028279705.1 archaeon
GCAAGTCCTCCATGCGATTCGGCAATATTTTTACATAAATTCATATCCCCGGGAGGCCGGTGACTTTAGCAACATAAGTCACATGGTATAAATGACGTCGTACGGAGCAGAGAGATCATCAAACGTGTAACGTAAACAGTGATCCTTGTAGCTATCGGAAAGGCGCGAACGATGATACCACCGACGGCAATAGATCTCTGCTAGGGAACGATTTCGTGCTCTCTAGACACCTCACTTCGGTGTCGGCGGGTGCAGACACCAGAAGCCGTCAGACCGAGAGAAATGTATCAATGAGGAGAGCAAGCGTCTGCCTTTTTTCCGTACATAAGCGTGTCGTCCTTAGTTGAAAGATCCAAGATTTCATGAGGAGCGAAAATCCGCAACATTTGGTGACCTCTTGTGACTTCAGTAACGCGATTTGTGACTTCAGCAACAAAATAATCACGAAATTTCGCTTTTTCAAGAGCAAAACTGCAAATTTTCGGTACTTCAGCAACATTTTGAGGTGACTTTGTCAGACGGCGTCACGGTGACGAGTCCGTTGCGTAATACCGCACGTGACTTTTGCTGTGTCTTTGCAACTCGGGATGTCACCCTAGTTGTTACTCAAGTCACGCAACGAAACTGTTGTCAAGCCAAACATGCCGTAACACGTTCAAAAAGGTACACAAACTTTCGAATTTTTGCCAAACTTGGCAGCACAAATCCTAGGGAGGATGCACCAAGCGTGGCAGCGCAAATCCCGTAAGGAAGCGATGTAGCTATATTCCAGGGAAACCCGGCTTCGCCCATGAAAATTACGGACCCAAGCAACTTGTTTATTTTTGCTTAGCAAATGCTTGGCTTGACAACGGTTAGTACAACGGCTTTCCACTGCGCTTCTACAACCAGCGGTTGTACTTCGGTACAGCCAAACTGAGTGGATCCGCGTTGTATACTTTGGGACAAATACAACACGTTCAAACAAACACAGACGTAGTATGGAATAGACGATAAAGTGAAGTGC
>JANQNF010000015.1 GCA_028279705.1 archaeon
GGTACGTCCAAAGAAGCAGAAGGCCACTGGATCATCTCTAAGAGTACCAACTAATAGGAGGGAAACTTTCGATGTACCTCCTTTAACTACTGATGAACAGCGAAACATTTTGGATGCAGCTGATAGGGGTTTATGTCAAAACCCGTCAGATCAGACACCAGATAATCCTATTGCACAGTTCCAGCGTGACGTAGAAGCTGCAGGCAAACTTAAAGATTCCGAAAGACAGGATGAAGAGGTTATTGCAAAAAAGCCTGCAGCCAGTAAGCAAACTAGAAGAAGTGGCCCTCAGTCGGAAGAAGGGCCCATAGTTATAGATTTATGTCAGAAAATGACCACACTGGAGCAAGTGATGGCGGAACTGAGTGCAAGTCAGCGACGTCAGGAAAGATGGATGGCTGCACATTTTGGCGCACAGCGTCGAGGTGCAGAGGTGAGAGATCAGTACTTTCACCAAGGACCACCTCGTCGGACCATCCCTGTACAAGAATTCCAGCAGTTAGATGTAGAATCTGACGAGTCTGACGTAGAGATCGAGAGGCCACCTAGGAGACCTAGACCGGGTAGGCCTAGGCAACCCCAGGGACCATTCGAACAGTTGTATCTACCACGGCCAGGAAGGAGAGAACCAAGAGAGCCTATGCCTATTATGGAGGCGCCTGAGCCGGTGGGGTATTGCGAGTTAGTAGGCCAAATTGCTCGAAGTTCGAATCATGTCAAACGGATTTATCAGAAACAGTTTCCACCAGTGTTTTCTGAAGATAAAACGGGTGAAGACTGGGAGAATTTCATCGAAGCTTTTGAATTGTTTGCAGTGGCGTCCGATATAACTGCTCCGTCATTGATGATAAACTTGCTAGTCAAATATCTGTCGGGAGCACCACAGATGGCAGCAAGGAATTTATTGAAGAATGAACCTGGCATAACTTACCTAGAAGTTAAGGGTGAGTTAACACGAATGTTTCGTGCGAAGAAAAATCCTCGCTCTGCAGCCCATGAGTTGGCAGAGTTGAGTAGGGAGCCAGGAGAACCGTTGGCAAAGTTTGCCACGAGGATTCAGAAAGCATTTACTTTGGCGTATCCAGCTTTGGACTGGAATATGAAGGATGAATTGGCGGCGGATTGTTTTTTGCGTTCAATGTCTGACTATTGGAGACAAGAAATGGTCAAAAATGCGACGGAGCATTCGTTGTCGGCATATTTGTCTTATGGGAGATTTTTAGAAAGTTTAGACACGTACAAAAAGCAGACTACGACTCGGAAGTTTATGGCGAATTCGCGGGATGCTGCGGGTAGATTTAAATCCTCCGCGCGTGAAGTAACGCAACTGGATGTCAGTGAGGACTCTGGTGAAGGTGAGGATGAACAGGCTACTGTAGCACCACTGGTGAGTGCCCCGACTCGGGAGGAACAGTTTCGGGAGCGCGCTAAGCGAGAGGCTGAAAGAGGTTCTGGTTCAGCATTCCAGAAGTTTGTTCATAAGCAAGGTGTCAAACAGGAACGTAAGCTGACCGAACCGACAAAGGAAGATAGAGCTGCGGAGAAAGTGTTTACAGAGGAGGACAGGCGACAGAAGCGCCAGAATGTCATCTGTAATCACTGCAAGGAGAAAGGACATTACAAGTCTAGTTGTCCTGTCATAGACGAAGCGTTGAAACGTCTTGAAAAGTTAGAAGCTGAAAAGTTGGAACAACTGGAAAGAAAAGCTGCGATGGAAAAGGAGGAAGCTAGCAAAGCAGCTAGCAACCCCCATAATAGCCAGGTGGGAGCTGTGATGCCGCCAGCTCGGACACATAGTGAATTTGTGTCTTTCCTCAAAGAGCCGCAATTGGAATGGCGATGTGGGGACTGGGGCTCACCAAAACACATGGGCCTACTAAATCCGCAGCAGAGTGGAGATCTTGTTATTGAGTGTATAGATCGAGAATTTCCTATGACACCAGAGGAAGAA
>JANQNF010000020.1 GCA_028279705.1 archaeon
GATTGGTGAGCTGTTACGCACTCTTTAAATGGTTGCTGCCTCTAAGCCAACATCCCAACTGTCTTTGAAACTTCACTTCCTTACACACTTAGCATAGAATTTGGGGCCTTAATCGACGATCTGGGCTGTTCCCCTCTCGACAATGAAGCTTATCCCCCACTGTCTATCTCCCGACTATATTATTGGTATTCGGAGTTTGATTCCCTTTGGTATCCCGGTAGGGACCCGCGTGGAGTCAGTGCTCTACCCCCAATAATTTATCATCGAGGCTAACCCTAAAGTTATTTCGGAGAGAACAAGATATTTCCAAGTTTGATTGGCCTTTCACCCCTATCCACAACTCATCCAAAGATTTTTCAACATCAACTGGTTCGGTCCTCCAATGGGTGTTACCCCAGCTTCAACCTGGTCATGGATAGATCACTTGGCTTCGTGTTTATACCATACGACTTAACGCGCTTTTAACGCTTGCTTTCACTTCGGATCCGGATCGAAAGATCCTTAGCCTTGCCGTATACCATAACTCGCTGGCTCATCATGCAAAAGGCACGCCATCAGCCTTTTCCCTGAAAGGGACATTGGCCTCTGACCGCTTGTAAGCTATTGGTTTCAGGTTCTATTTCACTCCCCTAACAGGGGTTCTTTTCATCTTTCCCTCACGGTACTTGTCCTCTATCGGTCATTGACTAGTATTTAGCCTTAGAGGGTGGTCCCTCTTAATTCAGGCCGGGTTTCACGTGTCCGGTCCTACTCAGGTACTGGCTAAGTCTTCTTATCCTTTCGCTTACAGGGCTTTCACCTTCTTTGGCGCAACTTCCCAGTTGCTTCTGCTAGAACTTAAAGTACTATAGCGCCAGCCCTATAACCCCATAATATTAATATTATGGTTTGGGCTTTTCCCATTTCGCTCGCCGCTACTTTGGGAATCTCTATTTGATTTCTTTTCCTCCACTTACTGAGATGTCTCACTTCGGTGGGTTCGCCTACATACCCTATGTATTCAGATATGCATGATAGAAGTTTTTTCTATCGGATTCCTCCATTCGGATACCCCCGGATCTAAGTCTCTTTCCGACTCCCCGAGGCTTTTCGCAGGTTGGCGCGTCCTTCTTCGCCTGTCAATGCCAAGACATTCTCCAATAGCTCTTAGTAACTTGATCACTTTTTTAAACTATCGATTTAAACATCGGCTAACTTATATGCTTATTTACTCTTTAATTCTTTACTTGCTTACTTATCTATATGTCTGTCAAGATAACAATACTTACTATATGTAAGATTTGCGGTTACCAAGACTTGAACTTGGGACCTCGACATTATCAGTGTCGCGCTCTAACCAACTGAGCTATAACCGCGATTCAATGGAGGCTAGGAGAGTCGAACTCCTGACCTTCTGAATGCAAATCAGACGCTCTACCAGCTAAGCTAAGCCCCCAATCAAGAAATTGACAGTAGAAAAAGAAAAGATATTTAAGCCAAGCTTGTCTCAACCTTAGAACTATTTAAGCCTAAGCTCAAATCTCGTCCTTAAAGGAGGTGATCCAGCCCCACCTTCCGGTAGGGCTACCTTGTTACGACTTCATCCCAGTCATCGGCCTCACCTTCGGCACCTCTTCCCTTGCGGTTAAGTCAGTGACTACGGGTAAGACCAACTTCCATGATGTGACGGGCGGTGTGTACAAGGCCCGAGAACGTATTCACGGCGTTATTGCTGACACGCCATTACTAGCAATTCCAGCTTCATGTAGTCAAATTGCAGACTACAATCCGAACTGAGACAGGCTTTCTGGGATTTGCTCCACCTCACGGCTTCGCTGCCCTCTGTGCCTGCCATTGTAGCACGTGTGTAGCCCTAGACATAAGGGCCATGCTGACTTGACGTCATCCTCACCTTCCTCCTAGTTAACCTAGGCAGTCTCGCTAGAGTCCCCAGCCGAACTGTTGGCAACTAACGATAAGGGTTGTGCTCGTTGCGGGACTTAACCCAACACCTCACGGCACGAGCTGACGACAGCCATGCAGCACCTGCACAGATCCCCTTGCGGGCTATAATATCTCTAGTATATCGATCTGCATGTCAAGTCTAGGTAAGGTTCTTCGCGTTGCATCGAATTAAACCACATGCTCCACTGCTTGTGCGGGCCCCCGTCAATTCTTTTGAGTTTCACCCTTGCG